>CAMDGM010000011.1 GCA_945898015.1 PVC group bacterium | reverse complement strand
GTTGTATTGGGACACGCCGCACCTTGCAGCGCGAACCCGGGCCATAATTGCACTGAGGAGGGGCACTTGCCTCTCCAAATGCGGGCTTAGAGGAGATTCAACCGACAGCACAACCAAGCTTACAAGTGCCATAACTCAGAGATGCGCCCGCGGGGCAAGGAACGCAACAAAATCGGTTCCATCAACGCCCGGCAAGGGGTATACTGGGAGGCATGAAAAAAACGCCTGACGTACCGAGGAAGGGAATCCAGTCATGAAAGAAGGTGCCCGTATTGAGCAACTGGTTGTGGTGACGGCTCTTGCGTTGCTCAGCCTGGGCTGCTTCATGGTGATACGCCCTTTTATTTCCTCGTTGTTGTGGGCGGGCATTATTTGTTTTGCGACATGGCCGTTTTTTTCCCGAATTGAAAACTGGGTTGGCAAACGGAGGACGTTGGCCGCGCTGATCATGACGCTTATCATCGGGTTCGTGATGGTGCTTCCCTTTGCCATCGTGGGGCTGACGCTGGCCGATAACCTGACGGAGATCAGCGGATTCATGAAACGGTTGGGGATCACCCCGTTGCCGGAAGCGCCGGCCTGGCTGGGGTCCGTTCCTTTTGTTGGCAGTATTCTGGTCGAGCATTGGCAGCGGCTTTCCGGCAGCACCGGGAGCGCCTTGGAGCTTGCCAAGGACCTTTTCGTCCACAATGAGGCCTTTCTGCTTCACGTTGGACTGAAGCTTGGCCAGGGCGTGCTGCAGCTTTCGCTGAGCGTGTTGATTGCTTTCTTTTTTTACCGCGACGGCGCCAGCATGGCCCTCTGGATTTCAGGGGCGATGAAACGGCTGGCCGGCGACTACGCGATTCACATGATTCAGGCGGTTGGCGGCACGATCAAGGGGGTTGTCTACGGGATACTAGGGACGGCTCTGGCGCAGGGCATTGTGGCAGCGATCGGATTGAAGCTCGCGGGGGTGCCGTCCCCGTTCCTGCTGGGGTTCCTCACTTTTTGCTTGTCGGTGGTCCAGCTCGGTCCGCCCCTGATCTGGGTTTCTGCGATGGCGTGGCTGCTGCTTTCGGGCCAGGTCGGATGGGCCATTTTCATGGGGTGTTGGGGCTTTTTTGTGATCAGCGGGATTGACAACCTGGTTCGCCCCTATTTGATCAGCCGGGGGGCGAACCTCCCTCTGGTGGTTATACTCCTGGGCGTCATGGGCGGCATTCTGGCCTTCGGGTTCATGGGAATATTCCTGGGTCCGACCCTTCTGGTAGTGGGCGGCTTTCTGCTTCGTCAGTGGATGACGAAGGGCCGGGGCGTCGAACCGGGATCCAAACCTGTTGAGAGTCCGTCCAATGCGGGGAGTGATTCATGAAGTCGGCGCCTGTTCTGTTTGATGCCAATGGCAATTTTGGAAAACCGTCAGCCGGCTCTCCCGAGTTTCCCACTCTGGCTGACCGGCTCGCGTTTATGGATCGTTTTGGCATCGCCCGTTCCCTGGTCTGGAATGTGGAGTCGGCCCAGAATCATGCCGGGGCCGCCAACCGGGCGATGCTCGACCAGATCCGGGCCACGCCCGGAGCCTCCGGGCACATTATTCCCGCGTTTTCCGTTTCCGGCCTGATGCCTTACGAGAAAGGCGGCGTGGAAGGGCTGGTCGACCAGATGGCGGAGGGCGGCACCCGGGCCCTCCGGTTCGTCAATGTGTTTGGCCGGCTGACCCTGCGGCAACTGGATCCGGTGATGGCGGTGATCCGGAAACGGAAACCCTTCTTGGTTCTCCGGTATGACCAGGCTGGAGTCGAGGACATTGCGGATTTTGCGGAGCGCTATCCGGAGGTTCCGCTGATCCTGACGGAGGTCATGTGGGGGCCTTGTCTCTCGGTGTTTGATTTGATGCGGCGGCGGACGAACATCCTGGTGGACAACTCCTGGATGCATACGTTTGACGCGATCAAGCTGATTGTCGACCGGTTTGGCGCCGAGCGGCTGGTGTTCGGAACCGGGTATAAGTCCCACAACGGGGCGGCCATGGCGGCCCTGGCGCGGGCGGACATTACCGATCGCCAGCGGCGCCTGATTGCCGGCGGCAATCTGGAGCGACTGGCCGGGCTCAAGCCCTGTGCGCCCCGCCTGGCGGTGGATACGCCCGGCAATACGGTGTGGCGCCGGTTTCTCGATGGCCGGCCGCTGGGAGTCGGCGCCATCGATGCGCATGGCCATCTTGGTCCTTCCGGCGGCTATGTCTTGACGGCTCAGGACGAGGCGAAGCAGATCCCGGCGGCCTTGACGACCATGGATGCGGCGGGGATCGACACCATGATCATTTCGGGGCTACAGGCTTTGATGGGCGGCCCGGTGGAAGGCAATGATCGGGTGGAGTCGCTGTTGAAGCCGGTCTCGGCCAGGATCAAGGGGTATGTGGTCTTCAATCCTTTTTATGAGAAGGAGCTCATCCCCCGACTGGACCGCTATTTCTCGGGCTCTGTTTTTGTCGGGTTTAAAACACTTTGCGATTACTGGAAGATTCCGATCGATGATCCCCGGTTCGACCCCATGTGGAGGTATGCCGAGCGGCATCGTTTGCCGGTTTTGAATCACACCTGGAACGGCAGCTATGATTCGCCGGCGATGTTGGCCGCGGTCGTCAAGCGGTACCCGCATATTCCCGTGTTACTGGGACATTCGGGCGGGGGGGACGCGGGGCGGCGGGAAGCGGTGACGCTGGCGAAGGAAAACAAGAATGTGTATTTGGAATGGTGCGGCAGTTTCTGTTCGACCATTCCCTGGGAGGAGACGCTTCGCGAGGTGGATTATCGCCAGGTGGTGTTCGGTACGGACGCGATGGCGCATGACATCCACTGGGAATTGGGGCGGTTGCTATCCTTGAATGTCCCCGACACCGTGTTGGAGTCCATTTTGGGCGGAACCATGAGTCGAATTCTGGCCATGAGGCGCTAACACGATGAGGCAGGGGAAGCCACCATGAGCACGATGCCGGTGTTGTTTGATGCCAACGGAAGTTTTGGCAAGCCGTCAGCCGGGGCTCCCGAGTTTCCCGTCCTGGCTGACCGGCTCGCGTTTATGGATCGTTTTGGCATCGCCCGTTCCCTGGTCTGGAATGTGGAGTCGGCCCAGAATCATGCCGGGGCCGGCAACCGGGCCATGCTCGACCAGATCCGGGCCACGCCTGGCGCCTCCGGGCGTATTGTTCCCGCGCTTTCCGTTTCCGGCCTGATGCCTTACGAGTCGGGCGGCGTGGAAGGACTGGTCGACCAGATGGCGGAGAGCGGCACCCGGGCCCTCCGGTTCGTCAATGTGTTTGGCCGGCTGACCCTCCGGCAACTGGATCCGGTGATGACGGCGGTCATGAAACGGAAACCCTTCGTGATCCTCCGGCATGATCAGGCGGCCGTCGAAGACGTTGCGGATTTTGCGGAGCGCTATCCGGAGGTGCCGCTGATCCTGACGGAGGTCATGTGGGGTCCTTGCATCACGGTGTTTGACCTGATGCGCCGCCGCAAGAACATCCTATTGGATAGTTCATGGATGCATTCGTATGACGCGACCAAGCTGGTTGTCGAGCGGTTTGGCGCTGAGCGGCTGGTGTTCGGGACCGGGTATAAGACGCACAACGGGGCCGCTATTGCGGCGCTGGCCCGGGCGGACATTACCGATCGCCAGCGCCGCCTGATTGCCGGCGGCAATCTGGAGCGGCTGGCCGGGCTCAAGCCCTGTGCACCCCGCCTGGCGATGGATACGCCGGGCAATACGGTGTGGCGGCGGCTTCTGGATGGCCAGCCGCTCGGGGTGGATGTGGTTGATGCCCACGGCCATGTCGGCCCTTCCGGCGGGTATGTCCTGAATGTCCAGGAGGAGGCGAAGCAGATTCCGCTGGCGCTCAAGGCCCTGGATGCCATCGGCATCGACACCATGATCGTGTCCGGGCTCCAGGCCCTGACCGGGGGCCCGGTGGAAGGCAATGACCGGGTGGAGTCCCTGCTGACGCCGGTTTCCGCCCGGATCAAGGGATACGTGGTGTTCAATCCCTTTTATGCGAAGGAGCTTATTCCCCGGCTGGACCGCTATTTTGCCGGATCGGTTTTTGTCGGATTTAAAACGCACGGCAATTACTGGTCGATCCCGATTGATGATTCCCGGTTCGCGCCGATGTGGAAGTATGCGGAACAGCATCGTTTGCCGGTTTTGAATCACACCTGGAACGGAAGTTACAGCTCGCCGGCGATGTTGACGGATGTGGTCAAGCGGTACCCGCATGTCTCCTTTATCGTGGGACATTCGGGTGGGGGTGACGCTGGGCGGCGGGAATCGGTGACTCTGGCGAAGGAAAACAAGAATGTGTATTTGGAATGGTGCGGCAGTTTCTGTTCGACCATTCCCTGGGAGGAGACCCTTCGCGAGGTGGCTTCGCGCCAGGTGGTGTTCGGCACGGACGCTGTGGCCCATGACATCCACTGGGAATTGGGGCGGCTACTTTCCTTGAATGTTCCGGACACGGTTTTAATACCTGTGTTGGGCGGCAATATGAGGCGGATTCTGGCCATGAGGCGTTAACGGGCGGATCACGTTGTCCGGCGGAAACGCTTTGTCAGCTCCTGGATTCCCGCGAACGCCAGATAGGCGGTGAGGATCATCAGTACGAGGTCCGCGCCGAAGAGCGTGGGATTGCCGATCGGCTTGCCTTCGGGCGACAGGCCGGGCTGGAATTTTTGCACCAGAAGAATGAGGCTGGTCACCGTGGTGGCCAGCATGAAGACCGCCGGGAGGGTCACAAACCAGGTGCGCCGGCCCTGGCGGAGCAGCCAGATGGCCCCGATTCCGAGGGAAAAGGCGGCCAGGAGCTGGTTGGCGGCGCCGAATATTTTCCACAACTGCAGGATATTTCCCGAGAACGACAGCCAGAGCATGAGCGCCACAGCGAGTCCGGAGTTGACCCAGTAGTAGCCCAGAAAAGTGAGCAGAGCCCGGAAGGGGCCGCGGGTGATTGTGGCGGGTGGGGGGGGCTGGCCTGCCATGCCCATGTTGGCCGGGATCCCATCGCTTCCGACGGTCTCAGGAGCTGTCACGGTCAGGCGTGCCGCCCGGGCGGCGAAGAGGTCGAACCGGCCGAAGAACTCCTGCCAGACCTCCTCGATGAGATAGCGGTTCAAGCGCACGGCGGTATCCAGCGTCGTGATGACGAACCCCTCCAGAAGAAGCATGCCCGCCAGCGCGCCGACGGCGATCGGCAGCCCGAATGCCGAGTAGCCGGCGTGGCCGACGGCGAAGGCAAACCCGAGGACGGGATTGTTGTCCTTGCCGACCGGGAAGACATCGTCGAGGTAGAAGCCCTTGGTGGTGCCGACGACCAGCGTGCAGACGACGGCGACGGCGAGGATGGATTCGAGCAGCATGCCCCAGTAGCCGATATAGCGGGTGGCTGATTCGGATTTGAGCTGTTTGCAGGTGGTGCCGCCGGCGCAGAGGCCGTGGAATCCGCTCACCGCGCCGCAGGCGATCGTGATGAACAGCCAGGGCCACAGCATGCCGAGCTTGTCGGTGCCGGTCACGGAGTCGAACGCGGGGAGGGCCGCCTCGGGCGGCGGCATGCCGCCGCGGAGCGAGGCCGTCACCAGGGCCGCCAGCAGGAAGGCGATGCCGGCATACAGGATGTGGACGTTGATGAAATCACGGCTCTGGAGGAACAGCCAGACCGGGACGCCCGCGGCGACGAGCGTGTAGAAGGCCAGCAGCAGCTTCCAGCATTCCGCGCCTTTCAAGGTGATGCCGGCGACGGTTACCGTGGCGGGGAATGAGACCGGGTGGAGGACGCCCAGGACGATGCTCAGGAGGCAGATGGCCGTGGCGACGAGGGAACACTTCCAGACTGAAATCTGACGTTTGATGTACATCCAGCCCACGAGCGGGGCGAGAAGGGTGATGACGATCACGCTCATGGAGGCCACGCCGCCGATCACCACTTTTTGGATGCCGGCCTCTTCCACGACATGAAAGACGGTCTGTCCCGGTGTCAACTGCATCCGGCCGAAGTCGAGCATGCTCACGAGCGCGCTGGCCGAGGTGTTCAGGAATACCGCCGTGACCAGGCCCAGCATCAGGATGAGGAACAGCATGAGGGCCAGGAAGGGGCCCCGGCCCAAAAGCCGACGCGCAATGGTGGCCAGGGATTGGCCCTGGTTGCGGATCGACATGAAGGCTGCCAGATAGTCGTGCACGCCCCCGATGAGCAGGCCGCCCACGACGATCCAGAGGAGGGCCGGCCACCAGCCGAAACAGAGGGCCAGCACCGGGCCGACGATGGGCCCCGCTCCGGCAATGGAGGCGAAATGGTGGGCAAAGACGATGGGTGTCGGGGTGGGGACATAATCGCGGCCGTCATTGAGCTTTTCCGCGGGGGTGACGCGGGAGGGATCTTCACCCCAGTTCCGCGCGAGGAAACGCGAATACAGGAAGCCGACGAGGACGATCACCGATCCCGAAATAAGCAGCATGAACAAGGCTGTCATGGGATCCTCCCGGGTTGGGCCACCCAGAACCCCAGATAGGGGATGATGGCATTGGCCGGCGCGGGAATCGGTTGTCCAAGGGGCGGAAGGGTCCAGGCCTTGAGTCGCCGTCCGCCGGGCCAAACTGTTTTGACGGGCGCCGGATCGGTCATGCCGTTCAGGACCGCCAGCCATTCGCCGCCCGCTCCCTTGAGATGCATGGGCAGCAGGTGGGGGCCCCCGGTCACGAGGGGCGAGGTGAAGCGGCCTTTGGAAAGCCAGCGAATGAGGTGCTGTGCGATTTCCCGGCGGGCGTTGCAGGGCGCCAGGCGGGCGGGGTCCGGTGTCGCGCCGGTGGCTACGCGCCCGCCCAGCCGGTTTTCGTAAACCACCCAGCCGGCGCCGAAGGGGCGGCCATCGGGGTGCAGGATGCGCGTCCAGGTATCCGCCCCAGGCGCGGCCGAGAGGCGCGCCATGCGGGGCGTCAAATTGGCATTCATGTAGAAGCCGGGTTCGACGCCGGAGCGGCGGGAGACGACCTCTTCAACGGAATAGGGCGCGTCCTCGCGTCCAGCCAGGGCAGGGAGGCGTACGCCCAGGAGGTCGCCAAAGCCGCGCTGTTGCAGGATTTCGGCGCTTTCGCCATCCAGCAACAGGCTGCGGCGGAGCAGGGCCTCTATTTCGGAATCGGTGAAGGTCCACATGAGCGAGCCGAATACGGCATTGACGGAGGACAGGCGGGAGGTGATCGGAATGCCATACTGGAGCAGGAACCGGCCCGCTTCAAAGGGCGACGTGAGGCCATAGGCCGAAAGGGAATTTGCCCCTTTCGGGAGGCGGGCATGGGTGGCTGCGTCCGTTTTGTAGGGAACGCCGACGCCCTGACTCTGCAGGTCAGGGGTGAATCGGCTGGCTATCCACGCCAGGGCGGAGCGGGACCTGTCGAGCAAGGTCCCGATTTCCGGTTCGGTGGACGCGGGATTGCCGGAGAAGGGGAAGACGTCCAGCAATAACGCATGTGACCCGTGAAACTGGCAAAGAGCCATTTCCGCCCAGGTCAGGGAGTCGGATTTGCTCCAGCGGGTAAAGGGAAAGTTTTCGACTTCGGGCGCCACTTCGCATCCGGGGATGCGAAACTGTTTTTGCAGATCCAGCATCTGGATGGAGCCGAACTTCTGGAACCCGGGCGATTCGGTATAGCCGGCGTAATGAGGGCGGTGCGCCACCTGGCCGTTGATGGAAAGCGCCTTGAAGAGGGCCTGCCAGTCGCGCCCCTCGAAGCTGTGGTGCCGGGGATCCGAACTCATGAGGCCGAGCTTGGTTTTTCCACCCGAGGCTTTCCCGACGGCGGCGGCCAGGCGTCCGGCCACTTCCAGGTGGATCTCCCGCCAGACGGATTGCCAGACGGCCCGCCAGGGGTGGGGTTTGCCGGGTTTGAGCAGGGCGGCCACGACGTCCTCCCGCGTGACCGGCTTCCCCAGCTTGCGGGAAAAACGGGCCAGAACGGGAGGTTCGAAGCCGCCGCCCCACGTCAGGGGGCCGTGGTTATGGAAGCGGAAGTCGTCTTCCACCCAGATGACCCGGAAGCCGAGCCGGGCGAAGCGGGCATATAAGCGGCAGAGGTAGTCTTGAAACGCGGGATCCGCGAAGGACGCGCAGGCCTTGGAGGTTTCGCCGGCGGGCGAGACCATGGGGATGAAGCGCCGGTCTTTCGGGAACGTGCGGCCGCGGGCGCAATGCAGGGCGGTCATCCACGGGTTCAGGCTGACGGTGATTCCGGCCTGATCGAGTATCGTCTTCGCGGTTCGAATGGCTCGAAACCAGCGGTTTTCTTCCGTCTTGGAAAGCAGTCCGCTGTTCCATTCTTCCGCGGCAATAAACAGGGCCACCTCTTCGACCTTGTGGCTTTTGCAGAAGGCGACCAGATTGCGTGCGTCCCGGCTGGCCCGGGGGGTGGGGAGTATTTGAAACCTGAGGTGATAGTGCGGGGCAAGCGACATAAGCCTCCTGATTGTTGAATCCCGGTTCTTTTATAGCCCACGGGTCTTGTTCTGTAAAGACGGATGAACAGGTCCCGCTCCGGCCCACTGGGCGCGGCGGTAGCGGGCGGGCGTGAGTCCGGTCCGGACGCGGAACTGCTTGATGAAGGTGCTTTGGTCGCCAAAGCCGGTTTCATAGGCGATTTCCGCACCGCTTTTGGCCGTGGTTTCAAGGAGCTGGCGGGCTTGATTGACGCGCAAGGCCAGGATCCATTGGAGCACGCTTTTGCTGGTGTGCTCCTTGAAGAGGTGGGCGAGACGGAACGGACTGACGCCGGCAGCCCGGGCGACATCGCGCAGCGAGATGGCGGCGGTAAAGTGCGACTGGATGAACTCGAGGGCCTGGTTGACACGAGGATGGCCATGGCCATAGCCATGGCGGTAGATGCCCTCAATGAAGGCGTCGAGCGCCTGCATGAGAACCCGGGAGAGGCTTTCGAAGTCCGCGGCCTGGATGAGGCGGGCCATCCACGCGTGATTGGACTCGATCAGGGACTCCATGGCGGGGCTGTCTTCCACCGCGGTCCGGGTGAGGTAGCCCATCAGCTCGATGGCCCGGGCACGCAGGACCGGAAGCTGGGGTGATGTCAGGTACATGGCCGCGAGCATTTCGTTGAGAACCCGCAGGGCGCTTTCCCGGTCGCCGGCTTTGATGAACGACAGGAGAATCCGTTCTTTTTCGAACGGATAAACAGGCTGGTCGCCGGATTTTTCCTGGAGGGCGATGGCTTCCGCAATTTGTCTCTGCTGCCGGGTGCGCAGATGATTTTCCGTCAGGAGGGGGCGAGTCCATCCGCTGCGTCGGTAGAAACGGTCCGACAACTCGGCCAGGATCCGGCGCAACGCATCGGCGGAAAGGGTGGGAAGACGCCGGATGGCCAACCCGGCTTCGCGGGGCGAGAGGCCGGCATCGATGAGGCTTTTGGCGGCGAGTCCGGCCGGATCGGGTGTTCCGGCGGCCAGGGTTTCGCCCACCATCAAGGCGCCTTGGATCAGACGGTCCGATTCGAGCGGGATGACGCCGCCGTGCAAGCCTGACAGGGGTGTGTACAGTTCCGGTTGCCCCTGGGTCACGCTTTCATGCAGGGCGAAAATACGTGTCCGGCGCACGATGTCCAGTTTCGCCAGTCGATCGCCCGGTGCGCGGATGTCGCCAGTCATGGGCAGGAACCCTAGCCGGACTCCGTGTGTTTCGCGGGCCTCCCGGACCAGCGCCGCCAGCAGGAAACGTGACAATCGCAAGGTCATGGAGGTGATAATACAGCAAGAAATGACAATTTTTCAACTGAAATTATCTATTTTGTGCCAGTAGTCTCCGGTAAATTCTTAACAACTTTTCGGGAAAAGGTTTTCTCGAATATCAGGCGGAACATCGAGGGAGGTTCGGATGAGCACAGTTTCGGATATCAAGGCGTTGTTGATGAAGGGTAAAGCGAAGGACGTCGAAGCGCTGGTGACCAAGGCCCTTGCCGAAGGCGTGGGCGCGGCCATCATCCTGAACGAAGGCCTCCTGGCCGGCATGGGTGAAATCGGCGAGAAATTCAAAAAGAACGAAGTCTATGTTCCCGAAGTGCTGATCGCCGCCCGCGCCATGAAAGCCGGCATGGTGATCCTGAAGCCCAAGCTGCTGGAAGCCAAGGTGAAGACCCGCGGTGTGGTGGTGATCGGAACCGTGAAGGGCGATTTGCATGACATTGGCAAGAATCTGGTCGGCATGATGCTCGAAGGCGGCGGCTTCCAGGTTGTGGATGCCGGCATTGACGTCGCGCCCGAGAAATTTATCGAACTCGCCAAGGCCAATCAGGCGCACCTGATCGGCTGTTCGGCCCTGCTCACCACCACCATGACGAACATGAAAGCGGTCGTGGATGCGGTGAAGAATTCCGAGCTCAAGGGCAAGCTGAAGGTCATGATCGGCGGCGCGCCGGTGACCCAGGCTTTCTGTGACGAGATCGGGGCGGATGGCTACGCGGCGGACGCCGCCTCGGCCGCGGATCTCGCCAAGAAGCTCATCTCGTAAAGTCTGGTTTTGTGTGCTTGACCAAAAGCGGGGATCCCGGAAGGGGTTCCCGCTTTCTTTTTCGGAGGAGCCTTATGAAAATAGAAGTTCAGGACCTGTCCGTCATCAACCGTGACCCCTCTTATCACGGGTGGCCCACGGTGGCCCGGCGCCGCAATGGTGAACTGCTGGTGGTCAGTTCGTCCGGCCGTCATGAGCATGTAGACCCCTTCGGGAAAGTATTCCTGATCCGGAGCGGGGATCACGGCAGCACGTGGTCGGACCCCCAGACGCTTGCCGATACGCCGCTGGATGACCGCGATGCCGGCATTTTAGAAACGCGTTCGGGAACGCTCGTGGTGAACTGGTTTACGTCTCTGGCGTGGATGAATTACCTCTATCGCCAGGAGACCGGACAGATCGAGTGGCTTTCGAAGGAGACGCTGAAGGCGTTCCGGGATGAACGGAACACGCTCGTTGAAACCGTCCGGGTCCGGGAGGAGTTGGGCGACTGGGTCATGCGATCCGAGGATGGCGGAACGAGCTGGCTTCCCCGTGTCCCGTCCCTGGTCAGCAGTCCGCATGGAATCATAGAGCTGGCGGACGGCCGGCTGTTGTACGTCGGAAAACGGACCGGACCGCCCGTCCAGTGGGTTCGTGGCAGCAGCCATGAGGGCATGGAATTGGCCGCCGCCGAGTCACGGGATGACGGGCGCACCTGGGCTATTATCGGGACGATCCCCTTTGCGACCGGGCACACGGCGGCGGATTATCACGAACCGCATGCGGTGGAAACCGGAGGCGGGCGGATTGTGGCCCAGATCCGGAACCACGGTAAGCCGCATGAGCAGGAAACGCTGCAGTCGGAGTCTGCGGATGGCGGTCGCACGTGGACGACCCCGCATTCGATTGGAGTTTGGGGGGTTCCATCGCATCTGCTACGGATGGCGGATGGACGGCTGTTGATGACGTACGGACATCGCCGCCCGCCATTTGGCAACCAGGCCCGGGTGAGCGCCGACGAGGGCGCGAGCTGGTCCGAGCCGCTGGCGATCAGCGTTGACGGGGCGGGCGTGGATCTGGGGTATCCGTCCACCGTTGAGCTGCCGGACGGCCGGTTTTTATCGGTCTGGTACGAGGCGCTTAAAGGAAATCCCCACGCGGTATTGCGCCAGGCCCGCTGGTTGATCCGCGGTTAATAAAAAGGACGGCCGGAGCAGGGGCTCCGGCCGTCCGTATGTCTGTCGTCAAACGCGCGGTCAGGCTTTTGGGGCCGCCGGGGGTTGGTTTTCGGTGACGCACGGACCCAGGGCGGCCAGCTTGGTGAGCAGGTCGTACTTGGCCGCGAAGAGCTTGTCGGCGGTGTCCATCAGTTGCTGGGCGTGGGCCGGGTTCACCGCCTGGAGCATGCGGAACCGGTTTTCCTTCAAGGCCGATTCGCTGAACTTCATGGTCGGCGGCTTGCTGTCGAGGGTCAGCGGGTTCTTGCCTTCCTTGGTCAGGGAGGGGTTGTACCGGTACAACGGGAAGTGACCGGACATGACCGCGTCCTTCTGGTTGTTGGTGGCCGTCGTCATGTTGATGCCGTGGTTGATGCAGTGGCTGTAGGCGATGATCAGCGCCGGCCCGTCATAGGCCTCCGCTTCGGCAAACGCCTTCACCGTCTGGTTGGGGTCGGCGCCATAGGCCACGGTCGCGACGTAGATGTGCCCGTAGGTCATGCTGATCATCGCGAGGTCCTTCTTGTTCATGGGCTTGCCGCTGGCGGCGAAGCGCGCGACGGCGCCCATGGGCGTGGACTTCGAGGCCTGGCCGCCCGTGTTGGAATACACTTCCGTATCCAGCACGAGGATCTTGATGTTCGCGCCCGAGGCGAGCACGTGGTCCAGGCCGCCATAGCCGATGTCATAGGCCCAGCCATCGCCGCCGAGCACCCAGACGGACTTGCGGACCAGGTAGTCCGCGAGCTCCGCCAGCCGTTTGCAGGGGGCGCAATCACAGCCGGCCAGCAGGGATTTCAGCGACGCGACGCGGGCGCGTTGGGCTTCGATGCCGTCCTGGGTCGATTGATCCGCGCCCGTGCACGCCGCGATCACTTTTTTCAGCTCCGCCTGGCACTTGTCCGAGGCGGCGATCTGGGCCGCGAGTTCGAGGGCTTCCTCGTTGAATTTGCTGACCGCGATCCGCATGCCGAACCCGAACTCCGCGTTGTCCTCGAACAGCGAGTTGGACCACGAGGGGCCCCGTCCGTCCGCGCGCGTGCAGTAGGGGGTGGTGGGCAGGTTGCCGCCGTAAATGGAGGAGCACCCGGTGGCGTTGGCGATCATGAGGCGGTCCCCGACGAGCTGGGTGAGCAGCTTGACATAGGGGGTTTCGCCGCAGCCCGCGCAGGCCCCGGAGAACTCGAACAGGGGCCGGCAGAGCTGGCTGCCCTTGAGTGTGGCCCGGTTGATCTTGGATTCCGCCACTTCCGGCAGGCCGAGGAAGAATTTGAAATTCGCGGCTTCGTTTTCGCGAACGTCGATCTGGCTTCCCATGTTGATGGCCCGCTTGCCGGTTTCCGCCTTGGTGACCGGATCTTTTTCCCGGGCGGGGCAGGCATGCACGCAGGCGCCGCAGCCCGTGCAATCCTCGGGCGCGACCTGAACGGTCAGCTTCATGCCGGCGAATTCCTTGCCTTTGGCATCCGCGGACTGGAATGTGGCCGGGGCCTTCTCCAGGAGCTTCGGATCGTAGGCCTTGAGGCGGATGGTCGCGTGCGGGCAGACGAACGAGCAGCGCCCGCACTGGATGCAGACGTCCGACTTCCAGTAGGGGATCTCCACGGCAATGTTGCGCTTTTCGTACTGGGTTGTCGCGGTCGGCCAGGTGCCGTCCTGCGGCATCTGGCTGACGGTCACCTCGTCCCCCTTGAGGGACATGATCTTGGCCGTGACGGTCTGGACAAAGTCCGGTGCTTCCGCAGGAACCACGCGCGGCAGTTTCTTGGCGCCGGCGGGCTTGGCCGGAACCTTGACTTCCTGAAGGGAGGCGACGGCGGTGTCGACGGCTTCCCAGTTCTTCTTGACCACCTCGTCGCCCTTTTTGCCGTAGGACTTCTTGATGGCTTTTTTCAGGGCGTCGATGGCCACGTCGGAGGGCAGCACGCCGGAGATTTTGAAGAACGCGGTCTGCATGATGGTGTTGATGCGGGCGCCCAGTCCGAGCTTCTGGGCCAGGGCGACGGCGTCGATGTTGTAGAACCGGATCTTCTTGTCGATGATCTGCTGGGCGACTTCGTCCGGCAGGTGCTGCCAGACTTCCTCGGCCGTGTAGGGGCTCGCGAGCAGGAAGACGGCGCCGGGCTTGGCGTTTGTCAGCATATCGTATTTCTCGAGGAACGAGAAGTTGTGACAGGCGACAAAGTCGGCCTTGGTGCAGAGGTAGGGGCTCTGGATCAGGGTCGGGCCGAACCGGAGATGGGAGACCGTGATGGTGCCGGCTTTCTTGGAATCGTAGACGAAATAGCCCTGCGCGTAATTGGGCGTGTCGTCGCCAATGATCTTGATCGAGTTCTTGTTCGCGCCGACGGTGCCGTCCGAGCCGAGGCCGAAGAACATGCATTCCACGCGGCCCTTGTGGTCGAGGTGGAAGTTCGCGTCAAAATCCAGGCTGGTCTGGCTGACGTCGTCCTTGATGCCCACGGTGAAGTGGTTCTTGCGGGCCTTGGCCAGGTTGTCGAACACGGCCTTGACCATGGCCGGGGTGAACTCCTTGGAGCCGAGTCCGTAGCGGCCGCCGAGGACGATGGGGTAGCCCTTGAAGGGGCACCAGCCTTCGGACTGGGCTTCGCCGATGGCGGTGCGCACGTCCTGGTACATCGGCTCGCCGATGGACCCGGGTTCCTTGGTGCGGTCGAGCACGGCAATGGCCTTGACGGTGGAGGGGAGGGTGGCGATGAAGCCCTTGATGTCGAAGGGCCGGTAGAGGCGGACCTTCACGACGCCGACCTTTTCGCCCTTGGCGACGAGGTTGTCCACGGTCTCGTGGGTGGTTTCCGCGCCGGAGCCCATGATCACGACCACCCGTTCCGCATCCTTGGCGCCGACGTAGTCGAACAGCTTGTAGGCGCGGCCGGTGAACTTGGCGAAGTTGTCCATCTCGCTCTGGACGATGGCGGGCGTGGCCGAATAGAAGTGGTTGACGGTCTCGCGGCCCTGGAAGTAGACGTCCGGGTTCTGGGCCGTGCCGCGCAGGCGCGGACGGTCAGGGGTGAGGCCGCGCGTGCGGTGGGCGTTGACGAGGTTCTCGTCGATCATGCCGCGCATGATCTCCTCGGTCACGGCTTCGATTTTCTGGACCTCGTGCGAGGTGCGGAACCCGTCGAAGAAGTGGATGAACGGGATCCGGCTGCGCAGGGTGGCGGCCTGGGAGATGAGGGCGAAGTCCATGGCTTCCTGCACGCTGTTGGAGGCGAGCATGGCGAAGCCGGTCTGGCGCACGGCCATGACGTCGGAGTGATCGCCGAAGATCGAGAGCCCCTGGCAGGCCAGCGACCGGGCGGTCACGTGGAAGACGGTCGGGGAGAGTTCGCCGGCGATCTTGTACATGTTCGGGATCATCAGCAGCAGGCCCTGCGACGCGGTGAACGTCGTGGTCAGGGCCCCGGAGGAGAGGGCGCCGTGGAGGGTGCCGGCGGCGCCGCCTTCGGATTGCAGTTCGACGACAACGGGGACGGTTCCCCAGATGTTTTTCTTGCCGACCGCGGTCAGGTCGTCCGCCTTCTCGCCCATGGGCGAGGAGGGGGTGATCGGGTAGATGGCGCAGATTTCGTTGGTGGCGTGGGCGACGATGCCGACGGCTTCGTTCGCGTCGACCATGATCATTTTGGCTGCCATAAAAAGGGATCCTTCAGGTTGGGGTGTTGGGCTTAACCGTTTTTCTTGATGAATTCGCGGGCGGAGTCGATCTGGCCGGCGCTGCCGAGCTTCTTGTTCTTGCTGGCGATGAACTTGGCGTATTCGGCCATGAACACCTTGCCAACGGGGCGGAGATCGAAATTCTCGGGATAGAGGCAGAAATATTCGCGGTGGACGCGGGTCCAGACGAGGCGGCCGTCCGTATCGATGTTGATCTTGGTGACGCCGAGTTTCGCGGCGTCGAGGAAGCAGTTCTCATCCACGCCCTTGGCGCCGGCCATCGCGCCGCCGAAATGGTTGATGCGGCGGACTTCGTCCTCCGGGACGGAGGAGGAGCCGTGCATGACCAGCGGGAAGCCGGGCATGCGTTTCTGGATGTCGGTCAGGATGTCGAAGCGGAGCTTCTGTTCACCCTTGAACTTGAAGGCGCCGTGGCTGGTGCCGATCGCGCAGGCGAGGCTGTCGCAGCCGGATTCCTTGATGAACTGCTCGGCTTCGGCGGGGTCGGTGAAGACGTGCTCGTCGGCTTTCACATGCTCCTCGACGCCCTTGAGCAGGCCGAGTTCGGCCTCGACCACCAGGCCCTTGGCATGGCCGGCGTCCACCACGCGCTTGGTGATGGCGATGTTTTCCTTCAGGGGGGCGTGGGAGGCGTCGATCATGACGGAGCTGTAGATGCCGCTCTTGATGCAGTCCATGCAGGTGGCTTCATCCCCGTGGTCCAGGTGGATGGCGAAGACGGAGTCGGGGAAGATCTCGTCGGCCGTCTTGAGCATGGATTCGAGCATCTTCTTGTGGGTGTAGGAGCGCGCCCCCTTGGAGATCTGGATGATAAAGGGAGCCTTGCTGGCCAGATTGCCCTGGAACAGGCCCATGCATTGCTCGAGATTGTTGATGTTGTAGGCGCCGATGGCGTATTTCCCGTAGGCGTGCTGGAAAAGTTGTTTCGTGGTGACGATCATGATCGGTTTCCTTGGGTTGGAGCACTTGCGTCGTTTTGGGTCAAATGAAACGGCTCGAATATATAGAAAGTGCGGTTGAATGTCAAGAAACGGGGATTGAAAATGTGGCCGTCGAATGCCCTTGCGCCGGGTATTGGGAATCGTTATTCTTTTTCCATTCAGCAAGGGTCCATGAAAAAACAGGTTCCTCATATTGTCCTGGGCGTCACCGGTTCCATTGCCGCCTACAAGTCCGCCGATATCGTGCGGCTCATTCGCAAGCGGGGCTGGGAGGTGTCGGTGATCATGACCCGGGGCGCCACCGAGTTCATCACCGAGCTCACCCTGCGCACCCTGTCCCGCCATCCGGTGGGGACGGAGATGTTCGCGCGGGACTCGGAGTGGTATCCGGAGCATATTTCCATGGCTGACCGCGCGAGCGCGCTGCTGATTGCCCCCTGCACGGCCAATGTGATGGCCAAGCTGGCCCACGGGATTTCAGACGACCTGCTGTCCTGTACGGCTCTGGCTTGTCCGGCGCCGTTGATTGTCGCGCCCGCGATGAATGTCCGGATGTGGGAACATCCGGCCACGCAGGCCAATTTGAAAACGCTTCTGGGTCGCGGCGCCACCGTGGTGGACCCCGGGGAGGGGGACTTGGCCTGCGGTGCGCAGGGGCGGGGGCGGATGGCGGATGTGGAAGCGATTCTGGACGTTCTGGAACGCGTTGTTGCGCCGCGTTAAGCGCGACAGGGAGAACGGAATATGAGCAAGCATGTCATTGTGGCGTTGATCCTGATGGTTCTTTTTGTGATTGTCCTGCTTTTGACCGGCGGCAAGGTGGATATCCAGTTTCTGGCGTGGACGATCGATAACGTCCGCCTGTCTTTTGCCATGCTGGGTTCAATGGTGGTCGGCATCATTATCGGCATTCTTCTGAAATGACCACCCCTTTGATCTGGGCCAATCTCCTGCACCTCAGTTACAATATGTGGTGCGATCGAAGCACACCCGAGCGCGAAGCCAACCAGACGGTTTACAAGCCGTTTCTGCGTTTGGACGCGCCTTTGTGGGACGACATCCTGCTGGCCATGGCCGGGGCCGGCATGAATATGGTTGTGATCGACGTGGGCGACGCCGTCAAGTTCGACTCGCATCCCGAGCTTGCCGTTAAGGGCGCCTGGACGCCGTCGAAATTGCGCCGTGAACTGGACAAGATCCGGAAGCTGGGCCTCGAGCCGATCCCGAAGCTGAACTTCTCGACCTGCCACGATCTCTGGCTCGGCCCCTACAGCCGCTGCATCTCCACGCCGATCTATTATGAGGTCTGCAAGGAGGTGATCGCCGAAACCGCGGCGCTCTTCGGCAAGCCGCGCCTGTTTCATCTGGGCATGGACGAAGAGACGGAGCGCCACCAGCGGTCGTTTGAGTATGTGGTCATCCGGCAATACGACCTGTGGTGGCGGGATTTCTACTTTTATCAGGAGCAGGTGGAGCGGGCGGGGTGCCGCGCCTGGGTGTGGTCGGATTACGTGTGGAACCATCCGGACCTGTTCTGGAGGCATATGCCCAAAAGCGTGCTCCAGAGCAACTGGTATTACGGCGCGTCCTTCAGCCAGAAGCTGAATTATGTGCAGGCTTACCTGGACCTGGAGAAGCACGGCTACGACCAGGTTCCCACGGGCAGCAACTGGAGCGTGCCGGTCAATTTCGAGCGCACGGTCCGGTATGGCGCGAATCATATCGAGCCCCGCCGGCTCAAGGGATTCCTGCAGTGCTCCTGGCGGCCCACGATGGAAGCCTACCGCCCGCACCAGATGACCGCCGTGGATCAGGTTGCCAAAGCCATCCGGTGGCGCGAGCGTCAGTGAAGCTGTTTTAGCAGGGCAATCGATTCGGCTTCGACCTGTTCCAGCGCCTCTGGAACCAGCCTTGAGCCCCGGCCGGTGCGGGTTTCATAACCGCCTCCAGCGAACGCCTGGAGGGTGGGCACGTAGCCCAGGTAGCCGTTGCACATGTGGGCCACCATGGTGAAGGGGAAGGCGGAGTCCTTCTTGATTTTCAGTTGCGCTTCCACGAACGGCTCGCCCATGAGCGCGAGCAGGGCGAAATCCCCCAGCCGCATGGCCTGGATTTCATACGGATAGCAGGGCTCCGCGGCGCGGTCCTCGGCGATGTCCACAATACCCACGGCATAGACCCAATCCCAGTCCACCTGGATATGCTTGCCGTCCTTCCATTTCGGCTCCGGGTAGTCGGACAGCATCTTTTTGGCGGCGGCGAGCAACTCGTCCGGCACGCGGCGCCGGGGAAGGGGCGCGACGTGCCGGGTCCAGGAAAAACGGGAGGCGTCAATCGGGGTCATTTTCGCCAGTGCGCGGCGGGTCGATTCCGCCAGCCGGCGCCCCATCAGCAGGTGATCGTTTTTATCGTTGGGATCGAGATGGTTGTGCTGGTGGATGTTACCGCAGCAGCCGTTGATCACCAGCGGGGTGCACGTCTCGCCCCAGGCGGATTCCATTTCCCGGCACCAGGCGCCGGGCCAATCGGCCATGGCCGCGGTCTGGCCATATCCGCAGCAGGGATGGCAGGTGTGATGGAGCAGGGCGGAGACCACGCGGCCGTCGTCCGCCGTGAAGGTGGTGACGCCGACCTCCGGGTCGACGGGCCCTTCATTTTGCAGGATGTCCGGGCTGCAGGACGGAGGGTGGCAGAGCGTCTGGCCGGTGCGCATGACAAAGCGGCGGTTGAAGGCAATCCGGCCGTCGACCGCCCGGCCCGCCTCGACGCGCACCGGGGTGAGGTTGTCCAAGGCCAGGCCAATGGCCTTGAGCGTGCCGGCCACGGCTGGCTCGTTGTAACGCGCATCGCCGCCGCGCAGCCAGTCATAGGCGGCGGGAATCAGGGTGCAGGAATCCTTGCAGAAATGGTTGCCGATGCTGGGGGCCCCATGGTTTTGGGTGATGTGAATGAGGACCGCGTCGGCCGTGAGTCCATATTGGGCTTGCGCCCGCCGCCGGATTTCGTCGGCCCATGGATTGTCGATAGCCAGCACATCCAGGGCCAGGATGCAATACCGCTTGCCGGCCTGCTCGAGGATCAGGGCCCGCGCATACAGGGGTTCCTGGAGGCTGGTGCAGGGCCGGTGGCGGCCGATGTCGCCCGCGATTTGAATGCCGAGCGCCGGGGTGATGTCCGCTTTGGCGGAGCCGGCCAGCAGGCGGGTGGAAGGGTTGAGTTTCATCGGGGAGCCCTTTCCGGGTCAGGATTCAGCGGGGAGAAAGCAGCGTTTTGAGGGAGGTCCGGTAGTCGGGCCGGGCAATTCCTTTTTCGCAGACAATGGCGGTGATCAGGGCCGCCGGGGTGACATCGAAGGCCGGATTGAACACCTTGACGCCCTCCGGCACGGTCTGTTTCCCAAGCCCGTGCGTCACCTCGCGGGGATCGCGTTCCTCAATGGGAATGGAGTCGCCGGACGCGAGGGTGAAATCGAAGGTGGAGCTCGGCGCGAGCACATAGAACGGGATCCGGTGCGCGGCGGCCAGCAGGGCGACGCCGTAGGTGCCGATTTTGTTGGCCGTGTCGCCGTTGGCGGCAATGCGGTCAGCGCCGACCAGCACGGCGCCAATTTTTTTCTGCCGCATGACCACGGCGGCCATGTTGTCGCAGATCACGGTGACGGGAATGCCGGCCTGGCTCAACTCCCACGCCGTGAGGCGTGCGCCCTGGAGCAGGGGGCGCGTTTCGTCGGCGTACACCTGGATCACCTGCCCTTTTTCGAGCGCCACATAAAGGGGCGCCAAGGCGGTGCCATACCACGATGTGGCCAGGCTGCCGGCGTTGCAATGGGTCAGGACGGAGTGGACGCCCGCGAGCAGGGTGGCGCCGTGTTCGCCGATCGCCCGGCACATGGCGGTGTCTTCCATGCCGATCCGCACGGCTTCCGCGGCCAGATGTTCCGCCAGATCCGTGGCCGGCAGGTCAGCCCGGGCGGCCTGTTTCATGCGGTCGAGCGCCCAGAAGAGGTTTACGGCGGTGGGGCGGGAGGTGGCGAGGCGGTCCGCCGCGGCACGGACGGCGGTGCGGATGGCGTCCGGGGTCCGGGCCCGGCTTTCCTGGATGCCGACGATGACGCCCATGGCGGCGGCCACACCGATGGCGGGGGCGCCCCGCACCTGGAGGATCTTGATGGCGTGCCAGACGGATTCCACGGTCCGCAGCTCCAGGAAGAGGACTTCCGTCGGGAGACGGGTCTGGTCAATGAGTTTGAGGCGGCCGGGGAAAAAACGGCCGGGCTGATCGGAGAGCCATTCTACGGTTTTAACCATATTGCCCACGCGTAGTTGATGAGGTTGTAGGCGGCGTGCATCACGATGGCCGCCGCCAGGGAACGGGTGTAAAGATAGGCGACTGCAAAGCCGGAGGCAATCGCAAACAGCGGGAGCGTGGCGGGCAGGTTGAAATGAAAGGCCGCGAAAAAAAAAGCGGAGAGCCCGATGGCCATGGGGGTTGAGTAATGGCGGCGAAGGGCTTGAAGCAGCAGGCCGCGGAAGAAAAGTTCCTCGCAGAGGGGCGCAATCATCACGGCCTGGACAAATAACAGGGATCGGAAAAGCGGATCGTGATTGTTCAGCAGCCACTGGATGGCGGGTTGATCGCCCGCCGGCCCGCCCCATCGCGTGAACAGGTGGAGGGACAGGCTGTGGAGGAGGAAGGTCACGGGGAGCAGGGCGGCGCAGCCGAGCAGCCCGATGGCGATGGCTCGCGGCCACAGGGGCGCCCGCAAGCCGAAGGCGTCCTGCCAGGAGAGGCGGCGCCGGAACAGGATGGCGCCGACGCCCAGGGCCAGGCCGGCCTCCATGGCCAGATTGCCGGCTAGTCCGTTGATCTCTTCGGGCCAGGCCCCCAGCGCGATGAGGCCGGCGCCAATAAAATTGACGAGCCCCATCAGGAGGGCGGCGAGGCCGGCTTCCTGGAGCGAGAACAGGCCGGGTTGCGGTTCATGGGAGGGTGCCGGAGCGTTCATGTGCCGGGCATTGTCGGCGGGCGGCTCCGAAAAGGCAAGTCGAACCGCGCCGGTTGGCCGCGGGAGAGGTTTTGTTGCCATGGCGGGTAAATTTGTTATAGTAAAAGAATAACGATTACTCCTTTAAAGGATTGTCATGCAGAAAACAGTGATCAAGAAGGCGGTCAAGGCGAATCTGGAATGGTTTCGTAAATCGGGGGTCATGCTCCCGTCCGACGGCAGTTGGGGTGTGGCGGAACGGATTGTGATCACCCCCGGCAACGAGGCGCTGGATAAAATATATTCCCATTTTCCGGCCTGGACTCCTCATGACGGCTGGAGCGTGATCGAGCAGCGGCGGGCCGATTGCAACTTTGAGGCGGCCCTGATGTTTTTTCTGGCGTATGAGGCCTTTCAGGACCGGCGGGATTACGAGACGGGGGGCAGCCTGCTGGACTTCCTGTATTTTCGCAGTGGCCTTCTGAACCGGAACCTGGAGGCGTATCCGGCGGGCAGCTGGCGGTGGTCGCATGCGCGATGGACGCCCACGATCTGGTTTGACGATAACGGATGGAATGCCGTCATCCAATTGATCCTGGGACGCCGCTATCCCGAACTGAACGCGCGGTATGACATGATCGGCTGGGGCTTGAAGCTGGCGGACAGCCTTCTGGAGGGGTTCAACCGGGCCTTTCGTTCTTCCCTGCCGGGACGTCCGGACCAGTGGGCGGATCCGACGGGGGCCTGGACAGGCCGCCTGCAGTTGCCGCACTGGGGGTCGCTGGTCGGTCTGGCTCTGACCTTGGCGCATCAGGTCAGCCCCAAGCCCGGTTATGCGGAGGCCGTGGAGCGCTATCATCTTTACCTGGCGGAGAAGCCGGGGGCGTTTAACGCGAGCGAGCAGGCCTATGCCCTGATCGGGGCGAGCTGGGCGGCGAAGGTGTTTGATCACCCCCTCTATCATGAGTTGACGGCGGTGCTGGGGGATGCGCTGGAGGCGCGCATGGACCCGGAGACGGGCAATATTCCGGCGGAACATTTCGAAGCGCCGGTGGGCCCGCATCTGGCCGACACGATTTACACGGTGAATTGGGCGTTGCTGGGGTTTCAGAATCGGGCGGCCTTGACCGGCCGGCGAGCGGACCGGTCAGCCTTTGAAAAGCTCCTGAAACTGGTGACCGACATTCAGGATCAAACACCGGAGGCGCACGTCAAGGGGTGCTGGCGCGGCATGTATGACTTGAAGCGGAAGCAATGGGGGGGTGGCGATTGTTTTGAAGGCGGAGCCAATAGCCTTTATTCCGGCTGGACGAATGCGCCGATCACCTGGTGCTTGCTGATGCGTTGGATGGACCGCTCGCTGTTGGATGGGTAAGAGCTCTTTTGAGGGGAATGGAGGGTTGATGTGGACGGGAAGAAACGAAACTTGAAATTTGCATTATGCCAGATGGCCTGCCGGCTGGACGACACGGCCGGAAACATGGCGGACGCCTGCCGGTTAAGCCGTGATGCCGCCCGTCAGGGCGCGCGCATGGTCCTGTTTCCCGAGGGATGCCTGACGGGTAATGCGTTGTCGGGCCCTGACCGGCAAGCGGTCCTGCCGGTCGAGAACTCCGCCTTTCAAGCGTTGTCCCGGGTGGCCGTGAGCGACGGCATTACGATTTGCGTGGGATTCATCACGCCTTTCGGGTCCAAGTTCAACGCGGTTCATGCGATCATCGAGCCCGACGGGAATGTGCGCTTCCAGCGCAAGGCGTTCCGGGTGTTTGCCGAGCCTTCTTTTCTGGAGGCGTGGCCCGATCCCGAACGGGTTGTGTTCCAGGTGGATGGAGCCCGGATGGTGATCGTGATTTGCTCGGAGTTTGGCGTGCCGGCCGTGCAGGCGGCGGTGGACCGGGTGGCACCTGATCTGGTGTTGCACCCGTCGGCCGGTTGTATGAAGAAGGAAGAGGTCTGGCAGCCTGACGCCGAGCCTTCTGTTCTGGCCCTGGCCTTTGATGAAAATTGCCGGCGGGTTGTGTCGCGTGCGGCCCTCACGGCCAAACAGAGCGGAATGCCCAAGATGAGCGCGAATCCTGTCGGGTTTGACGGGGAGACCTGGTGGCCCGGGAATTCGTATGCGGTGGACGCCGCCGGCCACGTGGTCCTGAGCATCAAAGGGGAGAACCAGCTTTCCCGAATGCAGTCCGTCGTGGCGGTGGCGGAGATATCCCTGGGTCGATAACGGTAAGTCGATGCGTCTATGCCAGGCGCCCGTTTCCGGGTTGCCCATTAAATTTCGTCCAGCTTGACCGGCCGGTGTTCGGCGACGGAGCGGATGGCGGCGAACGCCACGCGGGTGGCCATCACGGCGTCGTTGGCGCCGCAGACGGCGGGGCCGTCGCCGTGTATTTCGTCGACAAACCGGTCGAGCGCATGCGCCCAGCCCTTGTCCGGCTCGGCGGCGTAGGTGAGGCTGGGATCCTTCTTTTCGGCGGCTTCGAGGCAGGCGGCGCGGCGTTTGGCGAGCCAGCCGGAGAGGCCCAGTTCCTTGCCGACTTCGGGGAAGCGGTCCCGGATCATGGGAAAGGTGAGGCGGTCGGGCGTGTCCGCGATGCCGGCGGTGCGGATTTCGACCATATGATCCACGACGACGGCGGCCCCCTTGCCGAAGATTTCGTAGAGCTCCTTGGGGTATCCGAAGGTGCCGTTGGCGCTCATGCAGAGGGTGGCCATTTCCCCGGTCTTGTAGCGGATGACGATGCCATGATTCAACATGCCGCTTTCCAGCGCGACGACCTCCTCGGGTTCGGCGGCCAGGAACCAGTTGCACATGTCGGTGAAATGGGTCATTTCGAAAAGCATGGGGCCGTGCGGGGCCTGGGCTTTGTCGAACACCCATCCTTTCCAGCTGTACCAATCGTCGTTGATCCGCACGGAGATGCCGGCGACGCCATCTTCGGGAAGGGAGGGGCGCGAATCCGCGCCTTCGCGGTCAAAGCGCCAGGGGCAGGCTTTGGGGTGTTCCATGTGGGACCGGAAGATCCGGTGGGCCTCCCGCATGCAGGGTGAACTCCGGCGGTTATGTCCCACGCAGAAGGGGATGCCCGAGGCCTGCACGACGTCGCGGATGCGATAGACTTCGTCGAGGGTGCGGGCGAGCGGTTTTTCCACGAAGACGGGCTTGCCGGCAGCGGCGGCAGCTTCGATGACGGGCAGGCGGAGTTTTTCGGTGGTGGCCAGGCAGATGGCGTCGATGTCCGGGTGGCGGATGATCTCCCGGTAGTCGTGGCTGATGAGGGGGACCTGGTAGGTGTCGCGCATGAGGGCGAGGGTGGCGTCGGAGACGTCGCAACAGGCCTGTAGGCGGGTTTTGGGCGAACGGTGGAGGTTGGGGATGTGGGTGGCCTGGGCGAGCATGCCGCATCCGATGACGGCGAAACGCAGGGGTGGACGGGACGTCATGAGTGAGTCTTTCGGGTTGGAGGTGGGTGGTTAGGGGGCGGTCACCCGGACGGTTAACAGGGCGGTGATGGATTGGACGGGGGTTGAGCTGTCTTCGAGCACGATGGGGAGGGATCGAGACAGGGGTGTGGCGACGGTTCCCGTGAGCAGGCCGTCCGGGCTTAATGTCATCCCCCCGGGAAGGGGCGGATTCCAGACGAACTTGGCGCCCGTTCCGCCCGGAATGACAGCGGCTCCGCTGAATGAGGTTAAGGCCATGTTGGTTCCATCCCCGGCGGAAACGCCGATGGTGGGGGACAGCTTGCCCTTCATCGGTTTGTAGGCAAACAGGATCCGTCCATTCCGGTTCAAGGTCGCTTCAAAATCCACGGGATTCCCGGCGTTGAAGGTGTAGCCGGTCCAGCGGATGACGGCTTGCCAGTCGTTGAGGGTCACAAAGACATTGGTGGTGCGAAGGTCGTCCCACAGGGGGGCGATGCGCGGATGCCGCAGGAGCTGGGCTTCGGAGTTGTCCCATTGGCTGGCCTTGGAGCCAAAGTCCAGGTAGCCGTTGCTGTTGACCCACAGGTTGGTATATTTTTTTCCGTAAAACCAGAAGTTCCAGGGGAGCGTGAGCTTCCAGCTGACTTCATCGCCTTTCCAGCCGGTTGCCTGTCGGGAGACGGTCCATAGCCCCGATCGTTCGCGAACCTCATATTGCCGGTCGTTCAGGAATCGCCATCGATAGGGACCGACCCCGCCGGCCGCTGTCAAGGGGGAGGCGAAGGGAACGCCGACCTGAAAGGGGCCGGCACGGGTGCCCGCGAGGATGCGGAGGGGGCCGGCTGCCAGGTCGATTCGACATGCCTGCGTCGTGGCCGTCATGTTTGCATCGGTCAACCGGACTGTAAATAGGTGGTTGGTGGCCGGTTTCAGAGGGACCCCGTTCAGGATGCCGGAGGAGGGGTCCAGGTTCAGGCCCGCCGGTACGGGGGTGTCCAAGGTCCACTGGTAGGGTTCCGTGCCGCCGGATCCCAGGAGCGTTTCCGCATAGGCCTGCCCCACCCGGCCTGACGGAAGGGTCTCCGGGCTGATAATGGCCAGGGCGGGTTCGCGCAATGCGGTCGTGGGATCGCCCAGAAGGTTGTATTGTTCAAAATAGCGTGTGACGGTGGCCGTCAGGCCGTAGGTCTCGATGAGCCGGGTTTTGGCGCGCAGGACCGCCTCGCCGTAGCGGTGCAAGCCGTCGCTGAAAATGGATTCGAAGAGGACCCGTTCAAAGACGTCATCCTCATCCCAATAACTCGTGACGCTGGAGGCCAGGATGCCGACCGCGCCTTTATTGGGCACCCTCAGCCAGGTTTCGGCAAAGCATTCGTTAAGGCTGAATTTTCCGGTCAGGCAGGCGAAGCTGAAGACCATGGGGTACCGGTCCTGGTTGGTCAGCGATTGGACGTCGCTCTTGTAGATCACGGGTCCATCCGCCCAATAGGTGGTGTCCCCGTGTCCGGAATAAACACCCAGGATCCGGCCATTGTTGAACGCGGCTTTGACTTGCGCGGGGGTGGCGGCCCGGCTGGCGCAGTAGAGTTTGTCGCTCAGGTATCCGCGCGGCGCGAGCCAGTCGGCAATGACCGAATCATGGGAGGTCTCCGTGATGGAATGGTTGTCTTCGCTGGCCATGAAGGTGGCGCGTGACATCCAGCGTTCCGGCGGGACGGTGTCGTACGCGATGATTTTGTTCAGGACGTTGTTCAGCGAGGCCAGGGTCAGCACGCTGATCCGGCCGACCGGGAATTCCGGCTGCCAGTCCGAGCCTCCATCCATGCAGGTGTAATAGAGATCGGTGTCGGGTTGATCGGTCTGTGTTCCGGTGAAACAGGGGATGACGGTGGTGTCGCCGACCAGCAGGAGTGCATCGGGACGGAGGGACAGGTTGTCGTATCGAGCCTTAATGGTGGTCCGGATGGCGGCGGTCGTGCTGCCGGCGGATGTAAGGCCGATCAGGTCCACGCTCCAGCCCCGGGCCTGGCGGTGGGTCACGAGCGGGGCCAGGGCGGACAACCAGGCGTCGGGCGCCAGGATGAGCAGGCGGGCAGAGGCGTCTTTCGTGCGGAGCGATGACGTCTGATCCGTCGTGGCGTTCAAGGCCATGGCGGACAGGCGTGCTTCCTGGCGGGTGCTCAAGGGAGAGGCCGGGGCGCTTTTCAAAGTGGTTCCCGGGGAGTCGAAGTTCACGGTGATGGTCAGCTCGGGATAAATCCTCAGGCTTTGTGTGACCGGGTTGATAGCCAGCGGGGATACCTCCACCAGCACGAGTCGCCTGCCGGCGAGGGTGCCGGCTTCGGTGAGCCGGCAGGGGGTGTCGGGGGAAAACCGGTTGGCGGAATAGGCGGCAAGGTCGAAATCGAACGGGATCAGCTTGGAACTGCGGACGCCTTTCGTTCGAGGGGCCTGTCGGGGGAAAAGTGACTGGGCTTGGCCCGGGCCAAGGGAGAAAAAACGAGGGGTGCCGGACAGGCTCATGCGGAGCGTCGCCTGCGGAGGCGCCACGAGGAGTCGCCGGAGTACGGGCCGTTCCGGTGCGCCGATGGCCTGGCTTAGTCCGCATCCTGGCATTTCGGGCGCCACGTAATCACCGGCAAATGGATGGAGTCGGCCTGCCAGACGGAAGCCGGGGAAAGAAGCCAGCAGGACAACCTGTTTTTCATCGGCCGTTTGCACCCGCCAGGACGCCGATTTTGAGGATGGGGCGTCGTCTTGAAGAGGATGCCAGGTGGCCGCCCGGGCAGGGATTCCGGACAGGATCAGCAGAAAAACGGATGATGCGAGAAGGCGAAGCCGGGCTGGCAGGATGGGGAACCGTGTTAACATATCAACCAGTCTATCGAAAAGACGGGTCCGGCTCCAGAAAAAAGGACTCTCGATGGCCTGCCACGAGGGGCCTCAATCCTTTCCCGTCGAGGCTGCCGCTTCGCTGTAGGGGTAATCTTTCTTCAGGAGCGCGCGATAGCGGGCTGAGGCGGCTTTGTCGCCCAAGGCTTGGTGCAGGTTGCTCAGGCGTAGCAGAAGGCTGGCGCGGGTGTCGTCCAACAGGTTGGCGTTCAGCAGGCGTTCGCCCAGGGCCAGGGCCGGGACAAGGCTTCCGCGACCAGTCCGGGCTTCCATCAGCAGGAGTCCGGTGCTGCCGGAGAATCGTTCCAGGGGATAGTCGGTGAGTATGGCTTCCAGCTTTTCTACGGCGGTATCCCACTCTTCCCGCCGGACAAAGTCGGCTGCCGCCACGAGGCGCGCCTGGAGGTGAATGGCCCCCACAGTTCCTTTTTCCGAAGGCTCCAGCGCCCGGTAGAGGCGAAGCGCGTCTTCCGAGTGCCCCTGGGTCATCTGTGCGTCCGCGGTGATCAGGTTTTTTTGGCGGCGGGAAAACCCGTCCAGGTTATCGTCGCGAAGCGTCGCCAGCACTGCGAGTGCCGACTCCGCGTTGCGCAGGCCGTCCAGGCGTGTTTCAGCTTGTAGCAGGGAGATGCGGGCGCGCCAGGAATTCGTTTCCGGTCCGTCGATCCGGGTCAAGGCCAGGGTGAACATCGCGTCCGCCTCGGCGTATTTGTGAAATTGTGGATGGCGGAAGGCGAGCCCAGCCGAATACAGGATGGGCGCGAATCCCGGTGAAAAGCCGCTTTTCCGGCTCAGGCATTCCGATCCGGCCTCGTCCAGCCAGGCCCGGTCGCCCACGGCGCTGGCGAAGATGGCCACGGTTTCGAGTTCCGTCATGGAGAGGGACTTCGGATTTCTGGAGCGAATCGCTGCTTTGAGGGGGTCGAGGGCGGAATCCGGACATTCCTCGATTTGATCCCAGGCGGGATGAACGTCCACGGCTTGTTCGATCGTGAGGGGGACCCCCTGGGTGGGTCGGATTTCAAGCCGGACCTGTCGTCGTCCGGATCCGATGTAAACATGTTCGGGGGTGATGCCGTCTCCGCTGGTCCCGTCGCCGAATGACCAGCGGTAGGTGGCGTCGGGCGCCGGCATGGCCCGGAAGGCGACCGCGGCCAGGAGCGCCCGATCCATTCGCGCGGAACGGGTCAGGCGCCATTCAAAGTGGGCGGGAGAACGCAGGCCGGGGGCGGATTCCGCGGCTTGGCAGGTGAACCGGGCCACGGGCGCGAAGGCTTGAGGCGGCATGACCTCGAAGTGGTTCATGCCGGGTTGCCTCCAGGAGGCAACGGCGGCCAGGGTGCCGTTGCTTTGCGCCAGGTCGTAGCGCAGGAGGTGAAGGCCCGGTTCCAGATGAAGTTGCCCTTTTTTTTCGCTGTAGCGTCCGCCGTCCGTTCCGTGAATGCCGGGCCATTCCGCCACGGGCTTGCCGTCAATTGAAAGGAACGAGGCGTCGTCGGAGAGCGTGGCGAAGGCGTAGTCGCCCGGCTTGCCGGCCAGGAACCAGGCCTCGTAGCGGCCGAGAAAATTCTCGCCCGGACCATGGGGGTGAAGCCCCTCGAAGATATCGTTCCGGAAGCTTCGTCCATAGGTGCCGGTGGCGGCGTTCCAGGCGGCGTCAAACTGGGTTCGCGAATCGAAGGCCGGCTGGTTGAGCGTCCGCGTTTCGAGCAGCACGCCGGCCTGAGGGCGCCACTGGTTTGTGGCGCGGGATGAGACGGACGACTCCACATAGGCGTAGAAGGAGGTGGCTTTTGACAGGGTGTCAAACACGAGCGTCATCGGCTGGCCGGTCCGGGCCCAGAGGACCGTGGAGGCGACGGAGCCTCCGTCGGTGCGGGTCACCGTGATGGCCGTGCATTCGGGCGCCAGGGCGCCGGGGGAGAGACGGCATTGGGCAACGGCCGCCGGCCAGGGGGAACCCGGGTCCCGTTCGAGCCGGAGCCGCAGGTGTGCGGAGGGAACGGCCCATGGCGGCGGATCGGCGGCGTGGAGCCCCGACGTGATCGTGACGAACAAGGCGATGGCGCGACACGTGAATTTCATGTTTTGACAGGCATGCGTCATTTGCGGCATTATAACCGAATCTACTGAAAGGACAGCGATGAAAACACGAGTTGGCCGTATTTTTATTCTTTTCGCAACCTTGGCCGTGTGTCCTTTGGCAGGCTTTGCCACGGTTGGCGTGGGGGTCAGGGCCGGAACCACCGGTATCGGCGGGGAGGCGGCGGTTGAACTGGTGCCGGATTATTTGAACCTGCGGTTGGCCGGCAATGGTGCTTCGTTGAACGTCAATGTGAATCAGGATGACGTGACATATAAGACGGAGCTGAGCCTGCAAACCTGGCTGGCGGTCATGGATTGGCATGTGGGCGGGGGGCCGTTCAAGATCGTGGCGGGCGGATGTTACAATGGCTCGGAAGCCACGGGCACAGCCTCGCCGGTCAATCCCATCGATGTCGGGGACGTGACCTATACGCCGGCGCAGATCGGAAAGCTTTACGCCTCGGCGCAATACGATTGTTTTGGCGGGTACCTGGGTATCGGGTTCGGCAATCTGGCGTCTTCGAAGAGTGGTCACTGGTCCGCCTCGATGGACCTGGGGGTCATGTTCTTCTCCGAACCCGACCTGACGCTGGAATCCCGGGGCGGGGTCTTGTCCAACACGCCGGGCGTCCAGGAGGAGCTGCAGCGGGAGTTGGATAAATTCGATTCGGACTATATCGCCTGGTTGCGTTATTATCCGGTGCTGACACTCGGGCTGGCCGTTTGTTTTTGATTGATAGCGGGTGGGTAAAAGGCGGAATCCCTTTCGGAGGATGTCGATGCGAGTGAAGAAGCTGTTGTTGAGCATGACTCTGGCCGTGCTGGCGATTTCGGTGGCGCTGGGGCAGGGGGGGGTGAGTGGGCCGGCGAAAAAGCCCAAGGAATTTCCCGCCGTTCCGGTAGCCAAGGGAGCCGCGATTTCTTATGCCACCGTGGCGTTGGATTCATGGACCAGCAAAGTGGCCTATGTGTTGATCGAGGGGAATACGACTAATGGATTCACCCGGGCGTTTGCCTGGATTCCAGGCGACAGCCGGTTCGGCCGGCCCGTGGAGTGGAAACCCAAGTCCGTTGAAACCAATCCCAACCTGTTCTTTTTCGGGGAGTTGGAAAACCGGGATACGGAAGGCGACGAGAAGATGTCGATCACCTGGCGGCTTAGCGTCAACAAGCGGGTTCGTGGCGCCGGTTCGGATACCGTGGTGGATTATGTGTCGGGAAAGACAGTCGCCCGCAACTGGGGGGCCGCGACCTGGCACGTCGTGATGTATCAAACCAAGCTGGGCTATGCGTATGGGAAGTCGCCCACGTCTTCCATGGATGGCGGGTATCCTCTCGAATTGACGATGGCCGATGACTTGCGGCTTTATGATAAATGGGAAAAAGTTCCGGAGCCGGGCGGCGGGGGATTCCAGGTCGGCGTTTACCTCAAGCATTTGATCCAGGAAACGCGGGATCCGAAAGTGGGCCGCCTGCTTTGTCAGTTTGCTGCCTATAACGGATGGGCGGTGCAAAAGGCTCCCGGCGATATGGCGGTGACGCTGACGGTCACCCCCTATATGGGGGTGGGGGTGCCGGCTTACTCGAACAAGATGTCGATGGCGGAGTTCCAGAAAACGGGTTTTGATCTCGATGTCCCGTATGGCTGGTATTCGTTGCGATTGTCTGGCTTCCGGTATGGCCGGTTTGCTTTCATAGGTGTGTTTAACGGGATTAACGGTGATTTGGTGCCGCTGGCCCGGCCGTTGCCGGATGGTTGAGGCGGAGGCCCGGCATGAATGACGCCTTGTATCGGGAATGCCGGCTCTGCCCCCGAAATTGCGGTGTGGACCGTGTGGCGGGACGGCGGGGTGTTTGTCAAGAGACGGCCGTGTGCCGGGTGGCCTCGGCGACCGCTCATTTCGGGGAAGAACCCTCGTTTACCGGCACGCGGGGATCGGGAACCCTTTTCTTTTCGGGTTGCTCGTCACGCTGTTTTTTTTGTCAAAATCATCAGATTTCTTTGGGTGAGTCGGGTGACGCGTTGACGCCGGACGAGTTGCTGGAAACGGCGCGGGGGCTGGTGGCCAAGGGGGTTCATAATTTGAACTTCGTGTCGCCGGATCATTTTTGGCCCCACGTGGAATGGCTGTGCCGGCGGCTGAGAGAGGAGGGGGTGGCGCTTCCCTTCCTGTTCAACACGTCCGGGTATCAGAAGCCGGAACGGGTGGCCGATTATGCCGCTGTTATTGACATTTTCCTTCCGGACTTCAAGTTCGCCGACGCCTCGCTGGCCCAGTTATGCATGCGGGATGCACGGTATCCGGAAATGGCCATGGAAGCCCTGACGAAGATGGTGGCGTTGAAGGGGTTTCTGTTTCCCTGGGATCCGGAGGGGCGCGAGACGGCGGCCCGGGGTGTCCTGGTCCGTCATCTTGTGTTGCCGGGATGCGTGGAGAACAGCTTGTCGGTGGTCCGCCTCCTGCATCGGGAGTTCGGGCCGGAGTTGCCGCTCTCGATCATGAGTCAGTTCCGGCCGATGCCGGGATGCCGGGAGCACGGCATGCTGGAGCGGCCGGTTTCCGAGGCGGAGTATGAGCAGGTGACAGATCTGGTGGCGGAACTGGGCTTCGCGCAGGTCTATATTCAGCCGGGTTCCGGGAGTGATGATTTCCTGCCGGACTTCGATGAGGATGAGCCGTTCGAGGGGAATCGGAATCGCGCCTGATTGCGACTATCTGGCGGGTTTTGGCGTGGTCAACCAGGCCAAAACCCAACTGCCGGCCAGGGCGATAAGCAGGGGGGTCAGCCAGGCGGCTTTCCAGATCACCAACGGTATTCCGATGGCCAGAACGAGGGGCGCCAGCTTGACGATCCCGTTGGACACGGTGCTGAACGAGCCATATTTACTTCCAGCTTCGAGGCGCCGGTAGACGACCTGGCCGAAGAACAGCAGGCCGAGTGCCGAGGTGGTGATCCAAGCCGTATGCGGTAGGCACCAGACTCCGGGATCGGCCCAGAGCAGGCCCGCCACGATCACCAGCAGAGGTAATGCGGCGTGGCGCACCGATCGCGACACCTGGCTTTCCGCCACCAGCACGTCCCAGGAAACGGGGCTTCGCCAATCCCTGAAGGCGCGTAAGGAGACGGGGAAGAATCTCGGGGTGGTTCGGAGGAATGTATCCTGAGCTTCGGGGAACAATCCGGCCAACACCTTTTCCTCGTTTTTGGCGGTAGGGATATACGCCACCAGGAAGAGGACGGGAAAGAGGACGATCACGGCCCAGTGCCCGGCCATGATGCACAGGCCCCAGTCCAGCAAACCGTTGGCGAGGTAGAAGGGATGACGGCAAATGGCGTAGGGCCCCTGTGTGCAGAGCTGCTTGTCCCGGCGCAATACGGCTTTGCTCCAGATCTGCAGGGCGAACCCGAGAAAGAAGAGCAGGAGCCCTGCCGTCATCGAAACGGGAGTCATGTGGGCGGCGGAAATCAGTGCCGCGACAAGCGCCAGGTTGTGAACCCGGCTTCTGGAGATTAAACGGTCATATTTCATCAAGGCGGCGTCTTTCCGGGTTTCGATGTGATTCAAGTTGTCGATTTTAGCAGTTTATTAAAAGAATGTGAACCTCGATTATGTATTAACCCTTGATTTTTGAAGCCTGCTTGGGTTAAATTGTATGCATGAAATGGATAACCAATCTGATCCTGCCCGAGGGGCTGCTGGGCCTTTTCAGCAGTCCCGGGAGAATCAGTCGCACGTAAAGGTTTTGTTAATACCTCAATTCCAGACTGAACTCCCGATCGCGGCCACAAGCCGGATCGGGTTTTTTATTTAAACGATCGATCGCATGAACAAGGAGCATGAACATGAGTACAGGCACCACGGATAATGCCGCGCGGCGGCTTCATATTTTCGATACGACGCTTCGGGATGGCGAGCAATCGCCGGGCTGCAGCATGAACTTGAAGGAAAAGTTGCTCGTGGCCGAGCAATTGGAAGGCCTCAAGGTGGATGTGATTGAAGCCGGTTTTGCAGTGGCCTCGCCCGGTGATTTTGAGTCTGTCCGGGCCATCGCCCGGGCCGTCAAGACGGCTTCCGTGGCCAGTCTTTCACGGGCCTTGTCCAAAGACATCGACGTGGCCTGGGACGCGATCCGGGATGCCAAGCGCCCCCGGATCCACACGTTTATCGCCACGTCGCCCTTGCATATGCAATACAAGCTTCGCATGACGCCGGACGCTGTTTTCGAGCAGGCGGTCAAGATGGTCCAGTATGCGCGCAATCTCTGTCCGGAGGTCCAGTTTTCATTGGAAGATTCCACGCGCAGCGAGCTCGATTTTGTGTACCGGGTGGTGGAGGGCGTGATTCGCGCCGGTGCCACGGTGGTGAACATCCCCGATACGGTGGGGTATGCCATGCCGGAGCAGTTTGGCGCCTTTATTGCCGGGATTTTCGCGCATGTGCCCAACATCCGCAAGGCCCGGATCGCCATCCACTGCCATAACGACCTCGGGCTCGCGGTGGCCAACACGTTGGCCGCGATCCGGGCGGGTGCGGACCAGGCGGAATGCACGATCAATGGAATCGGGGAGCGCGCAGGTAACGCCGCGCTTGAGGAGGTCGTGATGGGCCTCCGCACCCGACCCGACTTTTTCCCCGGCGTGAGCTGTGCGGTCGACACGACCCGCCTCTATAATGCCAGCCGCAGCGTGGTGGCGGCCACCGGTTCACGGGTGCAGGCGAACAAGGCGATCGTGGGAGAGAACGCCTTTGCCCATGAAGCCGGCATTCATCAGCACGGGATGATGGCCCACTCGGGCACCTACGAGATCATGACGCCGGAATCGATCGGGTTGCCAAAAAATCGCATGGTGCTCGGGAAGCACTCCGGCCGTCATGCCTTTGAAACGCGGTTGACCGAGCTCGGGTTTGCGTTTTCGGACGCCGCGGTCCAGTTGCTTTTCGCCCAATTCAAGGATTTGGCGGATCGTAAAAAGGTCGTGTCCGATGCCGATCTTGAAGCGATGGCCCGCCAGATTCAGGGCCAGTCGGTTCCGGAACGCATCAAGCTCGACCGGTTCATCGTCAATTCCGGCAATACGATCACGGCCACCAGCACGGTGCGTCTTCTGAAAAACGGGATATTAGTGGAGCACGTGGCTATTGGCGACGGGCCGATTGATGCGTCCTTCAAGGCCATTGAGCAGATGCTGGAGTTGGATCTCAAGCTCGAATCGTTTTCGCTGGGCGCGGTCACCGGGGGTGAGGACGCCCAGGGCGAGGCGACGATCAAGGTCCGGTGTGGCGAGCGGTTGTATAATGGGCGCGGGTTGTCCACGGACATTGTGGAGGCCAGCATCCGGGCGTTGCTGGACGCCGTTAATGTGCTGCTCCAGGAAAGGGAGTCGAGCGCCGGCAAGAGCCCGTGCCTGTCAGGCGAGTCGGTTCCGAAGGTTTCGCCCTGATCGCTGGGGCCGCCGCTTGTCAGGCCCGTGAGACGAATTTGCCGCTCCGGGTGTCCACGCGGACCCGTTCGCCGGCGGACATGTATTCGGGCACCTGGATCATGTGGCCGGTCGACAACTTGGCCGGCTTGGTCCGGGCGGTGGCGGAGGCGCCCTTGATGGAAGGATCGCACTCCACCACATCCAACTCAACCACGGCGGGCAGTTCGATGCCGATGATCTTGTCGTCGGAGACGAAGGAGCTGATGCCTTCCATGTTTTCCACCAGGAAAGGGACTGCCTCCTCAATGTCATCCCGTGACAAGGCAAACTGGCTGTAATCGGCCAGGTCCATGAATTCGAAGCGGTCATCCTTTTCGTAGAGGAACTGGACTTCGCGGCGTTCAACTTCGCAATTTTCGAGGGCGTCGTCCCCGCGAAAGGTTTTATCCATTTTGGTGCGGTTCTGGATGTTGCGGAACCGGACCTTGTAAAGGGTGGCGGCGCCCCGGGCTGAGGGTGTTTGCACCTGGATGTTTTCCACGATGTGGGGAACGCCGTTAAACCGGATGACGGACTTGTTTTCTAAATCGCATGCTTTGAGCATAGGGATGACTCGGGTTGCAGGTTGTTGGAGGGTGGTTCAGTTGAATGGGTTTTATCGTGTCAGGGCCTTGATGAGCGTGGAATGGGCCGGATAGAGACCGATCAGGTCGGCCCGATCTCCGGTTTCGAAATCGTTGAAATCGAAGCCCGGCGCCACGGTGCAGCCGAGCAAGGCAAATCGGCCGCCTGGTTTGAGGCGCGCCCCCTGCCAGTCGCCGGCGGGCACAAACACCTGAGGGTATTCCCCTTTCTCAATCGCGGGGCCGAGGGTGATTGTGACACCGGAGCCGTCCGGTTTCAGCCGGAGCAGTTCCACCGGGTCGCCCCGGTAGAAATGGAAAAGCTCGTCGGACTTCAGGCGATGCAGGGCGGAGACCGATTCGGGCGTCAGCAGGTAGTAAATGGCGGTTGAAAATGCGCGTTCCCCGGAATAGCGCGAGGGCAGGGCGGAGGCGGCAAGGGATTCGGCGGCCCGATAGGTTTCGGCGTAATACCCGCCTTCGGGATGGGGCTTGAGCCCCAGCTGTTGGATAAGGCGTTCCGGTGTCATGGGCGTCCTTGTTTGACCGCTGCATGATGACAAAATCCATCGTGTCTGGCAAGACGGGCTGTTCGGATCGAACTCCGGCATTGAAACGGGGGCCGATTTCGGGCACTGTGACGCCATGAGCACTACCCGCGACCGTTTGTTTATTGTCGATGTGATGCCGCTGCTCTATCGCGGCCATTTCGTATTTCTCAAAAACCCGCGGCTCACCACCACGGGGATCAACACGTCGGCCCTCTACGGGTTTGCCTCCACGCTCCTTCAAATCATCGACGAGCAGAAGCCCACCCATCTGGTGCTGGTGTTCGACTCCAAGACGCCGACGTTCCGGCATGAGGAGTTTCCGGCCTATAAAGCCCAGCGCCAGAAAGCTCCGGAAGACCTGGTGGCCGCCATTCCCATGGTCTCGGAAATTGCGGCCGCCCTCAATATTCCGGCCCTTCGCGTGGATGGCTTTGAAGCGGATGATCTCATGGGCACGCTGGCCCGGCGCGCTGAAAAGGCTGGCTTTCTCACGTATTTGGCCACGCCGGACAAGGACGTGGCCCAGCTTGTTGACGACCATACGTACCTGTTCCGTCCCGGCAAGGCCAATTCACCGGCGGAGATTCTGGGCGTCCCGGAAGTTTGTGCGCACTGGGGCCTGAAATCGCCGGTTCAGATGGTCGATTTTCTTGGCATGGCCGGGGACAGTTCGGACAACATTCCCGGCATTGCCGGGGTGGGGGAGAAGACGGCGCTCGCCTTGCTGGAGCAGTTCGGCTCTCTGGATGGCGTGTATGAACACCTTTCGGAACTCAAAGGGAAACAGGGTGAAAAAGTAGCGGCCGGCAAGGATCTGGCGTATATCAGCCGCCGCCTGGCCACCATCCGCGACGATGTTCCGCTTCCGGTTTCATTTGACGAACTCAAACGGCAGGAGCCGGACCGCGAGGCGCTCAAGGCGGTGCTGACCAAGTATGAACTGCTCCAGGTGGGACGCCGTCTGCTGGGTAGCGATTTCAAGGTTGAAGCCGCCGAATCGCTGCAGACGCTGGCCGACGTGCCCCACGATTACCGGCTGGCGCAGGGGGTCGAGCTGGACCGCCTGCTGGCTGTTTTGCAGACGGCGTCCGAATGGGCGTTCGATACGGAGACCACGGGGTTGGACGCCCGGCATGAGCGGCTGGTGGGCCTGTCGTTCTGCGCGGAGCCGGGTCAGGCCTGGTATGTTCCTGTTCCGGTTGATCGCGCCGCCGCCCAGGTGCTCCTGGCGAAGTTCCGTCCGTTATTTGAGGATGCGGGAAAGACCAAGATCGGGCACAACTTGAAGTTCGACATCACCGTGCTGCGCTCCCAGGGTATCCGGGTGGCGGGGCCTCTGCACGACAGCATGCTGGCGCATGCCGTGCTGGATGCCGCCGACCGCCATGGCATGGACCATCTGGCCCGCCAGTTGTTGAAATATGACCCCATTCCCATCACCAAGCTCATTGGGGAAAAGGGCGCGAGCCAGGGCAACATGGGCGAGCTGGAGCCTGAGGCGATCCAGGATTATGCGGCCGAAGATGCGGATGTGACGCTCCAGTTGTATCGCCGCCTTTATCCCGAGGTGCTGGCCGAAGGCGCGAACCGGGCGCTTGAGGAATGCGAGGAGCCGCTGGTGGAGGTGTTGATTGACATGGAGGGGGAAGGGGTTCGCATCGAGCCCGGCGTTTTGAGGGAGTATGGCCGCGAACTGGGCCGCGAGCTGCTGGATCTGGAAATGAAGATTGTCGAAGCCGCCGGTGGCGGGTTCAACATTTCGTCGCCCAAACAGTTGGGCGATGTGTTGTTCGACCGCTTGAAGCTGGATCCGAATGCCACCCGCACGGCGACCGGGCAGTACGCCACGAGCGAAGACATTCTGCAGAAGCTGGTGGGGCGGCATCCGGTGATCGACATGATTCTGGATCATCGCACGTGCAGCAAGCTGAAGTCCACGTATGTGGACAAGCTTCCGGACTGTATCGATCCGACGACGGGACGGATTCACAGCAACTTCAGCCAGGTGTTGACCGAAACCGGGCGGTTGTCGTCATCCGATCCCAACTTGCAAAACATCCCCATCCGCACCGAGCGGGGCCGGCGGATCCGGGCCGCGTTTGTGCCGCGGGATGCCGATCACATCCTGATGTCGGCGGATTATTCCCAAATCGAGTTGCGGGTGGTGGCGGCCCTGAGCGGGGATAAGGGGTTGCGGGAGGCGTTCGCGCGGGGGGCGGACATCCACACCGAGACGGCGTCGCGCGTGTTTGGCGTCATACCGGGGCTGGTGACACCCGAGATGCGCTCCCGTTGCAAGATGGTCAATTTCGGGATCATTTACGGTATTTCGGCGTTCGGTCTGGCCCAGCGGCTCGGTATTTCACGAAAAGCGGCGGCGGACCTGATTGAGGCTTATTTTGGGCAATATCCGGGAGTCAAGGCGTACATGGACCGGACGATTGCGGAAGCGCGGACCCGGGGGTTTGTGCAGACGGCGCTCGGCCGCCGCCGGTTCCTGCGTGACATCGCCTCCCGGAATGCGACCTCGCGCCAGGCGGCGGAGCGGAACGCCATCAACACGCCGGTGCAGGGCACGGCGGCGGATTTGATCAAGCTGGCCATGATCCGGGTGAACCGGGAGTTGAGGGCCCGCAAACTGGGCGCCCGGATGGTGTTGCAGGTGCATGACGAGTTGTTGCTGGACGTGCCCCGCCAGGAAGAGGCGGTGGTGCGGGAATTGGTTCGGGATGCCATGGTGCACGCGCTCGATCTGGGCGTTCCGCTGGCGGTGGAAATCGGCAGCGGCGAGAACTGGCTCGACGCGCATTGACAGGCTTCCAAGCGTGTCAATGCAGGGACATGACGCTTGACAGCCGGGCGTTTGGGGAATAGAGTTGAGCCTTCAAAGAGAGGATGCGTTTCATGAATTATGGCATCGTCGTGGCGGCCGGCAAGAGCGAGCGGATGGGCGTCGGCATCGACAAGTCGTTTTTGAATGTGGGCTCCAAGCCCGTGTTGGCTTTTTCGTTGCTGGCCTTCGAGAACTGCCCGGAGATTGAGGGGGTGATCCTGGTTGTTCGGAAAGACCGGCTGGATGCCGCCCGGGGTATGGTCCAGATATTCGGCTGTTCCAAGGTTCAGCGTATCGTGCCCGGTGGCGCCACGCGGCAGGATTCCGTGGCGAACGGGCTCGCCGAACTTCCGGAGGGGGTGTCCATGGTGGCGGTTCACGATGGCGCGCGGCCCTGCGTCCGTTCGGAATTGATCTCCGAGACCCTGAAAAGCGCCAAGCGTTATGGTTCGGGCGTGGCGGCGACCAAGGTTACCGACACGCTTAAGGAAGTTCAGCATGGCTTCGTGGTCAGCAAGACGGTGGACCGGGCCAAGTTGTGGGCGGTGCAGACCCCGCAGACATTCAAAGTCGATTTGTTGCGAGAGGCGTTCGCGGGGCTCGTGTCCCAGAAGAAACAGGTGACAGATGAGGCCTCGGCGGTGGAATTGCTGGGCAAGCCTGTGCATCTAGTCCCGTCCTCGCCGTCCAACCTGAAAGTCACGACACCGGAAGACTTGATCGTTGCCGAAGCGCTCCTGAAGGCATGAGGAGCATGGGCAGGTAAGAGGGCATTCATGGGCGAAGGCACCAAGTACGCGATCTTCGGCGATATTCATGCCAATCTGGAAGCGTTTGAAGCCGTTCTTGAATGTGCCGCTTCGCTGGGCGTGACGGCGTATGCCTGTGTGGGCGATATTGTCGGTTACAATGCCTGTCCGGGCGCCTGCGTGGACCGGCTCATGGGGCTGAAGTGCATTTCCGTCCAGGGCAATCACGACTATTACAGTTCGCACGGCGACAGCCTCAAGGATTTGCATCCCCTGGCCGCCGGCGTGGTTGAATGGACCCGGCAGGTGCTCACGCCCGTCCAAGTCGATTATCTTCAGAAGTTGCGTCAAAAGCGCCTTGTGGATGGATTCACCCTGGTTCACAGCACGCTGGATGCTCCTGAAAAATGGGGGTATGTGTTCGACGAACTTCAAGCCGAGGCGCATTTTGCCTACCAGACGTCCGCCGTTTGTTTTCACGGGCATACCCATGTGCCCGCGGTGTTCCTGAAGAATCAGGAGCGAACCCTGCGGCTGCCGCCGGAACGCATCTCGGCGTCGCTGGGGCAGAAGCTGTTTGTCAATGTGGGGAGTGTCGGCCAGCCCCGGGATTCGGATCCCCGCGCCTGTTTTGTCACCTATGAGCCTGACACCAAGACCGTGGATTTTCATCGGGTCGTGTATGATGTGGCCCGTACGCAACAACGCATTCTGGAGGCCGGCTTGCCGGAACGGCTCGCCTTGCGGCTGGCGCTAGGGAAGTAAACGATGAGCGCGTTTCGTCACTTGTTCGGCCCGGTCCTTTCCCGCCGCCTGGGCCTTTCACTCGGGGTGGAGCTGGTTCCCGAAAAAACCTGCTCGTACGACTGTGTCTTCTGCCAGATCGGCCGGACGCCCTGCACCACGCTGGAGCGGGCCCGGTTTGTGCCGGAGGACGAGGTGCTGGCCGATTTTTCCGCCTGGCTGGCCGGGGGCGGCAAGGCGGATCACATCACCCTGGCGGGGGCGGGGGAGCCGACCCTTCACGCCGGCTTTGGCGACATTCTTGACGGACTTCGGGCGCGGAGCGCGATTCCCACCGTGCTGATGAGCAATGGATCCCTGTTTTACGTGCCCGAGGTTCGGGCCGCCTCCGCGAAGGCTGACATTGTGAAGGTTTCCCTGAGCGGGTGGGATGAGGCGTCCTGGCGGCAGGTGAACCGTCCGGACTCCTCCTTGCGTTTTGACCGGGTGCTTGAGGGAATACGGGCGTTTGCCCGGGATTACCGGGGGACGTTGTGGGTGGAGGTGTTTTTGGTTCGCGGGATCAATGACCGCCCGGAGCAAGTGGCCCGGATTGCGGCGCTTGTGAATCCGCTCAAGCCGGCGTGTGTGCATTTGAACACGGTGGTGCGGCCGCCCGCCGAGCCGGAAGCCCGGTCTGTGGCGGAGGACGCGATGCGGGAATTGGCGGCCTTGTTCCATCCGCCCGCCGAGACACCGGTGTCGGATCGCTCCCGTTCGGTTTCCGCCGGCGCGGGCGGCGGCCTGCTGGAGACGGTGACGCGTCATCCCTCGACGTTGGCCCAACTGGTGGAATCCCTTCACGGGGATCCGGGCAGCCTTTTGAAGGAATTAGAGGCCTTGGAAAAAGCCGGACGGGTGGAGTCGGTCATGACGGAGGGCGCCGTGTATTACCGGCGACGCCGGGATCCGGTCAATCCATCCGGGGGTTGATGTGGCCGGTGGCCGGATCGAGCAGCTTCTTCATGTACCGCTCGATTTCGGCGTCGTATTCGGCGTCAATGTCCATCTTGGCGAGCTGGCGCTGGACGCCGCGTAATCCGCGCGAACTGCCGGAGGCCTCCTGCGCGGAGCGGTACCTCTGGCGCGGATCGGGCAGAAGCATTTTCTTCAGGATCCCCATGAGCAGGTCGTTTTCCACGACGTAGGGCGGCAGCCAGGTGTCGAGCTTGTCCGGGAGTTGCATCTTGGCCGCCAGCAGGTCGGCGTCCTGCGAGAGCGCGGGGTTGAGCGGGATCCGGCCGCCGAGCATTTCCACGGCCACGAGGCCGAGGCTGTACATGTCGGATTGGGGCAGCCCGGATTCGAGGCGGTGAATTTCGGGCGCCATGTAGAGCGGGCTTCCGAGCTGGATGCTGATGCGCTCCCCGATCAAGGTGGCCCGGCCGAAATCGACGCTCCGGACGCCCCCGTTCCGGTCCACCATGATGTTGGAGGGCTTGATGTCGCCATGGAGGAAGCCGGCGTCGTGAAGCTGCTCGAGGCCGGAAAGCACTTCCCGCAAAATATGGACCGCAATGCCGGGCGTGAAGAGCATCTGCTTGCCCTGGAGACGGAAGAGGACGCTCATGAAGTGGCGCCATTCGTCGTCGCTGCACTGGCTCCGGGTGATGGCGAGGTGGGTGGAGCTGAGGAAGTACTGCAGGTCGATGCCGTCCACGGCGTTCATCTGGATGAATCCGACGCCGTTGCATTCGTCGTAGATGTCGCAGGCGATCAGGTTTTCGTGGTGGGTGGGCTGAAGGCGGGAGACCTGGCTTGCGATCCGGCCCATGTCGGTCCAGTAGCGTTCGGCGCTGGAGTAGATGGAGGGGTCGAAGATCTTGACGGCGTGGCGGGTCCGGCAGCCCCGGGCGCCCTGCCGGACCGCGAGAAAGACGACGCCCTGCCGGCCCTTGCCGAGCTCCTGGATGAAATGATAGGCCACGGGGTAGCGCAAGGCGCCTTCCTGAAGAATGGCCCGGTAGGAGTCGATCAGGCGCAGGTGGTTCGCGTCGGAAGGCGCAGGAAGGCCGGTTTCTTCGACCACGGTTTGATGTTGCACGGCTAGAATCGGGGGCGCTTCGGGCGGGGTTGGTGAGTTCTCTTTTCCCATATGTTTCCGGGGGCGCACGGGTTTTGGGACGTGCGCCGATTTCTTGTTATCCTATGGATATTTTCCTCGGAATGCAATAGTATTGCCCTTTGCAACGAGACAGGGAGAAATCATGATCGGCTTTCTGAAGAAATTGTTCGGCACCAAGAGCCAGCGTGACATCAAAATGATGAAGCCGCTGGTGGCCCGCATCAACGAGCTGGAGGCGACCTATCAGTCCTTGTCGGAGGAAACGCTGAAGGGGCATACGGAGGCGTTCCGCCGGCGGCTGGCGGGAGGCGAACCCCTGGACAACCTGTTGTGCGAAGCTTTTGCCACGGTGAAAAACGCCTGCCGGCGTCTCGTCGGGCGGGAAACCGAGGTGTGCGGGCAGAATCGCGTGTGGGACATGGTGCCGTTCGACGTCCAGCTCATGGGAGGCATTTCGCTTCATCAGGGCAAGATTGCCGAAATGGCCACGGGCGAGGGCAAGACCCTCGTGGCCACCCTTCCGCTATACCTGAACGCCCTGACGGGAAAACCGGTTCACCTGGTGACCGTGAACGATTACCTTGCCCGCCGCGACTCGGAGTGGATGGGGCATGTGTTTGCCTATCTGGGCATCACCTGTGGCTGCATTCAGAATTGGATGTCCCCGGCCGACCGCCGCGCGGAGTACGCCAAGGATATCACCTACGGCACCAACAGCGAGTTCGGGTTCGATTATCTCCGGGATAACGGCATGGCGTTCCGCCCCGAGGACCAGGTGCAGCGCGGTCATTTCTTCGCGATTGTGGACGAGGTCGACAGTATTCTGATCGACGAGGCCCGCACCCCGCTCATTATTTCGGGGCCCTCGCCGGAGTCGACCCATCAGTTTGACAAGCTCAAGCCCCGCGTCGAGCGCCTGGTCCGGCAGCAGTCCGAAGTCTGCAGCAAGCTCATGCAGGAGGTTCGCGAGATGCTTCCGGTGGTGGCGCCCGGCTCGGTCGAGGGAGAGCCCGTCAAGGCCCGCACCGACCTGACGGTCGACGAGGCGCGCGAGCAGATCCGGCACCGGCTCTACCAGGTCTATCATGGCATGCCCAAGCATAAGCAGCTTCTGCACCTGCTGGAAATTCCCGCTGTGCGGACGATGCATGAGCAGGTTGAGAACACGATGCTTGTGGATATGAACAAGGAATTGGCGCGGGATCTTGCCGAGGGGTTGTTCTTTGTGACCGACGAGAAGGGGCATGAAGCCAGCCTGACGGACAAGGGGTGCCACGAGCTGAATCCCGCGGACCCGGATGCTTACGTGCTGCCGGACATTGTGGCGTCCATGTCGGAGATCGATGGCGATGAGGCCCGGGATGTCGCGGCCAAGACCGAGGCCAAGCAGAAGGTTCAGCAGGTGTTTGCCGAGCGGAGCGAACGCATCCAGAACGTGGACCAGCTGATTCGCGCGTATTGCCTGTATGAGCGCGATGTGCATTACGTGGTCATGAATAACCAGGTGCTGATCGTGGACGAGTTCACGGGGCGCATCCTGCCGGGCCGGCGCTGGAGCGACGGGCTGCATCAGGCGGTGGAGGCCAAGGAGAGCGTCAAGATCGAGCAGGAAACCCAGACCCTGGCCACGATCACCATCCAGAATTATTTCCGCCTGTACGAGAAGCTGGCCGGCATGACCGGCACGGCGGAGACGGAGGCCGAGGAGTTTTTCCAGATTTACAAGCTCGACGTGATCGTGGTGCCGACCAACCGGCCCGTGCGACGGGTGGACAACGACGATCGGGTTTACAAGACCAAGCGCGAAAAGATGAAGGCGATCATCGACGAGATCGTGGATTGCCACAAGCGGGGCCAGCCCGTTCTGGTGGGCACCATCTCGGTGGAAACCTCCGAGCTGCTGGCCCGCATGCTGCGCGGAGCCGGGGTGTTGAATGCCAACGTCCTGAACGCCAAGTATCACGAGAAGGAGGCGCAGATCGTCGCGGACGCGGGCCAGAAAGGCGCCATCACGATCGCTACCAACATGGCCGGGCGCGGCACCGACATCAAGCTCGGCGACGGCGTGGTGCCCTTTGACCGCGCGGTGATCCTGTCGGCCCAGTCGCTCTCGGACAAGATGCCGGACGGGAAAACCTTGCGCGAGTATCTGCTCGGAAATCCGGGCGGGCTCCACGTGATCGGCACCGAACGCCATGAGTCGCGCCGGATTGACCGGCAGTTGCGCGGGCGTTGCGCCCGGCAGGGGGATCCCGGCTCGTCCCGGTTCTATACCTCGCTCGAAGATGATCTGATGCGGCTCTTTTGCCCGGATCGTGTGGCGCGCCTGTTGACCCGCTGGGGGCTGGAGGAGGGGCAGGAGCTGGAGAGCTCCATCCTGACCCGGTCGATCCAGAATGCGCAGCGCCGGGTGGAGCAGCACAACTTCAGCATCCGTAAACGGACGCTTGAATACGATGACGTCATGAACAAGCAGCGGACGATCATTTACAAGCTTCGCGGGGAGATCGTCCGGTCTTCGGATGTGACGTCGACCCTGTTCGACATGATTGAGGAATACCTCCTGGCCCGCGCCGAGGAAATGCTGCTGGACGGCAACGAGGAGTCCGTCAAATCGTTTCTGGAATGGTTCCAGCTCACGTTCCCGGTTCCCCTTCTGAGGGACGAGGTGTCCACGGATCAGGAGCAGGTTGAGAAGCTGTGCGCGAGCTTGATGGATCGCATCCAGGACGCGTACCGGATTAAGTCCTCGGCCACGGATCCCCGCACGGTGGGCATGTTCGAGCGGTTCGTGCTATTGCGCGCCATTGACACGAATTGGCAGGATTACCTGCGCAGCATGGACCATTTGCGGGAGGGCATCCGGCTCCGGGCTTACGGCCAGCGCGATCCGCTGATCGAGTATAAGAAGGAAGCGTTCGAGATGTTCGGCACGCTCATGGCGAATATCCGGCAGGAAGTCGCGGCCAATCTATTCCGGCTGGCCCCGGTGTCTGCCGCGCCGACGCCCCGGGTGACCCGGGTGATCCATGAAAGCGTGCAGACGCTCGGCACCAGCAGTTCGTCGGAGGCGGCGCCTGATGAGGCGCGGCGGCGTCCGGCAGCTCCGGCGGCGGCCCCCGCGCGGCCCCGCGACGCGGTTGACCGGGCTCTGGAGACCGCTTCGACGGTGCGACGGGCGGGTCCGAAAGTGGGGCCCAACCAGGCGTGCCCCTGCGGAAGCGGGAAGAAATTCAAGAAATGTTGCGGGGCGGGTTTATGACGCCCGCCGGCCACAACCTCTTCAGGTGGTCGGCTTGCCTGGTCGCCTCAGTCGTCTCCGGGTTGTCGATCGCCGCCGGATTTGCGCCCTGGGAACACGTGGCCGCGCCGTGGGCGGGTTTTGTGCCCCTGCTCCTGATTGCCTTGTTGCGCTCGCCGCGTGAAGCGTTTGGGTGGGGCATGCTCAGCGGTGCGATCACCTGGTTGATCGGTTTGTTCTGGCTCACCGCTCTTCACCAGACCGCCGGTTTGCCCCTGGCGGTGATTGGATTGGGCTGGGTTGCGCTTTCCCTGTATTGCGCCCTGTATACGGGTCTTTTTGCCTGGGCGGTGTCGCACTGGCTGGCGTGGACCGGTTCGGATCGGCTGGCGCGCAATGTCGCCTCCGTGCTGGTGATTCCGGTGTTCTGGGTCGGGTTGGAATATGCGCGATCGGCCCTGTTCACGGGTTTTCCCTGGAATCCGCTGGGTGCCAGCCAGGCGCAGAATCCGGCCATTTCCCAGGCGGCGGAGTGGGGGGGCGTCTACCTGGTTTCCGGCCTTCTGATGGTGGTGAACACGGCGGTTGCGTTCACGGCGGCCCGGTATCTGGATTGGCGGCATATCGGGAAATACCGGCCGCATGTGGAGCTTTTCGTGGGGTTGTCCGTGATGGCGGCGTGCACCGTGTCCGGCCGTTCCCGGTTTCAACAGTATGGAACGATGGGGGGGAATGTTCTGGTGGGCGTCGTTCAGCCGGCCGTTCCCCAAAACGTCAAGTGGGATGCCGATTATGCCACCGAGGTGCAGGATCGCCTGACGAAACTGACGTTTGAAGCGGCGGGGACCGCCCAGGTTCTGATGAATAAGCGCCCGGACCTTGTGATCTGGCCGGAGACGTCCACGACCGGCGACCTGACGGTTGACGGGGAGTACCGGAGCATGATTTCGGGCCTGGCTTCGGATTGCGGTCCGCTTCTTCTAGGTGCGCTTTATGAGGCCGGGGACATCATGGCGAACAGTTCGTTTTTGATCGCCACCAATGGAAGCGAGATGGCCCGCTATGACAAGCAGCATCTGGTGCCGTTCGGGGAGTTTCTGCCGCTGGACAAGCAATTCCCTGTTTTGCAGAAGATGTCACCCCTGGGGATCAGTCTGACTCCGGGTCGTGAAGCGACGGTTTTCGCCCTGCCGGGAACGGACGTCCGGTTTTCCGTGACGATCTGCTTTGAGGATATTTTCCCCGGCCTGTCGCGGGAGTTTGTCAAACGCGGTTCCCGGTTGCTGATCAACCAATCCAACGACGCCTGGTTTGACGGAACCGCCCAGCACCGGCAGCACCTTAATTTGAGCATTATGCGATGTATTGAAAACCGCGTGCCGGGCGTGCGGGTTTCCAATTCCGGCGCCTCGGGGTTCATTGAGCCGAACGGCCGGGTTTATCACACGGGGCTGGCGGTATCGGATAAGGGCTGGCTCGGCGTTTCGGGGCCTCTGGCGGATCGGAAACCGCTTTCCGATGTGTCCCTGGTGGAACCGCCGCCACCGGGAATGGCGTTGACCTGTTACACCCGGTTTGGAGACTGGGTTTTGGCCATTCCCTGCGCGGGGATTGTGGCGGTGTGGATGGGGATCGCCTGGTGGAGGGCCCGGCGGCCTTCCGTTTCCGGCCGATCGGTGGGGATCGACTCAATAGAAGGAGATCGAACGTGAATGAGGATATCCTGACAAGACTGGACGCGATACGCGCCCGGCTTGCAGAAATGAGAGGTTATCTTTGACTTGGATACACGTCGCACGCGGGTGGCCGAGTTGGAACGCCGCACCTCCGCGCCTGATTTCTGGAATGATACCAACAAGGCTCGCGAACTGCTGGACCAGGTCGCCCGTGAGCGCGATCTTCTGAATCCCTATGACGCGTTGTTGAGACGGGCCGAGGACGCCGCCGTGTTGATCGAGATGGCGGCGGCCGAATCCGACCCGGATCTGTCGAGCATGGCGGTGGCTGAGGCTGAATCCGAGATTGAGCCTCTTGACCGTGCCGTGATCGCCATGGAACTCAAATCCATGCTGGGCGGGCCGGTGGACCGGAACAATGCGTTTGTGACTTTCCATGCGGGGGCGGGCGGCACGGAGGCCTGCGATTGGGCCGCCATGTTGCACCGGATGATCCGGCGGTTCTGCGAGAAAAAAGAGTTCAAGGTTGAAATGCTGGATTACCAGGACGGTGAAGAAGCCGGCCTGAAGAGCGCTTCCCTGCAGGTCATCGGTCCGTATGCCTATGGATACCTGAAATCCGAACGCGGCGTCCATCGGCTGGTCCGGATCAGTCCGTACGATTCCAACAAGCGCCGGCACACCTCCTTTGCGTCCGTGGACGTGGTGGCGGAGATCGACGACTCGATCGAGATCGAGATTCTCGACGCGGATATCCGGGTTGACACGTTCCGGTCCAGCGGTTCGGGCGGCCAGCACGTGAACAAGACGGATTCGGCGATCCGCATCACGCATATGCCGTCGGGCTTTGTCGTCTCGTGCCAGACCCAGCGCTCGCAGCATCAGAACCGCGCGCAGGCCATGAAGGTGCTCAAGTCCCGTCTGTACGAGCTGGAGCTGGATAAGAAAAAGCGGGAGATGGACCGCTTTTACGGGGAGAAGGGCGATATTGCCTGGGGCAGCCAAATCCGATCCTACGTGCTTCAGCCCTATACGATGGCGAAGGACGAACGCACCGAGCTCAAAAACTCCAATGTTCAGGCTGTGCTGGACGGGGATTTGGATCTGTTCGTCGAGGCTTATCTGAAGAAGCTGCGGTTGGCCGGATCGCCCACACCGGGAGGAGAAGCGAATGGCGCTTAAGAGCATGACGGGGTATGGCCATGGCGAGTCGGTGTCCGCCGGAGTCCGGGTGGATGTGGACCTGAGTTCCGTGAACCGGAAACAGTTTGATTTCCGGATCAACCTGCCCAAGCCGTTGGCGTTCCTGGAGTCCCTGCTCATGGAGATCGTGCATGAGTCGATTTCCCGGGGGCAGATCAGCGGATCGGTGAATGTGACCGTGTCGGAGCATAAGCGGCAACAGGGCGCCAAGGTGGATGCTCACCTGGCCCGCGCGTTTGTGAAGGAGCTCCGGAAAATCGGCGCGGAACTGGGGCTGAAAGACGATCTGGGCGTCAGCCTGCTTCCCCAGCTTCCCGAGGTGGTGCAATACCACTATGTGGAGCAGGATGTCTCGCTGATCCGGCCGGTTTGTGAAAAGGCGCTACGCCAGGCGCTGGCTGCCCTGGTGACGATGCGGGAGCGGGAAGGGGGGGTGATCGGCAAGGACCTGGCCGGACGACTGGCCAAGCTGTCGGTGATGCGGCAGCGGATTGCCCGCCTGGCGCCCACCGTGGGGCCCCGCTACCGGAAGAGCGTGCTGGAGCGGTTGAAACGGGCGGGGATACCTGTCAATCCCGAGGATGGCGCCATTCTGAAGGAGATCGCTCTCATGGCGGAGCGGGCGGATATCAGCGAGGAGATCACCCGCCTGGACAGTCACCACAAACAGGCGGTTAAATTGCTGGCTCAAAATCGCGAACCGGTCGGACGCTCGCTTGACTTCCTGGCCCAGGAGATGTTCCGCGAGATCAATACGATCGGATCCAAGGCCAACGATCTGGAGATTTCCCGGCAAGTCATTGAATTCAAAACCGAACTCGAGCGGTTTCGCGAGCAGGTGCAGAATGTCGAATGAGCCGATCATGCCGGTGACAGACCGGCCTCTGTTGATGGTCATGTCGGCGCCGTCCGGGGCGGGCAAGACCACCCTTTGCCAGAAGTGGCTGGCGCAATCCGAGCGGCTAGTCTATTCGGTTTCCTGCACCACGCGCAAGCCCAGGCCGGGCGAAACCGATGGCAAAAGCTACCATTTTCTCGCGGAGTCCGACTTCGTGGAGCGGGTGGCCCGTGGCGATTTCCTGGAATACGCCCGCGTGCATGGCAATTATTACGGCACCTTGAAGGAAACCGTCTTGGAGGCTTTGCGGAAAGGGCTCGATATTGTCATGGCGATCGACGTGCAGGGCGCGGCGGCCATTCGCCAGCAGGCGCTGTCCCCGGATGCCGATCCCCTCATCCGGAATGGCTACGCCGATATTTTCGTGGTGCCGCCGTCGTTCGCGGTGTTGCGCGAGCGACTGACCGGGCGTGGAACCGACGCCCCCGATGTGATTGCCACCCGGCTGAAGAATGCGATGGGCGAAGTGGAGCGATGGCGGGAATACCGGTATGTGGTTGTTAACGACGATTTGGCCGCCGCCGTCGGCCGGCTCTGCGCGATCCGCCAGGCGGAGCATTGTCGTCGATCCGTTTGAGTGCGGTCGGATCGTCTTGACAATGTGGCCACCTGTGACTACATTTAAATCATGAAGCGCGTCAAAAAAACAGTTGTTTATCCGATGTCGGAGGGTGGAGCGCTGTCGATTCGCGAGGCCAAGGCGCAGTTTTCTGCGTTGGTGGGCCGAGCGGCCGAAGGCGAGGAGATTGTCATCACCCGTCATGGGCAACCCCGCGCCAAGCTGGTGCCCGTCAGCGCAGAGGGTGCGACGATGCGTGTGGATCGGGATTGGCTGAAATCCATGCCGGTGTTGAAGCGTGGTCTGGCTGCGGATATACTGGTGCGGGATGATCGGGATTCACGAGGATAGCCATGTATTTGGATAGCGCCATCCTGGTCAAACTGGTCGCTCGTGAGCCCGACAGTGATTTTTATGCCGATCTGGTGGAGGGGCAGCGTTTTGTGTGCTCCTCTGAACTGGCGATCACGGAATGCCATTCCGCCCTGCTTCGAAAATGGCGTGCCGGGCAGCTGGATGCCCGAACGTATGAGGGCGCCTGGGGCCGATTGCGCGCCCAGTGGTCGGGCGGGGGGGTGATGCTTCATCCCGTCACGCAACGTGTCTTGCTGGAGGCGGGCGATCTCATCAAGCGGTGCCTGGGAAAGGCGTCCCTCCGGACGCTTGACGCCATCCACATCGCGTCGTGCCTGCGGGTACGGGCGTATCCGTTGATCACCAATGATCAGGTGATGCGTGCCGCGGCGGAAGCACTTCGTGTGCCGTTGGGGGCCCCACCACCCGGATGAACGGTGAAGACAGGAAAGGAGTGCGGTCATGGGGCTTGCCGATCGAGATTACATGCGGCCGGGCGGAGCGGCACGAAGGCCGTCGGCTTCCGTGCGGGCGCCTTGGTATTCCCGGATCCTGTTTTTTTTCTGGCGAATGGGGCGGGCCTTTCGTAATCGCAGGTGAGGGATGACGGCTGAACAAAAAAACCTGTTGCTTCATGTCTGCTGCGGCCCTTGCGCGGCGGGATGTGTCGATCGCATTCCAGAAGGCTGGCAGCCGGTTCTGTTTTTTTCCAATTCCAATATCGCCACGCGGGCGGAATATGACCGCCGGTTGGCGGAGGTTCATAAACTGTCCGCGATCACGCGCTTGCGCGTGGTGGAGGACGATTACAATCATGACGCGTGGCTTGCGGCTGTGGCCGGGTTGGAGCGGGAACCGGAGGGAGGAGCGCGGTGCCGGCGGTGTTTTCGTTTCAATTTAAGCCGGGCAGCCCGCAAGGCCGCCGAATTGGGCTGTGCGCGGTTCACCACCACGCTGACCGTGAGTCCCCGGAAGAACAGTGCTCAAATATTCGAAGCCGGGCGTGAAAGCGGGCCTTTCCTTGACGTGGATTTCAAGAAACAGGATGGCTTTGCGCATAGCGTGGCCATGAGCCGGCAATACGGGATGTATCGTCAGGCATCGTGCGGCTGTGAATTTGCTCCGGCCCGGCCGGTTTTGTCTTGAGAAAAGGGGCGGAAAATCGTTTGATGAAGAAAAGGGAGTCGATTTTGGCATGAACACCTACGAGATGACCGGCAAAGTGACGAAAATCCTGGATGTGCAAACGTTCAGCAGCGGGTTTTCCAAACGCGAATTCGTGATCCAGACGGATGACAAGTATCCGCAATCCATCAAAATCGAATGCGTGAAGGAGCGCTTGTCGCTGCTCGACAAGGTGCGTGACGGCGACACGGTTAACGTGCAATTCCGGATCCGCGGCAGCGAGTATAACGGCAAGTTTTTCGTGAACCTCCAGGCCTTTGGCATCAGCGTCGCCACTCCGGGCGCCGGCGCGGCCGATGAGGAGTCCAACCGGATTCCGCCGGAGCCGGAAGCGGAGTCGGAAAGCGACAACATGCCCTTTTAGGCGATTATGTGGAACTTCATTTTCGATATTGGCGGTGTTTTGCTGGATTTTGACCTGCCGGAGCTGGCTCGGATCGCGGGCCGGGGTGATCGGCGAGCCGGGGATGCGCTGCTCCGCTTGAGAGAGCACTCCAGCCTGCGCGAGATCGAAAGCGGGCTCATTACCGGCGAGCAGTATTTTACGCGCCACATTCTGCCGGAGGTTCCTCATTGGACCTTTCGCGATCTGATCGAGGGATGGAAGACTGTTTTTTCTGAAAACAGCGATGGCTTAAAGTTGCTTGAGTTTGTGCGGGCCCGGGGCGCTTCTGTGTATTTCCTGAGCAATATTGCGGATTTCAATAAGGTGGCGATCGAGGAGCGCTTCCCGGGTTTTTTCCAGCGCAGCGATCGGAATTTTCTGTCCTGCGATATGGGGTGCATCAAGCCCGACCCGGAAATCTTCCAGCAGGTTTTGCGGGAGACCGGAGCGCGACCGGAACGGTGCGTGTTTTTGGATGACAATGCGGCGAATGTAGACGCGGCACGGCAGTTGGGGCTTCATGGTTTTGTTTTCGAAAAGGAACGGGTTTCTGAAATTCAGGCCAGCTGGGTCCGGTTGATGGAGCCCGGGTGACAGAAGCCCGTTTAACGGTTGATTTTAGACGAACAGGGTGAACGACATGGAAAAGAAAAACGAGCCCAAGATGCTTCAGGATCTGATCCTGAAGACCCGTAGTTACCGCCGGTTTCATCAGAATGTCCCGATCTCGCAAAACGAGTTACGGGAGCTGGTGAATCTGGGGCGGCTATCCGCCTCGGGTGGAAATCGTCAGCCGTTGAAGTATGTGTTGTCCTGGCAACCCGAAAAGAATGCCCGGATCTTTCCGCATCTTCATTGGGCGGGCTACCTGAAGGAGTGGGGCGGTCCGATTGACGGGGAACGGCCTGCGGCCTATATCATTATCCTGTGCGATATCGGGATTGCGCCGAATGCCGGATGCGATCAGGGTATCGCGGCGCAGAGCATGATGCTGGGCGCTGTGGAAATGGGGCTTGGCGGATGCATGCTGGGCGCCGTGGACCGGGGCCCTCTCCGCGTGGCGCTGGTGATTCCCGAAGCGTTTGAAATTGCGCTGGTGCTGGCATTTGGGAAACCTAAAGAGACGGTCCTGCTGGAGCCAGTCAAGGACGGAAAAATCGAATATTGGCGCGATGAACGGGGCTTTCACCATGTTCCGAAGCGCGCCTTATCGGATTTAATCCTCGATCTTTAAGCGGGATCATTTGCGCGCATCGAGTTCGGACCAGCGGGCAAAGGCGGCTTCCATCTCATGGACGAGGGCGGAGAGCCGGTCCGAAACCAACTTGATGTCGGCGGGCGAGGAGCGGTAAAAAGAGGGTTCCGCCTGTTTTTGGTGCAGCTCATCCTGCTCTTTCTCGTAGGCGGCAATTCGTTCCGGAAGGTGGCCCAGTTCCTGCCGCTCCTTGTTGCTCAGCTTCCGGATTGCCGGAGTCGCCCCGGGTTTGGGCGTCAGATCGGTCATTTCCTTTTCGAAATCAGGACGTTTGGGCCGCTGGGTCACCCAGTCGTCGTAGCCGCCCGCATATTCCGTGATCTGGCCATGGCCTTCGAAGACGAGGGTGCTGGTGACCACTTCGTTCAAGAAGGCCCGGTCATGGCTGACCAGCAACAGGGTGCCTGAAAACTCAACCAGCACGTTTTCCAGCAGCTCCAGCGTCTCGACGTCCAGATCATTGGTCGGTTCATCCAGCACGAGAACATTGGCGGGGCGGGTGAAGAGCCGGGCGATCAGCAACCGGTTGCGTTCGCCGCCGGAGAGCGCTTTCACCGGGGTGCGGGCCCGTTCGGGGGTGAAGAGAAAGTCTTCCAGATAGCCGTAGATGTGGCGTTTTCGGCCGTTGATTTCGATCATCTCGCTGCCGCCGGCCACGCTCTCCTTGACCGTCAGCCGCTCGTCCAGCTGTTCGCGGTGCTGGTCGAAGTAGACGGGTTGAAGACGCGTGCCGTGCACGACGGTTCCGCCCTGCGGGGTCAGTTCGCCGAGCAGGATTTTCAGCAGGGTGGTTTTGCCGCAGCCATTGGGGCCCATGATGCCGATCTTGTCGCCGCGCATGATCTGGAGGGACACATCGTTGAGCACGGGCTGGCCGCCGTAGGCCTGGACGAGGTGGTTGGCGGTGACGACCTTCTGGCCGCTGCGGCCGGCATTCTCGAGCTGGATGACGGCCGAGCCGCCCAGTTCCCGGCGCTCCCGCCGCTCGTTGCGCAGCTGCATCAGCGCCCGGACACGGCCCTCGTTGCGTGTGCGCCGGGCGCGGGGGCTTTTGCGCAGCCACGTTTCTTCCTGGGCCAGTTTCTTGTTGGCCAGCGCGAACTGCTTGGCCTCCGCTTCAAGGAGCTCCTCCTTGTGCACCAGGTAGCGGTCATAGGGGCAGGACCAGCTGGCGATTCGGCCGCGGTCCAGTTCGACGATGCGGGTGGCCAGGCGGCGCAGAAAGGCCCGGTCGTGGGTGACAAAGAGCAGGGAGCCGGGAAAGCGAAGCAAAAAGCCTTCCAGCCATTGGATGGAGCCCAGGTCCAGGTGATTGGTCGGCTCGTCCAGAAGCAGGACATCGGGTTCCGAGACCACGGCTTTTGCCAGGAGGGCGCGCCGTTTCATGCCGCCTGAAAGGGTCGCGAACTCGGCGTCTTTGTCCAATTCCAGAAGGGAGATGGCCTTTTCGGCCGCCGTGGCCCGGCGCCAGGCTTCGATCGAATCGGGCAGGCCCGTCATGACCAGGTCCAGGACGGTGCCCTCGATGCCGTCCGGGACGGCTTGGGGAAGCAGGGCGAGGCTGACGGAAGATGAGCGGACGAGGGCGCCGCTGTCGGGGGAGAGCTCGCCCGTCAGCAGGCGGAGCAGGGTGGATTTGCCTTCGCCATTGCGGCCGACGAGCGCCACGCGCTCATTTCGTTCGAGGTTGAAAGTGGCCTCTTCGAGCAGGGCGTGGCCGCCGAACCGGATCGTGACAGTTTGAAGAGCGATCAGTGCCATGGGGTCAGGCTCGAATCATGGTGAGCAGCATTTTGAACGCGGTGATCCCGTGCAAAGCGTGGGGTTTGTTGGCCGGAAGGATGATGAACTCACCCTGTTTCACGCGAAGCGGCTTGCCGGAGATCGTGATTTCCACCTCGCCGTCCAGCACCTGGACGAGGGCGTTGAACGGGGCCGTATGTTCGCTGAGCCCCTGGCCCTGGCCAAACGCAAAGACGGTGACGGTTCCGACCTGCTTGTCGATGATCGTTTTGCTGACCACGGCGGATTTCTGGTATTTCACCAAGCCGGCCAGATTGAGCGCTTTCGCAGTGTTTTTCACGTCAGGTCCTTCCGTTAGCGCCATGAGCTTGCCAGCCAAAGCTCACGCGTGCGAAGAGCTTAAGATGGTCGGGGCGGCGGGATTTGAACCCACGACTTTCAGCGCCCAAGGCTGACGCGCTACCAGGCTGCGCTACGCCCCGAAACAAGGCACGCGATACCCTACACCATGTCTCCGCCTAATGCAAGGCAAGGGCGCATTCATTTTCGCTGTTCAGGAGGGGCGAACCCCGAGAGATGGCTACGGGCTATGGAGCCGCAACCGATTACGACGAGACGCCTGCACGGCTCAGCGGATTTCAACGACCGGATCGGTCACGGTGGCGACGCCACCCCAGCCGGAAAACAGGCAGAGGAATTTCGGTGTCCCCCGATTCGGGAAAGGCGCATTACAGGTGATGAACGTTTTTTTATCGATCAGGACTTTCAGGGTGCGGCCGTTATAGGTCAGCTCGCAGGGCCATTTTCCGGGCGGCATCCCTTTGTTGACCACGGATTCCGCAATCTCGTTTCCCGTGACATGGGCGCTGCTCCGGGTGTTGTTGCCGCCGCCCAGATAGGCGTCAACGCCGTATTTGAAGTCGATTCCCTGCTCCGTCAGGAGGAACCCAAAGTCGTTGCTGGATTCGATTTCAGCCTTGAAGGTGATGGATTCGAATTTTTCCGGTAAACGGAGTATCAGAAAGCCGTCCCGGCCGTTGAAGGTCCGATCTCTCAGGATCCAGTTGCCCGTCATGGCGAAATCGGTGTATCGGCAGGCTCCGGCTTTAGCGGATTCTGCGTCGAGGCTATAGATGAGGTCGCGCAAGCGGCCCGAGTCGCTCGACTTTTCTTTTTCGGAAAGCGAGGGCAGGAGCATTTTCAGCCGGGTGCTGGCTTTATTGTTGATGGACTGGACCTGTTTTTCGTAGGTGGCCCGCAACGCCTGGAGTTCTGACTGTCGATCGGTCTCGACTTTGTCGATTTGGGATTGAGCGGCCATGCATGCGGATGAAACAAGACTCAGCGCCAGTACTAAAATTGGTTTCATGAGGGCCTCCTTTAATGGCGTTATTTATACGCTCCGCCGCGCGGACAGTCTATTTAATATTATCGTTTCGACCATCACGATTCCCTTACGGCGCGCGGTGATGCTTACGGCCCGGAACTTCCGAATCGTTCCCGCGCGGCGTCTTGAAAGGCGGCCTGGGCTAGGTTGCCGTTTCCGGGAAAGCCCATGTGCTGCACCAGGAAAACCAGGATCAGCCCTCTCTTGTGATCGATCGTCATGTTGGTCGCCAAGGCGCCGCCGTGGCCGAAGGTGCCGGCGCCCACGCCCCAACCCAGGCCGTACCCCGTTTCAACCGCCCGGCCGGTCTGCTTGCGGGTCATCTGCCGGATGGCCTCTGTGGTTACGTAGGACATGCCGTCAAGGGTTCCGCCATTCAGGATCATGCGGCAGAATTGCGCGACATCGGCGGCCGTCGAGAACAGTCCGCCGCCGGGCACCGCCTGGCGGGCGGGATTGTCGAACGGCCGGGTATATTGGGAGAAAAGGGTTTCCTCGAGGCCCGTCTTGGCGGCGTCTGGCTTGTAGGCCTTGGCCAGTCGTTGCAGGCGCCGGGCGTCGGGCTTGAAGGCCGTGTCCGTCATGCCCAGCGGTTCAAGCAGGCGGCGTTGCATGAAGGTTTCATAGGAGAGGCCCGAAACCACCTCGATGATCCGGCCGGCCGTGTTGATGCCCGCGTTGGAATAGAGATAGCGGGCGCCGGGCTCGAACTGGAGCGGGGTCATGGCATAGCTGCGGACCGTGGTCGCGAGCGGGATCATGTCGCGGGTTGGCTCTTCAATGGCGGATTTGAAAGGCAGGCCGCTGGTGTGGGACAGGATGTGGCGGAGGGTGATGGACTGCTTGGGTTTCCGGAGCAGCAGATCGCTTTTTCCGCGAGGGATGGCCACGCGCTGGTCCTTGAATTCCGGGAGATAGCGGTGGACCGGGTCCGTTACCTTCACCTTGCCTTCATCCACGAGCATCATGAGCGCGGTGGCGGTCATGGATTTCGTCTGCGAAGCGATCCAGAAGAGCGAGTTCGGGCGCATCGGTTTGCGTGCGGCGACGTCGGCATACCCCACGGTTTCGAGGTCCAGAATGCCGTTCCGGTCGGCCACCAGCAGGACCGCGCCGGCCAGGGACTGGGTGTCGATGAAGGGCTGAAGGACGGCGGCCAGCGGACGGTGATGTGTTTTCATGGTGGAGATCAGGGGACCCATTCACGTGCGTTTTGGAAGAAGCGCAGCCAGGGCCCTTCTTCGCGGGTGGCAAAGGCCCGGGGGGCGTAAGAAAGCTGGATGGATCGGAACGCGCGTTCCGGGTGGGGCATGAGGATGGTGACGCGGCCATCGGGCGTGGTCAGGCCTGTCAGTCCGCCAGGCGAGCCGTTGGGATTCAACGGGTAGAGTTCCGTCGGCTTCCCCTGATGGTCCACGAATCGCGCCGCCGCCAGGCTTTGGGTGCCAATGGCCTTGAGATCGGCTGGGGTGGCAAAGACCGCGCGGCCTTCCCCGTGTGCCACCGGAATGGGGAGCACAGACCCCGCCATGCCCTTGAGGAACAGGGAGGGGCTCTTGAGAATTTCCACGTTCACCAGACGGGCTTCGAACTGTTCGCACCGGTTGCGCAGGAAGCGGGGCCAGGCCGCCGCGCCGGGAATGATGTCCTTGAGCTGTGACATCATCTGGCAGCCGTTGCAGACTCCCAGCGCGAAAGAGTTTTTCCGGGCAAAAAATTCGGCGAACATATCCTTCAGCCGGGGATTGAAGAGAATCGACCGGGCCCAGCCCGAGCCGGCGCCGAGCACATCGCCATACGAGAATCCGCCGCAGGCCACGAGGCCGGTGAAATCCTTCAGGTCGACGAGGCCGCCCAGCAGATCGGTCATGTGGACATCCACGGATTCGAATCCGACCTGGTCGAAAACCGCCGCCATTTCAATTTCACCGTTGACCCCCTGTTCGCGCAGGATGGCCATGCGGGGGCGGGCTTTCCCGGCGATGGAGAAGGGGGCAGAGGGGTCGTAGGTCAGGTTGGCCTGGAGACCCGAATCGCGCTCGTCCACGATCAGGGCCAGTTCTTCCCGGGCGGTTTCGGCATTATCCCGGCGGGCCTGCATGTGGATGGTGGTTTCGGACCAGAGGCCCTTGAGAATGGAGACCCGCTCGCTGTAGAGTTCGTCGGTGCCCCAGTGCAGGGTCAGCTTCCGGTCTTCCGTGGGTTTGCCGATGAGGATGCAGCAGTCGCAGAGCTTGTGGGCGCGGAATATGTCGGTGACCCGGGGGAGGTCCGCGTCGGCTACCTGGATGACGGCGCCGAGCTCCTCGGAGAAGAGCACGGCGAGCGGATCATCGCCCGCCGGTTTCAGGCGGGCGTCCAGGCCCAGGCCCGAGGCGAAGGCCATTTCCGCGAGGGTGACGAACAAGCCGCCGTCCGAGCGGTCGTGATAGGCGAGGATGAGGTTCTCCCGGATCAGGTCGCGGGTGGCGGCGAAGAAGGCCACCATGTCGGCGGGCGAATCCAGGTCGGGGGTGATCTGGCCGACCTGGTTGTAGACCTGCGCCAGGGCGGAGCCCCCGAGCCGGTTACGTTTGCGGCCCAGGTCGATGAGGATCAGAGACGAATCGAGCCGGGGTTTGAGGTCGGCGGTCAGGGTTTTCCGGGCATCCGGCACCGGCGCGAACGCGGTGACGACCAGGCTGAGCGGCGCGGTCATCTTGACGGATTGACCCTGGGCGGTGGTCCAGAGGGTCCGCATGGACAGGGAGTCCTTGCCCACGGGAATGGCAATGCCCAGGGCGGGGCAGAGCTCCATGCCCACGGCGTGGACCGTGTCGTACAGGCCGGCATCCTCGCCGGGTTCCCCGCAGGCGCACATCCAGTTGGCGGAGAGCTTGATGTCACCGATTGCGGCCACGGGCGCGGCGGCCAGGTTGGTCAAGGCTTCGCCCACGGCGAGGCGGCCCGAGGCGGCGGGGTTCAGGATGGCGACGGGCGTGCGTTCGCCCATGGCCATGGCTTCGCCTGTGTAGCCGTGGAAGGAGGAGAGCGTGACGGCCACATCCGAGACGGGAGTCTGGAAGGGGCCGCACATCTGGTCGCGCGCCACGAGCCCGGTGATGGTGCGGTCGGTGATGGTGATGAGGAAGGTTTTGGAGGCGATTGTGGGGAGGCGCAGGAGGCGGGTTATGGCATCGGCCACGGTCATGCCGGCCGGATCAAAGGGGGTGGCGGTTTCGCGCAGGCGGGACACCTCGCGGCGCATGCGGGGGGGCTTGCCGAGCAGCACGTCGAGGTCCATGTCGATTGGCCGGTTGGTAAAATGGGAGTCGTCGAGCACGAGGCGGCCGTCGCCGGTGGTTTCGCCGATCACATGGCCGGGGCAGCGCTCGCGGCGACAGAGGGCGAGGAAGGTGTCGAGCGAGTCTTTCGCGACCGCCAGCACGTAGCGCTCCTGGGCCTCGCAGCACCAGATTTCGAGGGGGCTCATGGAGCGCTCCTCGTTGGGTATGGCGCGCAACTTAAACACGGCGCCGCCGGGCGCCACGAGTTCGGGGCAGCCATTGGAAAGTCCGCCGGCCCCGATGTCGTGGATGCTCAGAATGGGGTTGGCGTCGCCCATGGCGATGCAGCCGTCGATCACCTCCTGGCACCGGCGCTGCATTTCGGCGTTGTCGCGCTGGACCGAGTTGAAGTCGAGGTCGAGGGCGTTGGCGCCGCTGTCCATGGACGAGGCGGCTCCGCCGCCGAGGCCGATGCGGAGCGCGGGCCCGCCGAGCTGGATGATGCAGACATTCGTGCCGAAGGTCTTTTTATGCACGTGGGAACGGAGGATGTTGCCCAGTCCGCCGGCGACCATGATGGGCTTGTGATAGCCGCGGTAGCGCGCGTGGCAGATGTCCTCGAAGGTGCGGAAGATGCCGGTGAGCTGGGGGCGGCCGAATTCGTTGCCGAAGCCGGCGCCGCCGAGGGGCCCCTCGGTCATGATCTGGAGGGGGGAGGCGAGCCGGTCCGGGAATTCGGCGTGCACCTTTTCCCAGGGCTGGGTGAAGCCCGGGATGCGGAGGTTCGAGACGAAGAAGGCCGACAGGCCGGCCTTCGTCTTGCCGCCGATGCCGGTGGCGCCCTCGTCGCGGATTTCGCCGCCCACGCCGGTGGCGGCCCCGGGGTAGGGGGAGATGGCGGTGGGGTGGTTGTGGGTTTCCACCTTCATGAGAATGTCGAGCTGCTCGCGCTCGTAGGCGTAGACGCGGGAGCCCGCCCGGTCGCACCGGAACCAGTCGCCCGGGAACCCTTCCATGACGGCGGAGTTGTCGGAATAGGCGGACAGCGTGCGGCCGGGATGGAGCTTGTGGGTGTTGCGGATCATGTCGAAGAGGCTGGCGTCGCGCGGGGCGCCGTCGATGACCCAGTCGGCCTTGAAAATCTTGTGGCGGCAGTGTTCGGAGTTGACCTGGCCGAACATCATGAGCTCCACATCCGTGGGGTTGCGGTCCTCCTTGCGGTAGGCGGCGAAGAGGTAGGCGACCTCCTCCTCGCTGAGGGCCAGCCCCATGTCGCGGTTGGCCGCGCGGAGCGCCTCGATGCCGCCGGCGCGGACATCCACGGTGACAAAGGGCCGCGGCTCAAGGTGATGAAACAGGTCGGCGATGTCCGTGTAAACGCCCTCCGTCATGCGGTCGTGCATGAGGCCGAGCGCGGGGCGGAGGGCGGCGGTATCCATCACGCGGTGGCCGGGCCCGCGGACGACATAGTGGATGCCGCGTTCCACGCGGAGCACGGCGGCCAGGCCGCAGTTGTGGAAGATGTCGGTGGCCTTGGAGGACCAGGGGGAGACGGTGCCCTTGCGGGGGGTCACGAGGAAGCCCTCGGTGACGGCGGGCGCGAGGGGCGGCCCGGCGTTCAGGAGCGCGCGGGTTTTGCCGAAGCGGTCCGCGGTGAGTTCCTGTTCAAGATCCAGGAAGTAGACGTAAGCCGCCTCGAGGCCGCTGATGCCCAGGGCGGGGAACCCGGCGTCGAGGGCGCGGCGGAGCGCGGTGTGACGAAAAGGGGAAAGGGCGGACTGGCCTTGAAGAACGAGAAGCTTCACGGTGGGGGGATTCCTGGCGTTATTCCTTGCGTACCTTGCGCTCCCGGATGAGGGGCTGGGGCTGCTGGTTGTACACTTTTGAGCCGGGCGGCACGGACTGGGTCAGCCACACGTTCCCGCCGATATCCGAGCCGGCGCCGATGGTCGTGGTGCCGCCCAGAATGGTGGCGCCGGCGTAGATGGTGACATCGTCCTCGACATTCGGATGGCGCTTGATGCCCTTGATGGGGTTGCCGTGCTCGTCCTTGGGGAAGCTGAGCGCGCCGAGGGTGACGCCCTGGTAGAGCTTGACACGCCGTCCGATGACGCAGGTTTCGCCGATCACCACGCCGGTGCCGTGGTCGATGAAAAAGCCAGGCCCGATTTGCGCGCCGGGATGGATGTCGATGCCGGTCTGGGAATGGGCATGTTCGGACATGATGCGGGGGATCAGCGGCACGCTCTCCTTGTAGAGCACATGCGCCAGGCGATGGGTCATGATGGTCATCACGCCGGGATAGCTCATCACGACTTCCATGAAGGATTTGGCGGCGGGATCGCCTTCGTAGGCGGCCACGATATCCTCCTGGAGAACGCACTTGATGGCCGGCAGGGCGGCCATGAGGGCATGGGTGGCTTTTTCGGCGCGCTCGCCGCAGTCGCCGCAGTCCTTGCACTGGTCGAATTCGCACTGGTAGCGGAAGGCGAGCTCGATCTGGCGGCGGAGGGAGGCCCGGATGGCGTGGAGCTTTTCCTCCACCAGGCCGCGGATCTGGTCGGCGGGCACGGGTTCATAGCCGTGGCAGCCGGGAAAGAGGGCGGCGATCAGGTCGTCCAGCACCTTGAAGACGGCCTGGCGGCCGGCCAGGCCGAAGCCCTTGCCGGAGCCCGTGGTGGCCGTGCATTTGTTGCACTGGCAGAGTTTCTCGGCAATGGCGGAGAGGTTTTCGGATTCGTGGGACTTGGACATGACTATTCCCTTTCCAGCATGACAACGATTTCATCGGCGCCGAGGTTTCGGAAGCCGAGGGCGAGAAACACTTTGCTGAGCCAGCCATTGGGCACGCAGTGAAGGCGGGTGCACCGGATGCGTTCCTGGCGGCATAGGGCCAGGAAATCCGTCAAGGTGGCGAGATGGATGTTCGGGGTGTTGTACCATTCGAAGGGGAGCCCGTCGGATTTGGGCATGCGGCCGGCGAACCCGAGGCGGAGGCGGTGCTTCCAGTTGGCGAAGTTGGGGAAGGTCACCACCCCGAGGCGGGCGACGCGCATCATCTCCTGCAGCACGGCGTCGGGCTTGCGGACCACCTGCAGGGTGCGGCTGAGGATGGCCACATCGTAGGAGTGGTCGGGGAGCATGGCGAGCCCCGCGTCGATGTCCTGGATGAAGACCGGCAGGCCGCGGCCTACGGTGGCGACGGCGTGGTGGATGTCGATGTCGATCCCGAGCCCCGGTACGCCGGATCCGGCGGTGAGGGCCGCCAGCAGTTCGCCGTCCCCGCAACCCAGGTCGAGGATGCGGGCGCCGGGCGCCACGAGCTTGCGGATGAGGGGGTACTCGTCTCCCTCGGGCGGCGGCGGGGCCGGGGTGCCGGGCCGGTGGGCGGGCGGGGTGCGGAGGTAGCTGCCAATGAGGTTGGAAAGCTCGGGCAGGTCGAGCAGGAAGGCGTCGTGTCCCTGTTCGGCCTGGAGCAGGCAGTAGCTGACTTCGCGCCCGGCATGAAGCAGGGCCTGGGCCATTTCGAGGGATTGTTCAGGCGTGTAGAGCCAGTCGGTGTTGAGCGCCACGATGAGATAGCGGGCCTTGACGCGCTGGAAGGCCTCGACCAGGTTGCCGTATTTTTCCTCCAGGTCGTAGGAGTCGAGGGCCTCGGCGATGTGGAGATAGGAGTTGGCGTCGAAGCGTTTGACGAATTGCTCGCCCTGGTAGGCCAGGTAGCTTTCCACCTGGAAGGATGAGACAAACCGGGCCGGGGTGGAATCGGCTTTTTTGTCGCGGCCGAATTTCTCCTCCAAGATGGAAGGGGAGAGATAGGTGATGTGGGCGATCATGCGGGCGTGGGCGAGCCCGTGGGCCGGAACGCGGCCGGTGGCATAGTAGTCGCCGCCATGCCAGTCGGGATCGTCCATGATGGTGCGGCGGCCGACGACGTTGAAGGCCAGGGCCTGGGAGGTCAGCTTGGCGGCCGAGGCGATGCAGATGCAGCGGTCCACGAAGTCGGGATACCGGATGCTCCACTCGAGCACCTGCATGCCGCCCATGGAGCCGCCCATGACGGCCAGGAGCCGGGGCACGCCGAGGGCGGTGAGCAGGCGGTGCTGGACGTCCACCATGTCGCCGACCGTGATGCGGGGGAAGCGGGAACCGTAGGGCTTGCCCGTGCGGGGGTCGATGGAGCTGGGGCCGGTGGTGCCCTTGCAGCCGCCGAGGAAGTTGGAGCAGATGACGAAGAAACGGTTGGTGTCGAGCGGCTTTCCAGGCCCGATCATGAGGTCCCACCAGCCCGGCTTGGGTTTGGCGGCGTTCATCTCGGCCTCGGTGTGAAAGCCGGCGGCATGGGCGTCGCCGCTCAGGGCGTGGCAGAGGTAGACGGCGTTGTCCTTGGCGGGGGACAGCGTGCCGTAGGTTTCGTAGGCGACGGTTACCTCGGGGAGCGTCTCCCCGCTTTCAAGGCGGAATCCGTCCGGGGAAACGTCCAGCGTGACTTGGCGGGGCTGAACGACTCCAACGGAACGGCTGATATCGTAGGGTTTTTCTTTCGGCATGAGGAACGTCCAAAGCGCGTTTTTGATCAGCGAAAACTATCCCTTTCCGGGGCCGAAAAGTCAAGGTTCGACTGAGGGTTGGACGGGCTTTGAGCGCAACGAGGATGCGTGCACTCTCAATCGTTGACTTCATGCAGGACAAGGGGAAGGCATTTGGCAAACTGACGAAAATCCCCGTCGGTCGTATAAACGGCCCAATCGCGCCGGATGGCGGCGGCGCAGATCAGGAAGTCGGTGTTCGATCCTTGAATGCCTTTTGCCCGACAAAGGTTGAAGAATGTCGCCGCCGTTTCATAGTCCTCTGCCTGCAACGGCAGGTCGGGAAAAGCCGATAGGTGAGTGGCCAGCCGGTCAAATTGGGATTGAATCCGGACCCCGGATAGGATTTCCTGACGGATCGGCCCCATGATCTCGACCCGATCGGTGGCGATCAGGCGTCGCAGTTCCGCGGCTTCTTTATGCGGAACAGGCCCGGCCCGGCGCAGCGCGAGTGACCAGACACTCGTATCAACGAGCACTCTCATGAATGATTCCGCTGCCGCTTGTAATCATAACGGGAGTCCATATCGACCTTTTCAAACATCGATAGCACCTTTTGCTGCCGAAGATGGCCGATATAGTCGGTCAGGGCTTGCGTGACGGCCGCTTTCTTGGTCCGGTGCTTGCCCAGCGTCACCGCTTGCTGGATCAGTCGGTCGTCGAGTTGTAAATTGGTCGCCATCGTTCACCTCCACGTAAACATTGACACATATCATTGTGTGGAGTCAATTCGTTTTGCCTGAACAGGAAACCCTTCTTCGCTCTTTCCATGGCCTGAATCGAAGAAATGAAAATCGGCGCTCTTGACATTCCGTTTTATTATGATAATTTTTATGGCCGCATTTTGAATACGAGAAACTTGGGGATAATATGCCATACAATGCCGCGGATTTGCGAAAAGGCCTGAAGGTTGAAGTGGACGGACAGCCGTACCTGATCACGGAGTTCAGCTTCTACAAGCCGGGCAAGGGCGCCGCCATCTACAACTGCCGGATCAAGCACATGGTCACCGGAGGCACGCAGACCAAAGCCTACCGCTCCAATGACACCATCGACAAGCCCGAGTTGGAAGAGAAGAACGTCACCTACTCCTATGCCAAGGACGACCAGTTCATCTTCACGGACGAGAACTTCGAGGAAGTTTCGGTGCCCACCGCGATCCTGGGCGACAAGCAATATTTCCTGCAGGATAATGTCGAGTGCATGGTCCTGTTCCATCGCGGCCAGCCGATCGACATCACGCTCCCCAATTTCGTGATCAAGACCATTCTCGAGACCGAGCCCGGCGCCCGCGGCAATACGGCCACCAACGTGCTGAAGCCCGCCAAGATTGAGGGCGGTTACGAAATCGCGGTGCCGCTGTTCTGCGTTCAGGGCGAGAAGATCAAGATCGACACCCGGACCGGCACCTTTGTGGAACGCGTGCTGAAATAATGGATCCGGCCTCCGATCCGGGAGAGCGGGAAGCCCTGGCCGCCAAGCGGCCCGCGCTGGAATGCCGTGCCCGGTTGCTGGCGTCGATCCGTTCCTTTTTCACGGCCCGTGGATTTCTGGAAATTGAAACGCCCGTCCGTGTCGCGACTCCGGCGCTTGAACTTCATATCGATGCCGAGCCATCGGGTTCTGCCTGGCTCCGCACTTCCCCGGAATTGCACATGAAACGGCTGCTGGCAGCCGGCTATACCCGCCTGTTCCAGATGGGGCCCTGTTTCCGGATGGGCGAATGCGGCCGCCTTCATCATCCTGAATACACCATGCTGGAATGGTACCGCACGGGCACGGACAGCCGCGGTATTCTGGAGGACACTCAGGCTTTGCTGCGCCAGGCGGTCCGGGACACGGTGGGAGGCGACGTTATTCCGGCGCGAACCGGCCCGGTGGCGGTGGGCGGCGAGTGGCCGGTGATCACGGTTTCCGACGCCTTCACCCGCTTTGCGGGATGGGATCCGGTGGCGGCGTATGAGGCGGATCGCTTTGAGCTGGATTTGATGCGCAAGGTGGAGCCGGCGTTGCCCCTGGACCGGCCGTGCGTGCTGGCCGGCTATCCGGCGGCCGCAGCGGCCCTGTCGCGCCTGGACCCGGCCGATCCGCGCGTTGCTGAACGGTGGGAGCTCTATGTGGGCGGCGTCGAACTGGCCAATGCGTATACCGAGTTGACGGATGCGACGGAGCAGGAGAATCGATTCCGCGAATGCGCGGAGGCGCGCCGGCAGTTGGGCAAACCGGTTTATCCGGTGGACCCGGATTTCCTGAGCGCATTGAAATCCGGCATGCCGGCCTGCGGAGGCGCGGCGCTGGGGGTGGACCGGTTGGCCATGCTGCTGGCCGGGGCGGATTCACTGGACGCCGTCATGGCGTTCCGGTGATCAGGGCGCGGGGGCGACCGGCGGATTATCGCTGGTGGACCGGCTTTTCCCCGATTGGGGATGATAGGTTTTGGCGGGGCGGTTTTGGTCGATCATCGCCCGCAGGGCCGCGAGAAATTCAGGAACGCCGTCCCGGGTCATGGCGGACATTTTGAGGGGCTTGGTGCGCGTCTTGCGCTTGAAGCTCTTCAGGTGCTCCGCGGCTTCGGGCAGGTCCATTTTGTTGGCGACGACCATGAACGGACGTTCAGCCAGTTCCGCCTTGTAGAGCTTGATTTCTTCCCGGATTTTCCGGAAATCGTCCACCGGATCACGGCCTTCCGAGCCGGCCATGTCCACGATGTGGACGAGGACGCCGGCGCGTTCGACATGGCGCAGGAAATCCACGCCCAGGCCGATGCCCAGGTGCGCGTTTTCGATGATGCCGGGCACATCGGCGACCCGGATTTTGGTGAAATCGTCGAAGATCACGGTGCCGATGATCGGGTTGATGGTGGTGAAGGGGTAGGGTGCGATCCGGGGGTGGGCGTGGCTGATGGCGGTCAGCAGGGAGGACTTGCCGGCGTTGGGATAGCCCACGAGGCCGGCATCGGCCGCCAGCTTGAGCTCGAGGCGCAGGGTGCGGGCCTCGCCCGGCTTGCCGTCGGTGTGCTCGCGGGGTGCGCGGTTGGTGCTGGTGGAAAAGTGGATGTTTCCCAATCCGCCGGTGCCGCCCTTGGCGACCACGAGGGTGTCGCCGGGGTTGAGCAGGTCAGCCAGCAGGACATTCGTGTCGAAATCCCACACTTCGGTGCCGCAGGGAACGGGGACGAGGCAGTCCGCGCCGTTATGGCCGTACATCTGCTGGCCTTTTCCGGAAATGCCGGGCCCGGCCTTCTGGTGGGGCTGGTAATAGAGCTTGAGGAGGGAGTCCGAGTCCGCATCAGCCCTGAGGATGACGCTGCCGCCGATGCCGCCGTCGCCGCCGTCGGGTCCGCCCAGGGGGACGTATTTCTCGCGCCGGAAGCTGGTGCATCCGTTGCCGCCGTCTCCGCCCAGGACGTAGATTTTGACGTGATCGATGAACTTGTGCAGTTTCATGGCGGCCCTTTCAGCCTGAAAAACAAAAGGCGGCGACACAATGCCCTTGCGGGATCATGACGCCGCCCGGCCGGACAGGTCTAGGCCTGTGCCGTGACCGCATAGACGGAGACGCGGGCGCCGGATTTCTCGAATTTGACCTTGCCGTCAATCAGGGAGAACAGGGTGTCGTCCTTGCCCCGCTTGGTGTTGTTGCCGGGGTGGGTCTTGGTCCCGCGCTGGCGGATGAGGATGCTGCCGGCGGTGACGGGTTGTCCATCGTGACATTTCACGCCCAGCCGCTTGGATTGGCTGTCGCGTCCGTTTTTTCCGCTTCCACTTGCTTTTTTAGTTGCCATGGGTGTGTTTTCTCCCTGATGCCTTGAATGAGGTTACGCCAGTTCGGCGATGCGGACGACGGTCAATTCCTGCCGGTGGCCGACCTTGCGGGAATAGCCTTTGCGGCGGTGCTTCTTGAACGACACGATCTTGTCGTCCAGCATCTGGTCCACGATCTCCGCCTTGACGGACGCGCCGGCCAGTTCGGGGGCGCCGATCTTGATGGTGGTGCCGTCATGGAACGCGAGGACGTTCTTGAACTCCACCGCGTTGCCCTTTTCCGCTTCCAGATGTTCGATCTTGATGATCTCGCCCTTGCGGACCATATACTGCTTGCCGCCGGTTTGAATTACCGCATACGCTTCCATGGATCACCTGCCGCCTTAGTTGATTTTCAAATAGGACTAAAAAATATAGAGATTCGGCGCCGGAAAGTCAACAGCGCATTTTGTGTTATTATGGTTGAGCGTCCTCGTCATGTTTGTGGATCGGGTAGGGCGGCGAGTCCCTTCGCCGCCGGTATGGCTGTCTGAGGGCGGAGTAATACGCCGCCGCTAAAGCCGTTCCTCCCCAAGCCGGGTTCGGATCCTTTTCAATAATTCTCTCGCTTCGCGTCCTTGCGTCAAATCAATTTCTGTTATGATGCCCATCGCAAGGCCAATTTCTTCCTTGAATGGGCGCAGTCGCGAAGATACAGGTTGATCAACTTGGCGCTGAACCCCATGAGGATGAAGCGGTCTTCTTCCTGCGAGTGGTTATTGTGGGCGGCCATGGAGAAGCGCGGCAAAGCCCCTGCATGCCATACATGAAAAACGTCCGCCTTCTGGAAGTCGAAAAGGCGATGGCCAAAAAATGAGGCTGTGGTAGAGTGGTCATTATGTCAGAGCCTGCCGCCAGCCGGGCGCCCCGGGCGTCCACCGTGACTCTGCCGGAGGTGGCGCCGCCTTTTCCGGCGCTGCTGGATTTCCTGGACAGCCGCTTCCCCCAGGTGGGGCGGGAGGTTTGGCGCCGGCGGCTGGAGGCGGGGGCGGTGGCGGACGATCACGGTGCGGCGGTGGGGGTGGAAACGCCCTACCGGCCCCGGATGCGCCTGCATTACCGTCGCGAAGTGGCGGTGGAGCCGGTGATTCCGTTTGAGGAAACGATCCTCTTCCAGGATGACCGCCTGCTGGTGGCGGACAAGCCCCATTATTTGCCGGTGATCCCGTCGGGCCCCTGGGTGAATGAATGCCTGCTCTATCGCCTGATGCGGAAAACGGGCTGCGAGCATCTGGTTCCGCTCCACCGGCTGGATCGGGAAACGGCGGGGCTGGTCCTGTTTTCGGTCGATCCCGGGACGCGGGCCCGGTATGGGGGCCTGTTCATGAAGGGCCGCGTGACCAAGCGCTATGAGGCGATCGCCCGGGCCCCTTCCGATGGGCGCACCGCCTGGACCGTGGAAGGCCGGATCGAGAAAGGGGAGCCCTGGTTCCGGGTTCGGGAGGTCGAGGGCGTGGTCAATGCCCGGACCCGGATCCGTATAATCGAAACCCGGGTCGGCTTCGGGCGGTTCGAGATCGAGCCGCAGACCGGCAAGCAGCACCAGATCCGGGTGCACATGGCGCGGATCGGCTGTCCGATCGTGAACGATTGGCTGTATCCCGACCTGCACGAGGAACCCAAGACGGGGCTGGAGCCGCCCCTGCTTCTGCTGGCCCGTGACCTGGCGTTCGAGGATCCGGTCACCGGCGAATCCCGCGCGTTTCACAGTCACGGGCACCTGGCGTGGCCGGCGTGAAGGGTCAGCCCGGCGGGAGGAAGCGGCGGAAGGGCATGATCATCCGGCTGGCCAGCCGGGTGGGCGTCTGGACCAGGAGGATGCGCATGAACTCCTCGGTTGACATGGCGCGGGGTTCGTCCAGCCGGTGGCGCAGGAACTGGGCGGCCAGCGTTCCGATGATCACCCACGCATAAAACAGGCTGAACGCGTTCCAGTTCCAGCCGGGAACGAAAGTGAACCCGGCGGGGATGAGGCGTTCCAGTCCATCGAAGGCGAGTCCCCACAGGATGGGCATCAGGCCCAGCGTGAGGCTGGTGGCGACGCTGGAGATGGCAAAGAAGTGGCTCCGCCCCAGGGCGGGCACGATTCCCATCAGCAGGCGGGTGCTGGCGAGCCCGAGGATGGTGTAGCCGGTGGCACCGAAGGGAATGATCAGGAAGAGCAGTCCGGTGTGGTTGGGCAGGACCCCGGCGGCGATCAGCATCCAGTAGGTCTGGCTGAAGAGGATGAGGGTGCAGGCGAAAGCCATGAGGGGGCGGCTGCCCGTGCGATCGGCAATGGGGCCCGTGACCAGGGAGACCCCGGCGCAGATGATGCTGGAGTAGGCCGTGAGCCCGAGGATCAGGGAGCCGGAGGCGTGCAAGCCGTCTTTCATAAGGGGGACCCAGATGACGCTCAGGGCCGAGCCGAACAGGTTATACCCCACGTTGAACAGGACAAACCGGAAGAAAGGCGGGTGGAAGATCATGGCCTTCCAGGGGGGGCGGATGGCGTTGGCGGAGGGCTTCACGGTTTGGATGTCCGGGATGCGGCGCAGGAAGATGACGCTGGTCAGGGCGGCGAGGTAGCTGAGGGCGAAGAGGAAGCCGAAGGCGCGGCTCGAGGGGAAGGCGCTGACCCACCAGCTGGAGAGCAGCATGGTGCCGGTGAGGGCGATGAACATGCACATGGTGTCGCGGGAGATGTAGGTGCCCCGCAGCGTTTCGGGCACGAGCTGGGTGATCCAGGGCGTGTAGCCGCAGACGGAAATGCCGCGGGTGATGGCGAAACAGGCGAGCATGACCAGGATGACGGTGATGCGGAAGCGGGGGCTGAACTCGGGAGGCAGGAAGGCGGCGATCATGATCCCGAGAATGAAGATGCTCCGCGAGGCCCAGCCCTGGACCACGAAATGCTTGTAGCCGATGCGTTCCACGTAATCGGCGGCGGGGATCTGGAGCACGCTGAAGAGAGGCAGCAGGGCCACCGTGAGGCCCAGGACGGTGCCCGACGCGCCCAGGTTCTTGAGGAACAGGAGCATGGGGGTGCCCACAATGAGGGACCAGGAGGTGGAGTTGAAAATCTGGAATAAATAGGCGTTGGTCACGCCGCGAGGCATGACCGGCGCCGGATCGGGCGGGTTCATGCGCCTATATAAACCATAAACGGGATCGAATGACAAATGGCATTTCGTAAAAACAACTTGCACCGGAGGGGTGAATTCGATATAAACATTCGCTTTACCAAGAGATTCTGGAGGTTGATGCGATGAAAAAGGAAGGCCATCCTAAGTTTGGCGATGCCACGGCCACCTGTGCCTGCGGTAATGTCATGAAGTTGAAGTCCGCGGTGAGCGTTATTCACTGCAACACCTGTTCGGGCTGCCACCCGTTCTACACGGGCAAGACGTCTTTCGTGGACGCGGCCGGACGCGTGGACAAGTTCAATAAGCGGTATAAGCGCGACGCCGCGACGTAACCGCTTTTCGGAAGTCGAACAGGCCGGTGAGGCGCGTCCTTTCCGGCCTGTCCGTTTTTTGGGGGCCCCATGATCACGCCCGCCTTAGCCAGCCGGTATCGCGACCGGCTTGGAGACCTGGAAGGCCGCCTGGCGGCGCCGGGCGCCGCCTCCCAGTCCCGCAAATTCCAGGACCTGGTCCGCGAGCATTCCCGCGTCCGCCGCATCGTGGAGAAAACCGAGGCGTTTTTCAAGGCGCTCCGCGACCAGTCCGACTACAAGGGCATGATCGAGGATTCCGCCACCGATCCGGAGATGAAGGATTTGGCCCGGACGGAATTCGACGCGCTCGGGAAGGCGATCCCCGGCCTCGAGCGGGAGGCCATGATTGCCATGCTGCCGCCCGATCCGGCTGACGACCGCAATGTGATGATTGAAATCCGCGCCGGCACAGGCGGCGACGAGGCCGGACTGTTTGCCTCGGAACTTTTCCGGATGTACACCCGCTTCGCGGAAACCCGGGGCTGGAAAGTCTCCATTTTTGACGTCAGCTCCTCGGACATGGGCGGCTACAAGGAGGTCATTGCCTCCATCGAGGGCGAGGCCGTCTACCGGGTCCTGAAGTTCGAGTCGGGCATCCACCGCGTTCAGCGCGTGCCCGTGACTGAAGCCCAGGGCCGCGTTCACACCTCCGCCGCCAGCGTGGTGATCATGCCCGAGGTGGCGGAGACCGACGACGACATCGTCATCAACGAAAGCGATCTCCGGGTGGATACCTTCCGCGCCAGCGGGTCCGGCGGCCAGCACGTTAATCGTACCGATTCGGCCGTCCGGCTGACCCATTTGCCGAGCGGCGTGGTGGTGGGGTGCCAGGCGGAACGGTCGCAGATCCGCAACAAGGCCAAGGCCATGAGCATGCTCAAGTCCAAGCTGCTCGACTTGAAGCGGCAGGAGGAGATGGCCAAGACCGGCAACCTCCGCAAGACGGCCATCGGCTCCGGGGATCGCAGCGAGAAAATCCGGACCTATAATTTCCCCCAGAATCGGCTGACGGATCATCGCATCAATTTCACGATCTACAGCCTGGAACGCGTCATGGAAGGGGATCTCCAGGGCCTGTTTGATGCGCTTTACGAGCATGATCTGGAATTCCGGATGAAGCAGGAACTGGATGCCATCCGATAACAGGGGGGCCGTGCGCGTGCCAATCCGCCGGGATGCCTTCATTCGCGATCGCCTGCCCCGGCTTGAGGCGGCGGGCGTGCCGGAAGCGCTCCTGAACCTGCAGTATCTCCTGGCCCGCCGACTGGGCATTCCCCGGCTTGAGTTGCTTTCGCGCCACGGGGAGGGGCTGTCGGAGGCTGATGGCGCCGCCACGGATGCCGATCTCGCCCGGCTGGCTGCCGGAGAGCCCCTTCAGTATATTCTGGGCGATACGCCTTTTCACGGCTTGATCCTCAAGACGGATCGGCGCGCGCTGATTCCCCGTCCTGAAACCGAATGGCTGGTGGACCAGGTTCTGGCCTGCCCGGCGATTTGGTCCGGGCCGGAACCCCGGCTGATCGATGTGGGCACGGGCACGGGTTGCATCGCGTTGGCGCTGGCGGCGGCCCGGCCGGAGGCCCGCCTGCTGGCGCTGGATGTGGATGTGGACGCCCTGGCGCTGGCCCGGGAAAACAGGGATCAGCTTGGATTATCCGGCCGCGTCGACTTGCGGACCGGGGATTTGCTGGCGGGGCTTCCGGCGGGCGGGGTTGACGCCGTGGTGTCTAATCCGCCCTATATTGCCACAGCCGTTTGCGGAACCCTGGACCGGCACGTGCGGGATCATGAGCCCCGCCTGGCGCTGGATGGGGGAGCGGATGGGCTGGCGGTCATCCGGCGGCTGGCTCCGCAGGCCCGGGCCTGCCTCAAGCCGGATCGTCCGCTATGGCTGGAAATCGGGTTTGATCAGGGCGTTGCAGTGGCCGCCATCCTCAGGGACGCGGGCTATGAACGGGTGGAGGTCCTCCGCGATGCGGCGGGCCACGACCGTGCGGTTTGCGGCTGGCGCGGGGCGGCCCCGGGCTAAGGCTTCGGCGGGGCGTCGACGAAGGCGGCGTCGATCACCGTCTGGGGCAGGGGGCGGGTCAGCAGGCTGACCACCGGCACGACGAGGAGCGGCAGGAACATGGTGATGGCGCCCGCCAGCGGCACGCCATCCGAGCCCCACACGGAAAAGAGCGTGAACGCGCACACGAGGCCGACGGCCATGCCGGCATAGACGCCGGCCAGCGTGGTCCGCTTCCAGAACAGGCCGAACAGGTAGGGCGCGAGGAACACCCCGGCCAGCGACCCCCACGACATGATCATCAGGTTTACAATGAACACCGGCCGCTGCAGGGCGATGTAGAGCGAGCACCCCACAAACACGGCGCACATGGTGCGCAGCAGGGCCATGGTCCGGCGGGGGTTGGCGTGGCGGTCCGCGAACGCGCCATAGAGGTCGATGGCGATGGCCGAGCTCGACACCAGCACGAGCGAGGAGAGGCTGGACATGGAGGCGGAGAAGACCATCAGCACCACCACCATGATGAGCGCGGGGGGCAGGCCGGAGGTCGTGATGAAATGCGGCATGATCTTGTCCCAGATGGGCCCCTTGGGGCCGATCAGCTCCGGCGGCAGCTTGGGCCCGTAGAAGAGGTGGGTCAGCGCGCCGCTGTAGTAGGCGCCGAAGGCCATGAAGAGCGAGAAGACGCCCGCGATGACGATGGCCCGCGTGATGTCGGCCCGGCTGCGGATGGAGTAGAATTTCTGCACCATCTGAGGCAGGGACCACGGCCCGAAGCTGGTGATCAGCACCAGCGAGAGGAGCGTCAGCCAGCCCGGCGCGGTGACCGCCAGCCAGCTTCCGGCGCCGAGCGCCTTGGCGCTGCCCAGGGCGGGCGCGGCCGACGGATCTCCCAGCAGCCGGCCCGTGGCCTGGACGAAGCCGCCGATTTCCGGCCGGTGCGCCAGCAGGTAGACCATGAGCATCACGCCGATGAACTCGATGATGCCCCGGATGAAATCGCTCAAGGCCACGGCGAAATAGCCGCCCATGACGAGGTAGATGGCGGTCAGCCCGGTCAGGAAGTAGAGCGCGTGCTCGTAGGAGATGTGCAGCGTCATTTCGAAGAGGTAGCTCAGGCCCATCAGCACCGAGGCCGAATAGGGCACGAGGAAGATGAACACGATCAGCGCGGAGACGATCTGGAGCGGCCGGTGATCATACCGCGCGCGGAGGAACTCCGGCATGGTGATGGCGTTCAGGCGGACCGTCATGTCCCGCGTCCGGCCGGCCAGCAGCTTCCAGGCCAGGACGGTGCCGATGAGCGTGTTGCCGATCACGATCCACATCGTGTGGATGCCGAACCCCCAGCCCAGCTTGCCGGCATACCCGATAAACAGCACGGCCGAGAAATAGGTGGTGCCGTAGGCGAAGGCGCTCATCCAGGGGCCCAGCGTGCGGCCGCCCAGGAAGAAGTCGCCCACCGACTGGGTCCGCCGCATGCACCAGTAGCCGATTCCCAGCATGACTGCGACGTAAATCACCACCATGCCCATATAGACCCAAGCGCTCATGCCATCTCCTTTTTCGTTCTGTCAGGACTCGAACCACCCGGTTTACTTGTCCGCGGATTCCAGCGTCGTTATGGAATCCTGATACTGGGGAAGCGGTTGAAAGCGGCGGGCAAAGCCGGGCGTGGCCACCAGGCGGGTGGGGCGCGCCTCCAGCACCCACAAGGCTTCGCAACCGGGGTGAAGCGCCAGCACGGCCCGCCCCTTTTCCGGGCCCAGGATATACATCGGCTTGGTCAGTGCATCGCATTCGATTCCGGACGGCGCGATCACCGTGACGCCCGCCATGCCTTCCATGGGCCGCCCGGAGCGGGGGTCCATGATGTGGCCATACCGGTGCCCGTCGATTTCCACAAAACGCTCGTAATTGCCGGAGCTCGCCACCGCTTCGCCGTTGGTGAGCAGGAGGGTGCCGAGAAGGGCGTCGGTGTCGAACGGGTCGCGCACCCCCGTCCGCCAGCCGCCGCGATGGGGGGCCGCCGAGCCCTGGACCCGCAGATTGCCGCCCAGATCGACCAGGAAATGGTCGAACCCCGAGTGGCGCAAGCGGTCAAAGGCGACGTCCACGGCGTAGCCCTTGGCAATGCCGCCCAGATCGAGCTTCATGCCGGCGCGCGCCAGGCGAACGCGGTTGGATTCGCCGGCCTGCCATTCCACGTGGGTCCAGCCGACCTGGTCCCGCGCCGCGGCCAGTTCGTCATCGCCGGGCACCCGCTGGATCTCCCCGCCGCGGAATCCCCAGACCGCCATCAGGGGCCCCACGGTGGGGTCGAACGCGCCGCCGCTTTCCCGCGAGGTGTTCAGCGCGTAACGCAGCACCCGGGCGATATCGGGGGACAAGGTGAAAAACTCCTGCCCGGCCAACCGGTTCACCTGTGCCAGTTCGCTGTCCGGCTTGAAGACGCTGAACCGGTTTTCGATGTCCGCCAAGGCGTCCTGTGCCTGCTTGAGCAAGGCTGGCAGGTCGGCGGCGCGCGCGGCCGGCGTGGATACCGTCGCCACGGTGCTCATGGAGGTCCACTGCGCCCGTTCCGGCGGCGGGTCGTTCCGGCAGCCGGCGGCAAGCCCCAGGGAAAGGGCAAGAAAAAGAGAAGGCTGGAAGGATCGAGCCGCCCGGACGGGAAGATGCCGGCGGATCATGACTTGTCCCCTGCAGGGGATGCCGGTTGCGGAGTGGGTTCTGGTTGAGGAATGGGTTCAGGTTGTGGAGTGGGTGGCGGTTGGGGAGTGGTTTCTGGTTTGGGAGTGCGCGGCGGTTTGGGAGTGCGCGGCGGCATGGAAACCGGAGATGGGGTTTTCCGGACGGCGGGTTCAGGTTTCTTTTTTGCGGCCAGATAGGCTACCGTGATATTACCGATAATGTGTCCAGCGACGTATCCGATTAAAACCCACCACAGATCGCCCCCCTTCAATTTCCATAAGAGGGCGGCCAAGAGGATGCCGGCCGTAATGGGGATTACCGGGGATTCGGCTTTCGGCTCCGGGGCTGGCCGTGACGGGGGGGGCAGCGGGCGGCGTGGTTTGGCGTCGACGGGACGTTTAACAGGCGGAGGGGGGGGCGGGGCGTCGGTTTTTTCTTCAGACGGTTTGGGTGCGGGGACGCCGCCGGAGAGGTCGAGATCCCGGGCGCATTTCGGGCACACGACGGACTTGGGAGTGAGGGCAGACTTGATCTTGAACGAGGCTTCGCAATGCGGGCAGACGAGGGGCGTAATCTTCATCTGATCTTCCTTCTAAGCAGAGGCGCGCGCTTCGGCAAGTCGCTTCCGGTGTCGGGTTCTGGAATTCCTGTCCGTGATCGGCAATGGTAGCCGCTTTACAGTGCATCGATAAATTGTGCCGAATACTCCGAGACGGGGCAAGATGTTTTTCTGCCGATTACACTATCGCGTTGCGTCGGGTGGGTCAGGCGGGTAGACTCAACGGCCATGAAGAAAACGTGGATGCTGTTGCTGGCCGCTCTGCTTTGCCTGGGCGCCGCCGGACTTCTGAACCGGCCGCTCCTGGCCCGGCGCGAGGCGTTCCGTCCGCCGAACCAGACGGACTTGCGCCAGGCGCCGCCGATGGTGGCGTTCACCACGGTGGCGCTGGGCGGATTCCGCGGCATCCTGGCCGATCTGCTCTGGTTGCGTGTCTCCTCGTTGCAGGAGGCGGGCCAGTATTTCGAAGTCACCCAGCTGTCGGAGTGGATCACCAAGCTGGAACCTACGTTTTCCGAGGTCTGGAGCTATCACGCCTGGAATATGGCGTATAATATCGGGTATCTGTTCGATCAACCTGCAGACCGCTGGCGCTGGGTCGACAAGGCCTTGCGGATGCTGCGCGAGGAGGGGATCCGGTACAACCCCGGCGATCCCCGGCTGTATGGGGATGTCGGGTGGATGTATTTCAACAAGATCGGCGGCTTCATGGATACAGCCGCCGGGTATTACCAGTTTCGGTTATACCAAAGCCTGGAGAGCGTGCTGCCGGGGGGGCGGCTTTCCGGGGGCGATCCTGCCACGGCGACGCGCTTGCGGGAGGCGTCTGCCCTTGACGCCGGCGTGATGGCCGCCCTGGAGCGCGTGACGGGGCCCCTGGACTGGCGCCTGCCGGAATCGCACGCTCTCTACTGGGCGTGGTCCGGCCGCGCCATATGCGGCGGGGCGCCTGACCTGTTTTTGGAGCGCCTGTTTTACCAGGCCATGATCGCGTCCTGTTTCCGGGGCGGGGTGGTGTGCGTGGCGGCCCGGCAGGTATGGGTCCGGACGGTGCGGACGGACCTCTTCGAGCCGGCCCTCGCCGTGCTGGATGAAGCGGTGCGCCGTTTTCCGGACGATCCCGGCATCCTGACCGCGCGGAATAATTTCTTGCGTCTGGCCGTTGTCCAGGGGTATGCGCATGGCGATGAGGCTCGCGCGAGCCGCTTTCTGGCGCGTTTCCGGCAGGAAGAGCCCAAGGCTCCTGCCGATTTGGCGGCCTTTGTCGGGGCCGAGGTAGATAGCGGGAATCTGGTGGCGCCCGGATTTGCGGAGCAGATGGAAGGCCTGTTTTTCGAAGGGGCGCTGGCGCGTCGGCAGGGACGGCCGGCGGCGGCAGACCGGCTCGACGATGTGGCGGTCCGGATCTTTGAGTCCGTCCGCCGCCGGGCGGCCCGGGAAGGTCAGCCGTTTCAGATAACACTGGACCCGATTCGAGAACGTGGCAGAATGCAGGCTTTCGAGGTTCCTGACGGAACCGGGAAGACCGATCTCATCATCAAGGGGCCAAATCCGTGACACCTGCCGTGCGAGAAGAATTATTTTGGAAAGCGCCGGCGCCCGGCGCCTACGCCCTTTGCGACTCCGGCTACACCCGGCTGTCGGGGGCGGAGAAGATCTGCCGCCGATCCTATATGACCCGGAGTGACCGGCTGGACGTGATGGAGATCGGCTACTCGTCCGACAACGGAGCCACCTGGTCGGATTTCCGATCCGAAAACGTTGTGGAGCCGATGCCGGAGGGCGGAGCCATCCGGCATCACGCCATGCCGCCGTTCCTCGATCCCCTCAACGGCCGGCTTCTGGTCCTGGTGAATGAGGGCGTGCGGCCGGCGGATGATCCGATCAAGGACGGCATGACCCGGACCTATTTAAGCTACCGGGTTTCGGTCGACGGGGGGCGTTCCTATGCCCTGTCCGAGCAGGTCATCGAGGAGGGGTACACGCCGGAGCAGCCGATGCGGGGCGTGACGATCGGCCGCAATGCCGTGATGAGCGGGGATTCGGGGTGCGAGCCGGTGCGCACGCCCGGCGGCCGGCTGCTGGTTCCGTGCCAGGTGTGTCCTGTCGGGCCGGACGGTCGCTACATCAATCCCGGCGGCGGATATTCCTATCACGAGGCGGCGGTGCTGATCGGCCGGTGGGCCGAAGATCCTGGCGACCTTCGAATCACGTGGCGGCTTTCGCCGTCGATCCGTAACGATCCGGCCCGTTCCACGCGCGGGGCCATCGAGCCCACCCTTGCGCCGGTTTCCGATGGCCGGCTGCTCATGGTGTTGCGGGGGAGCAACGACGTCAAGCCGGAGCTGCCCGGATACCGGTGGTTCACGGTGTCGTCCGATGAGGGGGACACCTGGGGGCCGGTCCGGCCCTGGACCTATTCCGACGGCACCCCGTTTTATTCGCCCAGCAGCATGTCGCAGCTGGTGCGTCATTCCAGCGGAGCGCTCTGGTGGATCGGGAATATTTCGGACGGCAACCCCCGCGGGAACAGTCCACGCTGGCCGCTGGTCATGGGCCGGGTGGAGCCCTGCTCCCTGCTGCTCGAGCGCGAGTCGGTCCGGGTGGTGGACACCCGGCGCGACGGCGAGTGGGAGGGCATGACGCTGTCCAATTTTCATGCCCACGAAGACCGGTTCACGCATGAGATGCTGGTGCACGTGAGCCGTTTTCAAACCCGGAAAGGCGACTGGACGGCCGACGCCTCGCTTTTCCGCGTCACCCTGTGACGCGAGAACCCTGAAGGAGACAGACGATGAAGAAGATCGCCCGACTGAACACGGAATGGAAGAAAATCATCAAGGTCATCGAAGCCTACGATGGCAAGATCGACCCGCTCGTCATGACGCCCCCGGCTGAATTCAAACGCCGCCAGAATCTGGTCCAAAAGGCGCTGGCGGAGCACGGGTTCGATGCGGGGTTCGTGTTTTCCGACGAGCATTACTGCGGTGACGTTCCCTATCTGGGGGGGAACACGAATATTTCGGTTGAGCAGGTGGCCGGGGTGATGGGGCCGACCGGGTTTCACCTGATTGCGGGGCTGGAAGGCGGCTATGTGGCCGAGCAGCTTTCGCCCCGTTCGGGGTGCACGGTGCACAAGGCCGAGCTGCTTCAGCTGGCGGATGAGAAATATCCCGTGGCGGCGGAACGGCTGGAAGACATCCTGGAGCAGGCGACCGGAAAGCCCCTCAACAAGATCCGGAAAATAGCCTTGCTGACACCCCGGCAGGTCATGCCGGCGAGCATGACCGAGTACCTGTCCCGCTTGTTTGGCGCGAAGCAGGTGGTGGATGCGCAGGAGCTGTATTTCAAGATCAAGTACGAGAAATCCGATGTCGAGATGGGTCTGATAACCGACGCGTGCAAGGTGGCGGACGCCATGATGCGGGGCATGCTGGCCGTGCTTCAGCCGGGCATGCTCGAGACGGAGGTGGCGGCGTGGGGGTCGTTCATCGGCAAGGAGCTGGGGTGCGAGGATTGCGGGTTCAAGGTCATGGTGGGCGCCAACGAAGCCAACCGCACCCTGATCGGCAAGGCCTTGAACCGGCGCATTGAAAAGGGCGACTGGGTTCACCTGGGCGTGGCCCCGACGCGGGACGGCATGAACTCCTGCATCCGGCGCTCCGTGATCGCCGGCCGGGTGAGCCCCGGGCAGCAGTACTGGTTCGATTTCATTGAGAAGGCCTACCGGGTGGGCTTCAACACGTATGTGAAGGTGGCGAAGCGGAATCTGCCCGCGAAGGTGCAGGAGCAGGCGCTGGTGGACTTCTTCGCCAGCCGGGCGGCCGAGGTGTCCCGGCGCGCCGGCAAGGCCATTCCGCTGGCGCGCCTCAAGCCGTACACGGGAACCCACAACTCCGGGTATACGGAGTGCCAGGAGTTTTACGGGGCCATCACGCTCGACTCGGACAAGCCGCTGGGTCGCCAGATTGTCACCATGCTCGACGTGGCGTTGCGCGGATTCGGCAATCACTGGAACGACCTGGTGATACCGGGCTTTGATTACATCGTGATCGAGAACACGCTCGGGAAATTCGGCAAGACCGTCAAGACGCTGACCAAGCTGCCGTTGAATGTGCAAGGGCTGGTGGGGAACGTGGACGGGCTGTAGGCGGGCGGGGTGGGTCAGGGTAGCGGAATTTTGTTTCCATTTTCATCCACGCGGACCTGCGTGACCGTCGTGGAGAACATCAGCTCTTCATCGGCCGAGTCGAGCGGGCGGCGATAGACCGTCACGTGGTATTGGACGGAGGTGCGGCCGCGTTCAGCCGCATGGGCTTCGATGCGCAGGATGTCGCCATTGCCGGAACGTTTCCGGAATTCGACCTGATCCATGGCCACCGTTAAGAACCGGGAGGCTGGATAATCGCGGCTTACGGCCATCCAGGCCACTTCGTCCACCCATTTCAGAAGGTTGCCCCCGAACAGGTAGCCGTAATGGTTCAGGTGTTCCGGCATGACCAGTTTGAATGTGGTAGTTTGCATGGCGGTATAGTGGTTTACTTTCGGGAATCATTCAAGCGGGGATTTCCGCATGCGGGGCGCATCTCTGAGTTTTGGCACGTTCTCTATGCGGTTGTGTTGTCGGTTGGGCTGGGTGTGGCGTTCCGGCCGTAATCGGGCGGCCGCTTTTCCGCGCTGAGGGAACGCCACACCCGGTACACCTCGCGCGCCCGCGGCGCTGTTGCGCACGTTCGGGCGGCGCGCGAGACGGCTTCCGAAAGAAGCCCATGAACTCGAGTTTCATTCCTTGAAAGCCAATATTACTATGGGCTTGTAGCGGAAGCCACCATGGCGGGCACGCCCGCTCAGCCTTTCCGCCAGTCAGCCACAGAGAACATCTCGGGCGGGACATCCGGCTGGACGGCGTGTCGGATTTTGCTATTCTTGCCGCCAACAGGACAAAAAAGGAACACGCCATGCTCAAGCCGCTTGCCGCCACACCCAAGCTCCAGCATCACGCTCTGCCGCCCGTCACGCCCGTGCCCGATGGAACCGTCCCCGCCACCACGCCGGTCAAGCATCCCGCCCCGTCCCCGGCCGCCGTTGCCACCCCGAAGCAACAGACGGCGATGTCGGTCACCAAGGAGATCCTGAAGAACCTGGCCATCCTGAAGAATGCGTTCCTCCGCGTGGTCGTGCTGCTCGGCCAGGTGCGCGACGAGAAGCTCTATGCGGAGCTGGGTTACGCCACCATCGAGGAGTATGCCGGCGCCCTCCTGGGCCTCAAACGCTCATCCCTGTCCATGTATCTCCGGGTTTACGACTGGCTCCGCCAAACCCACCCCGCCTGGCTCAAGCCCGGGGCCAAGGTCAAGCTCGCCGATCTCCAAGACGCCGATGACCTGATCTGGATCGAAAAGGAGCTTGAGCGGGAAAGCCTGCCCGCGGACAAAAAAGCCGCCCTGCAAGACCTGCAGAAAAAAGCGGTCAAGGGGACCTTGCGCCGTTCCGAAGTGCGCGCCTACAAGGCGAGCGGGAACAACCAGATTGCGGAAGGGAATCGAGCCTTTCTTGCGAAGCTGCGCCAGCTGCGTAAACGCGGCGCCGAATTGGACGGCTTGCCCGATGGCGTCGTGGCGCACCTGGATGCTGCCATTGACCTCCTCCAAGCTTCCAAACGGGCTACCACGACGCCAAATTAAACATATGTTAAGTCATTTATGCGCAACGAGATACAACCAAATCCAGCCGGCTGGATTGAGGGGTTTTCGGAGGAGCGGTTTCCACAGGCCAACCTGCGGGCCGCTGTGTTTTTTGTAGGGCGGGCGCTACGAAGCTGTGAAATAATTGACCCGGAAGGAAATGGGTCTGGTGGGTTAACGCGCAAAGATCGTCAATTTCATTTTCGAACCTATGCGCGGCCATTACATTGTCTTTTTACCCGTCATTCATCCACAAAC
>CAMDGM010000010.1 GCA_945898015.1 PVC group bacterium | reverse complement strand
CCACGGCGGGCACGCCCGCTCAACCTTTCCGCCAGTCAGCCACAAGGCGTACCATTAAGGCCCTGTCTTTAAAGGGTATCAGAATTCTGTCTTACACCCCCCGTCATTCAACGATGCCGAGCGCATCGGAAGAGGCGTGACCGGGAAGGGGCGGAAGTTCGCGGTCGATGACCTGGATGGACTTCCAGCGTCCCTGCCGGAAGCGCCAGAGGAACCCGAGCCCCAGAAGACTGACGTAGAGGGTCAGCCAGACCCAGGCGGCCATAAGCCCGGCTTTCAGGTAGAGGAGAATGACCAGTTCCCCGGTAATCCAGAACCCCCAGCACGCGATCATGGACCAGATCATGACAAATCGAGTGTCGCCGGCGCCTTTGAGGGCACCTGCGAAAATGATGTTGGAGGCATCCAGCAAGCCCCAGAGCGCCACCCCAACCATCAGGCGGGTGGCCAGTGGCATAAGCGGGTCGATGCTGGCTGGATTTCCCTTTTCGGCGAAGAGGAGGAAAAGGGGGCGGGGGAAGATGACGAACAGCGCGCCGATCACGAACGCATAGATCCAGCCCGCCTTCATGGCGGTCCAGCCCGCCTTTGCGGCGGTGTGGCTGTCGCCCTGCCCCTGGTATTGCCCGACGAGCGTCGCCGCCGCGATGCCGAGCCCGACCAGCGGCATGAAGGAAAGATGGTTGATGCTGAAGGCGATGTTGCTGGCCGCCAATTCGACGCCGCCCAGCCGGCCGAGGAGCAGGACGAAAAACGTGAATCCGGCGATATCGAGAAGGAAGTGGAAGGCCGAGGGTATTCCGAACCGCAGGAACCGCAGGGTGAGCGCCTTGTCGGGGCGGAATGACGTCCAGGTGGCATAGACCCGGCGCAGGCGGGGCATCCCGAAGTAATGAAGGAAGAGCAGCAGGGGAGACAAGAGTCCGCCGATGACGGTGGCCCAGGCGGCTCCGGCAATGCCCCATTCGGGGAAGCCCCAGTGGCCGAATATCCAGGCATAATCGAGCGCGATATTGAGGGCGTTGCCGGCCAGCATGGCAAGCATGTTGGTGACGGTGTCGCCGCGTCCGGTGTAGAAGCTGCTGATGGCGGCCCCGAGGGGGACGGCCACACTGCCCCACATCAGGGGGCGGAAATAGGCCAGTTCCGCCTGCAGGATGTCGGGCGGATGGTTGCTGTACCGCAAGACCCACTCGCCAAAGGGGATGAGCGCCAGCATGACAGGCCAGCTCAGGAGGGCCAGGAAGACCGCCTGGGCGGTGACCCGGGAGCATGATCGGGGATCGTTGGCGCCGTGATACTGGGCCACGAAGGTGTTCGCATAGCCGCACAGCGCCATAAAGCCCGAGATCAGGGTGAAGCACATGATGCCCGCTGGCAGGGCCGCTTGGATTTCGGTCATGCTATGTTGGCCGAGGAAGATGCGATCCACAAACTGGTTGATCGTGAATCCGGCGGTGCTGAGCACCAGCGGGAAGGCAATTGACCACAATTCGCGGTATCCGCCGGGGGTGACGGGTGGGGCGCCCGTCTTGGGGGACGTATTCATGGAGACCCGTTGCGGCGTCCGGCCACCGGGTTATCCTTTCGTTTTCGGCTTCGTCAAAAGCTCGCGGAGTGCGCGGTAATTGGTTTTTCCCGAGCCGAGCAGGGGGATTTCAGGCACCTTGACGACTTGCCGGATGTTGTGGAGGGGCGAGAGGCCTGTTTTCCGCAGTTGCTCATTGGCCTGTTCCCGCGTGATCTCTTTGTCCCCGGCCGTGAAAAGCACGATTTCAGGATTTAATTCGGCGGCCGTGCTTTCGACGGCCACCAAGGGGCCCTTTTCCTCGGGTTTCACGAAGGCGCCGGCCAGCACCTCTTCGATGGCGGGCAGGGAGATCATCTCGCCGCCGAGTTTGACAAAGCGCTTGAGCCGGCCGGCGAACTTGATCACACCGCCGGGCAGTTCGGTGACGAGGTCTCCGGTCATGTACCAGCGCTTGCCATGCCAGTCGACGAACGGCGAGGGGCCGGTGTAATGGAGGTAGCCGCCGAAAATGGTGGGGCCGCGGACCAGCAGCATGCCGGGCACCTCCGGCGGGGCGGGGTCGTCCGTTTCCAGGCATTTCCGCGCGTATTCGATGCCGGGCAGGACCTTGCCGATGGTGCCGTGCCGGATGTCGTTCTCGTCGTTGAGCGAGACGATCGGCGAGCATTCGGTGATGCCATAGCCTTCGAGCACCTTGATCCAGGGCCAGAAGCGGGCCAGGCTTTCGTAGGTGGAATCCGGACATTTTTCGGCGCCGGTGATGACGACGCGGAGGGTGCGGAGATCGTTTTCGCTGGCCACGCGCAGGATGCCGTTGAGGAATGTGGGGGTGCCGATGGCGATCGAGGCGCCATAGGCGGCCGTCAGCTTGGCCAGGTGCATGGCCTCGGTGGGGTTGGCGTGATAGACGCAGGGCAGTCCGCAGCAGGTGGGTAGCACGACATTTGTGTTCAGGCCGTAGGAGTGGAAGGGGGGGAGCATGCCGAGGAGCACATCGCTCTGGAGCAGGCGGACGGTTTTCAGGACGGCCCCCAGGTCGCAGAGAATGTTTTCGTGGGTCAGCGGCACGGCCTTCGGCAGGTTTTCGGAGCCACTGGTGAAGAGGACGACGGCGGTCTGGGGCAGCTTGACCTGCTCCAGTGTTTTCCAGGAGAAGAAGGCCTGGCCCAGCGCCATGAGCTTTTTCCGCAGGGTGAAGGTTTTCCGGTAAGCCTCCAGGCGGACAAAGCGATCGGACAGTTCGGTCAGGGGACCCATCTGGGTTTCGAGCCGCTCGATCACCTTCGCCGAGGTCAGGATGTGTTTCACACCCAGCAGGTCGAGCGTGTATTTCATGTTGCGCATGCCGACCGTCCAGTTGACCATCACGGGAACCTTTCCGGCAAACAGGGCGGCCAGGTAGACGGTGGTGGCAGAGACGGATGACGGCAGCATAATGCCGATATAAGGATCCCGGAATTTCTCGAATTCCGGCTTGAGCAGTAGAATGGCGGTGATGAGATTTCGGTAGGTTTTCACGCCCGCGAGCTGGTCGGCAAGAATGGGGCGGCCCGGTGCCCGCCGGGCCTGCGCGAGGAAAGCCTCGGGAATGGTGCGACCCTCGGCCAGATGGCACGGCAGCTCGGCCGGGGGCTTCCAGAACCAGCTTTTCGGAACCGGCTGGAGCGTCACGTCCCCGCTCAAGGTGTTTCCGCAGGCGGCGAGGAGCATGTCCCCGACGGTCTGGATGTCCGAGGCTTCGCCCAAGTGATAGCCAAACTCGGATTCGGCCCAGGTCACGAGCTCCATCAAGGCGAGGCTGTCGAGCCCGAGATCATGGGCCAGCTCCTGGTCGTCACGCATTTTCTCAACGGGCACGCCCGATATTTCGGATAATTTCTGGTATACATGATGGCGGGTGATGGCGGGAATTTCGGATCCATGCGCCGTGGTGATCCGGCTTTTTTCGGGTTCAGGCCGGATTTTGGCACCTTCGGTTTCCCAGGGGGAGTAGGGGATGTACTGATTCGGCAGGGCGTCCTGGTTGTAAAAGCATTCCAGAAAACGGTTCAGGATCATCCGGTCTGCCCGTCGGGGAAGGGCCGCGGGCTCTTCGAAGGTCAGGACCACATTCCGGCGGGGGACGAAGAAGATCAGGCTGGACAGCAGGCTGACCAGAGACTTGAACAAGGCGCTGGCGAGCACGGGTGTATCGCCGGAGGCGCAGCTGAAGGCGCTTCCCCAGAGGCCGCTGACGCGGACCAGCACCACGCGAGCCGTAGGGGTTCGCGTTAACAGGGTGGCCGCGCCACTGTTAGCGCCGAGGTCTTCCTGGGCGCTTCGGGACGGGTGTCCGGACGGGTGAAAGATCAGGCTTTCGCCTTTTTCCAGCGCGCTGACGCATTTCTTCAGCGCCAGTTCCACGTCGGGGCGTTTGGTGTTTCCGTGGCGGGCGATATCGGGGATCGGCACGGCGCCGATCCAACGCGCCAGGGTGCGGGCCAGCGGCAGGTTCAGACGGTCTTGATCCATGAGGATGGCGGGATGGAAACGGTGATCAAGCGCCGACATGAGGATTACGGGGCTGGCCACGGCAGGATAATTGGCCAGAAACAGGATGCCGCGGCCATCCTGGGTTGAAACCTGCTTAAGCCCTCGGATTTCGATTCGGTATCGGAGCTTGAGCAGGAGGGAAAGAACGGCCCGAAAAATGGAAACGGCCATGTTTTTCCCCGGCATGTTTTCCCCCTTTGCCCGGCCCGAATGTGGGCGTTCCGATGACGTTCAAACAGGGGAAGAGTAGCGTTTTTCAGCCACTCGGTAAAGCGTTGATCTGGTCGTTTGAGAGGGGTAAGATACGGGTGATTTATTGGACGGTAAAACAATATGAGCAGGGAGCAGGCATGCAGACGTTTCGGACGGTAGTGGTCGGGGCCGGCGGTATTTCGAAACCGTGGTTTGAAGCGCTCAAGGCCGAGCAGGTTGAGGTGGCGGGGGTGGTGGACATCAAGAAGGAAAACGCCGAAGCCCGCATCCGGGAGTTTGGCCTGGCCGCAGAGGCCTCCACGGAACTCAAGAAAACGCTGCGCCGGTGCAAGCCTGATTTTGTGATCGATCTGACTATTCCGGAGTCGCATGGCTCGGTCACGGTGACGGCCTTGAAGGCCGGCTATCCCGTAGTGGGGGAGAAGCCGATGGCTTCCAGTATGGCGGAGGCCAGAAAGATGGTCAAAGTTTCGCTGGCCACCGGCAAGATGTATATGGTCAGCCAGTCACGGCGCTGGGATTCGAATACCGCGACGTTTCACCAGGCGTTGTCGTCGGGGCAGATCGGCGGGGTGACGGCGGTGAATTGCGATTTTTATATTGGCGCCCATTTCGGGGGGTTCCGGGACGCCATGCCCAGTCCTTTGATTTTGGACATGGCCATCCATCATTTCGACCTGGTCCGGTATTTCACGGGCGCGGATCCCGTTTCGGTGTATGCGAAGGAATATAATCCGCGCGGTTCCTGGTACAAGGGGGATGTGGCGGCGAGCTGCATCTTTGAAATGTCGAATGGGATCATTTTCACATACCGGGGCAGCTGGTGCGCGGAGGGCTGTCACACGAGTTGGCATGGCAACTGGCGGGTGATTGGCGATCGGGGAACCGTGCTCTTTGAGCAGGACGCCCTGCCGCACGGCCAGAAAGTGACCGGGCCGAACGGGTTTTTCAGCGCCACGGCGCCGGTGGAGGTCCAGCCTGTGACCGTGGAGAAGATCAATATGCACGGGGGCTTGTGCGAGATGCTGGCTTTCCTGCGCGACGGCAAGACGCCTCAGACGGTTTGCACGGATAATATCAAGTCGTTGGCCATGGTTTTTTCTGCCATGGAAAGCTCCCGCAAAGGGCGTCCGGTGGCCATCACGTGGTGATCTTCCTTTTCTTGGCCAAAAAAGAGTCGTAGGCGCGGCGGTTGATCGGCAGGCGAACGGCCTTCCCGAGCTGGGCAGAGAGCCAGATGGCGTGAGCCAGCTCCAGCGATTTCAGGCCCTCTCCGGCGGGGGCCACCAAGGGTTCCCCGTGCAGCAGATGGCGGGCAAAGTTTTGAACGATCAGGAAATGGCCCCAGTCCTGCGTCGGAAGTTCGACTTTTTCTTCGACGCAGCCCGGTTGACTCCAGACGACCGGACTGCGGAATGTGAACTCCGGAACCGGCTCGGAGAACCGGAAGAGGCGGAGCACGCCGTCCCGGATGAAGAGTTTTCCCATATCGCCAACCAGTTCCAGCAGGTGGCCGGGTCCGGGTTCGTTGGTGGAGCACGACAGGTAGCCGGAGCAGCCATTCTGGTATCGAAGCATGGCCTCGGCCACATCCTCCACCTCGATTTTGTGAAGACGGGTCTCGCAGCGACCATAGACTTCACACGGCATTCCGCCCAGCCTCAGAAGCAGGTCGAGGTAGTGGGGAGCCTGATTGATCATCACGCCGCCACCTTCGCCGGCCCAGGTGCCCCGCCAGCTTCCGGAATTGTAATAGGCCTGGGTCCGGAATTCCGGGCAGATGAGGGTGGTGCGGCGGATTGTCCCGAGCGCTCCGGAATCCACCCAGGCAATGGCTTTTGCGAAGGCCGGCTCCAGTCTGCGCTGGAACATGATTGCGAACGGCACATCTTTCCGATGGGCGGTTTGCACCAGTCGTTCAGCGGTGCTCAGTCGCTCGGTGAGCGGTTTTTCGCAGAGCAGGGGAATGCCGGCCCGGAGCACGTCCAGGGCGACGGAATAGTGAACGGGATGCGGCGTGGCGATCAGCACGGCGTCGCACAGGCGGCTGCGAATCAGTGGACGGTGATCGGTGAAAGAGGGAACCGAATGGAGCGCTCCCACTTTTGTCGCGTTGGGTTCATAGCCGTCGCAGACGGCGGCAAGCTGCATCTCCGGCACTTTATGGAGGGTGGCGCAATGCTCCTGGCCCATGGCTCCAAGCCCGATGACCGCCAACCGGACCCGCTCGCCCTTTACTCGTGTCCGATTATTGGTCATTAAATCCTCAGGCATGGAAAGGTGTTTATTTTATTGGGGTGGGGCGATGTGTGACGGATCGGTGACGCGCTGGTCGGGGGCGGCGGCTTTGACGAAGGTGGATTCCGCCCGCTTTCCGGCCAAGAATTTTTCGTAGGCCCGCCGGTTCAAGGGAAGCTTGACCGGTTTGCCAAGATGGGCGGAAAGCCAGACCGCATTGGCCAGTTCCAGCGATTGGAGGCCTTCTTCTCCGGGCGAGACGAGTCGGTCGCCATGCAACAGGTGGCGGCAGAAATTCTGGATGATCGAGTAGTGGCCCCATTCGGTTGCGGGGATGTCCAGCATCTCTTCCTTGCATTCGGGCGAACTCCAGACCGCTTTCGTGTTGAACGTGAATTCGGGAACCGATTCGCTGAAGCGGTAATACTTGAGTTGTTTGTCCCGGTAGCAAAGCTTGCCGTGCGTGCCGAAAATCTCGATCATCTGGCCCGGGCCGAGTTCGTTGGTCGAGCAGTAGAAATAGCCGGTTCCGCCGCCCGGATACCGGAGCATGGCCTCGGCCACGTCCTCCACCTCGATCTTGTGCAGGCGCGTTTCGCACCGGCCGGTCACTTCCGAGGGCATGCCGCCGAGCTGCACGAACAGGTCGAGCACATGGGGGGATTGGTTCATCATCACACCGCCGCCCTCGCCGGACCACGTGGCGCGCCAGTTGCCCGAATCGTAATAGGCTTGTGTGCGGTATTCAGGGGAAATCATGGTGGTGCGCCAGACGGTGCCTATGGCCCCGGATTTGACCAGTTCGATCGCCTTGGCAAAGGGCGGCTCCATGCGGCGCTGGAACATGACGGCCAGCGCCACGCCTTTCCGTCCAGCGGTCTTGACCATTTTGTCGGCGGTCAGCACCCGCTCGGAAAGGGGTTTCTCGCTCAGCACATGCAGCCGGGCATTCATGGCGTCGATCGCGATGTCCGGCCGGACCGGATGCGGCGTGGCGATCAGGACGGCATCGCAGAGCTTGGAGCGGATCAATTCCTGGTGGCTGGTGAAACAGGGGACTGAATATTTTTTGCCAATCGTCTTGGCGGTGGATTCTGAAATATCGCAGACGGCGGTCAGACGGACTTCCGGCACCTTGTGCATTGTCGAGCAGTGGCCGGCGCCCATGCCGCCGACTCCGATCACGCCCAACCTGACCTGCGGTCCCTTCACGCGTTTCCTGGCATCCATCGGCGCACGCTCCTTATGTCAAACTTGGCTTTTATAATTGCGCAGAATGCCTGTTTTGTCGAGCCTGGAAGTGCCATCCAAGCACCTCGCTTACCCCTTCCACTCCCAAATCTTCTCATCGTCCTTGACGGGAAGAGTGACCGGCGTGCCGCGGAAAGCGGAATGATACATGGCCAGCACGATTTCCAGCGTGGGGCGAACCGAGGCGACGGGAATCGCCACTTCACGGCCGGTGTTGATGGAGTCGATCATGTCCTGGATCAGGAAGGCGTGGTCCAGGTAGCCGAAATCGGCGGCTCCTGTGGCGCCGGTGGATTGCGCGGCGCTGCCGATGGCGCGGATTTCGGCGTCTTCGGGCTTCTCCTCCCGGAATTTCCAGACACTCATCTTCTCGCCGGTCATGATGGCGGTGCCGTCTGTGCCGTGGATTTCGATCCGGATATCCGTCCCCGGCCACATGGCCGTGGAGGCCTCCACCATACCGCGCGCGCCGCCCTTGAATTCGATGAACGCGTAGAGCGTATCCTCCAGATGGATGTCCGGATGAGCCAGGTTGGTCATGCGCGCGTCCACCCGGGCTGCCGGTCCGGCAATATACTGGATCAGGTCGATGTAATGGAAGGCGTGCTGGACGGTCACGCCGGCGCCCGACTTGCGGGACATGCGCCAGGCGTCGGATTTGTAATAGTCGGTGGACCGGAACCATTTCATGACGGCATCAGCCTGCAGAAGGGTGCCGAAACGGCCGTCCGCAACGGCTTTCTTGATCGCCTGGATGGCCTTGCGGACACGGCATTGGACCGTGCAGCCGAATTTGACGCCGGCCTGCGCGCAGGCGGCGATCATTTCGTCCGTCTCCTGGAGGGTCATGGCCGGCGGCTTTTCCGTGAGCACATGCTTGCCGGCCCGGGCACAGGCGAGGACGGCCTGATGGTGAAGGTGGTTGGGGAGGCACACGTTGACGACGTCGATCGCCGGGTCTTTCAGCATGTCGGCCAGATCGTAGTAGGCTTTGACGCCGTATTCGGTCGCGAGCTTGTCGGCCCGGTCCTTGCTCATGTCGCAGAAGGCGATCAACTTGCCGCCTTGGGAGGCTTTCACGCTCTTGGCATGAAAGGGGGAGACGAGGCCCGCGCCGAGAATGCCGAATCCATATTCTTTTTTCATTTAACCCTCCGGAGTCAGAATGCCTTTGAGTGCCTTGAGGTTTTCGATGTCGTTGAAGACGCGTTCCCAGTCGGACAGGGGGGCCTTGTGGGAGACGACCTTTTCGGCTGGAACCATGCCGCTTGAGATGAGGGCAATGGTGCGGTCCCACGACTGGTACATGGTGGACATGTTGAACTGCAGCGTGATCACCTTTTTCTGGAAGGCGTCCCACGGCAGTTCCACGGGCCGGTTTCCGGTCAAGCCGATGGCGCAGACGGTGCCCATCTTGCGGACCAGGTCCACGGTGCCGGCGATTGCGCGCGGCGCGCCGCTGCACTCGGCCACCAGGTCGGCCCCCACGCCGTGGGTCATCTCCTGGATGACTTCGGCCGCGTTCTGGGTGACGACGTTGATGATCTTGGTGAATCCCAGTTCGCGTGCCTTCTTCATGCGCAGTTCCTCGTCGCCGGGCGTGCCGAGGAGGACGACCTCCCGGGCACCCGAGGCGCGGGCCACCATGGCGGTGAGCAGGCCGATAGGGCCGGGGCCGACCACGACCACGAAATCGCCGGGCGTGAAGGCCTTGCGCACGATCAGGTCGGTGACGGCATTCGCGGTGGGCTCCACCATGGCCCCCTGGTCCCAGGTCATGGAGTCCGGGATCTTGTGGAGCAGGGCCTCGGGATAGCAGATGTACTGAGTCATGCCGCCGTGGATGCCCCAGCCGGGCGAGCGCTTGTGGGGGCAGATCTGGATGTTGCCGGTGCGGCAGAGATGGCAGACGCCACAGGCTTTCGTATGGGGTTCGGCCACGATGCGGTCGCCCACCTTGGAGGCCTTGCAGCCGGCTCCGCATTCGATCACGGTGCCGGTGAATTCATGTCCGAGGATGACCGGCGGCCAGTAGGGGAACTGGTCGTGGCGAATGTGAATGTCGGAGCCGCAGATGCCGCAGCCCTCGATCTTGATTTTCACTTCGCCGGTGGCGGGGGAGGGTTCGGGCATGTCGCGGACTTCGATGTTGCCGACGCCCTTCTGGGTCTTGACTAATGCTCTCATGATTTCATTCTCCCGAATGGCGCCGGAGGAAGGCTGCCAGTGTTTCCGCGGCGTCGGCCAACTCCCGAACCGCCATCTGTTCATCCTTGGAATGGGCCACCTTGAGCGAACCCGGGCCGTACACGACCGTGGGGATGCCCAATTGATTGGAGTAGAGCCAGGCATCGCAGGAGGCGGTCATGGCGTCCACCTTGCATGGCCGGCCGAAGGCGGCCGCCGCGGCCAGCAGGCCTTGCGGCAGGCTGTGGTTCGGATCCAGCACGCTGCTGTCGTGTCGGTACATGAACGTCAGCGTGAAGCGGCCGGCCAGCCCGGCTTCGGCGTCCAGCGCGGCGCGCATGCCGGCCACGACCTGCTCCTTGGTTGTGTTGGGCAACAGGCCCAGCACGCCTTCCATGACGGCCAGGCTCGGGGCCGACGCCGGCCAGTTGCCGGCCTCCAGGCGGCCGAAGGTGATCGGCATGGGGTTCGGATAGGGGTCGAAGAGCGGAAAGCCGCGCGACGCGGCCAGCAGGTCGTCGTGGTATTTTTCGAGCACGGCGATGGCGTCCCGCGCCATGAGCAGGGCGCTGCGGGTCTGGCCGGCCTGGCCGCTGTGGCCCGCCTTGCCGTGAAATTCGATCCGGAACCAGACGGCGCCGCGGATGGAGGTCAGCACGCGCCCCTCGGTGGGTTCGAGCACGATGCAGGCATCGGCCTTTTCCCCGCGCCGCGCCATGGCCAGGGTGCCGTTGCCGCCGTTTTCCTCTTCCACGACAAGGTGGGCGATGACATCGCCCTTGAGCGTGACGCCGCTTTCCTGGAGCGTCCGGAGCAGCAGGTAGACGGTTGCTACCTGGCCCTTCGCGTCGCAGGCGCCGCGGGCGTGGAGGATGCCGTTCTCGAGCCGGGCCTTCCAGGGCTCGGGCTGGTCCTGGGAGGGCGGCACCACGTCCGTGTGGGCGTTGAACAGCAGGGATTTCCCGCCGCCCGTGCCGGGCCGCACGACCCGCAGGTTGAAGCGGCCGTTGTACGGGATGCCCTTGATGGGGTCGCTGTAATCGGGATCGTCCCGGAGGCTGTCCGCCAGCGGCACCCGCTCCACGCGGGCGCCTGTTCGGGCAAACGCCTTTTCCAGGAACAATAGCGCCTCGTGCTCTTTCCCGGAGGTGGAAGGGAAGGCGCACAGATCCGCCAGCAGCTGGGTGGTCTCCGGGAGGAGCGACTCGATGACCGGCCTCAGGTCTTTCATTTCGCTTCGAGCTCCAGGAGGGCCTTTTCGAAGAGCGCCAGACTTTCGTCGGCTTCGGCCCGGGTGATGACGAGGGGCGGCGCCACGCGGATGACGTTGCTGCTGACTCCGACGGAGCCGATCAGCACGCCCTTGTTGGCGCTGGCTTCGATGAGCGGCTTGATGAGTTCGGGGTAGGGCTCGCGGGTTGCCTTGTCCTTCACGAACTCCAGGCCCATCACGAGGCCCATGCCGCGCACATCGCCGATGAACCGGCTTTTCGCGGCCAGGGCTTCGAGCTTTTGCTTCATGTAGGCGCCCATTTTCGCGGAATTACCCACCAGGTCTTCCGTTTCATAGATTTCCAGGATGGCCGTCACGGCCGCGCTGGACACGGGGTTGCCGCCGAGCGTGCTGGACAGTTCACCCTTCTTGAGGGAGGCGAAGACGTCCGAGGTTCCGGCGACGGCGGAGACCGGCACGCCGCAGCCGATGGCCTTGCCGATACTGACCAGGTCGGGCTTCAGGCCTTCATGCTCCAGGGCCCACATGCGGCCGGTGCGGCCATAGGAGGCCTGTACCTCGTCGAGCGTGAAGAGCAGCCCGTTTCCGCGCGCCCATTCCTCGAGCCGTTTCAGCCAGCCCGGAGGCGGAAAGATGAAGCCGGCGGCGCCCTGGTAGGGCTCCACGATCAGGCCGCCCAGGCTGCCGGTGGAGTTGGCCGCAATTTCAGCCTCCAGATACTTGAAATACTTGGGAAACCGGGGGCCGTCTCCGCACCAGCCGAAATCGTCGCGATACGGGTTGGGGAACAGGGCGCGGATGGTGCCGGGGACGCCGGGGCCATAGCCGCGCTTGGGGCCCGCCATTCCGCCGGCCGAAGCGGCGCCGAAGGTGCGGCCGTGGAAACCGCCGGCGAACGCCAGGATTTCATATTTTCCGGATTTGCGTTTCATCAGGCGCAGACAGGCCTCGGTGGCTTCCGCGCCCGTGCTCAGGAAAAAGCACTTGTCCAGATGCGGCGGGAGCGCCTTGACCAGCTTCTCGGCCGCGGCGATGCGGTAGGTGTTGGCGCACTCGTAGTTGTTCAGCAGGTCGCCGGTCGCCTTGCGCGCGGCTTCGACCAGGTGAGGGTGGCAGTGCCCGACGTTCGTGACGAGCACGCCTGAGGTCCAGTCGAGGAAGGCGTTGCCGTCCACGTCGCGGACGGTGCAGCCCTTGGCCGATTCCCAGACCACGGGGGCCTGGAAGCCGGTTACATCGGCCTCGTAGCGGCGCCATTTTTCCAGCAGGGCTTTTCCCTTGGGGCCGGGAAGCGGTCCGTTCACATGGGTGATGCTCATGATGCGATTCTCCTGGAGTTCGGCGCGGGGGCGCCAAGGGATTATTTCCTGATCACGTCCTTGTTGACGATGTTCCGGGCGGACTCGCCTTTCGAGAAGCGAAGGATGTCGTCGAGGATGCCCTTGCGGATCTGGTCGCCCGATTCCACGGAGGCCCAGCCGAGGTGGGGGGTGAGGATGACGTTGTCGAGCCCGAACAGGGGGTGGTCCTGGGGCGGGGGTTCGACATCGAAGACATCGATGGCGGCGCCGGCGATGCGGCCGGATCGGCAGGCCTCGGCCAGGGCCTGCGCGTCCACCATGCCCCCGCGCGACGTGTTGATCACATACGCGGTGGGCTTCATGAGCGCCAGCGAGGCGGGGTTGATGATGTGGCGCGTTTCAGGGCCGAGCGCCGTGTGAATGGTGATGAAATCGGCTTCGCGGAAGATCTGATCCTTCTCGACGAACGGCACCTCGAGCTCGGCTTTGCGGGCGTCGGACAGGTAGGGGTCGTTGGCCAGGATGCGGAAGCCGAAGCTTTTGAGGCGGCGGACGAGGGTGCCGCCGATGCGGCCCGTGCCGATAACGCCGAGGGTTTTCCCCTTCATGCGGTAGAGGGGGAAGAGCTTGGAGAAGTCCCATTGTCCGGTGTGGCTGGAGTCCTCCAGCGTGGTCCGGCTGGCGGGCACCTTGCGGGCGCAGGCGAAGATCAGGGCGATGGCGTGTTCGGCCACATCGTCCACGCAGTAATCGGGCTGGTAGGCAAAGATCACCTTGTGCTTCGTGCAGGCGGCCACATCCACGTTGTCGTAGCCGATGCCGTGGCGGATGAGGAGTTTGCAGCGGGGCAGCCGGGCCAGCAGCGAGTCGGTGAACTTGACCATGTTCACCACGATGACGTCGGCGTCCGCGAGGGTGGCCACGAGTTCGTCCTCGGGCTTGAATTTGAGCTGGAACGCGGAGAAGGCGATGCCGGCCTTTTTCAGCTCCCCGGCTTCCCAGTCGAGATTGTCTTCAATGTAATCGGTGACTGCGACTTTCATCCCTTGACCTCCACCCAGCGTTTTTGTGCGGCCGACCGGTAGACGGCCTCGACGATTTTGAGCGCGGCGATTCCGTCCTCGCCCGTGATGACCGGCGTCTTGTTGTTAAGAATGGAATCCGCGAAGCCGCGGACGTATTGATACCCCATGGTGCCCGAGTAGCCCTTCACGGGTTCGAGTTCGAACTCCTGGCTGCGCCGGGGCGCTCCCGCGAAGGCGGGATCGTCGGAGCAGACGTGGAGGACATCCTTCTGGCCCTCGTAGGCGGGCGCCCACGAGATGACGCCGCGGGTGCCGCGGATGCCGATGTAGAGGTCGCGGCCGTAGGGGAAGGCGTCGGGGACGGTGTAGCTGATGTCGAGCGCCATCACCGCGCCCTTGCGGAACTGGAGGTGGGCGAAGGAGTTGTCCTCCACATCGTAGCGCGTGTTGATCTTGACGTTGCGGCCGCAGACGGATTCGACTTCATCCGCCAGCACATAGCGGAAGAGGTCGATCCAGTGCACACCGAGGTTGTACATGGGGCCACCGCCGGAGCGTTTCTTTTCCAGCATCCACGGGGAGTGGCCGTCGAGATAGCGCTGCAGGCGGCCGGCCGCGATGCGGCCCTCGCCGCCGACCACGCGGCCGATGACCCCGGAGGCCACGAGGCGCTTGATTTCCAGGGCCACGGGGTGGTAGCGCCAGCAATAGCCGGTGGTGAGCTTGACGTTGTATTTCCGGGCGGCGGCCGCGATGGCGGCCGCGCCGGCGGCGCTGGCGGCCAGGGGCTTTTCCACCATCAGGTGCGCGCCGGCCTTGGCGCAGGCGGCGGCGGCGGCGGGGCAGTCGGCATGCGGGAGGAACAGGGCGGCGATCTGCGGCTTCGCCTCGCGCAGCAGGGCGGGCAGGGAGCCGTATCCGGCCACCCCGTATTCCGTGCAGAACGCCTGGCGGAACGCGGCGTCGGGCTCCATCACGGCGGTGACCCGGAGCTCGGGCACCATTTTGAAGAGGGGCATGTAGGAGCGGGGGTGCAGGTGGCCGAGGCCGATGATGGCGACGTCCAGTTTAGTGGCATTATTCTTCATGGCGTGCGGGTTCTCCTTGATAAAGTCATAGACGGGGTACGTCGGTCTCGGCGCCCTTGCGCTGGGCCGACACATAGGCCGCGTAGGTGGTGGCGGTCGTGTCCAGCGCGAGGTCGAGGCCGGACTGCGGGCTGGTTCCGGCGGCCGCGCAGGCCATGAAATCCTGGATTTCGGCCTGGTAGCCCATGGTGAAGTTTTCGTCGGGCGCGGCGGTGGACCACCCTTCCTGGGTGCTGGTTTTCTCGATGAGATAGATGTCCTTGAACTGGGCGCCGCGCGGGTTGTAGGTGTGGGCGAGTTCGGTGGGGCTGATCAGGCAGCGGGTGCGGTGGTTGTTGGCGAACACTTCCACATAGTCGTAGATGCCGCCGAGCACGAGTTCGCTGGTTACGACATCGCCCACGGTGCCGTCCTCGAACACGACATGGATCATGCCGTAATCCTCGATGTCACGGTAGTCGGTGCGGATGAAGCCGGCGTCGCGGTAGCCGGGCAGGCGGGTGATTTCGTGCGTGCGGGCGGACACGGTGGCGGGTCGGATGGGGCGGCCGAGGGTGGCGAGGCCCTCGATGCGCTTGAGGTAGAGGATGGCGCCGAGCGGGTGGACTCCCTTGCCGATGAGCGAGCCGCCGCCGGCGAATTTCCAGATGCCGTAGACGGGGGAGGCGGAGCCGTTGTGGGATTCCTCGCCGGACATGCGCAGGATCTGGGCCTTGGTTTTCTCCACGATCTCGCGTTCCTTCTGAACGCTGGGAGCGTAGATAAAGTTTTCGGCATAGCCGAAGAAGACGCCGTTTTGGCGGACCGCGTCAGCGATCCGGCGCATGACGTCCGCCACGGCGTCCATCATGGGTTCCTTGTCGGCGCGGTTGCCGTGGAAGGAGTCGTCGCCGGGCGGGCCGAAGTAGCCGGTCAGCGGCTTTTCGCAGATTACGCCCTTTCCCGCATGGGCTGCCGCGAGGATGGCGTCCGCATGGGCATACGGGGGCGAGCAGACATCCAGCACGTCGATGTGATCGAGCATGGACTCGGCCGACTCGAACACGGGCACCCCGTGCGCGCGGCCGAAGGCCTCGCGGCTTTCGGCCCGGCGCGCGGTGACGCCCGCGACGACCACGTCCACGCCATAGACGCGCCGGAGGCATTCCGTATGGAAACGCCCGGCGAATCCGGCTCCGACGATGCCGACGCGGATCTTTTTCACGACTGGCTCTTCCGCGGGCTAATACTTGCCGTTTTGCGTTTCGAAGTGCGTGGGCTTGCCCAGCGTGGAGCCGCCCTTGCGGATCCAATGGCCGACCCACTCCATGAGGAGTCCGAGCGGCACCGAGGGATTGCCGAACAGCCCGTTGGCCTTGCGGGCGTTGTTCAGGTAGCCGCGGCCGTTTTCCGTGCCTTCGATGATGGCGGGCTTGCCGAACATGCGGCCGAACGCGTGCGCGACTTCGCGCACGGAGAAGGTCTCGGGGCCGGTGACGTTGAGGATGGCGGCGGGGGAGGCCGCGAGGCTGAGCGCCTGGAGGATCTGGTTGCAGGCGTCGCCCTGCCAGATGCCGTTCGCATAGCCGGTGGTCACGTCCACGGGCTGGCCTTCCAGGACCTTGGTGGCGATATCCACGAGCACGCCGTAGCGCAATTCGATGGCGTAGTTGAGGCGGCATTGGACCACGCGCTCGCCGGCCGTCTGGGCATAGAAGTCGAACATCCGTTCCCGGCCGAGGCAGGACATGGTGTATTCGCCCACGGGATCGACCCGCATCTCTTCCGTGGAGCCGCCGGTGGTCAGGTCCACAACGGGATACACGCAGCCGGTCGAGAAGGCGGCAATGCGGGATTTGGTGAAGGTCTGGGCCACGTTGTGGGCGACCATGACGTTGATCGCCCAGGTCAGGTGCTCCTGGCCGTCGGAGCCGAATTTACGGCCCACGAGATAGTAGATGTTTTCGACCTGGGGAAGGCGCTTGACGGCCTCGAGGTCGAGCAGGTCGCAGTTGATCGTTTCGACGCCCTGGGCCTTGAGGGCGGAGAGGTCGGCCTTGTCGACGGCGATCACGCGTTTCTTGACGCCGGCCGCGTCCACGGCGCGCTTGGCCATGAGGGCGAGGGTGGGGCCGACTTTACCGCCGGCCCCAATGACCATGATATCGCCGGTCAGGGTCTTCATGAACGCAATCAGGGACGGCTGCGGGCGCGTCAGAACCTCGTCCAACTGCTCCACCGTGTCGATGGTTTTTGGGTAGGGAGTCATGTCTATGGTATTCCTTGGTTTTGGGGCGGTTAAAAGAAGAAATTTGTAGCATGCCAACACGTGATAGTCAACTTGAGAGTGCCGGTCGTTCGTGCGCGGAAGGTGGGGGTTAATAAGTATAGGTATTCACCGGGTTAAGGGGTATGATCGAAAAGTCAGAGGTAACCGTCAGGCAAGGTCAGGAGGTTGCATGAAGTTGTTTGATTCATTCACGCTGGGATCCGTTGGGTTGAAAAACCGGGTGGTCATGGCGCCCATGACCCGAAGTCGCGCCCCCGGCAATTTGCCCAACGCGCTTATGGCCGAATATTACGCGCAGAGAGCGGGTGCCGGTCTGATCATCAGCGAGGGGACTTCACCCTCGCCGAATGGATTGGGGTATGCCCGCATTCCCGGTCTTTTTTCAACGCCGCAAATGACAGCCTGGCAGGCGGTTACGGCGGCTGTTCATGCCGGCGGCGGTCGGATCTTTGTCCAGTTGATGCATGCTGGCCGGGTGGGAAGCGTGTTGAATCTGCCAACAGGGGCGGAATTGCAGGCTCCGTCGGCGGTGGCGGTCAAAGGAAAAATCTGGACCGACAGCAAGGGCGAGCAGCCGTATGACTCTCCCCACGAAATGACTTTTGACGATGTCCGCCAGGCGGTCGGTGAATACGTCCAGGCGGCGAGGTATGCCATTACCGCCGGATTTGACGGGGTTGAAATTCATGGCGCCAACGGGTATCTGATCAATCAATTCCTGGATCCCGAGGCTAATCGACGTTCTGATGGCTATGGCCGGGATCGGGCGGGGCGTAACCGTTTTGCCTTGGAGGTTGCGGCCGCAGTCACCGCAGCGATTGGCGCCGATCGGGTGGGTATTCGGCTCTCCCCCTATGGTGTGTTCAACGACATGAGCGGGGCCTATGAGGATATTTCGGGGCAGTATGCCGAATTGGCGGCGGCCCTGGGCCGGCTCGGGCTGGTCTATCTTCATCTGGTCGATCACTCCGCCATGGGCGCCCCGAAACCGGATCCCGCGACGGTCCAGGCCCTGTGCCGCGAGTTTCGCGCGGCCGGCGGCCGGTCTGTCATCCTTTCGGGAGGATACGACCGCGACCGTGCCGAAACGGATCTCCAGAGCGGGGAGGCGGACCTGATTGCCTTTGGCCGGCCGTTCATCGCCAACCCGGACCTGGCGGAACGGCTTGCGGCCGGCGCGCCGCTGGCGGTGCCGGATCAAGCTACATTTTATGCACCCGGCCCCAAAGGGTATACGGATTATCCGGCCCGGTGAGACTCCTGTGACTTGGGTTTTTGGATTGAATGAGGCCCGGAGTTGTGGGACACTTCTGGGCATCAACGAAAAGGTCCGGAGAGTCCGGACCCAGTGATTACAAGGAGAAGCGAATGAAGGTTTCAATCGATATGGACGCCTGTGTGGGGTGCGGTCTCTGCGAAGGGGATTGCCCGGACGTGTTTGAAATGGACGGCGACAAGGCCAAGTGCAAGATGACGGACGTGCCCGCGAACATCCAGAAGTCGTGCAAGGAAGCCGCCGCCAACTGTCCGCAGGAAGCGATCAAGTTCGCGTAACAATCGGGACCGGGCCGGCCTTCCCGGCCAGCCCGGTCCGTCATCAGGGGGTTATCATGAAGCTTCTCGAATGCAGCGTGTGTGGTCATGTCGAGTTTGATGTCGCGCCTGACAAGTGCCTGGTGTGCCGGTCAGTGCAGGCCTACAAGGAAAACGACGCCGCGATCAAGCGGCCCGGCCAGACCCCTGGCGGGGAAGCGGACAAGAAGCATCTTCCCTTCATCAAGGTGGAAGCCGATTCATTTTTTGCGGGCAGCACGGATTCCGTGCTGGTCAAGGCGGTCATTGGCGAGATGGAGCACCCGATGAAGGCCGAGCATTTCATCCGGTGGATGGATTTTTATGTGGATCACAAGTTTGTGAACCGCGTGTGGCTGTCACCGGCATTGAACCGCCCGGCGGCGGCGGTGAGCATCCGGGCCAAGAGCGGAACCGTTACCGTGTGCCAGAATTGCAACATGCACGGCACGTGGATGACCGAACAGGCTTTTGGAGCTTAAGAGGAGCGGCGGCGGGCCAGCGTTTTTGCCGCCTGTAGCATAAAGAAGTTCGTGCGAAGTTCATCACCGATCGTGGTGGAGTCGCCGTGTCCGGGTATGACTTTGACAGCCGGGGGCAGGGCGGCCAGCTTCAGCAGGGACTCGGACAGCGTCCGACTGCTTCCGCCCGGCAGGTCCGTCCGCCCGACGGAGTCCTGAAACAGCGTGTCTCCGGTCACGAGAATGCCGTCTTTTTCGAAGTAATAGCAGATGCAGCCGGGTGTGTGGCCGGGTGTGGCGATGATGCGGAAGTCCATCGTTCCAAAGGTGAAGGTTGTCCCATCCTGGACCACCGGATAAGGTCCGTCCGGGCGGCGGGTTGCCGGATAATGAGGCAGCAATTCGTTCAGCGGGGTAAAGGTCCATTCCGTGTCGCCGGGATGGATGAGCACCGGGGCGGGCCTCTGTTTCCAAAGGGCGTAAAGGGCGCTGACGTGGTCTGCATGACCATGGGTCAACAGGTAGGCCGCCACGGTGAGCTGTTCCTGGCCCAGGACGTTGTTCAATTCGCAGGCGTCGAAGCCCGGATCGATCACCAGCGTCAATCCATCGTTGTCCGACACCAGGATGCAATTCGCTTCATAGGGGCCGAGCGGAAGGAGGCGCAGGTTCATGGCTGCCCCTGGAGGGACAGCTCGCGTTCCGATCGATCCGCCAGGTTCTTGACGCGAACCGTGCCGCGGGCCAGATCGTCGGGGCCGATGTAAATCGCCTCGCCCACGCCGGATTTTCCGGCCCGGGAGAAGAAGGCCTTGGGCTTTTCGCGCGCGAGGCCCAGGTTGACATTCCGGCCCTGGTTCCGCAGGGAGGCGGCCAGTCGGATGGCGATGCTGCGCAGGCTTTCGTCCATATAGCCCACGTGAACCAGTCCGTCTTCGTGGAACGACGGGAGCTTGCCCTTTTCCGCCAGCAGTTCCGCGATGACCACGTCGCCGAATCCCAGTCCGACCGCGCCCATGGGTTTCCCGCCGAGCATGCCCAGCAGGTTGTTGTAACGCCCGCCTCCGAAGACGGCCCGGAGCTGGCGGGCCGTGTCGAAGCACTCGAAGACGATGCCGGTGTAATAGCCCAGGCCCCGGATGATGGAGATGTCGAAGGCCACGCTGTCCCGGATGCCATGGTCGGACGCCAGGGCCAGGAACGAGGCCAGTTCCGCGGAGGCGGGAGTTTCCGAGCCCAGCAGGGCGAGCGCCTCTTCGAAGGATTGGAGCGACAGGACCTTGAACGCGGCGTCGATCGCGGGCGTGGCGAGGCCTTCTTTCACGAGCATGTCGGCAATGGCGGTGTCCTCGATCTTGCCGCGCTTGTCGAGGGCGAGAAAGATGGCCGGGTGATGCGCGGGGGCGATGCCGGCGTGGTTGAACAGGTCGGCCAGCAGGGCGCGACTGTTGACCCGGACCTGCACGTCCGCGGGCCCCAGCCCGAGCGTGGCCAGCGCCCGCACGGCTGTGGCGATGACCTCGGCCTCGGCGGAGACCGACTCCTCGCCGATGATGTCGAGGTTCCACTGGTAGTGTTCGCGTTTCCGCCCCCGGGACATCCGTTCGTAGCGGAAGCACTGGGCGATGGCAAACCATTTGAGGGGCATGGAATAATGGGTCTGGCGGGCGGCGACCATCCGGGCGAGGGTGGGGGTCATTTCGGCGCGCAAGGCGAGGTCGCGTCCGCTTTTATCCTGGAAGACGTAGAGCTGGTCCGCGATTTCCTCGCCGCCCTTGCGTTTGAGGAGGTCCAGGTTTTCCACGACGCAGGCGTCGTATTGGACAAAGCCCGACTGCCGGGCCGCGTGGGCCCAAGCCGAGAAGATGGCGTTCCGGATGGCCATTTCCTCGGGGAAAAAATCGCGCATTCCCCGGGGGGGCGCGAACAGCGTTTCAGGTTGTTCGGTCATGGGAGATTCAGCACTTTGCTTTTCATGGCCTTGCCGGGTTTGAATTTGACGACCCGGCGGGGGGGAATGGGCACGGTGTTTTCGGGCTTGTTGGGATTACGCCCGAGGCGGGCCTTCCGCGTTTTGACTTCGAACACGCCGAAGTCGCGGAATTCGACCGTGTCGCCCTTGACCAGGCTTTCCGTGATGGCATCGAGGGTTTTTTGGATGACCAGGTAAACCTGCTGCTGAATGAGCCCGGTTTCGTCGGCGATGCGATTGACCAGTTCCCGCTTTGTCATGGTGTGATCCTTTATGATGAAATGGGTCAGGAAAACAGGGTTTCAACCCGGCTGACGGCCTCTTCGAGCGGCACGAGCTGAGATGTTTTTTCCGAGCGCTTGCGAAGTTCGACTTTTCCCTCGGCCAGGGACCGGTCGCTGACCACGATCCGGATGGGGCACCCGAGCAGGTCGGCGTCCTTGAACTTGACGCCGGGCCGCTCGTCGCGGTCGTCCACCAGGGCGTCAATGCCGGCGCGGATGAGCTCCTCCTCGAGCTTCAGGGCCGTGTTCATGCAGGTTTCGTTGGGGGAGAGCGGCAGGACGGCGGCCAGGAAGGGGGCCACGCCCGCGGGCCAGATGATGCCGTTTTCGTCATGGCTCTGCTCGATGATGGCCTGCAGGGTCCGGGTCACCCCGATGCCGTAGCAGCCCATGATCATGGTCTTCTTTTCCTTGTTCGCATCCAGGTACGCCGCGTGGAAGGCCTCGCTGTATTTGGTGCCGAGCTTGAAGACGTGGCCCACTTCGATGCCCCGCATTTCGCGGAGTTTACCGGCGGCGCAACGCGGGCAGGCATCGCCTGTTTTGGCGTTGACCAGATCGTGGAAGCGGGCGGCGCCCACGTCGCGCGTCACGCTGACATGCACGAGATGGGTGTCGGCCTTGTTGGCTCCGGCGGCCAGGCTGGCGCGGCCCTGGAGCCCGGCGTCGGCGATCACCGGGATCGTGAGCCCGATGGGCCCGGCGAAGCCCACCGGCGCGCCGGTGGCCGATTCAACCTGGGCGGCGTCGGCCAGGACCAGCTCCGTGCAACCCAGCGCCTTGCGGAGCTTGATCTCGTTCAGGTCCCGGTCGCCGGCGAGAAGGGCGGCGACGGGTTTCCCGTCCGCGAGGTAGATGAGTGTCTTGATGAGCCGGCGGGCGGGGAGCTTCAGGAATTTGGAGACCTCCTCGATGGTGCGGGCGTTGGGGGTGGCGACATCGACCAGCCCGGCGCCGGCGGGTTCCTCCACGGCGGGCGTCAGGGCGCGTTCGCCCCGCTCGACGTTCGCGGCGTAGGCGCAGGATTCGCATTCGACGATGCCGTCCTCGCCGGCCTCGGCCAGGACCATGAACTCATGGGAGGCATTGCCGCCCATGGCGCCGGTGTCGGCTTCGACGATTTTCACGCGCAGGCCGCAGCGCTCGAAGATGCGCTGGTAAGCCGCATACATGGCCTGGTAGCTCCGGTCGAGGCAGTCCCAGTCCAGGTCGAAGCTGTAGGCGTCCTTCATGATGAATTCGCGCGCCCGCATGAGTCCGAAGCGGGGGCGGATCTCGTCGCGGAACTTGGTCTGGATCTGGTAGAAGGTCCTGGGGAGTTGACGATAGGAGTTCAGCTCATGCGAGACGAGCTCGGTGATGACCTCCTCGTGGGTGGGGCCCAGCACCATGTCGCGGTCCTGGCGGTCGCGGATGCGGAACATGGATTTTTTGAGGGTCTCGTACCGGCCCGTGGTTTCCCAGATTTCACGGGGCTGGAGCGAGGGCATGAGCACCTCGATGGCGCCGGCGCGGGCCATTTCCTCGCGGATGATGCGTTCCACGTTGCGAAGGGCGCGCAGGCCCATGGGGAGGAAGGTGTAAAGGCCGGCCCCGAGTTTGCGGATCAGGCCGGCCCGCATCATGAGTTTGTGGCTTTCGATCTCGGCGTCCTGGGGCGCGTCCCGCAAGGTGGGGATCAAGGTATTCGACAGGCGCATGCGGCACTCCTTTGAGGATAAATAAAGTCTTAAGTGTCTATGGATTCAAGACGTTACGCAAGTAAAAACAGAAAATCATCAGGCGTTTTGGAGCACCTTGAGCGTGACGCCCAGAACGAGGTCCTTGACCTTTTCACGGTAGGTGGCCATGTGGGGGGCGGCCAGGTGGACGCGCAGGGCGTTGAGGCTGCTCCATTTTTCGAGGATGACGATGGTATCCGGTTCCAGCCGCTGGGGGGGCAGGCCGGATTCCAGGTCCACGGCGGGTTGATAGTCGATGCATCCGTTTTCCGCCTTGACCGCCGGCACGTTGCTTTTGAGGATTTCCAGATACTTGGCCCGGGTTCCCGGTTTGATTTGGATGGACGCAATGACGTGGACCATGGGGTGACTCCTTGAGGGGTTCGACATCGGCGAAGGAGTGTATGACGCCTTCGAAAGAGGATCAACTGCAAAGATGCAAGCCCGAGGATTTTGATGGGCGGCTGAAGTCTTTCGGGGCTGGGTTGAGGATTTTAGACTCGCGCCTTGACGATCCAGAAGGGGGGTGATAGAGTACGCGGACTTTTTGATGTGAGCACCATGTCGGGGCGTAGCGCAGCCTGGTAGCGCGTTTGCTTGGGGTGCAAGAGGTCGAGGGTTCAAATCCCTCCGCCCCGACCAATTTTCCCCAGTAAAAAGGCCTGTTTTTCTTAGGAAAAGCGGGCCTTTTTGCTTTTCAGTCTTATAATGCTCTTTCCGTGCAATGCCCGGAAACGCTCCGAAATAGGGGGCCTGATAGGACACACAATAGGACACACAGAACACACAAGCGAAAAAAGATGATCATTCCGGGCGGGATTCGGTGGTGGGCGTCAGAATACCGTTTAAAGGCGTTTCGGGTGCCAGTGGTGTCCAGACATAGGCCAGGGGGTCAGAATGCCGTGGCGCTTGTCAGGATAGGCAAGGCGGCGGCTTGCCGGGGATTGCGGAGGGTGTCGGGCCGGTGTTAGGCTTTGACGTTTCGCCGGATCAACTCGACGGCGGCTTTCAGGCGGGCCGGCACGGCGGCGGGGTCCGGGGCGGTCCGGGTGATCGGCGGCCTCCCCATCGGGCGGCCGGTCCGGCGCTTGGCATTCTCGACAGCCCAGCGGCACGGCAAAGAACAAAACGCGGTCCCGGTAGTCGGGCGGCGCGGAACAAACCGCTTGCCACAATGCGAGCATATCCGGGTGAAGGCCTCGACGGCGGCCGGGGCAATCTCGACGCGGTGCCCCTCGACGCGGGCGGCCAGCGTGCCGGCGCGTATCCATCGAAACACGGTTTCCCGATGCACCCCCAGGGCGGCGGCGGCTTCGTCTGCATTCATGGGTTTATCGTGTTTCATGGTGCAATGATCCCCTATCCCTTCGGGATAGGCAAGACAAAAAGACAACTTTCTTTAGTTGACATAACAGATATTATGCGACGTGGCATCTATTCCGATTAGGCGGGCATTGCGTTTTCGTTTTCTCTCTACGGGGTCGGCTTCATCGGCGGCAATTCTTCCGGCACGTAGCAGGGTTTTCCGTCAAGCGGGCATTGCCGGGGACCTAACTTGCTTCCGGCTTGTGCCTTCCATCGTTTCAAAATGGAAAGCGCAAAAGGCCTTATTACGCCCGCGCATTCCGAAACTGGTTTACCCGCAACAAGCAAGGCCAAGGTTGCGTGCATGGTCAAAAGGTCTGTTTGCACGGTTTGAACAAAGGCGCGGGCCTGCATCTCTACCGTGTCCCGGTCAATCACGCGGCCTTCCCGCTCGTCAAGGTCCAATTCGGCAAGCTTGGCTTGCGCCTCTGTTCGACGTGCCAGGGCATCGGCGTATGATCCCCCAGGGCGGGCGGTGTTCAATTCGGCGCGCTCTGCCAGGAAGGCTTTGACCTTGGCAACGTCATACCGGCCTTGACGGTCCGGCCGGGGCGCATCGGGCTTGCGTAAGTGTTTGCTGATTGCCTGCCTGCTAATCCCGCATAACCGGGCAAGCTCTGCTTTGTTCGGCGTCTTCATCGTCTTCATGTTTCAACCTTTCTTTGTCAACTGTAACGGGGGCACGGGTATGGTGAATTCGGGGAAGGCATGGCTTTCGCACCTGATGCGGGAAAGTCTTCAAAGGGGACCCATCCGGGCGGGGGGTGCCCCTCTGCCTCTGGGGCGGCCCCTCCCTTTGCCTCTGGTTGCAGTAGCCAGCAGGGGGCATGCAGGTGCAACAAGTGCACCACCCCTTTAGGGGTGCACCTTTTGCACCTTGCACCCGGCCAGGTGCATTAATTGCTTTTTGCACCTTTTGCAGTTTTTGCACCTTGCACCCCTGTTACTCGGTAGATACCGCCGTCGCATTCGATCAAACCGGCCTTGCGGGCCTTGGATATGGCACCCGTTGCGGTACGCTCTGCACAATCACGATCCGCCATAATGGCCTCAAAAAGCCCGGTGTAGGTCATGCCGTTCGGTTCCTTGCCTAACACGCGGGCGGCGTCTGCGGGGCACGCAACAGCCTTGCGCCCGGTTCCAGCCGTGGCAACCGTGGATTCCTCCGGGGTAGCATCCCGCCAGTAAATGCGGCCGTCACCAGAATGCGCAATCAAGCGGGCGTCTGTCGGTTCGCCGTCTTGGTCAACCCATCCCAACTGTTTCGAGCGTTTCGGCACCCTTAACTTATACACCCCGCCGGCGGCGGTGCATTCCAAGGTGAGCACGGCACGCGGCCAGTTCGTCAATTCGGCGCTCCCGGCTCCCAGGTATCCCCCCATATCAGCCGGGCCTCCCTTGTCCGTTGCTCTCATGGGTTTCGGGGTATGGTGAGCAATCAGGCACCCGCAACCGTGCCGGGTCAACAGCGGTTGAATGCCGTTGCGGAGAAACGCGGAAACAATGTCTTGCCGGTTCGCATCCCCGCCTAAAAAAGACAACAGCGGGTCTAGCCATACGATGTCGGGCCGATGCTTGGAAAGCAACACCCCCAGCCGGGCAAGAAACGAATCGCCGGCGGCGTCTTGTAACTGCACGATGAAAACCCGGCGCTCTGCATCGTGTAGCGCGGCGGGCGGTATCATGCCGGATGCGCGTATGCCGTCACGAAAAGCGGCTTCGTCGCCTTGATCGTTTTCGGCTTGAATGAGAAGTTGACGCAATGGCCGGGCCGGGGTGATCCCGAAACAGGAAAGGCCGGCACCCCAGGAAAGCGCGAATTGACGGCAAAGGGAAGATTTACCCTTGCCCGATTGTGCGATAAGAAACGCGGCACCCCCACGGCATAAAAACCGCGTGCGCAACAATTCATCGGCGGCATCCGGCGCGGGGGTCACAAGGTCACAAAGGGGCACGGCTCCGGGTGCCGTTTCGGCCTCTTGTGATTCCAAGGCGCGTAAAACATCGGCGGCGCATAACTGCAATGACGCGGGGGTGATCCCCTGTTTCCTTGCCAGCGCGGCCAGGCGATCCCCGGCGCTTGCATATCGGCGCTTGCGTGAAACGGTCAACAAGCGGTCACGATGATAGGCGTAATGCGCGGCCGGTTCGGCGGCATCGATCAACCCGGATAGAAAAGGCGGGCCGCCGATGCGGTCAAGTTCGCCGTCTTCTTTGAGTTGTCCAGCCAGTGCGGTTAAGTCCAGGGGGCGGCCGTCTTGCGCCAGTCTGGAAAGCGCCTTAAAAACGGTTCGGCGCGGGCCGGTGAAGTCGGTTTCAGTCAACCCGGCGTCTTCAAGTGCAATCTTGTTTTCTGCCAATATGCCAAGGGCCGCGTTTTCTTCGGGTTCGCCGTCAATGTCCGGTTCAACGTCCGGCATAATTGCCAGCGGTATCCGTTTTCGGAAACATTCCGCATTCGGTAAATGCCGGGCTTGGCAGGGGTGTAGCGCAATCATACCTTGCCCCCTTTCCGGTTGCGACGGCGGGCTTCAAGTTGACGGATGATCTTTGTCCGGCGGTCTAGTGGCGTTGCCTTGCCGGTAAAATATCGGCCTATGATATTCGGCAACGGGTCCGGGTGAACCTCGACACGGCGCGGGGATTTATTGCGCATGGCCAGCCTCCTTGCCTTTGTTTCTGTCAACGCGGGCGGGGCGGGTCCGGGCCGATCCGGCCAGAGCGGCAATCGCGCTTTCGGGCACGCGGTAAACACCGGGGCGGATTTCGCACACGGGAAGCACGCCGTCTTTTTCCATTCGCCAGGCGGTTACGCGGGAAACGGACAAACGACGGGCGGCCTCCGAATGGGTCAACAAGCGGGCAGGGGGCGGGGTAGGGGCGGCCTCCGCTTGCCCGGATAGCGCGGCATCGACGCGGGCCAGGACGGCGGCCGGGGCGGAAAGCATGGCGGCAAAACGTTGCTCGGTTGTCATTGTGCGCCCCTTTTCTTTCCAAGTCCGATCATGTCGGGCGTGGTATCCAGGGCGGCCGCAATAGCGCGGGCGGTGGTAAGGCGCGGCTTATTCTGGCCGTGCAGGATAAGGGAAAGCGTTGCGGGGCGTATCCCGGCGCGGGCGGCAATCGCCCGATCGGGAAGGCCGCAAGCCGTTAGGACACGGGCAAGGCGGCGGTTGAAGAGTTTCGGGGCGTATGGGTTTCGTCGTTTCGTTGCGGGCATGGCCGGGTCTCCATCTCGCGGATGGGCCTGGCAAATAAAAAAGCCACCCCATCCGCATTTGCGGTTGAGATGGCCGCCGATTCGGCTTGCCTTCTTTGTTCCTAGACGGTGCTCCGGTAAAACGCGCCTTGACGTGCAGGATTAAAACCCCAGCGAATGGAGTGCGTTTTTACTTCCGGTGGTAGCAGCCTTTTAAATTATCAAATATCCAAACAGTAATATATCGAAAGGGAAACACCGCGTCAACTGTTTTTTCCCGGCTCCTCGATTTGTCGCGTTTTCGCGTTAAAGGCGTATCGATCCAGCAAGGAAACAAGAAAGGCCTTTTGTTTTCCGCCGATCCGGCCAGGAAGCGGGGGGGCTGGGATTCTCCCCTTGCTTGCGGCCGTAGACGACCGCAAAACGAGAGCCGTTGATAATTCCGGCGCATTCGTGGATACCAAGTTGCATAAGAGCGTGTAGAGCGTTCGTTTTATTGCCTCTTCAATATGATCCGGCGGCGTTTTGTTCCATTCGCCCTGTATCCAAAAAACACGGCGGGCACGTTCGGCAGTGTCTCCGCATTCAAGCGTGTCCTGATAGTAACAAAGCAGACTTTTGGCGGCTTGAACAAAGGCCGGTTCATCGCATAATTCGACGGCATTCAAAAGTTTGTGCAACGAGACGCGGTGTTGCTTTTCGATGTTCCTAAAACCGGTGATCTTTTCGCGGACGAGTGGTTTGTTCATGGTGTTCCTTTCTTCGGGTTACACTTTCGCGGCCAGCTTGCGGAAACGGGCCTTGTCCTCTTTCGTTGCGGTTCGGGCGGCCAGCTTCCCGGCCAGTTCGGCCAGTTCGGCGGCCGGGTCCGGCGCGGGGGCGGCCCCACCGGTCAAAACGGCGGGCATCTTTGCAAGCAACACGGTTCGCAACGCTTCTCGGCCGGGTTTGAAGTAATGACGCAAAACCACGTTGACGGATTCATGCCCGGTCACAAGGCGGGCGGTTTCGATCGGCACCCCGGCGGATAAGGCTATTGTTACCCATGTAACGCGCAAGGCGTGCCAGTCCAGAATCGAAGCAAAACGCTGGCCTTTTTCTCGGGCGGTTCGGGCGGTCCGGGTTATGTCGGCAATTTCGTCTTTCACGCTGGGGGCGGCCGATGGGTGGGGCAAAAAGGATATTCCCGAAAGCCGTTCCGCGTCGTGCAAGTCCATACTCACTTGTCCCCGGTGATCGGGGGCTCCTTCGATTGACGGCCGGGCGATTGCCCGGACCGATTCCCCGGCGGCGTATCGGCGCAAGGTGGCAAGCACCCTATCGCGGCGCGGGCCGGCCAGGCTTTCACACACGGCCTTTTCAACGGCGGGCAATGATTCGGCAAGGGGGGCGGGCGGTGCGGCTTGTAGGGCCTTTTGCGTGGCTTCCGAGGTGGGGAAGGTTTCCGCCACAAGTTTCTTGAAACGATAGGTCAAGCCGTCCGGGTTATCGGCCAGCATCCGGGCGGCAAGCGGCCAGACATACGGGGAAGCGGCGCGGCGGGCGATTGTCAGCACTTCCCGCAACGGTGGAAAGATCGGGATTTCGACGGCGGCCCCGGTCTTGTGCGTTTTGACGGCCAGCACCCCGGCGGCAAGGTCAACGCTTGACCAGCGCAAGCGGCATACATCGCCTCTGCGCATTCCGGTGCAGGCGGCGCAAACAACAAGCGGGAAAAGAAAGGCGTCACGGCGGCCGGCGGTGAAAAGGGCTTGCAGTTCCTCGGGGGTGAACGGGCGGCGGTGTACCGTGCCCGCGTCATCATCCGGGCCGGGCCGGGCGATTGCCCCGGCAAACGGATTCGCGGCCCCGATAGGTAACAGGCGGGCGAATGCGCCTTTAAGCATTTGCGCGGCCCCGTGTGCGGTCCGGCGCGAATAGTCGGCGGCAAGGCGGTTCCGATATGCCCCGGCTTGCGCGGGCGTGACTTCATGCAGATAGGTTACTTTCGGTAATGCGGCGGCAAAGCGGTTGAAAATCGAATCGCACCAGGCCAGCCAGTCTTTGCCCGGCGCGGTTTCGCGGGGAAGATCCCGCCAGCGGGCGGCCAGGTCAGAAAGCCGGACATATTCAACCTTGCGCCCGGTCTTGGATTCGATAAGTCTTTCCGTCAAGTGATCGGCGCGGCCTTTCCGCCGGGCATCCTCGACGTGCCGGGCAAGGGCTTTTTCGGCCTCTTCTCTGGATCGGGTAAAGGCGGCATCGGTATTTGGGGGCGGGGTTCCCCGGACCGTCACGCCGGTATTTATCACGCGGCATTTTTTCCCATCGGCGTATTTGCCATACCAGTGAGGCCGGATTGTTCCGTCACGTTGTTTTTTCAGGATAACGCCCATTGCTTTCCCTTTCCGGTTAAATTGATAGTCTTGGCAACATATTGAAACGGATAGGCAGGAAAGGCAAGCAAAAAAGGACACACAATAGGACACACCTGACATAAAAAGTCAGAAAAGAAGTCAAATATCTATAGAAAATATGGTTCACTCTTTTGCTTGGGGTGCAAGAGGTCGAGGGTTCAAATCCCTCCGCCCCGACCATTTTTCAAGAACGGCCGTTCGGTAAGAAGACCGTCCGTCTTCTCCTTGATTCGCAGGCACTTCCGCTGCAAATGACCGATGGGTACGGTTCAACCCTGACGTAGAGGCGATGGGACTTGCGAACCATCTCATCGTAAAGCGATATAGTTGCTGGCGCGGAAGCATGCGTCCCTGGCCGCCGGAACGGCAGGCCGGCGGCTTTCGTGACCGCGGCGTCACGGTTCAGTACAAATACGGTTGCCTTGGTTTCGGAATCCGGGTTGCCGTGCTGATTTCCAGAGTTGGCACCGGCTGGCCTTTGTCATCACGAAGGGTAAAACGCCCTTCCGCACGAATCCATGTGTCGTCGGCCCAATCTGCCGGAACATCCCCTCCAGTCAATATGGCAACGGGTCTGGCATCTGCGGCACAACAACTCACGACAAAACGGAATAGAAGGCAGGCGTCGGATCCGAACCTCTCCTTGATCTTGGAATCGCGGTGAATCATTCCGATAACGGCGATCTGCTGGTTCTTGAAGCGAGCAGGACTGTACGTCAAGTCCAGCATTGTCGCTTCCACCGCTGTGTTGGATGAGGCCGCGGAATTCATAGCGCCCATCTCGTTTCCTGCCCTCAAAACGGCATTTGTCCCGCTCATCTCGGTCCATCTGTTCTGGAAAGCGCGGGAATCCAGCGATGCCCCGCGTGCGACGGACATGTAGACCAAAGGGGCGAGCAGAATCAACATGCGCGACGCCCCGTCCAGCCCGAACACCCGCGGGTGTCCCCATTGGCGCATTTCAGCGAATAAGAAACCCATCATCACGACTAGCGCCACCACAAGCAGTAGACCCAACTCCGGGCGTAGGAAAACCGTATACGTTCGATCCACCAGCAATCCGGAAACCGACCAGAACCAAGCGACCAATAAGAAGGGACACCAGTAGCGCGAGAGAAATCGGTTGAGGTTGTTCATCGTAGTGGTATCCCCAAGACTTCCAGAACAACAGTTACTGCAAATACTGAAAGGAGAATCAGGCACGAAAGGATCAAAATTGCCCTTCGCGTGAACAATGTCCGATACATCAGCAACAATTTCAGATCGAACATGGGGCCCGTCAGCAGAAAGGCCATGTGCGCCGGCAGGGGAAGAAGTCCCCGGAATGAGGCCGCGATGAAAGCATCCGCCTCTGAGCAGAGGTTGAGCAGGATCGCCAGCACCATCATTGAGACGGCAGGCAGAATGGGAAAGGCGGCGAAACTTAGGAAGAGTCGACGCTCGACAAGGGTTTGCGACAAGGCCGCGATAGCCGCCCCGATAACAAGATAGTGCGCAACGGCAAGGAAATCATCCGTGGCATGCCGCAACGCCGCAAGGAGACGACCAGACAACACGGAAGAAGTCGTATGAGCCTCGTGACTGCAACATGTGTGTGCATCGGACTGGTGATCATGCTCCTCATGGGCATGGAGCTCGTCTTCGTCGTTGTGGTGGTCTTCTGCTGACGTGCCATCATGATCGTGACCGCAAGTGCAACCGCCCTTCTGGGCATCACCCGATTCCAGTAGCGCCGGACGATACCTGAACAGACGATCCATAGTGAGGCCCACCGTAACGGCGATGGCATAACCTGCCAGTAGACGTATGCACACCACGGTCCAATTGAACCGATAGGCGAGAAGCGTTGAAGCGCCGACAATGGGATTTACGATAGGTCCGCCAAGAAGATATGCCACAGCGGCGGAGAGCGGCAGCCCCTTGCGGGTTAGGCGCCGAACCACGGGCACAACGGCACACTCGCATACAGGAAACACAAGTCCCAGAGCCGCCGCCAGACAAGTCACAGCCCAAGGCCGACGGGGCAGGCGCGCCGTGAGTCTGTCGCAACTGATGAAGACTTCGATCAGTCCACCGACGCACGAACCGATCAGCATGAACGGCAAGGCTTCCAGAACGATGCTCACAAATGCCAGCGAGAACGCTCGGACACCGGGATGATCGCCAAACAGCGGTGGAATAGTCAGAGCGAAGAAAGCCAGCATAAAGAGCAATGCTTTGCCCACAGGCGGAGCGGGCGTCTCTGGAAGAATGGGGTCGTCGCCCCACGAATTATGGCGGACAATCGGAGTGTGATCCGTTGTTCCCTTTGACGTCTCGGGGATGATTCCGGGCGACGGATTTGTATGGCTATGCGGTTGTATCATGGGGGGGCATTGTCATTTCGGCTTCCAGACGTTTCTTTCTCTGGTCTTCATTCTTGAAACTCACCCGTTCAACGACGGAAAAACAGCGACACCACATACAGCGCCATGGCGGCCAATACGATTGTGCCGCCGGTAGCCGTACCCCAATAGAACGACCCCACCAATCCTAGAACGCCCGTCGCGCAGGAGAATACAACCGCGAGAATCACATATTGCGCCGTGGTTCTTGCCACGTTCCGGGCGGTCGCTGCCGGGATAATCAGCAGGGAGTTAATGACCAGCAGACCGACCCACGGAATGCTGATGGCGACAACGGCGGCGACAATCGCGGCAAAGCCGGTTTCTACGGCCCACACATGCACCCCTCGGCTTCGGGCCAGTGAACGGTTCAGGAATGTGATCAGGAAGCGGTTGAATGCCCAACACCAGATAACGACCACGACAACAAGCGCGACCGCGAGCCGTACGATTTCGCGCGGCGTAATCGTCAGAATATCGCCGATCAGGAAACGGGAGTACTTTGCGAATCCACCGCCTCGCGAAAGGAGTACGACGCCGAGAGCCATGGCGAACGCCATGACAAGGCCGATGAGCGTATCGGTCGAGGCGGCGCTGTAACGTCGCAATACGGAAATGGCGACCGCCAGGAACAAGGCGAAGCCGAGCATGGACCAGGTCGGGTCCGCCAAACTCAGCAGGACGCCGATGGCAATGCCGGTGAGACTGGCATGCCCGATGGCATCCGAGAAGAAGGCCATTTGGTTGTTAATCACCAGGCATCCAAGAAGCGCGAACAGGGGCGTCACCAGGAGGATGGCCAGCAGGGCATTCTGCATAAAAGCATAGTGCGCCCACTGGAAGGGCAGAACGTCTATGAGGCAGTGCCACAGGTTCATTGTGTCTTGCCCTCCGGCACACAGCAGCGGGCAGGCATGGAGGAGAGCGATGCTGTTGGCATGGGTGGAATGCCCGCCAAGTCCAGGCCGAAGGTGTCGCGGACAAGTGGGGACTGAAGGACTTGAGTCGGCAGACCATCGGCGAGAATCGTGCGATTCAGGAATACCAACCGATCCGCAACGCCTGCCGCCGCGGCCAAGTCATGCGACACGAGCAAAATGGAAAGGTCCATTTCGAGGCGCAGTTCCGACACAATCTGGTAGAACAATAGCGTTCCGCGATGGTCCATGCCGGCCAGCGGTTCGTCGAGCAACAGGAGTTCTGGAACAGGCGACAAAGCGAGCGCCAGAAGAACCCGTTGGAGTTGGCCGCACGACAGTTGCCCAATTCGCTTGTCGAGCAGGTCCGCGCCCCGCACACGTTCTAATGTCATCCCGGCGGCATCGCGCATCCGGCGCGTGTGCCCAAGCCATACCGGCCGGCGTGTCTGCACTCCGGCAAACAGATCGAGCACCGTCAACGGGGTGGTTTTGTCTATTTCCATGCGCTGCGGCACATAGCCGACACGCGGCCTTCGCGGCTCTGACGTTCCGGTGGACGGCACGAAGACCAACTGTCCGGTGTGGCGAACTTCTCCTATCAAGGCCCTCAGAAGGGTAGTCTTGCCTGCTCCGTTCGGGCCGATAATGGCGGTGAACTCACCGCAGTGAATATGGAGATTCACGTTCTCCAGAACTGTTGTGGTCCCCAGTTGAACACCCAACCCGACCAGACGGGTGCAACACGGCCGTGCGTCCGTAGAGTGACGGGCGGCATGTTGCACCTTGTCCGGTGTTCTGGTCGGTTCTTCAGTCATTACGGATTCAACGCCTTTCGCAATTCGGCGAGATTCTTCTCCATGATCGCAAAATAGGCGTCAGCCGTCATGGGGCCCGTAACGGATGGATCCAACGTGTACAACTTGGCTCCGCTTTCCCTGGCAATAGCCTCCGCCGCCTTGGTCGGGTACTGAGGTTCGGCGAACAGAGCCTTGACCTTGGCTTTCTTGACGATTTCAATCGTTTCGGCCAGTTCCTTGGCGCTTGGCTCGGAACCGGGTTCACGCTCGATCACGGCCGCGATCTTGAGGTTGAACTCCCTGGCGAAATACGGAAATGCCTCGTGGAAGGTGATGATGTCGCGGGTCTGAACATCCTTCAACCCCTCGTGCATCTTCTTCCGCAGTTGGTCCAGGCGTGCGACATATTCCGCACCGTTCTTCTTGTACTGATCGGCGTGCGCAGTGTCCGCCTTCGCCAACTGCGCCACGATATTCTCTACCTGTTTAATGTGGAGCGACACACTGACCCAGACGTGCGGATTGTCCCCTTCCTCGCCCTCGCCTTTGATCAGTTCAATGCCATCGCTGGCTTTGACGATCTTCAGCGCTGGCAGTTGCGCGACGACCTTGTCGAGAAACGCCTCCATCCCCGCACCGTTGACAACGAAGATATTCGCTCCTGACAGATGCGCCATATCATCGGGCGTCATCTGGTAGTCATGCAGACAGCCGGTCTGCGGTTTGGTGAGGTTCAGGACTTCGACACCCGGCACGCCCTTCGCCACGTTCAGCGTGGCGATATACATGGGGTAGAAGGATGTCAGGATCCGGACCTTTTCCTCTGCCGCAGCGTATAGGTTTGCAGCCGCGCAGATTATAGAAGCGATGACAATCAATACCGGTCGGTTCATTCGAGTGGTCATAATCGTGTTCTCCTTGTGTTCGTTAGAAACCCAATTTCACTGCCAACATGGCGACCGTGGCCTTGTCTGCGTTCTCACCCCAGACTGCCTGCTGTACTCCCAGATTGACGCGCAGACAGTCGTTGATCGGCATCACCAAGCCTGCCGTCACGGCCAAGGCGCTTTCATCCGCTTCGCCGTTGGCGTATTCACGGCTGTAGTTCAACTCGACCTCCGGCTGCAGCCATTCAAGGATCTGATACCCGGCGGCGAGGTTGGCAATCAGCGTGCCGCGATCGTCGTCACGCTTCTCACCGAAAGGCAGCGACCAGCCAAGTTCCGCGTTCATGGTCCAGTGTTCCCAGTCCTTGCTCACCACCAGGGAGTTGTCCCAGCTCCAGAACTCCTGACTGGCGCCCAACTCATCGTCATTTCCATGATTGCCGGTCGGTGCGGTGAAGCCGCTGATCCAGGCGGCCTCGATCCTGTATTTTCCACTGGTGAAGAAGCGATAACGCCCGCCGAAACTAAAGTCGCCGAATCCTTCGCCTGTGGTCGGAGCCGCGTTGTCGTCATCACGCAGCCAGAGATAGTCCAGCCCGATGCTGACATCAACATTCTCCATGATCCCGACGGTCAGGGTCGGCCCGACTGCCTGTTCACGGGCCAAGCCGCGGCTATGGGCAGCGCCGTCACCATCCCATGCGCGTTTGGCCTGTGTCCAGGAGCAGCCTATCTCGACTTCGTAATGCCCGGGATCTACCGGCGAGGCGTCCGCAGTATTCAGCTTGGCATGCTCGATCGCCAGGAGAGACTCAGACACCGTGGCTTTTTCTGCCGGCTTGGCGGCAGAATCGGCCGTCTGCGAAAGCGCCCGGTTGGCGCATGTGAGCATCGCGAGGCCCATCAAGGCCGCGTAGAGTGCTTTCTTTCTTGTGGTATGTGCTTTCATTCTTGTTCCTTTCCAAGCATTCACGTTGATTTGAAATGCGTTCAGAGGCTGTGATTGCCGCGCCGATAATGGGGACGCCGAGGAAACCTCTGGCATATGGCCCACGTCAGGATGTAGCGCATCCCCGCGAGACTATTTCGGGAAACCAGTTGGAATGCTCAGGAGGGAGGACCGCATGAGAACGGAAGAATGCAAGCTGTGCGAACCGTTGGAGCGCGGCTTGGAAGCAAGGCACACTCTATCACGATGTCGGTCGCCACTGGCAGGAACGCCGGTGCCGAAACGCTCATCGGGGTTTGTGCGAGTTGGCAGATCGAACAGTGGCCGGCATCGTGCGGAGCCGGCGGGTTATGGCGGTTGTGGGTGTCACCGGAACAGGGCTTTTCCGTGTCGGCGACGCCCTGCGCGAGCGGGTTGCAGTGCGAAGAAGGAAGCCTGGGCGTCTGCTCGGAGCATGCACAGGTCTGCGACGTCACGCCCCCGGAACTCACCCTGTGAATGGCGGGATACGCGATCACGCCAAACAGAAAGAGAGTCAGCAGGAGTGCGCTGCTCAGTCTTTTTATGTCAGTAAACACCCGGGAAATATGACCTATGCCCTCTGTAATTGCAAGTGCTTGTGGGCCTGTCTGGAATGAATCTGCCCGGCGGGTGGCGGATTCAGGCAGGCGCAACGCCGCACAAGGCGCTCGGCCGTGGCAACGAACGGCAGCGTCGGGCCGTCGAAAACGGTCACGATAGGCGCGATCAGTAGCGGGTACGGTTCAAACGAGCGCCAGTCGCCCCGACCATTTTTCAAGAACGGCCGTTCGGCAAGAATACCAGCCGTTTTCCTCTTGATTCTCAGACACTTGCACCGCAAGCGACGACAGGTACGGTTCAAACCGGATGGAGAGGCGATGGGACTTGCGAACCGCGCCCTCGCAGCGATTCGATTCAGAGCGGCCCTGTAATTGTCTGCAACTTTGATGTTGCGCAAGCAGTCGGCGAGTGATAGTAATACGCTTTTCCTGTTCGTAATACTCTCGATGGAGGTTTTGATTATGAGTGGAGCCGTGAGATTCAGCGTATCGCTTGGGGGCGATCTACTGAAGCATTTTGACGGCATGTGGAAGGGCGAAGGCCATCCCACACGCTCCGAGGCGATCCAATCCATGATTCGCCAGTCCCTCGTGCAGAAGGAATGGCAGTCAGGCAAAGAAGTGGCCGGAGCCATCGTCATAGTCTATGACCATCATGAGAGAACCCTCGCCAGCGAACTGGTGGACGCGCAACACGATTTTGAACGCATAGTGGTTGCGGCCCAGCATGCGCACCTTGATCATGACAATTGTCTGGAATCGATCATCGTCAAGGGCAAGGCGGCAGATGTGGAACAGTTGGTGAAGAAGCTGAAGTCTCTGAAGGGTCTGAAACACGTATCCCTGATGATGACGACTACAGGCAAGGAGGTGCAGTAGTCCGGCGGTCTTTTTTTTGGCCCTGGAGTAACACGATTCTCAGGATGGTATTACGACGGCAGAGTGGTCGATAGTAGTCAGACTAAGGAAAGGAGCGAGACGAGTGAAGAAGGTCGGATGGATGCTGGCAGGTGTGCTTTGCGTGGCCGGATCGGCGTTCGCCGGTCGCCCACTGGCGATTGACGATGCAGATCCGGCGGATGTCGGTCAGTTTGAGTTCGAGGCTGGAGCCGCCTACGAGCACGATTCCGACTGCAAACACTGGGACTTCCCGTTCGGTTTGACGTATGGGGTGATTCGCAGCGTGGAGATCGGCGTCGGATTCGGCGGTCAGTTCGAGGAACGGACGGAGCGTTTGGAGGACGGCGGAGCGGAGTGCACGCGGGAACATGGCATTGGCGATCTGACGCTGGGTGCAAAGTGGCAGTTCCTGGAGTCCTGCCCGCTCGGAGCGCGTCACGCCATCGTGCCGTCCGTCAAGTTTCCGACAGCAGACGATGACAAGGAACTTGGCAGCGGCAAGACTGACTACGATCTGACGTGGGTGGCATCGCGATCCATTGGTGAGAAGGCGGGCATCCACCTCAACGTGGGCTACTCATGGATCGGCGGACCCGATGACGACGTCATGCATTACGGAATGGCCGCCGACTACCAGATTCTTGACGCGGTACAGTGGGTCGGCGAGGTGTTTGCTGAACAGGAGATGTCGAGTGAGGCCGACACCATTGTTCAGTACAACACAGGCTTTCGATGGAATCCCATAGAGAGCCTGACGTTGGACATTGCCGGGGGATCGAAGATATCCGGCGACGCGCCGGACTTCACGGCGACGGCCGGGCTCACGTGGGCATTTGGATTCACAAGCAAAGAGAACAAGTAGGAGGAACAGAAGATGCACATGGCAGATGCGTTGATTTCCCCCGCCGTGGGCGGGACGATGTGGGCGATCTCGGGCGGGCTGATTGCCTATTGCGCGAACAAGGTCAAGACATCCATCCGAGACAATCTCGTTCCCATGATGGGCGTTCTTGGCGCGTTCATCTTCGCCGCGCAAATGATCAACTTTTCGATTCCGGGAACCGGATCGAGTGGACATCTTGGCGGCGGGCTGATCCTGACTGCTCTGCTCGGGCCCTATGCGGCCTTCCTGGTTATGGCCTCGGTATTGACCGTGCAGGCGTTCTTCTTCGCGGATGGCGGACTGTTGGCGCTGGGCTGTAACATTTTCAACCTGGGCTTCTTTCCGGCGTTCGTTGCGTATCCCCTCATCTACAGGGCCTTTGTTAAGGGTCAATACGGCACTTCGCGCGCCTGGGTTGGCGCGATCATCGCCGCCGTTGTGGGGCTGCAACTGGGTGCGTTCAGCGTCGTGCTCGAAACCAAGGCGTCCGGCATCTCGGAATTGCCCTTCGGAACCTTCGTTCTCATGATGTTGCCAATACATCTGGCGATAGGCGTAGTCGAGGGATTGGCAACAGCCGCCGTAGTCTCGTTCGTGGCGAGGGCGCGCCCGGAGGCGTTGCAGACGGCACCGGCGTCTGAGGCGTCTGTAAGTCTGCGGCCAGTCTTGATTGGACTGGCAATCGCCGCTGTCATCATGGGTGGCGTGGCAAGTTGGTTCGCGTCCACGCACCCGGACGGCCTGGAATGGTCCATGGCCAAGGTGAGCGGCAAAGAGGAACTCGAAAGCCCCGGAGACGGTATCCACAAGAGTCTGGCGGAGGTCCAGGAAAGGACTGCATTCCTGCCCGACTACGGATTCAAGTCCGGCGAGGCCGCACCAGAAACCGCCACGCCTGCTGAACATGCCGCCGCACCCGAACCGGAGCCTTGGCCGGCGGTCAACGCAGGAACGTCCGTGGCGGGAATCGTCGGCGGATTGATGACACTGGCTTTGGCATGCCTGATCGGGATTGCGCTCAGGGCCCGCTCGATCCAGCGCACTTGCGGAAACGGTTGAGGGTTGGGCGGGAGTGTTATGGGGATAACGGATTGGATCGAAATTGGGCGCATGGACGAACTCGGGCGCATGGACACGCCCGCGCATCGGCTCGATGCGCGGGCCAAGGCCATCGTCACCCTCGCGTTTATCGTCGTCGTGATGTCCTTTCCACGCCATGATGTCTCCGCGCTGACCCCGTTTCTGCTCTATCCGATTGCCCTCATCTCGCTGGGCCGCATCCCGGTGGGTTACCTCGCACGGAAGATACTCATTGCCGCGCCATTCGCCCTGTTCATCGGGATCTTCAATCCCCTGCTGGACCGGACACCGGTCACGACTATCGGCACCGTTGCGATCTCGGGGGGATGGGTGTCGTTCGGCTCGATCATGTTCCGGTTCTTCCTGACTGTCGGAGCTGCGCTTGCGCTTGTAGCCTGCACAGGCATGAACCGTTTGGGCGCGGCGCTGGAACGGCTCGGAGTCCCGCGCGTCTTTGTGGTTCAATTGCTGTTTCTCTATCGCTACCTCTTTGTGGTCTCGGATCAGGCAGGCAAGATGAAACGAAGTGCGGAGATGCGGTCGTCCGGTCGTCCCCTGCGTCTTCGAGTCTATGGCTCAATGATTGGCCATCTCCTTCTCCGGTCGATGGACAGGGCCGAGCGCGTCTATCGGGCCATGGTTGCGCGTGGCTTCGATGGCGAGGTGCGTGTTCTGCGTCCATCCTCGTTCGTGTGGTCGGATGCGATATTCGTCGCGGGCTGTCTTCTCTTCTTTGTGTCGGCCCGCCTGTGGAATCTGGCGGAGGCGTTCGGACGCCTGCTGACCGGGGGTGCCATGTGAGCCATCATGTGGTCGAGGTCCGCGATCTCTCGTTTGCCTACCCGGATGGCACGGAGGCGTTGCGGGGTGTATCTTTTCGCATTGAGCACGGCGGGGCGGTTGCCCTGATCGGCGGGAACGGCGCTGGCAAGTCGACGCTCCTCCTTCACCTCAACGGATACCTCTCAACGACGCGCAGCGACGTCCGGATCGGCGACACCATCGTAACTCGGGAGACGGCCGCATTGGCGCGTCGCGCAGTCGGGATGGTCTTTCAAGATCCCGACGACCAGTTGTTCATGCCGACGGTGGCAGAAGACGTCGCCTTCGGCCCGTTGAATGCCGGTCTGCCACCGGACCAGGTTGAAAGCCGCGTCGCTTCCGCGCTGGAGCGCGTGGGGATGACGCACCTTCGCGAGCGGCCCCCATACCGGCTTTCGGCGGGAGAGAAACGGGCCGTGGCCATCGCCACCGTCTTGGCCATGTCGCCCGACATTCTGGTCATGGACGAGCCGTCATCCAATCTCGATCCGCGCGCCCGCCGCCGATTGATCGAGCACTTACTGTCCTTTGAGCACACCAAGATCATCGCCACCCACGACCTGGAACTGGTCGTGGAGGTGTGCCGTCACGTTCTCGTGATGGACGCCGGTCGCATAGTTGCCCAAGGCCCCACCGTCGAGATTCTCTCTGACGAGAATCTCATGCTGGCGCATGGCCTGGAGCGTCCCCACATCCTACGCCACGCGCACCCGCATTGATTCAGACGCAAAGCCGAGCAAGACGCTGGACCGATGCGACAAAAGGTTGCACTGGGCCGTCAACAATCGCAGCAATCGGCACGATCAGTCGGGGGTCAGGTTCAAACGAGCGCCAGTCGCCCCGACCATTTAAAAAACTCAAGAACCATAATGTTCTTGAGTTTTTTTATTGTTATCAGGGGCCAGTCCCAAAATGAATCCGCTTTAAAACGCCGCGTCCGTCGATGATTCTTTGACATCATCGGTCAGTTATCCCAGTATTTCGCATCCCGCCCGCAAAGCTCGCCCGGCAAAGCTTGACTTTTGGCCGCCCAATCGCCTATTTTATGCGTTCTCTTTGACATCTTGATCACGTTCCGGAGGGGTGGCAGAGCCCGGTTGAATGCGCATGACTCGAAATCATGTTTACCGCAAGGTAACGGGGGTTCAAATCCCTCCCCCTCCGCCATTTGACGCGTTCGCTTACGCTCACTTGCTCATGGCAGGCCCCAGTTTGCGAAAAAAGCGAACGCGGCGAATGCCCTGAGCAAGCGAGCCCTGCGAGCGCGTCGAAGGGCAAGAACGAAGTGCCCAAGCCGACGCGGAGACGCTCGCCTGTGCCAGTCTAGCGCGTCGAAGGGCAAGCCTGAAATGTTAAAGCCGACATCCAATCGCTCTCTTCTGCTAACATGACCTGGTTCGTCTACATCCTCGCCTGCTCCAACCACAGCTACTACATCGGCCACACCCACGACCTTTCCGCCCGCCTTTCTCTGCATCAGCACAAAAAAGGCGCTCAACACACGGCCCAGAATACCCCTTCCGCCATCCTCTACCACGAATCTTTTACCACCGAACTCTTGGCCATCCGCCGTGAGCGCCAGTTGAAGCCCTGGAGCCGCGCGAAGAAGGAAGCGCTGATTGCCGGCGACAAGGATCGGTTGCACGAACTTGGCAAAAGCCGGGATTAAAGCCGTCTCCTCCCGCCTCCAATCCCACAACGACGGCCTCTATCTGTCACCCCGGAGGGAAAGCCGGAAACTACACGATTCCCCCCAGTGTCACCTGTATTGGGCATTATGCGTTCGAGTACGGAAGCCTGACCAGCGTGACCATTCCTTCCCGTGTCACCAATATCGGGGCCTGGGCGTTTGCCTGGTGCCCCAAGCTGACCGCGGTCTATTTTCAGGGCAATGCCCCCAGTAGTGACGGGAGTTTGTTTTACGATGACAGCCAGACAACCCTTTATTCTTTACCAGGCACCCCAGGGTGGACAAATCCTTGGGGCGATCGACCGACAGTGAGTCTTATGTTTTCAGGCCTGAACCCAGCGCTGCTTCATTTTCATGGAGTTGCGACAACGTTCATCGGAACCTTGACAAAGGCGGCAGGCAACTGGTATTGTTTGCGCATGATCATCAAAACAGTATCTTGATCAAGTTGCTCATGATTGAGCAGAGGTTAGTCCGGGCAGGCTGAATAAGGTCAACCTTGGCATGTCGTAATGTGACGGAATAAAGGAAGTGTGCGATGATGAAACTGCGATTCAAGAAGTTCAGAACACGCGGCCAAGCTGCCCTGCTCGTGCTGGTCCTTGGGGTGGCGTTGGCCAGTTCGCCGAGTCTCTCCGCCGGAGTAGATACGGGTCCGCTCGCGTCCATGGCTTCATCGTCAAAATTATTGATGCCGGGCAACCAGGGGCCCATGGTCGGAATATGGACGCTGATATATAAATACTACCACTCGTCTATGCTCGCGATTGATTTCAAGCAAACCGGACTATTCACCATCACCAACGGCTTCGTCGTGACGACCGGAGCGTGGGCCCAGGCAGGAAATAACGTGGCTTGGCTTCTTCCTGATTCTGAATGCACCCTCTACAAGGGGAAAATGTTGTCCTATTACGCGATGACGGGAACCATGTCTTCCGGGTCGAGTACGGGCGTCTGGATTGCAACCCGGGCAAGCGCTCCGGGATCGCTGTGCTTGGAATCCGCTTCTTATTTGGCCCTGGAAGGGACCATAAAAAAAGTTAAGGTCAAACGCCTTTACGGGGCCGATGGTACCGTATCCGTCAACTATGTGATCACGCCCAAGTCCGCTTTGCCCTGGCAGGACTACACCCCCAAGAGCGGCACGCTCATCTGGACAAACAGGCAGAACGCTCCAAAAACAATCAAGATACCCATCTTGGCGGATGGCCAGACAGAAGGTAATGAAACTTTCCAGCTCGTGCTCAAGAACCCTGTCGGCGCGATTTTGCTTTCTCCCGCCAAGGCAACGATTACGATTTTGGCCAACAGCAAAGCCACTGCTGCAGGGGCGAATGCCACCGTCAGCCGGATGGCCCGGCTGACCGATGCGTTGGACGACGGAGGCCTGACCTGGTTCACCTCAGACCGGGCGCCATGGACGAAGCAAGCCTTTGTAACCGTTGACGGAGTTGATGCGGCCATCAGCGGGCCATCAACCTCCGGCCAGGCGTCGTGGCTTGAAACCGTTCTGGAAGGTCCCGGCAAGCTGGGATTCGACTGGCTGGTGAAAGGCGCCGGCAAAGACACGTGCCTGGTATTCGTCAACGGCAAGATCAGGCGCACCCTGATCCCCGGGTATGAGTGGTCCCGTGAGTCGTTGACGCTCGGGGAGGGCGATCATGCCGTACGCTGGGTATTCGTTGGCGGTACGGGCCTTGCGCCGGGCTCGACTTATCTGGATCAGGTGAAGTGGACGCCCGTGGGAGAGTGATGAGGGAGGGGCGCCCACTGTTTGACGCAACTACCAAGCGTAGCGCATGGATCATGACCGGGTTGTGGCCAATTCTTGCCGGGAGTGTCCACGCCCTGTGATGTCGATGTGGGGCGGGGCTGTTTTCCAGCGCAGAGCTTCAGCAGTAAGGTCTGCCAATTCGCCTCAGCACCTCAGCGCTGTGCCGTAAAAGACCCCTGTTTGGTGTTTGTACGTGCTGACGGCAGATAACTTGGTTTCTGATAGTAGGAGGCCTTCCATGTGCCGGTAATCGAGCCGTTGGCCTGAAACGTGCCCGAAATTTTATAATAATACAGGCTAGTCCCCGATCTGTTCGTAACCACTATTTTCTTCTCGGCCACGAAGGACGATCCGCTCTTCGTGATGGCATTCGCAGCAAATGTGTAACTGTCCTTGCTAAACCAGCCGTCGTTGTAAAACGCGGTAAGCTGCGCGCCGCTGATGTTGCCAAGCGCGTCAGCGGTCACTGAAAGCGCGTACTTATTTGAAGAGGAGGATCGCCAAGTCCCAGCCTGCGACGCTTTTACCTCGAAATACACAGTGCCGGTCATGCCCGGTTTTGTTCCCGCATAGTCGGTGACTTGCAGTTTATACTTGCCGTTCCCGATCAATCCGGCTGTCGGATACCAGTATATGGTTGCAGAACCGGTCTGCGGCACCCAGACCTCCTTCTTGATTCCATATTGTCCGGTTGCGCTACTATACCAGAACAACTTGACCAGATACCGGGTGGCGGTCGTGGTGCGATTCCAGGAAAACGATTTAGGCGGCGCAGTCAGCGGTGCTTTGCTTTCGGGCGTTAGCTCACGCTTCTCCGTGAACGTCACCGGCGCGCTCCATGCTCCGGCCCCGCTCGCGGCCAATTCGCGAACGAGGGTCGTGTAATATCCGGGTCCGCATACAGTCTCCCGAGTTATCGTCGCATTCGTTTGCCGCGAGATGTCCAGCAACTCGCCATTGAACAAAACCGCCACTTCATACCCAACAGCGCCGGGAATCGATTCCCATGCCAATTCCATAGCTGTCGTTTGTTTTCCGCCTTCGGACAGGCGGTCGTTCGCCAATTCTGCCATTACCTGTGAACTCATGATCGCTGCACATGCAATTCCGATGGCCCAGACTCGATTCCCGTTTATGATACGCATGGACTTTTCCTACTGTTATGGTGGTCATGTGCCACCGATGCCGCATTCGCCTTCCACAGGAAGACTGATACATTTTCGATTCGTTTTAAGTTGCAGCAAAAATGGGGACAAGTCAACCCGAAAACGCCCGAAATATCGGGGAAAATAAGCGCACGACACTCCCTGCGTGACCGGTGTCGTTCAGGAGCCAGACTGCCGGGTGATCCACGTTTCAAATTCCTGCCGCTGGGCGGCCGTCATCACGCCCTTCCGGAGTAATTCGTCAAATTGAGAGGGATGGAACGAGCCGAAGATCACCGTGAAGCGGGGCGGCTTCGCGGCCTCCTCCCAGCGGATCGCGCGGAGCAGTCGTTTGCCGCGGCCATCTTCTTCCCAGTTCATGTTCGTGCCGAACTCGAAGGCGTCGACCAGGGGCTGCAGGTCGCGGCCCCCGGCGCGGTAGATCCAGGCGGTAAAGCGGGGGTTCCCGCCGAACGTTTTTTTCTCGGCCAGGGGCAGGTCGTGCAGCCGGCAGAGATCCCAGGCTTCCTCATGCCGTGACTGGCTGTTGCCTTCGGTTTGCACGACCGTCAGTTTTTCCCCTTTCGGGGCCGCGGCCAGCTTGACGACCTTTTCCGAATGATAGTTTGGCTCGGCGTACGGGACCCTGGCCTCCAGGCTGCCTCCGGCCCAGCGGATTTCGTTGCTGGGCACAATTGACACCAGCGACTCGTCGTCCTTCATGGAATGACCGGTGTTGGAGAATCCGATCGGGAAGATTTCCTCGACGCGAACCGGTATGCCCTGAAAGACCCAGACGGCTTTCATGGCTCCGAGCTCGCGATTTTCCAGCGGCGGGGCATTCGAAAAGCTGGGCGGCGGCGCCAGCGGATTCGCGATGCGCGACCCTCCGCCTTTCCCTTTGGATGGGGCGGCCACGCCGGCCAGATCGGAGGCGACCTTGGTCATCTCGTAGCCGCTGGCCGCCCGGATCGCGCGGGCGGCATAGACGGGGTTCTGGACGCCGGCCTCGAAGGAGGCCTTCAGCGACTGGAGGTAGGCGCTCTCGGGCGAATTTCCCTTCAGCGCGGGCAGCGCCCCTTTTTCGATCGTCTGCGCGGCGGCCTTCATGGTCTCCGGCAGCGGCCGGGCCGAGGCCGGAACGGCGGGCGGCGGGGCCGCCATCTGTTTTTTGGCGCTAGCAAGGAGCCAGCCGTAGCCGAAGACGCGATCGGGCGGGGGCGGGGGCAGCGGCGGCAGCGGGACCGAGCACAGGTCCGCATGCACGTGCGCGATGAGCGCCGGGTCCTGGCGGGAAAGCGAGGCCATGGCCGCTTCGTTGGACACGCGCGCGCGGACCATTAGCTCCCGGATTCGGTTCGCGGTTTTCCGGTCGCCCGCCACCTCGCAGGCGGTCATGAGCTTCAGGTTGTTCGCGTTCATCTGCAGGGACGCCGCCTCGCCCGATTTCATGGCGGTCCGGATATGACCCTGGGCGCGGGAGAGGAACTGCTGGCTCTCGCCGGCCTTGGCCGCGGGTGTGTTTCCGAAGGTCAGGATGCCAGCCTCTTCGGGCGTGTTATGATCCCGGACGCTCTGGGCTTTCTTGAAAAACGCCGGATCCTGGAGGGGCCGGCTCGGGTCGTATTTGTTGGCCACCTCGGCGGCCTTGTCGCAGCTCTTGCCGATGATATGATAATCGGGGTCGGCCGTGGTGCCGCCGATGCCGGCTTCCGTGGCCTTTTTCAGGTTCGAAATCACGGCGCCCGCGGGATCCTCGATGCCCTCGGCGTTCCGGGTCGCGTAGGAGACGCCGCCCTCGGTGGGGAATTTATCGCTGCCGCGGGAGGTGTAGTAATCGACCGAGGAGGCGTGCGCCGAGCTTCCGACCGTTTCGGGCCGGGCGTTGGGCTTCCAGAGGGTGGTGTCGGTTCGGGGAATGATCCAGCGGTCGCTGAACTCGAGCACCTTGTACCCCTTGCCCTTCATGGCGTCGATAAAGGCCAGGCCGCTTTTCATGTCCCGGGCCGTGAGGTCGATGTCGCTCATGATGCTTTTCGGCATTCCGCCGGACAGCTCCACGGCGTTTATTCCGCCCTTGGCCAGCAGGGCCTTCTTATCCTCCGTATACAGGCCGGCGTTCTCCAAGACGTCCTTTTGCTCGTTCCAGCGTTTTTCGAAGTCCTGGTTATGCTTTTTCCGGATGGAGGCCAGGTCGGCTTCCCACTCGCTTTTGACCCGCTGGTACTCGGCGTGCTTCGTGTCGAGCCCGCCGTCGGCGGTGCGGGCGTCGGCCGGAATCCGGGCTTCATGGTTCCGGGTCGCGGCGGCCAGCTCGGCTTTCAGGTCTTCGCGCCTGGCAATGACGCCGTTATTGTCGCGCACCTGGGCAATGGCGGACTCCTGCATGGATTTTACTTTTTCGTAGTTCGGGTGCCGGGTGTCGATTTTCCCGGCGGGATCTTTCGGGTAGAATCCCTCGTAGCGGCGATTCGCTTTCGCCAGCTCGTTCCGATAGCGGGAGACGTTATCCTCGAAGGCGTCGATCCGGGGCTCGGCGGCCACCGCCTCGCGGCCGGCGCTGGCGCTGCCTTTTTTCGCCCCGGTTTGGGACATTCCGGGAAGATCGGCGGGCGGATGGCCCTGGGCGTAGTTGCCCACTTTTTCGAACACCTTGTTCAGCACGTAGGTGGTGGCGGCGTTTTCCGCGGCGCCCTGCCAGCCCCGGTACCGGAGCATTCCGGTGGCCGGATCGGGCTCCTGCGCGTAATAGCCGTCGTAACCGGCCCAGGCGACATCGATCGCGGGGTTGAGGGCTCGGACCGTGTTTTCCGCCGCCTTGGAGGGGCCGCCTTCGGCCCACCCGGTGCCGAACCCGTAGATGATGGCGACATTCCCGGCGCCGGGCACCAGCAGGGCGCCGGCCATGATCCCGACCGTGGCGGCGGTTTGGATCTTTTCGGCATACCACAGGTTATCCTCGGCGGTCCTGAGCTTTTGAAAGGCCTGGGTCTGCCCGGTTCTCGCTTTGGCCTGGATCCCGTCCCCGACCTGGCGCAGGCGCGCCACGCGCTCTTCGAGGCTCAACCCGGAGTTGTAGATGGACGCCATGTCCTTGAATATCTGCTGGCGTACGCCGAACGCGCCCGTTTCCAGATGGCTGGCCATCCCGGGCAGCCCCTTGACCAGCCTGGCCTCCGTGCCCATCAGGTAGACTTCCTGCTGGATGTTGTCGATGAACCGCTGGTGCTCCCGCTCTTCCCAGACCGTCCGGGTATGAACCAGGGTTCCGGTTTTGAGCGAGTCGATCCGGTCCTGCTCTTCCTGCAGGTTGGACTGGTTCATGATTACCTCGTCTTCGAGCAGCCCCCGGCGCTTGGGATCGGTCTCCCGGGCCAGCTCGTCGGCCGCGCGCTGCAGGTTGCGGCGGATGATGTCGAGGGTCTGCTGGTGCTCCACGATGGCGGCCGCCGTCTCGGGCGAGGTCAGGTGGGGCGGCGCCTCACTCGCCTCGGGGAGCCCGGTCACGGCTCCCGCCGCCGAGGGGCCGGGGTCGTAGGGGCTTCGCTGGCCGGTGGGATCCCAGTCGTAGCGGTAGATTCGCTCGCCGCGCCAATCGGCGGCATCCCGGCGCAGGGGGGGGAGCTGGTCCCGGATGAGGCCGGCAAACGGAAGCAGGCGGATCTCCAGGCGGGGCTGGGCGCCCTCGTTCCGGGTCGACACGCTCCCTTCCATGACAAAGGAGAAGTAGTCCTCGCGGGGATAGGCGATTTGGGTCAGCTTGGACACGACGCCCGTGAAGGCGGGCCGGAATATCCGGGGGATGTCGAGCACGCAGATCAGGGTGCTGCTGTCCAGTCCGGTTCGGACGCTCTGGAAGCGCAGTTCCAGCATGTCGCCCGGCGCCACGCGGCCCGGCGGATGGCTCCACAGCATCTGGTAGTCATACGCGAAGTGCTTGATCGGTTTTTCGTAGAACACGGAAGCGGTCCCCGGAGTCAAGGGGATCCGGCCGGACGACCAGTTGGAGAAGTCGGCCCCGACCATCACCCACGCGCCGCCGACCGCCGATGCCGGAGGGGACAGGGCGTTCAGGGCGGCTTGGTGGCTCCGGCGAGCCCGGCACTTGGCCTGGAGCGGATTCGGCGGATCGCCCAGGGCCACGATCTCGCCCATGAGGGCGGCGACTTCCGCGCGCTCCCGGGTGAGGCGTTGCAGGATCATGAATCCGGCATCCAGCGCCGCGCGCACGCCGTTTTCGTCGGGCATGACGGCCGCCACGCCCGCCTGCTGCCAGGCCTGGCGCGCGGCGTTGACGTCCCCGTCGATCTGTCCGTACAAGTCCCGGTAGCGGGCCAGCAGGGGGTTCAGGCGATTGAAATACGCGTACGCCTCGGCATTCGGCTGGTCGACGAACGGGGCCCACAGGGCGTTGAAGGTGCGCGCCAGCTCTCCGGTCGTGGCCCCGCAGAGCTGGCGCATCGATTCCATGGACTGGTAAACGGTCCTCTGGTAGTCCTCGATGGCCTCCGGCGTGAGCGCGGGCGCCGGCGGCCGGTTCGCCGGGGTGGCCGACGCCGTGGCCGTCTGGCTGAACACGCGGGCGTGGTGGGAGGTGGTCCAGGCCACGAGGGGGAGCGACCAATTGCCGGGGTTGCAGGGGTCGTCGGAGGGGAAGCCCGGGAAGTTCGTGACCGGGACCGGCTGCCGGAGGGCGTAGGGGAACGAGCCGGCTTGCTGAAGCGCCTCGTCGAGCTGTCCGGAGCTCGCGGCCAGCAATTCGATTTCATAGGCCTTGGCCCCCAGAGACAACGACGGACTCCGGGCCGCCTCGGGCAGGGGGGCGCCTGCCTTGGCTGGCGCGGCCGGCGCCGTCGTCGCCGGGGCGGAGGCGCCCGACGGGACGGGCGCCGGAGGGCGCTTCGGGCCGATGTAAACCACGATGACCTGGCCCACCATGGCCGGATGAATGTTGTAACGGGGATCATAGTTGTCGTCGCCGGGGAAGTCGCCCAGGAACAGGGGCTGTCCGGAGAGGTTCGTCTTGAGCGTGATGCGGGAATGAAGCCTGGAGTTGATGTGCATCCGGATATCGTTCGGGCGGACTTCGATCGCCACGTTGTAGAAGCGCCCTTTCGCCAGGGTGTTGGTGGACCGCAGCAGGTGCCAGCCGTCCGGCTGCCGGCCTTCGCTGTTTTGGGATTTGTCGTAGACCCGGAAAAGCAGGCTGCCGTCGGAGTCGATGACGAGAGCGAAGGAGCCCGGCGGCGCTCCGTTGATCCCGACGGTGTCGAGGATGGTGCCGGGCTTCTGATAGTTCAGGGTCAGGAAAAACTGCAGGTTGGTTGTCGGGTATCGGTTCAGGAGCAGGCGGGAATAGGACGGGGAGGTGAACGCGAAATTGGTTTCAGCCGCGTTTTCGGCGGATGACGAAAGGGCGAACAGGAGGCATCCGGCAAAGCCAAGCCAGGTTTTAAAATGGCGCATAGGGGAGTCGTCCTCGGTGCGTCTGTTCGCCGTGAACAGAGCGTATGGTTCATATTCGGATAGAAGACGATAATAGAGCAAGTCTGAATATTTGACAACGCGAGAGATGTCGATTCTTGGGCCCCATCGGGGCGTTCAGGTTCAGCGCCCCACGCGGGACCCGTTTAATAGAGGGTCCACGAAGGTCGCGTCGGACCCGAAGTCGAATACAATGAAAATCCACATTTGAAAAGAGACGAGCGGTCTGATAGACTTCCGCTGTTGGCCATTTTCTTTAAGCCTCCGGAGCGTGTGACATGGCGAATGAGGATAATCGTCCGTATATTCCGGTCCAGCGGTCTGGCCCCAGCGATGCCCGTTTGGAGTTGAACGATATCCAGGCAAAACCGTCCGTCTTGATTTGGTATAAAGCCTATTGCGTGGCCATGGCTTTGATGTACGGGCTGGTGCTCCTGTTGGGGGTGGTCATGTTGATGGCGCCCGCGTTTTTCAAGGACTATCTGGGATCGGCGGGAAAAGGGGCGGAAGAGCTGGACCAGGTGGCGAGCCAGGTGATAGGCGGCGTTTACGTCATCATGGGCGTTTTGCTTGCGCTTCTGTATGTCGCAGGCGCTTTTCTCCCGGCCCGTCCCTGGGCCTGGATTGTGGGAATCGTCCTGATTGCCCTGAGCTTCACGTCCTGTTGTTGCATCCCGGTTTCGATTCCCCTGTTGATCTATTGGATCAAGCCGGCTACCAAGGTGTATTTCTATTCTGCCGAGGAGGCCGGCCGAACAGTTTGATTTGTTTTTCGTGTGCAAGAATAGTTATAGTGGGGACATAGACATGCGTCTGAACAAGAGCAAGTCTCCGTTATTTGCTGCGATTGATTGCGGCACGACATCGGTCAAGGCTGCCGTGGTTGACCAGAATGGCTGTTTGGTGGCGTCCCATCTTTCGTCCTGTCCCTGTTCCCGGCGAGTGTCTGGCGCCGTCGAAAACGACCCCCGGCACATTCGCCGGGCTGTGTTTTCGGCCTTGCGTGGCGCGGTGGGCAAGACGGGAGCCCGGAGTTCCCGAATTGCCGCGATATCGGTCACCGGTCAACGGGCGACGGTGTTTTGCCTGGGCGCTGACGGGGAGCCCGTTGCGCCGGGCCTGAATTGGCAGGATATGCGGGGAGCGCGGGAGACGGCTCTTTTTGAGTCACGGGTGGGGTCGGCCCGGTTTACCGCCCTGACCGGATTGCCCTGTAATACGGTTTTCACTCTTGGCAAGTGGCTTTACCTTCGCGCTCATCAGCCCGACTTAATCCGCCGGACGAAGCGGTTTGCGCTGATTAATGATTATATATTGGGCCTTTTGGGGGCCCGGAATCCGCCTGTCGACTGGTCCAGCGCATCGTTGACTGGTTTTTTCGATACGGGCCGGTGCCGGTGGAGTCCCGCCATCCTGACAGCGGCGGGATTGGAGGTGGGCAAACTTCCCGGGCTGGCTCCACCCGGGCAACGGGCGGGAGCGTTGTCCTGTGCCGCGGCACAGGCGGTCGGGCTTACGGAAGGCATTCCGCTCATCACGGGTGCGGGGGACCAGCAATGCGCTGGATTGGGTGCGGGAGCCATCCGGCCGGGAGTGGTTGAAATTACGATCGGCACGGCCGCCGTTCCGCTTGCGTATTCCGCGCGTTTCCGACCCGATCCCCGTCGGCGGATCATGTGCTGCGCCCACGCCCTGCCGGGCAGTTGGAATTTGGAGGGCTTGCAAAACTCAGCCGGCTCATCGGTGGAGTGGATGAAGAAAGTATTGGGCAGGAAGTTGATGAAGCAGGACGTGATCTGGGGAACGGTGGCGCGTCTACCGCCGGGATCGGGCGGCGTGCGATTTCTTCCGTACATGGCCGGCTCCGCGGCTCCTCACTGGGATAAAGGGGCCACGGGCGCCTTTCTGGGGTTGACTCTGGCGCATGGGCCGGAGAGCCTGCTGAGAGCCGTGCTGGAAGGCGTCTCTTTTGAAACCCGTGAAAACATTGACACGTTCACGAGCCTGGGTGTGCCGGTGGACGATATTCGAGTCACGGGCGGGTACACGCATATTTCAGCCTGGAATTCCATTCTGGCGGGGGTATTGGGCCGTTCGGTCAGCCTTCTTGAAGAGCCGCAGGCGTCTATGATGGGGGCCGCGATTCTCGCGGCCGTGGGCGTGGGGGCGTACGACTCCATCGAGGCCGCCGTCTCGGGGATGGTGCGCATCAAGTGCCGTATTTCGCCGGATCCTGCGCAGGCCGCGGCTTATGGGCGGCTGTTTTCCGAGTACCGGTCGTTGGGCGGGCTATTTCGGAATGCCGGGCTGTTTGGTTCTTTGGATCACGGAGGAGGAGCGGCATGACGGGCTTTTTAGAACGGTTTTTGCGTTTCACCCAGGATGGGTTGTATCGCTATCGTTTCGAGGATGGCGTCGTTTTGTTGGCGAATCGCGGATTTCTCCAAATCCTGGATCTGGACATCCCGCCGGAGTCCGTCGTGGGCCGCCGTCTTTCGGAGTTGATGCAGTACACCGAGAAGCCGGGCGAAATCCGGCGCCTCCTCACCGAATCGAGTGAAATTCATCGGTATGAGTATCATTTCAAGACGTTGAAGGGCGATGATCGATGGGTCTTGCATGATGCGTTTCTGGTCACGGAGCCTGAAACCGGGCAGAAGATTGTGGAGACGGTCGTCAAAGACATCACGAGTCTCAAGCACGCGGTTCAAAAGATAGAGGAGGAACGCGAGCGTCTTGCGGTGACGATTCGTTCGATCGGGGATGCGTTGATTGCCACGGATGCGACGGGCCACGTTGTGTTGATGAATCCGGTGGCGGAACAGTTGACAGGATGGTCTCTTGAAAAAGCGTCCGGACTTCCGCTGGAGCAGATTTTCAAGATTGTTCACGAGATGACGCGGATCCCGTGCGCGAATCCGGTTGCCCGGGTTATTCAAACCGGAAGCATCGTGGCGTTGGCCAATCACACGACGTTGATCGCGCAGGACGGCACCGAGCGGAACATTGCGGACAGCGCGGCGCCGATCCGGAACCGTTCAGGCGAAATTGTTGGCGTGGTGTTGGTCGTACGCGATATGAGCGAGGAGAAGCGCATGCTTCAGGCCTTGCGAAAGAGCGAGGAGCATTATCGCTTATTGTTCAATGGCATGTTGGACGGATTTGCCTTGCACGAGGTGATTTGCGATTCGCGGGGGAATCCGGTGGATTATCGGTTTCTGGAGATCAATCCCAAGTTTGAGGAGATGACCGGGTTACGTGCGAAAGACCTGCTGGGCCGAACTGTGCTTGAGGTGCTTCCGGGGACGGAACCCGAATGGATCCAGGCCTATGGGAAAGTGGCGATCACGGGCCTTCCGATTCATTTCGAGCGGTTTTTCGCCCCGCTGAACCGGTATTTTGAGGTGACGGCGTATCGTCCCGCGCCGGGGCAGTTCGCCGCTATTTTTATGGACGTGACGGAGCGACGCAAGGCGGAGGAAGCTCGCGGAAAAATGGAAGCCCAGTTCCAGCAGATGCAAAAGCTGGAAAGCCTTGGCGTGTTGGCCGGGGGAATTGCCCACGATTTTAACAACTTACTCACCGGTGTTCTCGGCAACGCCAGCCTGGCTTTGCTGGATGTGCCTGAAGGCGCGCCCGCGTTTGACAGCCTCCGGCAGATCGAGTTGGCGGCCCAGCGGGCCGCCGATTTGTGCCGTCAGTTGCTGGCGTATTCCGGCAAGGGCCGTTTCGTGGTGGAAGCCATTGACCTTTCGGACCTGGTCGAGGAAATGGGCAACTTGTTGCAGTTATCCATTTCCAAGAAGGCGGTGCTGAAAAAGACGATGGCCCGTCATTTGCCGGCCATTTCAGGCGACATGACGCAAATCCGGCAGATTGTGATGAACCTCATTGTCAACGCCTCGGAGGCCATGGGGGAGCGCAGCGGCGTGATCGCCATCAGCACCGGGGCGATGGCGTGTGACCGGGCTTACCTGAAAAGCACATTCATGGATGGCGAATTGCCGGAAGGTGTCTACTGCTATGTTGAGGTCTCTGATACCGGGTGCGGCATGGACGCGGAGACGCTGGCCCGTATTTTTGACCCCTTCTTTTCCACTAAATTCACGGGCCGCGGGTTAGGCTTGGCCGCGGTTATAGGGATTGTCCGTTCGCACAAGGGCACGATCAAGGTTCACAGCGAGCTGGGTCGCGGATCGTCTTTCACGGTGCTTTTCCCGGCGGTTGTCGATGCGGTTGTTCCGCAACGAGCATTTGAAAAGAAGTCCGAGTTGTCGGCAACGTTGACGGGAACTGTTCTGGTCGTTGATGACGAGGAGGCGGTCCGGTCGCTGGCGCAGCGGGCCTTGCAACGGGTGGGCATCCGGGTGTTGACGGCTTGTGATGGGCGCGAAGCGGTGGAGGTGTTCCGGCAGCATGCGAAAGAGGTCCGGATGGTGGTGTTGGACATGACCATGCCCCACCTCAACGGGGAAGAGACCTTTCGTGAAATCCGCCGTATTCGTCCGGATTGCAAGGTCCTTTTGTCCAGCGGGTATACGGAATCCAGTGCGACAAGCCGGTTTTCGGGAAAGGAGCTGGCCGGCTTCATCCAGAAACCGTACCGCCAGTCGGACCTTATCGCGAAGGTGAGTTCTGTCCTGTCTGAAGAATCCGGTATTCCCTCGGCGAAACACCCATGACCTTGCGGAATTGCCGTGCAAAATAGTTGCTGTCTGTGAATCCGTTTTCGAGGGCGGATTCGGTTATTCGCATGCCGGGTCTCCGCAATTGATCCGCTGCCCGGCCGATTCGTACGCGGATGACGTGGTCGATGGGCGAACAGCCCATGACCTTGTGGAAGGCGCGGGTCAGGGTGCTTTCGGACATTCCGGCCAGCCGGGTGAGCTGGCGCATGCGGATCGGATCCTGGTAATGTGCTTCGATGAAGCTCAAGATTTCGCTGATTTTCCGCAACGGCCGCGTATCGATGCTGGGGGTTTGGAAATAGCGGCGGGCCAGGAATCCGATCAGGCTCATCAGGTGGGTGATGGCGGAAAACCGGAAGCCCGGCGCCTGGCGATCCAGCTCGTTTTTCAGTGCGGCAACCATTTCCGCGGCGTCCGTCAGTTCGCCGGGAGGCAGGTGGAGCCGGTGCCGGAATTGATCGGATTGCCGAAGGCGAGGCTCCACCTGGAACAGGGCGTGATAACCCGGCACATCCGTCAATCCGGCGGTTGGCAATCGCAGCCGGCGGGGATCGAAGAGAATGTTCGCCAGCGTCATGTGGTGGGTGCCGGCGTAACCATGCGCCATGTCCCCCCGGATCAGAAACACATCGCCGGCCTGGATCGGGTAGTTCGTCGATTCCGTGACGTGGGTTCCCCGTCCCCCCAGGATGATCACCAGCTCGTGGAAATCGTGGTCATGCAGTTCGGTGTTGGCGTGCCGCTCGAGGCGGAGACAGGCGAGCGGGAAGGTCCTGTCTTGGAATACGGTGGAGGCGGATAAGTGCTTCATGATTGACGGAATCGTGCTAGAAATTGCGGGTTTTGTCAAGGTTTTGCGCGGGCAGAGGCGATAGTATGGCATGGTCAAATCGCATATTGAAGGGACATGACGTCGACTTCTATTGCGCAGGAGGGTCTATGGCGAAGACGAAAAAACCGGCGGTTAAAGTCTTGCGTACGGGTCTTGTTGGCATGAGCGGAATCGGAAACACCCATGCGCGGGCCCACCTGGCGGATCCACTCTCGAAGCTTGTCGCCGTGTGCGACGTGGTGAAGGAAAAGGCCGACAAGGCCGCGGCCGCCCACGGGGTTAAGGCGTATTACAGCTTGCGGGACATGCTCAAGCATGAGGAGCTGGACGTGGTGGACGTCACCACGGGCGGGTATGAGAATGGCAGCTGGCATGCCGAGCCGGTGTTCGAGGCGCTCGAGGCCGGCAAGCATGTGCTTTGTGAAAAGCCGTTATCCAACGATATTGGCGAGGCCCGCGAGATGGTTCGCCAGGCCGCCGCGCGAAAGCTTTATCTGGGGTGCAATCTGAACCACTTCTTCACCCCCACGGCGGAACGCGCCAAGCAGTATATGGACGAAGGCGGAATGGGGGAGCTCATCTACCTGTTGTTCAAGATGGGCTTTAATGGCGGCGAGGCGACCTATGCCTTTAATAAGTCCCCTCGATTCAACCAGCCGTATGCGCATATGAAGGCGTTCCTGACGCATCCATTCAGCGTGATGCGCCATTTTTGCGGGGATATCACCCACATCCAGTCCTTCTCTGGAAAACCCGGCTTGCGCCAGAGCAAGGGGGATCTGCTGCTGTCGGTCAACAGCGTCCATTGCCGGTTCGCCAATGGCACGGTCGGGTATCTGCTCAGCCACCGGGGGGAAGCCACCTGGGGGCTGGGCGGCTGGTGGAGCTGTGAGGTGGCGGGCAGCAAAGGCACGTTCTGCATCGAAAACTGCATTGAAAAACTGACTTACTGGCCCGCGATCAAGCCGGGTGAAAAATTCGGACTGGGAGAAGGGCCGAAGCCCGAGATTCTGGATACCGGCATCAAGGATTTTGGCGAAACCTTTCCGCGTCGCATCCACGCGTTTCTGGAGGATGTGACGAACGGGGTTTCGTTCGAGCACGTGCGCGCCTCGGGACGGGATGCGCTCGCCACGATGGAGTACATCTTTGCGGTGATCGAGTCCTATGAATCCGGCGGCGCGCTTGTCCGGCCGCATCCGCTTCCCACGCTTCACGGTGATCCGACCCGGGAAACCATTTAATCGACAAGGGAGATTCGGGCATGATCAAATTAGGTGTTAATTCCGTGCTGTTTCAAGGGCATGATCTGGCCACGGCCATGCGGCATATTGCGTGGGCGGGGTATGACGGCGTCGAACTTTCCGCCATCAAGGGGATGTGCGAGCATCTCGACCTCGACCAGTGGAAGGCGCAGGTCAAGGAGATCAAGGAGCTGTCGGCCCAGTATGGCCTGGCGCTGCTGAGCATCGAGGAGGCGGCCCTGGATGAAGCCCGCCTGGCGGCGGCGTTTGAAGCCTGTGAAGCCTTGGGCATTCCCATCGTCAATATCGGGCCCGGCGGCAAGTCGAATGTGGAGGAGGACTTTGTCCGCCAGACCGACCTGATGGCGAAAATGGCGCAGCAGGCGGCGGCCCACGGGATCACGCTTTGCGTGAAGGCGCACGTGGGAGGCAGCATCTTCAATACGCCGACCACGGTCCGGGCCATGACCAAAATCACGGCCGCCTCTTTCGGGATTGATATGGATCCCAGCCACATTTACCGGGCCGGGGAGCTTCCCGAGCAGGCCCTGCCTCAGGTGCTGAGCCGGGTCCGGCACATCCATATCCGGGATTGCAAAGGCAAAGGGCCCAGCCCGGGCGAGCCCAAGGATCAGGCTTGCGGGCGGGGCGACGTGAATCTTTTTGGCTACTGCAAGGCCTTGGTGGATGGCGGCTATGCGGGTCCGGTCTGCCTGGAGGTGATCGGGGCGGGTCAGTATGAACTGGGCCAGCGCGCCGTGATTGCCGCCGAAAGCTATGGGTATATCCATGCCTGCCTCAAACGGCTGGGCGCGAGGTGAGCGGTTGATATGGATGTCGTCCGGACAGGCATATTGGGTTTTGCCCATGGGCACGTTGACTCCTACTGCGCGGTCTGGCGTGAGAAGCCGGAGCTCGGGGTGCGGCTGGTAGCCGGCTGGGATCATCACGCCGGTCGGGCGGTGGCGGGCTGCCGCCAGCATCAGCTGGAGATGGCGGAGTCGCCGGCCGCGCTTCTGGCCCGTCGTGATGTGGAGGCGGTGGTCATCGCGAGTGAAACCTCCGGGCATGCGGACCTGGTCGTCCAGGCCGCCGCAGCCGGGAAAGCCATTATTCTTCAAAAACCGCTTGCGCTTACCCTGGCAGAGGCGGATCGCATCGTCGATGCGGTGTCGACCTATCGGGTGCCGTTCACGCTGGCCTGGCAAATGCGGGTGGACCCGCACAATCTCAAGATGAAGGCGCTCCTGGCAGACGGGCGTTTCGGCCGGATTTATATGATCCGGCGCCGTCACGGGTTGCCGACCCAGGACTGGAAGGGCTTCGAAAACACCTGGCATGTGCAGCCGGGCCTGAACCGCGACATTTTTGCGGATGACGCCGCGCATCCCGTCGATTTCATTTTCTGGTTGCTCGGCCAGCCGAGCCGGGTGATCGCGGAAATGGGCACGCTGCGGAACCCGGCGATCATCCATGATAACGCCATTGTGGTTTTCCGGTATCCGGACGGCGCGTTTGCGGAGGCCTCCTGTTCATTCGCGGCGGTTGCCGGGGAGAACACGACGGAAATCGTGTGTGAGAACGGTGTGATCGTGGGCAATTATGGCGACCTGGTCAGCTCCATGATTCCGAGACCTCCCGGCGGCATCCAGTTGAAATGGTACCTGAAGGACGAGGGGCGGTGGACGGTTTCCGAGCTGCCTGATATCCTCAGCCATGGGGAGCGGATTCGGGGGCTGGCGGCTCCTTTGGCGGAGTTCTTACGCGGACGGCGTGCGCCGATTGCCACCGCGGAAGAGGGGCGGGCCGTGTTGAAGATGGTGTTGGCCTGCTACGATTCGGCGTCGCAAGGCAGGCGGATGGATCTGAATTAACAGGACGATGAAAAGAAAGGGTAAGGGTATGGCCAAGAAGCCAAATTTGATTCTGATCGGCATTGACAGTCTGCGCCCGGATCACATGAGCCTGAATGGCTATCCGCGCCTGACCACGCCGCACATCGACAAGTATGCGGCCCGAGGGTCTGTTTTTGAAAACACGTTCAGCCCGCACATTCCCACGACGCCGGGTTACGGATCCATGTTCACCGGCATGGACTGTTTCGGCACGGATGTCGTGGCATTGCGGCATGAGGGCAGTCTTGGCCATCACCTGAAGACGCTGGCCGAGATTTTGGGCGAAAGCGGCTACAGCACCAGTTGCGTCGGGTTTAGTGGAAATCCCGCCTCGCGCGGGTTCCAGACGTATATCGACTTTGAGGGGTGGGGATCCTGGGAAAAAGGGCGGAGTCACAAGGCTGAAAACCTGAATGCGGTCACTATTCCTGAGCTCAAGCGCCTGGCGGGGGACGAGAAGCCGTTCTTCCTCTTCATGCGGCACATGGATCCGCATTCGCCGTATTTGCCGCCCCGCCCGTTCGAGCGGATTTTTTACGATGGCAACGAGTTCGACAAGGCGAATAAATCCCTGGACCCCGTCTTTGCGTTCGCGCCGTTTTGCGATTATTTTGCGAGCTGGTTCCCGCCGGGGTGCACCGACAAGGAGTACATCATTGCCCAGTATGACGGCGCGGTGGCCTACATGGACGCATGCATCGAGAACATTTTCACCTCGATCCAGCAACTGGGCATCGAGGAGGAGACGCTGGTGGTTATCGATTCGGACCACGGCGAGACCCTGCACGACCATGACTGTTTCTACGATCACCACGGCCTCTATGAGTGTACGACGAGGATTCCCCTGATCCTGGTTTATCCGGGCAAGATTCCCGCCGGCCGCCGGTTCAAGGAGTACTGCCAGATGAAGGACATCACGCCCACGATCCTGGATGTGATGGGCATCAAAAGCGGGATCGCTTTTGACGGGCGCAGCCTGGTGCCGTTGATGAAGGGCCAGCCGCGTGTGAGCGAGCCGGAGTTTTATATCACCGAATGCACATGGATGCGCAAGCATGGCTGGCGGACCCCGCAGTGGAAGTTGATCCATGCGCTGGAGCCGGATTTTCACTTCAAGCCCGAGGTGGAGCTGTACGACCTGGTCAAGGATCCGGGCGAAACCGTCAACCTTGCGAACAAGGAACCGGCGATCGTGGCCATGCTGGAGGCGCGGATGCAGGCCTGGATTGCCAAGCGGGAAAAAGAGACTGGGCGGACCAACCCCATGGGGCGGAACATGAACTGGCACGGCAAGGGCTGTGGCGCGTTTAAGACGTCGCAGCAGGCTTATGAGGCGATGCACATCGGTTCACCCGGCGCCGCACAGTCCTTGCAGAATCGGGAGCTGCAGGCTCAGCGCGGCCAGAAGATGCTGTGAGGCGGCCATCATGATGATCTCGGTAATTGGGCGGGGCCATTCCGGAACGCGGGCCATCTCGCATACCCTTTCAGCCAGCGGCGTGTTCATGGGCGCGCCGCTGAACCGCTCTGGCGACCTGCTTCCGCCGGACGACATGTATGAGGCCTGCCGGGTGATGGCCCGGCAGGTGACGTGGACCCGGGGGCTTCACTGGGATTTCAGCGAGCTTCGCCACGGGGCGATTCCCGCGGAATTCTCGAGGTTGGTTCACTCCTATTTGCGGAGCGTCCTGGAAAGTCCGGCTGAGATCAAGGGCTGGAAGATCCCCGAGACCACGCTGGTGTTTCCCTGGATTCATCGGATGTTTCCGGAGATGAAGTATATCTTCTGGATCCGCAACCCTCGCGATTGCATCGCGGGCGAGCATGTGACGGACGACCTGCGGAAGTTTGGCATCGCGTATCCGCCCACCGAGGACGAGCGGCTTCGGCGCGCCGTTTCCTGGAAATACCAATATGACCTGGTCAAGGCCTCGGCCAGGCCCGTCCAGTGGATCGAGGTCCGGTTCGAGGACTTTGTGTTGCGTCAGGAGGAGACGCTGACGCGGCTGGAGGCTTTCCTGGGAATCAAGTTGGCCCGCATCCCGGTTCGTCCGGACGCGGTGGGCCGCTGGAAAACGGATACGGGTGTTAACTACTTCGACTTTTTTGCGCCGGCCATGAAGGCCTATGGCTATGAAATCCCGGAAGGGGCTGGAGAGGGTCGCGAGCATGCTTAAAGTCGCGGTCATCGGGATGGGTCCTATCGGGAATAAGCATGCCCGCTTATATCAGGAAGACCCTTTGGCGCAGCTGGTGGGGGTTTGCGATATTCAGCGGGACCGTGCCGACAGCGCGTCGAAGAGGCTGGGCGTTCCGGCTTTTTATGAGGTGGCTGACCTGTTGCGGGCGAACAAGCCGGACGTGTGCAGCGTCACGACCGGCGGCTACGAATATGGCAGCGATCATTATGCGCCCACGATGACGGCCTTGGAGGCGGGCTGTCACGTCTTATGTGAAAAGCCGATTTGCAACGAGATTCCGCAAGCGGCGGCCATGGTGGCGCGTGCGCGGGAGAAGGGGCTTTGCCTGGGGGTTAACCTGAACCACCGGTTTACGCCGGCCGCGCTATTGGCCAAAAAATGGGTGGAGGAGGGGCGGTTGGGCCATTTGCTGTTTGTGAATATGAGCATGTGGATCAAGAACCTGACGGAAAGTTCGCCGTATTTCCAGATCAAGGCGCTTCATCCGCACACGGTGGATGTGATGCGCTATTTTTGTGGCGACATCGAAGCGGTTCAATGCTTTGCCTGCAAGGCGCCCGGTCGCACCATCTGGTCGACGGCCCAGTTCAGCATGCGGTTCAAGAATGGAGCGGTCGGCTCGCTGACCGGCAGCTATGACATTGAACGCGGGCACCCCATGGAGCGGTGCGAGGTGGCGGGCACCGGGGGGCGGTTTGTGCTGGAGGACATGTGGCGTGAAGTGACTTTGTATCCGGCGGGGAACCCTGAGAAGACGGTGTATACCAATCCGGTTTTCGGCGGCATGCGGGATTTTGACGACACCTTCCGGAACCGCATTCATACATTCCTGGAGCAAGTGGCACAGGGCGTCTCCCCGGACTCGATTGACGGTTCCGGGGCCGACGGGCTTGCGGCCCAGAAGGTTCTGGCGGCGGCCATCGAATCGCTGGAGAGCGAAAAAATCGTTTACGTGCGCTGATTCTTTTACAAGTCGGCCCGGGGAATCCACTTGTTGAAGCTTTTCATGATCAGAAAGCTTTCGGTGGAGGTGATGCCTGAAACGCCTGCCAGGGTTTTGCTGAGAAAGTGGATCAGGCCGCCCTTGGCATCGACCCACACCTCCGCTATGATGTCGTACCGCCCGGCGGTGATATAGGCGGATTGGACCCCTTCGAGTTTGGCGATTTCGTCCGCTTTCCGGGTTAGATCCCGGGAGCAGGCGATATTGATTCCCAGCAGCAGGAGTTGCCGGGTGGGCGAGTCGTCCGGATTGATCAGCCCGGCGATCCGCAAGAGTCCGGCCTGGGAGAGCTGTCGGATGCGGTTGCGGACGGTGCCTTCGGAGATCGCCAGCGCGGCGGCGATTTCCTTGTTGGTGGTTCGTCCGTCCCGGTTGAGCAAGGTGATGATTTGGCGGTCGACGGGATCGGCGTTCATGGGGTCTCCGTATAGGGCAGGTGGTGGGCTTCAGCGACAGCGCGGTGGGTGAGTCGCCCGGTGTGGCAGTTGAGGCCGGCGCGGATGGGTTTGCTTTCCGAAAGTGCTTTTTCAATTCCCGTGTCGGCAATCGTGAGCCCGTACCGGTTGGTGACATTGGTCAGCGCGATTGTCGAAGTCAGGCTGACGGCTCCCGGCATGTTGGCCACGCAGTAATGGACAACGCCTTCTTCGATGAAAACGGGATTGGCATGGGTGGTGGGGTGAGTCGTCTCGACGCACCCGCCCTGGTCTACGGCAATGTCCACGATTACCGCTCCCGGCTTCATGCTGGCAAGATGGCGGCGGAGAACCAGCTTGGGAGCCGCCGCGCCAGGGATCAGCACGGCCCCGATGACCAGGTCGGCCTTTTTGAGCTCCTGTTCGATGTTTGCCGGAGACGAGTAGAGTGTCTGCACGCGCCCGTCGAAAAGGTCGTCCAAGTCCGATAGTCGTCGAGCCGATATATCGAGGATGGTCACGTTGGCTCCTAATCCGACCGCCATTTTACAGGCCTGTGTGCCCGCCACGCCGCCCCCGAGAATGAGCACATTCCCTTTGTGTACGCCGGGCACGCCTCCCAGCAATACGCCCCGTCCCCCGAACGGACGCTCCAGATACTTGGCGCCTTCCTGGACCGAGAGGCGCCCGGCGATTTGGGACATCGGGACCAGCAGGGGCAGGGACCCATCCGCTTCTTGTACGGTTTCGTAGGCAATGGCGATGATCTTGGATCCAAGCATGGCTTCGGTCAGGCGTCGATCCGGGGCCAAGTGCAGGTAGGTGTAGAGTATCTGGCCCGGATGGAAAAGCGCATATTCGCTGGGCAGCGGCTCTTTCACCTTCACGATCATATCGGATTCGGAAAAAAGCTTTGGCTTGTTCGGTTCAATCTGGCAGCCTGCCGAGACGTAATCGGCGTCGGCGAACCCGGAGCCCAGGCCGGCCCCTGCCTCAACGGTGACCGTATGCCCGTGGAGTACATAGTCGTGGGCGCTTCCCGGGGTCAGGCCAACCCGGAACTCCTCGTTTTTGATTTCCTTTGCCAGTCCGATCCTCATGCTTCCGCTCCTCCCGAGTTGAATATGTGTCAAAGTTCAGCTATATTATTACGGATAATTTAGTTTGCAATAGAAAAATTACGATAATCGTATATTTGAGTCAAGAGTGAAAACGGAAGGAGCCGTCTGTGTGGCGTATGGCGTGTTCATGGCGGGGAAAAGCGTTCCAGTTCAAGCTGGCCGGTGGCCGGATCCAGGCGCATCAGGAACGTGCTCAAGACGTTCATGCCGAGCAGTCCGTCGACATCGGGGCCGGGGGGATACGGAAGCACCGCCGCAGTGACGTCGGGCGTGTCGATGCCGCCCACCTTGACGCTGGCGAGGCGGACGTTGGTGGCCCTGACGCGGGCTCCGTTGGCCAGGATCGCTTCGGCGGGTCGTCCATCTGCCAGGTTGACGCCGGCTTGGTCGGCAAAGGCCTGGCTGAGTGTGAGCATTTCGGCACCGGTATCCACGATGAAGTTTCCCCAGGCGCGGCCGTTGATCAGGGCGGCGATAATCGTGGAGTTGCCGCGTAACGTGGTGGTCACGGTGGCGCCTTTAAAATCGGCGGCATAGTCTTGTATCTGGGCGGCTAGTTTGTCGGTGAAGCGCCGACCCGTTTCGTCCCTGGGGCCCTCTGCCGCCAGGGCGGAGCGGGCGGACGATACGGCGTTGGAATAATCCTGGAGAGCTGCCAGGTAAGAAGAGATGGTTTTCATCCTCTCGGAGCGTGCGGCCAGCTCGTTGGCCAGATCCGCCTGGCGCAGCGAGAGAGTGGTCCGGGTCCGGTTGTTCCGGGCGACGGTTTCGTTGTAGGCCGTCAGGTCGGAGATTGGCGAGGCGTCCCGTAATTCGGCGTTGACCTGTGAAAATTCCGTTTGGAGGCGGGTCAGGTCCTGTTCGATGTTGTGGAGCGCGACGCCCGCGTTCAGTAGGGCGTGTTGAGCTTCGATGGCCTGGCGTCGGAGGGTGGTCAGGGTGCGGTAGCGGAGGGCAAGGCCTTCATAGCCGGCGGGGATGTAGTCCCGGGACAAATAGTATTTTTCCTTCCAGGATGCCTCGCGGAGCGCATTGTTGGTCGGGGTGTCTCGTTCGATGTTTTGAATCTGGGTGTGATGAAACGACGCACTTCCTCCGCCCAGGCGAATAGTGACGCTGGATTCGGATTCACGAGAAACAATGCCCTCGATGGTGTTCCCGTTTTTTAAAAGGATTCGGTCTGCGAATACAGTAAACGGGATCAATACCGCCAGCATGAGCGAGAAGGCGGAGTGCTTGACAGGTAATGGGTATGAGGCGGGCTTCATTCGCATGTCTTCTTGTTGATGCGGACAAGTTTACGCCTTGCGCCCCGGAGCGTCCAATAGGAAAAGACGTCCTAAAACAAAACCCGCCACAGTTAACACCGTGGCGGGTTTCGTGTTTTTCAAGCGGCGTCGAACCGGTTAGTTGGCGCCCGTTTTTTCTTCGCCGGCCTTCTGGTCGTTTTTGTCGGCTTTATGAGGCTTTTTCCCTTTTTCATGCCCGGCCTTCAGCTCTTCCTTGGAAAGGCTGCCGCTTTTGTCGGTGTCGAATTGGTTGAATTGTTCTTCCGCGGTTGGCGCCGGAGCGGTCGCTTCGCCAGCCTTGGCCGTATTTTTCAGCTGCCTTTTTGCGAAAAGGACTTTGAACTCATCCATCGAGATCGAGCCATTCCCGTCTGTGTCGGCCACTTCAAATTTGCTCTTTTCCTTGGTGATGCCTTTGCCGTGCTCTTTTACGGTTGTCGCCTCTTCGGCTTGGACGGCCACCATGCTCATGGCTCCTGCGCATAACACTCCCATTGCCAGCCTTTGAAACTTCATGATTCCTGTCTCCTGTTGAGTTTTGTTTGATCGGCACGATGCCTGTTATTAGGTTAAACGGTCATGTGCGCGAAAATATTGCGGGCGAAATGAATTATTTATGTAATAGGACAAAGTCCGGGGTTGAAAAGGCCAAGAGGGAAGGTGTATGATTAAAAAAAAGGAGCCAATTATGATGAAGTATCTAGTCGGTTTGAGTCTGGTTGCGATTTTGTCGGTAGCATGTTCGGGCCAATCCAAGGAGGCGACCGTGGAAGCCACGCCGGCCGTGACGTCTTTATGGTCGACGGACTTTGTCGCGGCTTCCGCAAAAGCAAAAGCGGAACACAAGTATATGCTGCTGGATTTTTCCGGGTCTGATTGGTGCGGATGGTGCATCAAACTGGACAAGGAAGTGTTCAGTAAAAAAGAGTTTCAGGATTTTGCGGTTAAGAATCTAGTCCTGGTGATGCTCGATTTTCCACGCCGCACGCCGCAGCCCGCCACGGTCAAGGCGCAGAATGAGCGCTTATCCAGGCAGTATGGAGTGGAAGGATTTCCGACGGTTTTGATCTTGAATCCTGAAGGCAATCTGGTTGAACAGACGGGCTACCGGGCGGGTGGGGCGGCTGCCTATGTGGCTTACCTTGGATCGGTTCTGGCGAACGATCAGAAGAAAGCCCTGGCTCCAGCCACAAAGTGAGAGGCCTGGAGGTTAGAAAAGATTAAAAAATCACGGGTTCGCATTGACTATTCCGCAAAATGAATTAATGTTTCTACAAATTATAGAAATAGAAAGTGTACAACCTGTTGTGGTTGAGTTAGATTGCGGTGACTAGGGCCGGTATATACAGGAAAGGAAGATCAGGAAAACAGATGGACACAGGCATAACTGGTGAATGTCCGATCACGTTAGACGAACCTCCGTTGCTTAGTCAGCCGCGCGCCGCGGCACCCCGGGATGCGGAAACATCGGGTTCCTTTCCGTCCCGGCTTGATAAAGCCAATCCTAAATGGAACGACTGGAAGTGGCAGGTTAGGAACCGAATCCGGTCTGTTGGCGCCCTTCAGGAATGTTTCCCTGAACTCAGCTTGAGCTCCAGCCTGATCGAAGTGGCTGAAAAATATCCTCTGGCCATTACGCCTTATTACGCCTCCCTCATCCGGCGTATGGATGATTTGGATCCTGTTTTCCGTATGTCCGTTCCGCAAGCCCAGGAATTGACAGATCCTCCCTTTTTGCGCTCGGATCCGCTTGAGGAGGAGAGCGACATGCCGGTGCCCGGCCTGGTTCACCGGTATCGTGATCGTGCGCTTGTTATGGCCACGACGATGTGTTCCATGTATTGCCGGCATTGTACGCGCAAGCGTGTGGCCGGCACCCGGGAAGTGACCATCTCCGCCTGTCGCATCCGCCAAATCCACGAGTATCTGGTCCAGCATCCGGAAGTCAAGGATGTGATCATTTCCGGAGGCGATCCGCTGACCATGGATACGCCTGCGCTCGAGCGCCTGCTGGAGGCCATCCGCAGTGTTCCCAGCGTGGAGTTGATCCGGCTTGGCACCCGAACTCCCGTGGTGATGCCGATGCGCATTACGTCCGAGCTTACGACGATGCTGAAGAAATACCAGCCGATCTGGGTCAACACCCACTTTAATCATCCTCAGGAGCTGACGCCCGAAGCCATCGCCGCTTGCGGCGCGCTCGTGGATGCCGGCATCCCGATGGGCAACCAGACCGTGTTGCTCCGCGGGGTGAACGACGACCCTGAGCTTATGGCCCAGCTTTGCCGGGGGTTGTTGCGCGCCCGGGTGAAGCCCTATTACCTCTTCCAGTGTGACCTGGTGCGTGGTGTCGAACATTTCCGTACGCCACTCACCAAGGGATTGGAAATCATGGAATATTTGCGTGGGCGGGTCAGCGGTCTGGCCATCCCGACCTTTGTGGTGGATACGCCTCACGGCGGCGGCAAAGTGCCGTTGCTTCCGAACTATATTGTTTCCACGAGCCCGACGCATACGGTGCTTCGGAATTTTGAAGGCATGATGATGAGCTATCCCGAACCCCACTACCGGACCGAAGCGGAGGCCGCGCCGGTTTCGGATTGTGGCGCCGCCCGGGGGGTCTGGCAGGTGGCGAACGGCCGGGTTTCGGCGTTGATTCCAGCGGGCAGCGAGCGGACGACTCGGCGGGCCCGGATTCAGGCCCGGCGCCCGATGGCTGACGTGTAGCGGGATGAAACGGTTCGGCGAATCAGTTCTCCTGATCTACAATGCGCCCCAGACGGACGCGGAGAGCGAATGTGGCATTCTTGCCGAAGTTGCAGCGCTGGAAGCCGCCCTGGAGCAACTTCACATTCCTTTTGTCAAAGCCGGGCTTAAAACATTGCGGGATCTTCCCGCCTTGTTGATCACCTATCCGGCCCGGTTGATCGTCAACCTTGTTGAGGGTTTCCCCGATTGTCCGGAGGATGCCAATCTCGTGCCGGCGGTTTGTCATGCGTTTGGACGGAGTGTGACGGGAAACACGACTCGCGCGTTGGACTTGGCGTTGGACAAGGGCGTGGCCAAAACGGTTCTGGCCGCGGTCGGCGTGCCGGTGCCGGCCGGCCGCGTGGTGGCGCCGGGCCAGGCCCTTTCGGCTGACGCCTTTGTTCCGGGTGTCTATATCGTCAAACCCGTGCGCTGCGATGGCAGTGAGGGGATCGACGCGCGCTCGGTGGTTTCGTGGCCCGGAATGGATTTGCAAAAAGCGGTTCGCCGCATTCACGATCAGTTTCACCAACCGGCCGTGGTGGAGGCCTTTTGCGGGACGCGTGAGTTCAACGTATCCCTGCTGCAGGTCGGGGACGAGGTTCGCTGCATGCCCGTTGCGGAGATTGAGTTCAAGGGGTTCGGGCCGGACCGCCCGCGCATTGTGGGCTACGAGGCGAAATGGCATCCGGATTCGTTCGAATACAAGCACACGCTGCGCGTGTTGCCCGCCTGCGTGTCCGAGGCGGAACGCGCTCGCTTGTGCGCCTGCTCTCAGGAGGCGTGGCAGGCCCTGGGTTGCCGCGATTACGCACGCGTGGATTTGAGGATGGACGCCTCCGGAGCCCTGACCGTGATCGAGGTGAATCCGAATCCCGATATTTCGCCAGACGCGGGGTTTGCGAAAGCCTTGGAGGCCGGCGGCTTGTCTTTTCCGGAGTTTGTGGAAACCATTCTCCGGAATGCCCAGATCCGTTTGGGATTGGGGCCCGAACGTGTGGCGGTTCCCGTTGGCCGCGTGGGCCGCGGGGGGCATAACATCCGGCGCAGCGAACCGGCGGATCGGGATCGAATCCTCGGGTTTACACAGAAAACGGGGTTTTTCCGGCCCGATGAAGTCGAAATCGCGCGCGAAGTGCTGGATGATGCGCTGCGCGCCGGACCGGGCGGGCATTACCAGTCATTCGTGATTGAAGTGGAGGGGTTGGTGGCCGGTTGGATTTGTTGTGGCCCGACTCCGTGCACGGTGGGAACCTGGGATGTTTATTGGATTGTGGTGGATCCCGATTTCCAGAAGCGAAGCCTGGGCCGGGCCTTGCTGGACCATGCGGAGGCCTGTATTCGCGAACGGGGAGGGCGGATCAGCGTGCTGGAGACCTCCGGCCGGGCTGATTATTTGCCCACTCGCGGGTTTTATCTGAAGTGTGGATATCACGAGTCTGCGGTTATCCGTGATTATTACGGGCCCGACGATTCGATGGTGATTTATACCAAGCGGCTGGGTTCCGCAGCCGTTGGCTAGGGATCATGGATTTTCCTCATGGATTTTCCTTTTTTTTAAACTGGAAAGACCCGGGTCAACCGGCTATATTTAATAGATGGCGATTTTCACGCCCGGTACCGTACCGCTCGGTCGAGCGGTTCCGGCGGGAAACCCAGTGTCCGTAAAGGAGTCACATGCGTCAGGATCAAACGTTGTTTCGTCAGGTTGGTTTGTCGTTAGTCTGCGCCGGTTTCATGGTGGCGGGATGCTCTCCTCAGGCGGAAAAGGCCAAGCCCGCAGCGGGCGACAAGGCTCCCGTGGTCATGCCCAAGTCCCAGGAGGGTACACCGGCCAAACCGCAGGCCGCCATGCCGGTCGCGGATCCCGCCAAGGTGGTGATCCAGGTCAACGACAAAAAGTTGACCGAAGGTGAATTGGTCAAGCAGGCCGACGAGCAGTATCAGCAGGTTGCCTCCATGGTTCCCCCGGAACAGGCGGCGACCTATCGCAGCCAGATGCGCGTTCAGGCGGCCCAGTCGTTCATTGTCACCACACTTCTCGAATCCGAGGTGGGGAAGCGCGGCATTACGGTGACCGATGCCGATATCGACAAGGCGATTGCCGACATCACCAAGCGGCTTCCTCCGGACATGACGCTTGAAAAGGTGCTGGAAACGGAAAATATGACGGCGGAGGTGTTCAAGGCCCGTCTGAAAAAGGATCTCCCCATCAAGAAGTTGTTTGATGTGGTGATTGGCGATGTGGCCGATGCGGAAGTCGCTGAATTTTACGCCAAGCAGAAGTCCGCGTTTGAAGAGCCCGCCCAAGTCTCGGCCCGTCACATCCTGGTGAAGGTGGACGAGAAGGATGACGCCGCCGCCAAGGCGGCCAAGAAGGCCAAGATTGACGATCTTCGCAAGCAGATTGAGGGCGGCGCTGATTTTGCGACGCTGGCAAAAGCCAATTCCGACTGCCCCTCCTCCAAGGAGGGCGGCCTGCTGCCGAAATTCGGCAAGGGGCAGATGGTGCCCGCGTTTGAGGAAGCGGCTTTCACCCAGGAGACCAATACGCTCGGGCAGGTTGTGGAAACGCAATTCGGCTATCACGTGATTAAGGTGATCGACAAGACAACCGGTCGCACCCTCCCGCTTGTCGAAGTGAAGGCGAAAATTGAGGATTACCTGAAAATGATGAAGAGTCGCAAGGTTATTCCTCCCTTCATTGACCAGTTGCGTGCGGATGCCAAGGTGGTGGTGGATCCGGCTTTGGATCAGGAAATTCAGGCGCAGAAGTTGGCCGAAGCGGCTCGTCAGGCTGCCGGTGGGGGAGCGGAAGAGGGTGAGGATGTGGAAGCCGCGCCCGAAGCTCCTGCCGTGACGGTGACACCCGAAGCCCCGGTGGCGGAAGCGGCTTCTTCCGCCCCTGCCGTGACGGTGGCGCCTGTCGTTCCCGCAGCGGCCCCGGCTGCTGTTGTGGCTCCGGCTCCTGAAGCTCCGGTGGCTGCGGCGAAGTAAGCGTGTCCCGCCAGCTGTTTATTTTTGATCTGGACGGAACACTTGTCGATTCGGTGGGTGATCTTTCCACGGCGGTGAATGTGACCCGTTCTGAGTTTGGGCTCGGCCCCCTTCCTGTGGAGCAGGTGGGGGGGTACATCGGGGATGGCATTCGTTTGTTGATGACGCGTGCGCTTCAGGATCTTCCCGGTGCGGATATTGATCGGGCTGTTCAACGTCAAAAACTCCATTATCTCGCCCATTTATGTGAGCTTACCCGTCCGTATGCGGGTGTTCTCGAGGGGGTGGAGCGGCTCCGGTCGAACGGTCATCTGTTGGCGGTGGCGACCAACAAACCGGTGGACATGACCGAAGCGCTTCTGAGCAAGTTGCAACTACGATCCTGTTTTGACGCGGTCTTTGGAGCGGGGAGTGTGCCCGAGCTCAAACCGCATCCGGCCATGCTGGAGGCAATCATGGCCCATTTAGGCTGGGATCGTGGCTCCAGTTGGATGGTGGGGGATAACTGGACGGATCTGGAATCGGGGCGCCGTGCCGGAATCCGTACGGTGATGATGCGCTATGGAATCGGGGGGCCGGGTTCTGAGAAGCCCGACTTGCGTTTTGAGTCATTCAAAGAGTTTGTGGAGTATTTCGAGAAAGAGGTCGCGTGAAAAAGAGTGCGTCATCGACGGTCTATTTTGCTTCGGTGGGCGTTGCCCGCCCCGAAGGTTCGGCGACCCTGCCCGCCAAGCTTGAACGGATGCTGGCCCAGTTTGACCTGAAGCATCTCTGCCAGGGGAAGGCGGTGCCGATCAAGATGCATCTGGGCGGCAATCTCGGTTATTCCACCATCCATCCGCTGCTGGTTCGCATGGTGGTTAACGCCGTTAAGGCGTCCGGCGGGAAGCCGTTTGTCGTCGAAGCCGGTTTTGGGACGGTGGCCGCCGCCGCGGATCGCGGCTATACGACCGAAACCCTCGGCTGCCCCATTGTCGCCGCCGGAGGCCCGTACGATACGTATGTCGTTGAACGTGAAATCGGGTTCAAGCAGCTCGACAAGGCCCGCATCTATGGCACCATCTGGGACGCGCCCTGCCTGATCAATCTTTCCCACGTAAAGGGCCACGGCGATTGCGGGTACGGCGGCGCCTGCAAGAACATTGCCATGGGCTGCGTGGACGGCCCGACGCGGACGAAAATCCATGCCCTCGAGGGCGGAATCGATTGGAATAAGGCCGCCTGTGTGTTCTGCGGCCGCTGCGTCAAGGCGTGCGATACGAACGCGATCACGCTGGATAAGAAGGAAAAGAACCTCAAGATATTCTTTCATCATTGCCGCTATTGCCGGCATTGCGTGGCCGCCTGCCCGACCAAGGCGCTGACGATGCGCGACCGGAGCGGGTTCCGGGATTTCCAGGAGGGCATGGCGCTGGTGACCAAGAACGTGCTGGGATCGTTTGCCCCCGGCCGGGTGCTTCACCTTAACGTGTTGACCCAAATTACCATGTTTTGCGACTGCTGGGGTATCACGACGCCAAGCCTAGTCCCGGATATCGGAATCATGGGTTCCCTGGATATGGTGGCCCTTGAGTCGGCCTGTCTGGATGCCATTAAGGCGGAGAACCTGATTCCCGGGACCATGATCGGTAAACGGAAACTGGCCAAGGGGAAGCATCTTTTCGAGCAGATTCACGGGAAGGATCCCTGGGTCCAGGTCCAGGCATTGGAAACCCATGGCCTGGGGTCGCAGCGGTATGCGATTAAGGAAGTGGGTTAGGGAGCCGCGACAAGCGAGGTTTCTGTGGGACATTGGGATAACACTCGGCCTGCTGTGAAAACGGCGCTTGCGATCGCCACGGGCTTCGGCCTGGGACTCAGTCCGTTTGCGTCCGGCACCGTGGGCGCTCTTTTGGGACTGCCGTTGATCTGGGCGTTGTCGCTGCTGGGTGTTCACTGGCAAGTCCTGGCTGCCTTGTTCCTGGCCTCGCTCGCCGTCCCTTTTTGTGATCGTGCCGAATCCTGGTTCGGGAGCAAGGACGACGGCCGGATTGTGGCGGATGAATACCTGACTTTGCCGATCGCTGTCATTGGAATTCCGCTTCATCAAGCGCCCTTGATGATGGTGTTTGCCTTTGTGACCAGTCGTGTTTTTGATATCGTCAAGCCCTGGCCGGCCCGTGGTTTGCAGAGCCTGGAGGGGGGCTATGGGATTGTGATTGATGACGTGTTTGCCTCGCTTTATGCGCTGGCGGTCAACTGGTTGTTTTATTTGTTCGGGTATCCGATCCTGGCGGCGTGGATCGGCCGGGTTTGGCCATTCTAAAATCGGGAGTGGAGGATGAGCCGTCCGCTTTTTCCCGCACGAAGGTTCCTTGGCCGCTGCGCGATCGTGGCGCTTGCCGGGTTCGCTTCTTTCTCTGTCCGGGCGGCGCCCCCGTTGACGCTCCAGGTGTTTTCCAATGCCGTGCTGGTGGCGGATCATCCGGCCAACGACGGTGACAGTTTCATCGTTATGGCAGGGGGGGTTCGCCAGCATTTGCGGCTTTATTATGCGGATTGCCCCGAGTCCCGGGCGACGCAGGACGCGGATTTCAAGCGAGTTCGCGAGCAGCGGCGGTATTTCGGGCTGCCCTCGGAGACGAATGTCATCCAGTATGGCCGTACCGCCTCGGCCTTCACCAGAAAGGCGCTGTCGAAGCCGTTTACGTTCCATACCGCCTTTGTCAATGCCATGGGCCGAAGCGGGGATAAGCGGTACTATGCGTTTGTCCGGACGGCGGACGGGCAGGATCTGGCCGAAGCGCTTGTCCGGCAGGGCCTGGCCCGGGCTTATGGCATGGGTCGTGAAACGCCAGCCGGTATTCCCCAGGACGAGTATAAGGCCAGGATGGCCGATCTCGAGGCGGCGGCCATGATCCAGCGTCGTGGCGCCTGGGCGGATTCGGATCCTGATCAGCTGGTCGGCCTTCGGGCAGAACGGCGGCGTGAGGAGCATGACCTGGATTCGGTTCGAGACACGGTTAAGGCGGCGGAGGCGGTGACATCGGGTCCGGTGCGCCTGAATTTCGCAACCGAAGAGGACTTGAAGACGATTCCCGGGGTCGGCGACGTGACCGCCCGGCGGATCATCGAGGGGCGGCCCTGGAAGTCGTGGGAGGCCCTCTCCATGCTTAAAGGAGTGGGGCCCGCCACGATTGCGAAATGGCGTGAGCGTGCGGTGTTGGAATGAGCCGGGACCTCCCGATCTTTGAGCTGGAAGAGGATTTGGTCCGCGAAACGGGCCGCGCCCGGCGTTTCATTCTTACGGCGCCCACCGGCTCTGGAAAATCAACCCAGGTTCCTCAAATATTGCTGGATCGTGGCGTGGCCGGAAACGGATGCGTGGTGATTCTCCAGCCGCGTCGCCTGGCGGCCCGCCTCCTGGCCGCTCGCGTGGCCCGCGAGCGGGGGGGGCACCCCGGCGGGGAGGTGGGCTACCAGGTCCGGTTCGATAATGTCACCTCCCCGGCCACCCGGATCGTGTATGTCACGGAAGGCATTCTGTTACGCCGGATTTTGTCGGACCCCGACCTGAAAGGCGTTAACGCCATTCTGTTCGACGAGTTTCATGAGCGGCATTTGTATGGAGACCTCACCTTGGGGATGGCGTTGCGGGTTCAAGCCGCGCGTAGGCCCGACCTGTTGCTGGGCGTCATGTCCGCGACGCTGGAAACAGCGCCGTTGAAGCGGCATTTGGGGGATTGTTCCATTCTGCGGGCCGAGGGGCGTCTTTATCCCGTGGAGATCCGGTACCTGGAGAAGTCCCTTGACCCGGCGCGCACGCCTCCGTGGGACGCGGCGGCGGAGGCGCTGGACCGCCTTCTGGCCGACGGCAGGCCCGGCGACGCGCTGGTGTTCATGCCCGGGGCCTATGAAATTGGACGCACCATCCAGGCCATTCAGGCGCGTTCCTCCTGTCGTGGCCTGACCGTGCTGCCGCTTCATGGCGAGCTGTCAACCGAGGCGCAGGATGCGGCCGTAGCCCGGACCGAGCGGCGCAAGGTTGTGGTGGCCACCAATGTGGCGGAAACGTCGCTCACCATCGATGGCGTCCAGATGGTGATCGATAGCGGGCTGGCCCGAGTGCCCCGGTTCGATCCCTGGCGCGGGATTAACACGTTGCTTGTGGAAGCCATCAGCAAGGCTTCGGCCGACCAACGGGCCGGCCGGGCCGGGCGCACCGCCCCCGGCGTCTGCGTCCGTTTGTGGAGCGAGCGCGAACAGGCGGGCCGTCCAGCCGCAGAGCTGCCGGAAGTGCGGCGGATCGATCTGTCCGAGGCGGTTCTGTTGCTCAAGGCGGCCGGGATTGACGATGGTCGGGCGTTTCCGTGGCTTGATGCGCCTGAGGAAAAGGCGCTGGTCCGGGCTGAAACCCTGCTGGATGATTTGGGCGCGATCGACGGGCGGGCGGGCGGAATCACGGACCTGGGCCGGCGTATGGCCGCGTTCCCGTTGCACCCCCGCTATTCCCGCATGCTGATTGCCGCGGAATCGTTCGGCTGTGTTCGCGAGGCGGCCTGGATTGCGGCCCTGACGGAAGGGCGCCACCTGTTGGTGCGACGGACGGATGCCGACACCCAGGAGCGGCGGGAGCGGGCGCTGGGCGAGGAGTCCGATTCCGATTTTGCACGCCTGATCCGGGCCTGGCGTCACGCCGAGGCGGCGGGCTATGAGCTTGAGACGTGCAAACGGCTCGGCATTCATGCCCAGGCCGCTCGCCAGGCCGGTGCGGCGGCGGATCTTTTCCTGCGGCTGGCCCGGCGGTCAGGACTGCGGATTGTCGATGCGGAGGCGGACGCCGAATCGGTAGCCCGCTGTGTGCTGACCGCGTTTCCGGATCACGTGGCCAAGCGGTTCGACGGGGGAACCTTGAGATGCCAGATTGTGCATGGCCGTCGCGGTGTGCTGGCCAGGGAAAGTACGGTCCGGGGTTCTTCGCTCGTGGTGGCGGCCGAAATCCGTGAAATCGAGGCGGCGCGCGGCGAGATTGAAGTCCGCCTGAGTCTCGCCACGTCGATTGAGCGGGAATGGCTGGAAACGTTGTTCCCGAAGCATTTCACCCGTCAGGTCCGGGTGGCCTGGGATCCGGCGGCGAAGCGGGTGACGGCCGAAACGGAGTACCTCTATCATGATCTTCCGCTGGAGAGCAAGCGGTTGGACCGTCCGCCCGAGGCGGAAGCCGCCGCCCTGCTGGCCGAGGAGGTTAACAAGGGGCGATTGACGCTTCAGGGGTGGGGTCACGCCGCGGAGCAATGGATTCTCCGGCTCAATTTCCTGGTCCAGGTGTGCCCCGATCTGGGCCTTGCGGCGATCGGCGGGCCGGAACGGGAGTTTTTGGTCCAGCAATTATGCCTGGGCGCGGTGTCTTACAAGGACATCAAGGACAGGCCCGCCCTGCCGGTCATTCTGGCCTGGCTGTCAGGTGCGCAGCGGGCTTTGGTGGAGCGTCATGCGCCCGAGCGGATGGAGTTGTCGAATGGGAAGAAGGCGAAAGTGGTCTACGCGGCGGGCGCTCCTCCGCACATGGCCATGCGCATTCAGGAGTTGTATGGCGTGAACGAGACTCCGAAAATTGCGATGGGCCGTGTTCCGCTGCAGGTTCATATTCTGGCCCCGAGCCAGCGGCCGGTGCAGATTACCCAGGATTTGCGCGGGTTTTGGCGGGAGTCCTATCCCAAGGTGAAGCAGGAGCTTCAGCGCAAGTACCCGAAGCACGAATGGCGCTGAACAGAATTAACGGGCGCGCCGCTGGCGGACCGCTTCGTAGAGGAGCAGGGTGGCGGCCTGGGCGACATTGAGTGAGTCGGCCTTGCCGAGCATGGGGATGCGGACCTGGAGGTCGGCGGCTTTCATCCAGACGTCGCTGAGGCCGAGCTGTTCGGTGCCGACCACGATCGCCACGCCCTGGGTCAGGTCGACGTCGGTGTAATCCCGGTCCGTGTGCGGCGTGGCGGCCAGGATTCGAATTTTCTGCGCGCGCAGCCAGGCCAGCACCTCGGCTGTTTCAGCCACCGCCAACGGCACGGCGAACACCATGCCGGTGCTGGCGCGGATCACGTTCGGATTGTGAATGTCGGTGAGCGGATCGGCCACGATGACGGCATGCGCGCCCGCCGCGTCCGCCGAGCGGAGCAGGGTCCCTAGATTGCCAGGCTTTTCGATGGATTCAGCGACGAGGATCAGGGGGGTTGGTGGCATCTGCAAGTGGGCCAGCGAGCAGCGGAGCTGCGGAACCAGGGCGAGCAGGCCTTCGGGCCTGTCACGATAGGCGATTTTTTCGAACACGGCCGCCGAGCATTCGACCAGGTCGGCGCCGGCCGCCGAGCATCGGGCGATCAGGGCCGGCTCGTTTTCACCCAGGAACAGCGCGGGGCAGGTGAATAGTTGCGTGGGAGCGTGCCCGTTTTCCAGGGCGCGGAGAATTTCGCGATAGCCTTCCACCAGCATGAGGCCCGCCTCGTCGCGGTGGGAGCGTTGGCGCAGCTTAACCACGTCCTTGATGCGCGGGTTTTGCAGGCTGGAGAGAATCATATCATCGCCGGAAATATGAGGGGAACCGTCCGCTCAGGGTGTGTGGGTGATATAGGCGGTGGCGGTGACGGGGTCGTTTTCATGGGATCCGACGCTGTTGGTGGAACTGCTGCCGGAGCCGAGAATGAACGAGGTCACGGTTAATAGCTGCACCACGGAATTGGTGGTTTCGCTGGTGTAGATGACCTCGTTGCCGGTGCGCTTGTTCAACCGGCCCCAGGTTTCATCTTTCAACGACCATTCGTAGTCGTATCCGCCGGAGACGGTGAATGCTTGTGATCGGTAAGCCGGAAGGCGCACGTTCCGGGGTTCCAGTGTCAGCTGGGTGTCTCTTGAGGCCGAAGAGGCAACCTCGCAACCGAGGAAGAAGAGGGGCGCAAGCGTGGCCAATCCGCAGAACAGGGTAAGACCGAGGCGTTTCATAAAGGCTTCCTTTTCAGAATCCGGATAGAGTACTCCAGCTTTTCCGGCCTGTCAACCTCACCCCCGGCGTTTTAACGCTGGGCGTTCCACAGGATGCGGAAGATGCGTTTGGGCCGGTATCGGGATAGCATGATGACGGCCGCGGTGAACCGGCTGTAATGCCGGTAATGCGTCAGGTAATAGAGCAGGCTGGCGTCGCCAATTCTTTTTAATGTTTTTTTCGGGGTGAGCGCGGTGGACTGCCCGTGGCGGTGGACAATCACGCTTTGGGGCACCACGGCCGAGGTCAGGCCGGCATGCCGGAGGAGTTCGTGGAAAATCATCTCTTCGTAATACAAGAAGGTGTTCTCGTCGAGCAGTCCCAGTCGCCGGAAGACGCTGCTTTTGATTAACATGCAACACCCCGAAAGGACCTCGACCTCTTGGGGGTTCTCGAAGGCGTATTCGTCTTGGTAAGTGTGTCGTCGAATCCAGCGGTTATCGGGAAACAGGCGTTTGCCGAGGCCGTTAGCGAAAAAAAAGTACCACGGCGTGATGCGGCGCCGGGCGCACTGGCGGTCAATTTGACCGTGGGCATCCAGGACCTTCGGCCCCACGGCGGCCACATGCTCGTGCGTCTCGGCATAGCGAACCAGGGGCTCGAGAAATCCTTTTTCAACCCGCGTGTCGTTGTTCAAGAGGAGGACGTATGACGCGCCTTTCGCCAAGGCCAGCCGGATGCCCAGGTTGTTGCCCGCCGCGTATCCCCGGTTGCGGGAGGATTGGATGAGAATCGTTGTTTCCGGCTTGCCGCCGCTGGCGGCGATGTCGTCTTCGCGTATGCAAGCGTGGTCGACCTGTCGGGCCGACAGGTCTTGCCGGATATAGTCAAGCGAGTCGTTTTGCGAGTCATTGTCAACAATGATGGTGTCGGTATGGGGATAGGTGATCGCGGTCAAGGCGCGCAGGCACGCAATCGTATCCCCGTAATTCTTGTAGTTCAGGATGACGATAGCGACGTTGCTGTTTGTCACGGGTGCGTTCGACATGAGGGGAAAGTAAGGGGTCGTTTCCGGAAGGTCAACCTCCGATTTGACGGTTATATTCGGCGGGCGATGGGCGAGGTGGACGGGAGTCATATTTTCACGTGTTTTCCAGGCGGGTTCTCTGGTAGAGTCTTGCCCATGAATCAATCGCATCCCCGCGATCCTCTTCATGGCGTGACGCTGGCGAACATGCTGGCGGAATTGCTCGAGCAATATGGGTGGGACCAGTTGGGGAAACAGATCCCCATCCGGTGTTTCATGCTGGATCCCAGCATGAGCTCAAGCTTGAAGTTTTTGCGCCGAACTCCGTGGGCGCGGGGGAAAGTGGAAGCCCTGTATGTGAGTTATAAGCTGGCGAAAGAAGGCGAAGCGGAATGAGTTAAGCCGGGCCTGTGACCCGGAACCGGAGGTGCGGCATGTCGGCAGAAACGATCAAAGTGGCGGTGTTGGCCGTGTTGCAGGGCGTTACCGAGATCCTGCCGGTCAGCAGTTCCGGGCATCTTGTGCTGGGAAAAACCTTGCTCAAGCTGCAATCCCCGGGCGCGGTGCTGGAGGCGGTGTTGCACGGCGGCACCCTCCTGGCCATTGTGGCGTATTACCGGGTTCGTCTGATGGAGTTGGCGGTCGATTTCTTCCAGGGGTTCGGGACCGCCCGGCGCGATGTGGGTGCGCTTATTCTCGGGTGTATTCCCGCCGCGGTGGCCGGGGTGTTGCTGGAAGACCGGATTGATGCCGCCTTTGATTCGCCCCGCCTGGTGGGTTTCTGCCTGATGGGAACGGGCCTGATACTTTTGCTCCCCAAGATATTTGCGCCGATCTCCCGGTCCGGGCATTTGTCGATCCGCCAGGCCCTGGTTGTGGGGGTGGCCCAGATTCTTTCGCTTTTGCCCGGAGTCAGCCGTTCGGGTACAACCATCACCGCCGGTCGACTGGCGGGGGCCGAGGGTCGCGAATCGGCCCAGTTCTCGTTCCTGATGGCGATTCCTCTGCTGGCCGGCGCCCTGGGGCTGACGTTGTTGAAAGTGGTCAAGTCGGGGGTGGCCCCCGCCGTGTCCACCGGGAGTATGGTCATGGGCTTTGCGATCGCGGCCGTGGTGGGTTTCTTCACGATGATCGCGCTGAACCGCCTCCTGGCCTCCAATCGGCTGTGGTGGTTTGGCCCCTATTGCCTGCTGGCGGGACTGGTGACGGTGCTGGTGGTGCGCTGATCCGGATTGAGCTCGGCCAGCATGGCGTCAAGGAATCCCCAGCCGGCGTCTTTGATGTGGATTTCGTTCAGGGTTAAAATGACCATTTGTCGGTTTTGGAGGAGGTCCTCCCATCCCATATTGCCCTTGTCGAGCGGTCCCATATCAATCCCTTCATCCGCGATCAGGCGGTCGGCCGATTGGGCAAAGGAGGGGGAGGGATACGTCAGGTGCCGTTTAAAGTAGTACAGCAGGTCGATTTGACGGAACGTGCCGGTCCGGGCCATGGCGTCGATCAGGGTTAAAGAGAAGCTGTCGCCCACCACCAGTGCGCTGTAGCGATCCTGGAGCGGCTGGGGCGCCGGCGAGATGATGGGATAAGGAAGCCGCGCCGGTCCGCCGGGCTCGAAATGCCAGAGATTCAGCAATTGGCGCAGGTCGTCGTCCGATCCTTGTGGCGTCGTCCAGACGATTTTTTCAATCGGTTGAACAGGCAGTTCCGCGCAGCTGGAATGGGCGCGAAGGCGGTTGGCGAGTGCCTGCCAGGTCAGCCAGGCGGCGTAATAACTCCAATGGGTGCCGGTGGGCGGGAAGAGATGGGGTTCCGTGTTTTTCAGTGTTAGAAACAGACGGTGCCCGTCGAGCAATTGGACCCCCCGTTTTTCCAGTTCGGGTATCAGGCGCGAATAGGCGTCCGTGGCATTGCGCGCGGGCAGCGCGATTTCCGGCGGCAGATAGTCCGGCATGATTTGCGCTTTGCTGGGTGCGATCACGAGGGCGAAGGCGATTCCGCGGCGGGCGAGCTCCTGTTGGAGGAGCGCCGCTTGTTCGGAAAAACGGACGGCGTTTTTTGCGCCCATGGGGGGCTGGCGGACGGCCCATTTGATATACGCCCGTTCAAAGAGCCAGTGATCGCGCCCTTCGACGACATCCGTGCCGCCGCTCATGCCGATTTTCCCGAACAGGGAGTAATTGGCCTGACAGGCCAGGTGTACCAGGAAACCGCGCAGCCCGACATCGCCGAGCAGCCAGTTGTCGACCGCGGCGGCGTAGTTGCCATCAAACCAGGCGGCCCAGGTAAACACCGGCGTGGGTTTCCGTATTTCCACCCCGGCCAGACGGATGTCCTTGGGGATCCCGGTTGCCTGTTGAAACAGGGGCAGGCTCAGCAGGAGGGCAAAGACGGCGACAAAAAGCCGTTCGAGGTTTCGGCGGGCGCGGGAAACGGATCGCGGGGTTGGCGGTGTTTGGGTCATGTTTAAAACCGGAAGTAGATGAAGGGGTTGAATCCGCCCATGGCCAGAGCCATGGCCGAGGCCAGCACCAACGCCGAGGAGAGCGCGAACCGCATCGTCAGCGCGCTCGTGCTCGGGGCGGGTTTGGCGTTGCCCCCGTCAGAGGGGAGCAGGCGTCCGAGTCCCAGAAGCGGGGCAAACGCTCCGATCATGGCGATGGCAAATGCCGTGATGAAGTGCGGGTCCACGAAGGGGGCCGATATTTTTCCGAGCCCGGCGGCGGCCGGGGTGGCGTTGGCCAAGGCCTGGAAATAGTCGAGCGCCTGGCCCGCTGTCTCGGCCCGGAACAGCACCCAGCCCATGCAGGCCAGCAAGAAGGTGAGGGGGACGGCCACGCCTTTTGGCAGGGGCCGGACGCCGTGATCCTTGAGCGCCCGCTCGACGGAGAGGCAGAGGCCGTGAAACCCGCCCCAGAGCACGAAGGACCAGGCCGCGCCGTGCCAGAAGCCTGAAATGAGAAAGACGATCCAGAGGTTGAAATAGGTGCGGACCCGGGAGACGCGGTTGCCGCCCAGCGCAAAATACAGGTACTCCCGCATGAAATTGGTGAGGGAGATGTGCCAGCGTTTCCAGAACTCGGTGATGCTCGCCGCGATGTAGGGGAAGTTGAAGTTTTCCAGAAAATGGAATCCCATCATCCGCCCCAGGCCGATAGCCATGTCCGAATATCCCGAGAAGTCATAATAAATCTGCAGGGCATAGGCGAACAGGCCCAGCCAGGCGGCGCCGCAGGGCAAGGAGTCGGGCCCGGCGGCGAACGCCGCATCCGCCGCCGTGGCCAGCGTGTTGGCGATCAGCACTTTCTTGCCGAGTCCGATCGAAAAACGCCACGCTCCGTCGAGGAATAGCCCGGGGGAATAGACGCGCGAGCCCAGCTGTTGATACACGTCGTGATAGCGGATAATGGGGCCTGCGATCAGCTGGGGGTAAAGGGCGATGTAGAGAAGATAGCGGCCGTAGGATGCGGCGGGGGTGGCGGTGCCGCGAAAAACGTCCACCAGATAGCTGATTTTGTGGAACGTGAAGAAGGAGATCCCGATGGGAAGGACCACTCGGGTCCAGGATAGTCCGGTCCATCCGCCCGTGGCCAGCAGGGCGTTGACCTGATCCACCAGAAAGTTGGCATATTTGAAGTAGAGCAGCAGCGCCAGGTTGATGGAGATGGAAAGGGCGAGAATGGCCTTTCGCCGGGATTCGGGTACGGCTCCGGGCTGGAGCCGGGTGCCCGCCAGGAAGTCCAACAGGCAGGTGACCATGAGGACAAATACGATCCGGGGCGCGCCCCAGGCAAAGAAGAGAAGGCTGGCCGCCAGGGCCGGAAAATTCCGATACCGGGCCGGGGTCAGGTAATAGACGCCCAGGGCGACCGGCAGGAAGAGGAACAGGAATAAAAGTGAGCTGAAAACCATGGGGGGAAGAGGGGGTTACATGATCTTGAGCCGGGGCAGATCCTGCACGTCGATCGCTCCGACAAGTTTGCCGGTTTTGGGGTCTACCACCAGGATGTCGTCGATCTTGTGGGTTTCAAAGAGTTTGAGCACATCCACCGCCAGGGCTTCCGGATGGATGCAGATCGGGTTTTGGATCATGACGTCGTCGACCCGGCATTCCATCACGTCGGCCCGGCGCGAGAGCTGGCGGCGCAGGTCGCCGTCGGTGAAGATACCCAGCAGGCGTCCCTCGTCGTCCACGATTCCGGCCGATCCGGAACGCGTGTTGGTCATGGTCAGGAGCACCTCCTTGATGCGGGATCCGGTCCGGACGGTGGCGAGCCGTTCGCCCGTGCGCATGATGTCCCCGACCCGCAACAGAAGGGTGCGCCCGATGGCGCCGCTCGGGTGAAGCTTGGCGTAGTCGTCGCGGTTGAATCCCCGCATTTCCAGCAGGACGAGGGCCAGCGCGTCCCCGACCGCGAGGGTGACGGTGGTGGACGTGGTGGGGGCCATGTTGAACGGGCAGGCTTCGCGGTCGACGGTGATGGGGACGATCACGTCGCTGTGGCGGCCGAGGGCGCTGTCGGGGGCCCCGGTCAGGGCGATGATCTTGAGCCCGTTCCGGCGGACGATCGGGATGAGGTTGACGATCTCCTCGGATTCGCCGCTGTAGCTGAGCGCGAGCAGGACGTCGTCGGGCTGCAGGATGCCCAGGTCGCCGTGCATGGCCTGGACGGGATTGAGCGTCACGCTGGTGGATCCGGTGCTGGCGAACGTGGCGGCTATTTTTTCGGCGATTGGCAGGTTTTTGCCGATGCCAGTCACCACGATTTTTCCGCCTTTGGCCAGGCAGTTGATGAGCAGGGCCGCCGCGCGCTCGAAGCCTTCTCCGAGATGATGGCTGACGCGTTGAAGGCCTTCGACTTCAATTTGCAGGACTTCTCGGGCACGGGCAAGGCAATCCATGGAAGGCTCCCTCATTTCCCGTATCATAGCAGGCCCGGAGTGGATTCCAATCAAAATGCCGGTTCTATTTCCTACCGTTCTATTTCCTCCAGCACGCAGGCGGCGGCGCGGTCGTCCGCCCCCGGTTCGCCCAGGCGATGGATCACCTCGTCCAATCCGGTCAGCATGGCGGTTCGTTCGGCCGTGGGTGAAAGCAAGGGGCGCAACGCGGTGGACAGGGAGTCCGGTGTGAGGGCGTGCTGCACCAGTTCGGGACAGACAGCCCGGCCGGCCACGAGATTCACCATGCCGATGAAGGGGACTTTGACGAGCAGGCGGGCGAGGGCATAGGTGAGTCGCGCGGTGCGGTAGACGACTACCATGGGACAGCGCATGAGCGCGGTTTCCACCGTGGCGGTGCCCGAGGCTACGGCCGCGGCGTGGGCCTGCTTGAGCACTTCGCGGGTCACGCCCCCCACGGCAACGAGCCGGGAAGGCTTGGCTCCGCCATGACAGGCGAGGCGTTTCTCCATATCGAGGGCCGCGGATTCGGTGGGGCAGGCCACCAGGCAGGAAAGCGTCGGGAAGTCGCGTTCGAGAAGCGTGGCGGCTTCCAGCATGACGGGGAGAAGCCGGTCGATCTCGTGACGGCGGCTGCCCGGCAAGAGGGCGAGGCGGGGGGTGCCCGACCCGGGGAGCGGCTGGGGTTGTGCCAGTCGCTGCGCCAACGCCGGCGCCACGAGCGGGTGGCCCACAAAATCGATCTTCATGCCGGAGTCCGCCAGCAGGTCTTTTTCGAACGGGAAGATGGTGAGCAGGCGGTTCACCGATCGGGCCATTTTGGGGATGCGCTGGCGATTCCAGGCCCAGACCTGGGGGCAGACGTAGTAAATGACGGGAATGCCGAGCTTCCGCATGACGCCGGCGAAGCGGAGGTTGAAGCCCGGATAGTCCACCAGGATCACGGCGGCGGGTCGGCGGGTGGCCGCAATTTCCGTCATCTGATTGAAGATCCGGCGGAAAAAAGCGAGCCGTACGAACACCTCGGTGAAGCCCATGACGGCCATGGCGGAGTTATCCTGGAGAATATCCACGCCTTCGGCCCGGAGCGCCTCGCCGCCGATTCCGAAAAAATGCAGGTTGGGGTCGCGTTTCCGCAGGGCGCGGATCAGGCCGGCGGCTAGGTTGTCGCCCGACACCTCCCCGGCAATGATCATGAGGGAACGGCCGGCCATCAGGAACCCCCGGCCCGGATGTGACGGCAGATGGCCATGGCCAGTTTCAGCGCCTCGAAGGCGTGGCGGCCGCCCACCACCGGTTCGTGGCGGTTGTGCACGCAGGAGATGAAAGAGGCGAGTTCGCGTTCCAGGGCGTCGCTTTTCTCGATCGGCACCTCGGAGGGCACGATCACGTTGTTTTCTCGGCGGATGATCCGGCCGGTCTGGTTCTGGTAGTCGAGGGACACATAGGCGTCGGGCTGGAACACCCGGATTTTGCGCACCTTGTCCTGGCTGACGCGGCTGGCGGTGATGTTGGCCACGCAGCCGTTTTCAAAGAGGAGCCGGACGTTGGCGATATCCTCGCTCGGGCTGAGCACGGGCACGCCGCAGGCGTGGAGTTCCTTCAGGGGCGAGCGGACGAGATGCAGGATCACTTCGAGGTCGTGGATCATGAGGTCGAGCACCACGCTCACCTCCGTGCCACGGGGGGTCAGGCCCGGCCGGGGCGGGGGAAAGGGCGCGAGCCGGGTGGCTTCGAAGAACCGGGGATTGTGGAGCACCTCTTCCAGGACGGACATCACGGGGTTGAACCGTTCCACGTGGCCGACCTGGAGAATGGTGCCGTGCCGGGCGGCGGCGGCCATCATGGCCTCGGATTCCTCCAGGGTGGCGGCGATCGGTTTTTCCACCAGCAGGTGGAGTCCTCGCGCGATCAGGGGCAACGCCGTTTCGGCGTGCTTGTCCGTGGGCACAACGATGCTGGCGGCATCGACATGCTCGGCGAGCTCGGCGGGCGAGTCGTAGACGGGGGCGCCGTAGCGTTCGCCGATTTCGCGGGCCCGGGCGGGGTCGGCATCGCAGACGCCCGCGAGCCGGGCGCC
>CAMDGM010000009.1 GCA_945898015.1 PVC group bacterium | reverse complement strand
ATGATGAGCGCCTTCCCTCGTTTGGTTGGAGGAAAGGCTGGCCCAAAGGAGCCGCAAATTGAAATCGAAAAATCTCATGACATTCGTTACAGTGCGTATCTACAAGGCTGATCGCGTGATTGGCTCAAATTTAACCGGACAGTAGTGATATGAAAGACCCCTTTACGCGGTTAAAGGAGTGCGGATGAACGAAATGATTCAGGAGTCGTGGGGCGAGGTGACGCTGGCCGTGGACCGAAGGCGCGGTCGGTATGCGATCCGGTTTCCCGGGTTCGACTTGTCCGGCTGCGGAACGTTTGTCAAGCGGGACGACGGGGTGCTGGAGCACATCACCTGGACGGCGGGGACGCGCACAGGCGACCGCCTGCGGCTGGAAGGCGCCACGAGGTCGGGGCAATGGACGCTGGTTTTTTCGGCCGCAACCAATGCCCGGGGCGTTCCGGGGCTCCGGCTTGAAATGGCAGGCCGGTTGGCCAAGGGCGCGCGCGTCACGGAGCTCATTCCGCTGGCCGTGCGGAGCCTCCGGGCCGACCATCTGCTGGTTCACGGCCGCTCGGCGGGCGGGTGCGAGGCGATTCCACTGCCGGCCGCCCGGGAGGAGGCGTTCCGGAGCTTCCTGCAGACCATGATCACGCGGCGGGGTGACACGCTCCAGGTTGCCCATCCGCTGCGGCAGGAGCAGCCGTCGGCCGTGCATGGCCGCGTCAAGGGCGGGGCGGTTCTGGACCTGACGGCGGGCACGCCGGTGGAGGAGGGGACGTCCGGGCGGGTGCGGGCCGAGCCGGTGACCATGTATGCCGCCGCCGACGGCCATGCCCTGATGGAGGCCTGGGCCGAGGGCGAGCGCGGGGTTGTGAAGACGCTGGCCGCCGTGGCCGGCTGGAACTCCTGGGATTACTACCGTTGGACAATCACTGAAGAGGCGGTGCTGAAGAATGCGGAGTTCATCGCCGCCGATCCCGTGCTGCGCCGGCATGTGAAGCGGATCATCGTGGACGACGGCTGGCAGTACTGCTATGGCGAGTGGGACGCCAACCCGCTCTTCCCGCACGGCATGAAGTGGCTGGCCAAGCGGCTGACAACCCTGGGCTTCGAGCCCGGGCTCTGGATCGCGCCCGCGGTCATCGAACCGCATGCCCGGATCGCGCAGTGGGACATGGACATGCTGGCCCGGGGGCGCAGCGGGCTGCCCTGCCTGGCCTTTTCCTGCATGGAGCGGTTCGGGTTTGTGCTTGACCCGACCGTGCCGAAGACGCGCCGCTGGATCCACGACCTCTTTGACCGCTACGCGGGCATGGGCTACCGCTATTTCAAGCTGGATTTCCTGGTGCAGACGCTCAAGGCGCCGGTCTTTGCCGATCCGGCGGTGCCGCGCGGGCAGATTGTCCGCATGCTGGTCGAGACGGCGCACCAGGCGCTGAAGGGCCGCGGCCGGATCATGGGCTGCGGCTACGACTTCATGGCCGGCACGGAATTCGTGGACGAGGTGAGGACCTCCGGCGACATCCATGCCAAGTGGGACTGCGTCAAGGAGAACGTCGCCTCCATCGCGGGGCGCTGGTGGGCGCAGGGCCGGCTGTGGGGGAACGATCCGGACTTCGCCCTCTGCCGGGGGCCCCAGACGTCAGTCGACCCGGACCTCACGCGGCTGCGCCCGTGTCTGGTGTTCGTAAAGCCGGAGATGCGGGAGGCCAAGCTCGAGCCCTACGTGCTCGCAACCCTCACCCTGGACGAGGCCCGCACCCTGCTGAGCCTGGTGTTGATTTCGGGCGGCGCGGTGAATCTTTCGGACGACCTGACCAAGCTCAACGCCGCGGGGCTGGACCTGGTGAGGCGGACTGTGGCCGCGGAGCGCGGCGGAGCCGGCGTGCCGCTGGACCTGTTCCGCAGCGCCCGGCCGAGCTTCTGGGTGCAGTCGGTTCGGGGCGGGCAGCGCGTGCTGCTGGTCAACTGGAGCGACCGGGCCCGGCGCGTCTCGCTGGACTTGACGGGCCGGGACCTGCCTGGCGGGGACGCCCGGAATTTCTGGACCGGGGAGCCTGTCCCGGTCCGGCACGGTCGTCTGGCGGCCGATTTGAGCCCGCACGCCTGCCTGCTTGTCGAATTCCGTTGCTAATCGCGCCGGGCTTCGGACGTGAGCTTCGCCTAGGATTGGGGTCAGCCCTGTAAGTAGAAATTAGATGGCCGAGTGGCAGCAGGGAAAGCTGAGGGGCCTTCGCTGTTTAATTGGCGGGGAAGCGAGTTAAGGCAGGATGCGCAGAGGAAAGGAGCCGGCGGCCGGCCCTGAGCTACCGAAGGGTCCTCCGCCGGTAACGGCCGGGGACCCTGTAGTAGGCGAAGCGCTACTACAGGCAATGCGGCCGTCTCCAGGGGATCGATGGGACTGAGGGGTCAAAACGGGCCAGGGTCGGGTCTTCTCATTCACATTGGTGGACGATCGGGTTGAGGAGGGTTGGCGGGCGGGATATAAGAGCGGCATACAAGCATGAAGGATACTTCGGGCTTTTGATGGCAATCCGCAAAAGCGGCTGCCGGACTTAAACGGCGCGGCGCGGACGGAGCCGCGCCCTCCCAGCTCCGCGCAAGGGGATGAGGGGACAGGTGTGAAGCGGAATATCGAGAAGCGAGGTTGATGAACGTGGTTGAGATGACACCCCGAGAAAGACTCTTCGCCGCGCTGAGCGGCCAACCCACGGATCAAACCCCCGTCTGGCTCCTCTTCCCCTATCATTCGACCGGGTACTACGTCGATGTCCGCAACCATCCCCGCTACCGGCCGGTCTTCGAGGCCTCTCGTGAACTCGGCGCCATCATGCTGAACCGGCGCAACCTTTGCGCCCCCCTCCACACGCCCGGGGTGGTTCCGGCCGCCGATCCCTCCAAACGATTTCTCATCGAGGACGCCGACCTTGAAGCCTATTGCGCGCTCCCCGTCGAAACCGATCCGGTCCGCCTCACGGCCGCGCTGGACACGCAACTGGAAAACTACCGGCGCGAAAAAGCCGAATTCCCGCCCGAGCTCGGATCCATGATGCTCGACCTCGGCTCGCCCATCAATTCGCTCTACCACGCCGCCAACCTGGAATCCCTGTCGGTCTGGTCGCTCACCCACCTCGACCTCGTCGAGGATCTGCTCCGGAGGAACATGGAGCGTCTCCGCGTCATCTACCGCTACGCGCTGGAGCGCGACCTCGCGGACGTCTATTTCCTCGTGGGCAGTGAACTCGCTTCGCCACCCCTTGTCAGCCGCGCCACCTTCCAGCGCTGGATCGTTCCCTTCGAACGCGACCTGATCGCGATGATTCACGCGGCCGGCAAGAAGGTCATCCAGCACTACCACGGCCAGATCCGGGAGGTGCTGCCCGACTTCGTGGCCATGGCGCCCGACGGCCTGCATACCATCGAGGCCCCGCCTGTGGGAAACTGCACGCACACACAGGCCTACGCCGCCACCGCCAACCGCATCACCCTGATCGGCAACATCCAGTATGATGACTTCCGCTCCTGCTCCCCCGCGGCCATGGCGCGCGCCGTGCGCGACACGCTCGACGAGGTGAACGGCCGGCGCTTCATTCTCTCGCCGTCGGCCGGCCCCTTCGATCCGGATCCCCCTCGAAACCTGCTCGAGAACGATGTGACCTTCATGCGGGCCGCCCGGAACTACCGCCCGGTCTGCCGGTAACGGCCGGGGACCCTGTAGAGCGGGTGGGTTGTGGCGCGGTTTTGATTGATTCCCTCCGGCGCTAAGCCTATTCTCTGAATCTATTTTGTTGCCGTTCTTCTCTTTCACCCATCGGCATCAACGGAGGTTGTCCATGAAGCCAGAATCGAATCCGATCAAAATTGGCTGGAGCTCGGTGGATATCACGCCGGACTGGCCCGTGAATTTGAAAGGCCAGTTTAACGTCCGCATCGCCACCCGCGCCTTGGATCCGATCACGGCAACCGCGCTGGCGTTGGAAAGCGAGAATCAGGCCCAGGGCTTCATCCTGGTTTCGGTCGATTGCGTCCAGATTTCGCTGTACGTTCAACAGGCGTTTCGCCGTCTGATCGCCGAGCGCTTGCCGGGATTCAATCCGGACCAGATTGTGCTCCATGGCACGCACACCCATACGGCGCCCCAGCAAAGCGCCCCGGAATCCTGGTATCCCCCGTTGCCGGACTCCTTCAAAGCGCCCGAAGCCTATGGCGACTTTCTGGCTGAACGGTTGGCCCGGGTAGCCGCCGAAGCCTGGCAGGCACGCCGTTTAGGCGGGATTGCCTGGGGACAAAGCTTTGCCGCCGTGGGGTTCAATCGCCGATCCTGTTACCTGAATGGCCAAGCGATCATGTACGGGTCAACCGCCGACCCCATGTTTTCACACGTTGAAGGCAATTGCGATCATTCGGTCAACCTCCTGTACACCTTCGACCCCGAAAACCAATTGACCGGCGTTCTCGTCAATGTGGCATGCCCCTCGCAATGCACGGAGAATCTATCCGAAATCTCGGCGGACTACTGGCATGAAGTCCGGGTCGACCTCCGTGGCCGGCTTGGCGCCGGACTGTTCATCCTGCCCCAGTGTAGCGCCGCGGGCGACCAATCGCCCCACCACACCATCAACCAGGCCGCCGAAGAGCGAATGACCCGGCTGATGGGGTTCATGGACCACAACGAGTTGTTTGTTATTGCCCAGCGCCGCGTCATTGGCCGGCGCATTTCCCAGGCGGTGGAAGAGGCCTTGCCGGCCGTCCGTAACGATATCCGGACCTCCGTGGAGCTGACTCATGAGCAGTCCGTCTTTCCGGTTCCCCGCCGCCTTTTGACGCCGTGGGAAACAAACGAGTCGAACAGGATCATTGCGGAAGCCAATCAAAAACTGGCGCTCATCAAGGAGGCGGATCCGATCTCCGCCGCGTATTCGGTCCCTTACGCGCAAAAGGTCTATTACACCTGGGCCTTGGCGCGTCATGCCCGGCAACAGGCGGGCGATCTGGAAATGCCGGTCGTGGTCCACGCCATGCGCATCGGGGATGTGGCGATGACCACAAACCGGTTCGAATATTATCTGGATTTCGGCCAGCGCATCAAGGCGCGGTCACGGGCCCTGCAAACGTTCGTGGTTCAATTGGCAGGCGAAGGTGCATATTTGCCGACCGCCCGATCCGTGGCCGGCGGCGGCTATGGGTCCTGGTTCGCCAGTTCGCCCGCCTCCGCCGAGGCCGGGACTAAAATCGTCGAGGAATCTCTTCGTCTCATCAATCAGTGGTTTTAATCAAAGGACCGAATATGCGCTATTCCATGATGAGCTATACGATCGCCCGCCAGGGCCCCGCTGTTTTCGACGTCGACAAAATGCTGAACCTGACGAAGGAAATCGGCATGGCCGGCGTGGATTTCGTGACGTTGCACGGCCAGAAAGCATCTGATTTGCGGAAACGGTGCGACGACAAAGGCATCCCGGTGGTGTGCCACACGGTGCCCGGCGGAGGATTGATGTCCGACAAGCCGGAGGACATTTCAAAAGCCTCGGACGCGATCAAGGAGGCCATCCAGTTTGCCGGAATATTGGGCGCGCCGGTGATCATGGTGGTGACGCATGGCCGTGCCGACCTGCCCCGGGCCGAAACGCGGCGCCGGTACGTGACGGGATTGAAGCCCATCATGGGTCTGGCGAAGGCAGCGGGCATCCGGTTGACGGTCGAGAACTTTCCCGGCAAAAATAGTCCCTTTGTCACGGCCGCTGATTTCCTGGACGCGAAGCGGGATCTGCCGGATCTGGGGCTTACCTTCGACAGCGGCAACGCTGCGAGTGGCGAAGAGCCGGCCGAGTCGTTTGCGCGTTGCGCCACCGCTGCCGCGCATGCCCATTTCAAGGATTGGACCGTCTTGACCTCCAAGGAAGAGGGCGGCATCGAGATGCTGAACGGATTACGCTTCAAGCCGGCCTTGATCGGGGAGGGGATACTCAACCACCCCGCGGTTCTCAAAGCCATGCAGCAGGCGAATTACGGCGGGTGCATCAACATCGAGTACGAAGGGTCGGAGAACCCCTACGACGCCATCCGCAAAGCGGTCGCCTATTTGCGGTCGATCGAATAATCGTGGCGTTTATTCTCATGGAACTCGTCAACCCGAGGAGACCGTATGACCGCGTTTGTTGTTGCCGATCCGATTGTTCTTCAGCATGCCGATACGACGGGAGCCCCGTGCTATGCCTATGCGGTGGCGGAACTCCGGCGTATTCTAGGCCGCTTGGGCCGGGTTGTGACCCTGGAGACGCAAGTGGCGCGTATAGACGGGTTCAGTTTGTGTCTGGTTCAGCGCGCGGGCGCCCCTCCTTTGCGGACGCCGCCGCTGGATGGGATGATGCCGGATGGCTATATCTTGCGGGTGTCGGCGGACGGAGTCGTCCTTTCGTCCGCCACGGAAAAAGGCGTGCTGAATGCCGTCTATGATCTGGCGGAAAGGCTCGGAGTCCTCTTTCTTCTGCCGGGTTTGGACGGCGAGTGGATGCCCGAAGGGGGCGTGGTTCCGCGAATGTCGGCCGGCGAATGGCGCGTGAATCCACGCTTTAAGCATCGCGGCGTGTTTTGGGATCCCTGCGGGAGTCCCGATTACACGGTAGAGGAGTGGCTGCGCTTTTTTGCCAAGCTTCGTTTTAACGCGGTCTCGCACGACATCAAGGATTTGCCGGTCGCCCGCGAACTGGGCATCCGCCTGGAGGTCGGTGGCCACGGGCTTGCCTCCCTGCTGCCGCGCGACCTGTTCGCAGAGAAGCCGGAGCTGTTTCGCCTGTTCCAGCCCGAGGATTTCGGCGGCAAGCGCAATCCGGACTCCAATCTCTGCGTCACAAACCCGGAGGCGGCCCGGATTGTTCAGCAGCATTATCTGGAGCGACTGGAGGCGACCCGGGGCGCCTACGCCGTCCACGCCTGGGCCGATGATCTCCCGGCGGGCGGGTGGTGCCTCTGCTCGTCCTGCCGGGCGCTGGAGCCCTCGGATCAGGCCATGCTGGCGATGCGCTATATGGGGGAGACGCTGGCGCGGACGGGCCTTCCCATGCGGGTGCCGGTGATCGCGTATCACGACACCATGATGCCCGGCAACCAGATCGCCCCGCCGCGCGAGGGCTTTTTGCTCTTCGCGCCGCGCGAGCGTTGCTATGGCCATAGGCTCGACGATCCGTCCTGCGCCCGCAATCGCTTCTATCTCGCCGCGCTCAAGGCGTGGACGCGCACCTTTGCCGGCATCGACGATGCCCACACCTTCGAGTACTACTTTGACCAGATCCTGTTTCGCGGGCTCCATCCGTTCCTGCCTGCGATCATTCTGGGGGACATGCAGACCTATGCGGCGCATGGCATCGAGAGCCACATGTCCCTGCAGGTTGGCGGACCGGCGATTTCGCCCGAGTTCAACATGCTGGTCTTTGCCCGGGGTCAGTGGCAGGCCGATCTGACGCCCGCCGCCTTCATGGCCGATCTGGGGCGGGCCATTTGCCACGCCGCGTCGCAGCCGTGGGTCACGTATCTGACACGCCGGGCCGAAATCTACGCGGCGGCCATGCGCATGTGCGGCCACAATGTGGATATCTATCTTGATTACCGGTGGCTGCCGGAGACGACGGATTCCTTCGGCCGGGAGATGGCGGCGGTTTATGCGGACGCCGCAACGCAGCTGGCTGAGGCGGCGGGCGACCTGGAGGCCGCGCTGCAACCCGCTTGGCCGGAGCGCGTGCGCCGCCTGGTCCGCCAGGAAACGGGGCGCGCCCGATTCGAAGCGGTCGAACTTGCCGTGATGGCGAAGCAGCAGCAGGCGATGAACGGCTTCGGGGAATTCATGACGACACGCGACCCGGCGGTGCTGGAAAAAGCCGTGGCCGCGCTCGAGCAGGCCGTGCTGTCCCTGGCGGCGGCGCGGGACAAGGCGCTGGCGGCGGGTTTGCCGCCAGAGGCCTGGTACTATGGCAATATCAATGGCTGGCTGACCAAGGAGTTTTCCGCGAAAATCGCCCGGTATCGCCAGTGGTTGGCGCAGGCGTGATTAGCAGGCTTGACCTCTGGACCGGTTGACAACAAAACGGAGCAAGTATGAGCGTTATCGATATTCTTCGAAAACTAGGCGTCATTAGGTATGGCTCCAAGACGGGGACCTATAGGAATGCGAAGGACATGCCTGCGGAGTTCCTGGTGAATGGTGTTTTCAATGCGGACAAGGAACTCGTTACAAAACAGGACATCAAGAATGCCGTGGCGGCGGTAACGGAAAGTCCTTCCGGCCCTGCGAAGAAGCGGGGATGTATGCCCGTTGTGCTGGTGGTGACGGGCATCCTTGGCATACTTGTTGTGCTTGGCATTATCGGGTCGTCCGGGGACGGGGAAAAGAAGGATGTCAGCAGCGGGGCAAACACCGGTGTCCCGGATAAGCCGGCGCTGCCAGTCGTGTCACCCCTGAAGGATTGGGATCCCCAGTCCGGCGAAGAGGCCGCGGCCGGCCCTGCGGGGCTCAAATACGACAAGTATGTGAACAAGAAGTTCGGGTTTGTTGCCGAGCTGCCCGCGCACTGGGAGTCGCAGGTCAAGGACGACACGGCTCTATTCTGCGGAGCCAAGGGCACCGAAGAGTATGACGCGACGGTAAATTTCCAGATCATCAACAAGAAGCCCGGGAGCACGCTCCAGGGTGAGGCCGATGAGATTGTGTCGCAGTGGAAGGCCATGAACGAATTCAAGCTGATTCAGAGCAACACGGGGGATTTGAACGGAAACACGGCGACCTATCTGGTTGCCAGTTTTGAGACGCCCGGCGGAAATGCGTACCAGCAGATGCAGTCGATAATCGACCATGAACCGTATTATTACATGATCAGCTATACCGCGCCGAAGAACCTGTTCAGGAAATACTATTTCGTGATGATCCACCTGATCAGCACGTTCCGGATCGCCGAGATACCGAAATAGGGACGGCTAAGCCTTGGCCCCCACAGCCGGCAAACCTGCGATCATCTTTCTCTTTATGAAAAAAACACGTCCACGAGCACGGCCCGTCACCAAGCCTGAGATCCACCAGCGTTTCCTCGACCAGTTGCGGCAGGAACTGGACGCGATCACGGCATCGGCGAAATCGTCGTTTGCCTCCGCCACGGACGAGGCGAACCGCTCGGAGCACAAGTATGACACCTTCAAGCTGGAGGAGTCGTTCCTGGCCCGGGGGCAGGCCAGGCGCGTGAAGGATCTGGCCGCCGCGTTGGAGTCGCTGCAGATGCTGCCGGTGAACGAACTGCCGAAGGGCAGCCCGGTCCAGTTCGGCGCCCTGATCCGCCTGAAGGCCGGCAGCGGAACCTCGAGCACCCTCCTGTTCGGGTCGGCGGCCGGCGGCGAGACACTGGTTGTGGACGGGGAAGAGATCACCGTGGTGACGGTCCAGTCCCCGCTGGGCCAGGCCCTTTCCGGGAAAAAGGCGGGCGAATCGTTCGAGCTGAAGGTTGGCCCCGCCCTGCAAACCTTCGAGATCTTTTCGGTCGAGTGAGGGGGCCGTCACGCATGAATATGAGCATCGAGACGAGCCGCGATAGGCCAGATTCTATCGATGGCGCCGTTGTCGCCCCGTGCATTGGGAACCTGGTTTCTGCGGCGTTCGGAGGCGGGCGGGTCGAACGCTGTTCTGACGGATCTGACGGATCTGACGGAACGCCGGATTTAGAAAGCGTCTTGGCGGTCGGCTCTTTCGGGCTGCTGTTCCTCGTGGTCTCTCTGCAGCCCCCTACGAAAAATTAATCATTAATATACTTGCTTAATGATACCCGCAGTATCAGAATGACAGGTATGTATAAAGAGAGGTCTATTCAAGGGAAGATCAAGAAGGCGGTCGAGAGCTTTCGTGTTGTCGTGCTTAGCGGAGCGAGGCAGACCGGAAAGACAACTCTCTTGCGGAAGCTTTTTCCGGACCGTGATTTTATTACCTTTGATCCTGTGGAAGATGTGGAACATGTCCGCGCGGATCCTGATTTTTTTCTCGATAATCATCCGTCACCCGCCATTTTCGACGAGATTCAATATGCCCCGGAATTGGTGGCGGCGCTGAAGCGCCGTGTGGATCGGAACGGCGATGCGCCAGGGCAATACATTTTGACCGGTTCCCAACAGTGGCAGGTCATGCGCGTTCTTGCCGAGAGCCTTGCCGGGCGGGCGGTGTTCATCGACTTGCATGGGTTGAGTCTGGCCGAGTTGGCGGATGCTCCTCAAGCGGGCTGGCTTGCCGATTGGCTTGCTGACCCGCAGGGCCGGCTGGAACAGTTTCCGGGTTTTCGATATATGGAAACGCCCGTCAACTGGATCTGGAGGGGAACGCTTCCCGGTGTCCTGACGGTCGCCAACGACTTGATTCCTGCCTTTTGGGATTCCTACCAAAGGACCTATATTGAGCGGGATGCCCGGCTGATGGCCGAGCTTTCCGACTGGCAGCAGTTCAGCCTTTTTCTGCGGTTGGCCGGATCCTTGAGCGCCCAGGAGGTCAACATCAGTCAACTGGGGCGGGAGATTGGAGTCACCCCCCGGACAGCCCGAAAATGGCTGGACATCCTGGCTGGGACGTTTCAATGGTTCGAAGTTCCAGCCTGGAAAGGCAATGCCGTTAAACGCGTTTCTTCCAAGCCTAAAGGGTATTTGTCGGACACGGGGCTCATTTGTCACGGGCAACGCATTTCGTCACCGCTGGGTTTGCCCGGGCATCCCCTTTTTGGCGCGCTGTTCGAAACGGCGATCATCAACGATATCTGGCGCCAGGCCGACGCCTTGAGCGTGCGTCCCGGATTCTGGCATTGGCGGGCGGCCGGCGGCGCGGAAGTGGATTTGATTCTGGAGCGGGACGGTTGCCTGTTTCCCGTGGAGATCAAGCTGACGAGCAACCCCCGTCCACGCGATTGTTCGGGGCTGGCGGCTTTCAAGGTCGCCCACCCGTTAGTTTCCCTGGCGCCCGGCCTTCTTGTCTGTGCGGTCGAGAAGCCCCGCCGGATTACGCCCGATGTCGTGGCCTTGCCGTGGAACTGGCTGTCCACTCTCTCCGCCGTGTCACCCGAGAAAGCAGTTGCCAGCGGAGTATAACAAACCGGTAATAGTTCTTGCCAGGCGCTAATCTAATTGGGCAAATTGGTTTCCGGTCAATCGAGTCGACCATTCCTTAGTGACCTCGGTCGCCTCGTGCCGTATAAAGGAAAGAATCATGATCAAGGGCTTTGCGCATGTCTGTTTGCTGGCGGTCGATCTGGGCGCGGCGGAGCGTTTCTACTGCAACGGGCTGGGGCTGAAGAAAGTCTTCGACTTCATCCGCAATGATCGCGTTGCCGGGTTCTACCTGGAACTGGTTCCGGGCTCGTTTATCGAGATCTTCCAGCGGGACGGGGTCGACGCCCAGGCGGTCAGCCCCATCACGCATTTCTGCGTGGAGGCTGATGACCTCGATCCGATTGCCAGGCGCCTCACGGAAAACGGCTACGAAGCGACGCCGAAAAAGCTCGGGGCCGATAACAGCTGGCAATTCTGGACCACGGACCCCAGCGGCGTACGGATCGAGTTTCACCAATACACGGAACGCAGTTCCCAGATTACCCGCGAGAATTGCATTCTGAAATGAGTGACGCTGGCGCTGTCATCCGTTTGGACGGCCCGTGGACTCTTTAAAAGGCGGGAAGGCGGTGTAGGCGGGCGTGTTCGAGGTGATCGTGGCGGGCGGCGGCACGGTCGTAATCAGCATGAACCGAGCGTCAGGGCGACCTGGATCTCGCTCCCCGCGCTTTCAAGCACCAGGAGGCGGTAGAGTCGGGTGTGCGGGATGACATTCATGAGGCCTGTGCCTTTCGCTTCCGGGCGGGCAGGAAAAAGGCGCTTCCGAACCCCAGGGGGATCAGGGCGGCGGCGCAGATCAGGTAAAGGATGTGGAATTGTCCGAGATGCCAGGTTCCGAAGTCCAGCACGCGGTCTTTCAAGGCCTCGGCCAGCAGGGTGGCGCAGGCGGTCAGGGTTCCGGCCGCAGCGAAGGAGAAGAGGTTGTTGGCCACGAAATAGGCGCGCCGCGGACCGGACCGGGGAATGGATTCATACAGGACGGAGGTGAGCGTGAGCGAGAAGGCGGCGTCCGCGAGACTGGCTCCGATCCATCCCAGCCAGAGTGGCCAGGTGCGCTCGGGGGTGCAGAGGGAGAACGAGAAGAAGAGATAGAGATAGGGAATCGTGACCCAGAAAAAGATGGCCCTGGCCCCGAAGCGGGAGATCCAGCGGCCGATCATGGGGGAGAACATGATTTTGAACACGTAATAGAGGCCGAGCATGCCGGCGATGGCGATTTCGTTCATGTGCAGGACGCGGAGGTAGAAGACCTGGTAAAACGGCATGGCGAACCAGAACGGGATGTTGTAGACGATGTTAATCAGCACGCAGCTTCGGAAGAGTTTATTCCGGAGAATGCCGGGGAAAGCCGACCAGGAAAAAGAATCCACTCCCGGGACATCGGGAAGGTGGGCGCGCCGCAGGGAGACGGCGGCCAGGATTCCGAACAAGGCGCCTGCGGTGAGGAACAAGGCGTAGGAGAACGGGTCGTCTTTGGAGAGTTGGCGGGCCAGGAATCCGGATCCCGCTAGCGCGAGGATCAGGATCAGGCTCGAGATCTGCATGCGCTTGCCCAGGTAGCGGCCGCGGAGGCTTCCCGGGATGGAGGAGGCCAGCCAGTCGTCCGTGATCGGGCGGGTTAAATTAATGGCCGCCGCTGTGACAAAGACGGCGATGCACAGGACGGGAAATCGGAGCCCCGGGGGGAGGAACGGAAGCAGCAGCACGGTGATGATCAGGAGCAGGGGCTCCAGCACGCCCAGACGGATAGCGTATCGCTTTTTATCGCCGATGTTTTTCAGGGTTATGAGCCCCAGCATTTGGAACAGGCACGCGAAACTCGCGATGGAGGCGATGACGCCAAGCCGTTCCTTGGGGATGCCGAGGGCGAGCGTGAAGGTCACAAATACGAAGCCCGACATGCCGCAGACCGTGTCGAAAATGCTTCGGAGGGAAGCGTTCCAGTTGAACGATTCCAGAGAAAGCCGCGTTGACGAAGATGAAGGGGCCGATGGGACCGCCATGAACTCACCCGGTTGATAAAGCTGGTATTATCTGGAAGCGTGCCTTGCCGGTCAAGGGAGAACCTGTTTTTGAACGGTTGATGATGGTTATTGGTAAGCTCCGTTTGATCGTGACAGCGGCGCATTTATGTGTGATTTTTGTCTAACTATGTAGAGCTTTTAATGATTTGCGTTCAAGGGCTTGGCTTTCCCCACGAGGAAACGGTGAGTTATTCCATGAAGAGTCAGGATTACAGCGGCAACGTCAGCGCTGTCGACTTTTTTTCCATGGCGCAGCCGTTGACCCGGACGTGGTGTCGCAGGTGTTCCAGCGGGGTCGGAGCCGTCCTCTTCCTCTGTGCCTGGGCGGGCCACACGAGCGCACAGGTGCCCGGGATCATCAGCCATCAGGGGCGTCTCACCATAGCGGGCACCAATTTCAACGGCGTCCGAGGCATGCTGCAATTGTTGCCGGACCGGCGCGTGGTCGAATAACCGGAAGGAACGCTCTCAAACAGGGGGCGTTCCCCGGACAGTTCGGTTATCTACGATTTAGAGGGCGTATAACATTATAGACGAGATGAGAGTGACATTCGAAATGAACAGCAGGCAAAGAATCAAGGCCATTATTGCCGGAGAGCCGGCGGATCGTTGTGGATTTTGGATGGGCAATCCGCATGAGGAGAGTTGGCCGGCATTGCATCGGTATTTTCACACCACCACGGAGCAGGAACTGCGGCAGAAACTGGGTGACGATCTGGTCTGGGTCTGTCCGCAGTTCTTTCCTGATGTCTACCGGGATCCGGCCGGTCGGGCGATGTTTGATGGGGGACTGAAGAAAAACGCCCACGGGACGCCGGGCCCGCTTGCAGAGTGTGAGACGGTTAGCGAAGTTGAGGCGTTTTCTTGGCCGAATCCGGATTATCTGGACTTTGATTCCTGTCTCGACGCCTTGGGCCAAGCGGGAGAGGTGTACAGGGCCAGCGGCTTTTGGACGTGTTTTTATCACAACATCATGGATCTTTTCGGCATGGAGAGCTACATGGTCAAGATGTATACACATCCCGAAGTGGTGCAGGCGGTGACGGACCGGGTGTGCGGTTTTTACCACGAAGCAAACGAGCGGTTTTTCGCGGTCGCCGGAGATAAGGTTGACGGGTTCTTTTTTGGCAACGATTTCGGCACCCAGCTTGATCTCATCTGTGGGCCGGCCCAGTTTGATCAATTCATCCTTCCGTGGTTCGAGCGGTTCACGCAGCAGGCGCACCGGCATGGCTATCAGGCCATTCTCCATTCCTGCGGAGCGATTCACAAAGTGGTTGATCGCCTGATTGCCGCCGGAGTGGATTGTCTCCACCCGTTGCAAGCGCTGGCGGCGAACATGGACGCCGGGACGTTGGCACGTGATTTCAAAGGGCGTATCGCCTTCATGGGTGGGGTTGATACGCAACATCTTTTGGTTCATGCGACTCCTGACGAAGTGAGGGCGGAGGTGTTGCGAATCCGGAAACTGCTGGGACCGCGCTTGATTGTCAGCCCCAGCCATGAAGCGTTGCTGGCCAATGTTCCTCCACGAAATGTGGAAGCCATGGCGGAGGCGGCGACATGTCTGTAGCGTGTGGTAACGTATAAATCCGGTGGTCTTGGATGTGGATTTCCAGGCACTCAATGGGCGGCAGAGGGGTGTCCCGGAAGGCCTGGCCTGAGCTATAGACCTGATCAAGGGTTTCTCCGCCTCGGATTTCTTTATTTCCTTCGTGCTGATGTGATGGACCTTGCCATCACGCTGGAAGCGGACAAACCAATAGGGGCTGTTGGACCTTTTGAAAAGGGTGGACATCGACAATCTCCCGTGACTGTGCTCAATGTTGCAGCGGGAGTCCGGCATCAGAATTTGAAAATTAACAGCGCAAAAATGGGCACACTTATGAATTACGGAAAGGGCAAAACAAGGTCAAGCTCGTAGACAGGCTTGATTTTAGTGGCGTACCTGGCAGGAATCGAACCTGCAACCCTCAGATTCGTAGTCTGATGCTCTATCCAATTGAGCTACAGGTACGCGTTGAAAGGCAGTCAATATAGAAGGTTTAAAGTGGGGATGCAAGGCATCATTTCTTACCATTTCATTTATTTATAATCCTGCCTATAATACGGGGAAAGGGAATGTATTCATGAACACTGTGGAGCGAGCCATTGACCGCCTGCGCCAAGAATGGGGCGCCCGTCTGTTCATCCCTGCCCACTATTACCAGGACAGCGCCATCCTGCGCCATGCGGATGCCACCGGCGACTCTCTCGAACTGTCCCGCCGGACCGCCGCCCAGCGCGGCGCCGAAAAAATCGTTTTTTGCGGCGTCCGCTTCATGGCCGAGACCGCCGACATCCTCAAAGTGCCGGGCCAGTCCGTTTATATGCCTGATCCGGCCGCCGGCTGCCCCATGGCCGACATGGCGACCGACTCCCAGGCGGAAGCGTGCGCGAAACGACTGGCTCCGGTTTGGAAGGGGGACTGGCTCCCGGTCGTCTACGTGAATAGCTCCGCTGCCATCAAGGCCTTTTGCGGCCGTCGCGGGGGGAGCGCCTGCACCTCCAGCAATGCCGTCCGGGTTTTCAAATGGGTCCTGGATTCCGGCAAGCGGATCCTGTTCTTGCCGGATGAACATCTGGGTGTCAACGCGGCCCATGATCTAGGGCTGCCTGACAGTCAGGTGGCGGTATATGATCCGCTCAAGCCCGAGGGTGGACTGACGGACAAAGCGCTGGCGGGCGCAAAAATCGTGGTCTGGAAGGGGTACTGCCATGTGCATCGCGCCTTTACGGCGGAGCACGTTCTCCATGCCCGGGCCCGCCATCCGGCGGCGCGGGTCATTGTGCACCCGGAAGCGCCCAAGGACGTGGTGCGAATGTGCGACTTCCACGGCTCCACCACGCAGCTCATCGACTATGTCCGCCAGGCGCCGGACGGCAGCGAGATCGCCATTGGCACGGAGAACCACCTCGTTCAGCGGCTGGCCGAGGAGCACGCCGGCCGGCTCAGTATTCATCCGCTGTTTCCGTCCACTTGTCCCGACATGGCCCGGACCACGCCCGAAACCCTGCTCGCCGTGCTGGAAACCTGGCCTGCGGCCAATCGCGTGCAGGTGTCGCCGGAACTTGCCGCCGAAGCCCGGCTGTGCCTGGCCCGCATGCTGACACTCTGAGCCCACCCCACCTATGAGCCGATTGTTCACCCTTGTTTCCCCCTACCAGCCGACCGGCGACCAGCCGACGGCTATTGCCACCCTCTGCCGTGAGTATGAGAACGGCTCTCGATTCCAGACCTTGGAAGGCGTGACCGGGTCCGGCAAGACCTTCACCATGGCCAATGTAATCGCATCACTGAACAAACCCACCCTGGTGATTTCCCACAACAAGACGCTGGCCGCCCAGCTGTACGGGGAGCTGAAGGGCTTTTTTCCGCACAATGCGGTGGAGTTTTTCATCAGTTATTACGATTACTATCAGCCCGAAGCCTATATCCCGCAGACCGATACCTACATCGAAAAGGATTCCTCGATCAACAAACAGATCGAGCGGCTTCGCCTGGCCGCCACCAATTCGCTTTTGTCACGCGAGGACGTGATTGTTGTGGCCTCGGTCTCCTGCATCTACGGGCTGGGTTCGCCGGAGGATTACCGGACCATGGTGGTGCGGCTCCGCAAGGATGAAACGGCCGACCGCGACGAGGTGCTGCGGAAGCTCGTGGACATCCAGTATACGCGAAACGATTACGCCGTTGAGCCCGGCACATTCCGATGTCACGGCGATGTGCTGGACGTTTTCCCCTCTTATCATGTAAACGGATTCCGAATCGTCTTTTTCGGTGATGTGGTTGAAAAGATCACGGAAATCGACCCCCTGACGGGCAACGCCATCGCCGAGCTTCCGGGGGTTGTCGTCTCGCCGGCCAACCACTTTGTGATGCCGCAGGACAAGATCGAGAAGGCCATGGACAGGATCCGGGCCGAACTGGACGAGCGCATCCGCGAGTTTGAATCGCAGAACAAGTTGCTGGAGGCCCAGCGGATCAAGCAGCGGACGCTCTACGATCTGGAGACACTCAAGGCGGTGGGCTATTGCAGCGGCATCGAGAATTATTCCCGGCACCTGAGCGGGCGCAAGGCCGGAGAACCGCCCGAAACGCTCATGCATTATTTCCCGGACGACTTCCTGACCATTATTGATGAATCGCATGTGTCCATGCCCCAGCTGCGCGCCATGTACAACGGGGATCAGGCCCGGAAAAACAGGCTGATTGAATACGGGTTCCGACTGCCTTCGGCACGTGATAATCGCCCTTTTAATTTCGACGAATTCCTCAACAAAGTCCGGCAGGTGTTGTTCGTGTCGGCCACGCCCGGCCCCTTCGAACACCAGATGGCGCCGAAATCGGTGCCGCAGTTGATCCGGCCCACGGGTTTGCTCGATCCGCCCGTGATGGTGAGGCCCCTCACGGGGCAGATCGACGACCTGATGGAAGAGGTCAAAAAGCATGCCGAACGCAAGGAGCGGGTGCTGGTGACGACGCTGACCAAGAAGACCGCCGAGGATCTCACCCGCTATCTCAACGAGTCCGGCCTGCGCGTCCAATACCTGCACTCCGACATCACGGCGCTGGACCGGGTTCAGATTCTCCGGCACCTGCGGCTTCACGATTTCGACTGCCTGGTGGGCGTGAACCTGCTTCGCGAGGGGCTGGACCTTCCGGAGGTGTCGCTGGTGGCGGTGCTGGATGCGGACAAGGAGGGCTTTCTGCGGTCGGACACCTCGCTGATCCAAACAGCAGGACGGGCGGCACGAAATGTGGATGGGAAAGTGATCCTGTATGCTGACCGGGTCACCGACTCGATGAAGCGAATGATGGACGTGACGACCTCTCGCCGGATCAGTCAACTGGCGTATAATGAGCGCCACGGGATCACGCCCATGACCGTGGTCAAGGAGATCGAGGACAACCTGGCGATCGAGAAAAAGGCCGGGGAGATCGAGGAAAACGTGCTCAAGGAAGCGGGCGAATCCTACGACGTTCACCAGGTCGCGGAGGAGCTCAAGCGCGAGATGCTGGCGGCGGCGGAGTCGCTGGCGTTTGAGCGCGCCGGGATGCTGCGCGATCAGCTGACAGAGCTGATGGAAGCCGCCGGCCTCGAATTGCCGGCCACCCTGAAGAAGAAGCGGTCAAAACCTTTTTTGAAAAAATTCAGGTGACGTGGAGAAAAGAGCATGCCCATCTACGAATTCTACTGCAAATCCTGCCACAGGATCTTCAGCTTCTTTTCACGGCGGATCAATACGGCCGGTCAGCCGGTGTGCCCGCGGTGTAAAAAGATCAAGCTGTCGCGAGAGGTTTCGGCCTTTGCGTCCATAGGCCGGCACAAGGAGGGGCCTGCGGGGGCCGAAGCCGGGATGGGCGGGCCCGACCTTGACGAGGCCCGGATGGGAAAGGCGATGGAATCGCTTGCGGAAGAGGCGGCCGGGATGGATGACGCCGATCCGCGCCAGGCCGCCAACCTGATGCGGAAGTTCACGGCCGCTACCGGCATGAAGATGGGCGAGGGGATGGAAGAGGCGATCCGCCGGCTGGAGGCGGGCGAAGACCCCGAAACGGTGGAAGCCGAAATGGGCGACCGGCTGGAGGCGGAAGATCCTCTGGCGCCAGGCGAGACACGGAAGCTGCCCGGGAAAAATCGTGCGGCCCCCACCCATGACAAAACCCTATATGAGATGTAGCGCGGGGTCGCGCCCGTTCAGCGAAAAGGAAATATGCATTTAAGCGAACTAGGCTTTGATTCGTGGTTTGAAGCACAAGCCGGGAGCGTGCCTCAACCGGGGCGGCACATTGCCCGGGTGACCACGGTGGACCGGGGCGGGTATCTCCTCCGAACGGAGAGCCGGGAAATCCTGGCTGAACTGTCCGGGAAATTCCGCTTCGATCATCGGAGCCCCATGGACTTGCCGTGCGTCGGAGATTGGGTCACGATGCATTACCACAACGCCGAAGCGTCGGCCATCATCCATGGGGTATTCCCTCGAAAGACGGTCTTGCGCCGCAAATGCGCGGGCAAGGACGTCGATTTTCAAATGATCGCCGCCAATATCGACGCGGCCTTCATTGTGCAGTCCTGCCACTTTGACTTCAACTTGCGCCGGCTTGAGCGCTATATCGCAGCCGTTCATGACGGGCATATTGAGCCGATCCTTGTCCTGACCAAGACCGACTTGATGGCTCCCGATGAACTGGAAGAGATGCTGGCGGCTATCCACGAAAGCGGAATCACGTCCCGCGTTCTGGCGCTCAGCAACGTCACGGGGGTCGGCTTTGACGAATTCAAGAAGGTGCTGATGCCGGGAAAGACCTACTGCCTGCTGGGCTCCTCGGGAGTCGGCAAGACAACGCTCCTCAACAGGCTGCTCGGGGGCGATTTTTTTAGCGTGAATCCCGTAAGTGAAACGGGTGAAGGCACCCACACCACGTCACGACGGCACCTGATTGTCCTTGAGCCGGGCGGCATGCTGATTGATTCCCCGGGAATGAAGGAGTTAGGCCTGCTGGGCGCCACCGACGGGGTGGATCAGAGCTTTGAAGACATTCGCCTTCTTTCAGCCAACTGTCGCTATGCCGACTGCCATCACGTCAAGGAGCCAGGCTGTGCGATCCTGGCCGCGGTGGCAAACGGCGAGTTGGGCGAGGAGCGCTATCGCAGCTTCATCAAGCTCAAGAAGGAATCCGACCACCACGCCCGGTCCTATGTCGACAAACGAAAGAAAGACAAGGTCTTCGGGCGTTTCGTCAAGTCGGCGCTGAAGAAGATGGATCGGGACTGATAGCGTTAACGGGTGATGGATTGCGGCATCTCGAGTTTTATCGTGCTAGCATCCCTGCCCATAGGTGGCATTCGGCCCGTGCTTTCGCATGTAATGCTTGCGGATGACGTATTCCGGGGGAGGGGCGGCCTTCGGATTGAGTTGGAATGTGCCCAGCGCCATTTTGGCGACTTCCTCCAGAATCAGGCTGTGATGGACGGAGTCCATGGCGTTTTTCCCCCACGCGAACGGGGCATGCCCGGCCACCAGGACAGCCGGCACGGCCACGGGATCCAGACCCTTGAATCGCTCCACGATCACCACGCCGGTGTTCCCCTCGTAATCCGATTCCACTTCGCCGGGCTTCAGGATCCGGGTAACGGGCACCTCGCCATGAAAGGTATCGGCATGCGTGGTGCCAAGGCAGGGGATGGCCCGACCCGCCTGAGCGAACATGGTGGCATACGAGCTATGCGTATGTGTGATGCCCCCGATCGCGGTGAACGCCCGGTACAGCTGAAGGTGCGTGGGCGTGTCGGACGAGGGGCGTAGTTTGCCTTCCACCGTGCGCCCGTCCTCCAGGCTCACCACCACCATGTCGGCGGGCTTCAGTGTCTCGTAGGGCACGCCGCTGGGCTTGATCACAAACACGCCCTTGGCGCGGTCCACGCCGCTGGTGTTCCCCCACGTCAGGGCCACCAGCTTGAGCCGGGCCAGTTCGAGATTGGCCTCGCACACGGCGACTTTGAGTTCGTCCAGCATGACGGCCCTTCCGGCTGATCCTCAGCCTTTGCGTTGCGCCTCGCGGATGGCGATCAGGTCCTTCATGACGTCCTGGAGGCCTCCCGCATCGGCAGTCATGCCGAACGAATCATGCAGACGGCGATACAGGGGGTATAGCTTTGCGTAGACGGCCTGGTTCTTAGGATTCGGCCGGTAGATATGCTTGCGCACGCCGCACATGGCCTTCTGGGCCTGCTCCACGCTCCGGAAGCCGCTGGCGGCCTTTCCGGCGGCCACGGCGCCGAAGATCGCGGCGCCCAGCGCGCAAGTCTGATCGCTGCGCGACACCATCATGGGCCGCCCCGTCACATCCGCATAGATTTGCATCAGCAGCGGGCTCTTGCCGGCCAGGCCGCCGCAGTTCACGATTTCGCGGACCGGCACCTTGAACTCCTCGATGCGCTTGATGATGGTCAGCGCGCCGAACGCGGTGGCCTCGATCAAAGCGCGATAGATCTCATGCGCCTCGGTGTGCAGGGTCTGGCCGAGCAGAAGGCCGCTCAGTCGCACATCCACGAGAATGGTGCGGTTGCCGTTGTTCCAGTCCAGCGCCAGAAGCCCCGATTCACCGGCCTTCTGTTTGGACGCCAGTTCGTTCAGCCGTTGGAACTTTTCGTCCACCGTCTTTCCGTAGGAGTCCGGCACCAGGTGGTTGACGAACCAGAGGAAGATGTCGCCCACCGCCGATTGCCCGGCTTCTATGCCGTAAGCACCGGGTAGAATCGAACCCTTCACGATCCCGCAGACACCGGGAATGTCGGCCAGTGTATTCGTGGCCGGCCAGACCATCATATCGCAGGTGCTGGTCCCGAGAATCTTGGCCAGCGTGCCGACCTTGATCCCGCACCCCACGCCGCCCATATGGGCGTCGAACGCCCCGGCGGCAATGGCGATTCCGGGTTTGAGGCCCAGCTTGGCAGCCCACTTCGGGCTCAATCGGCCGGCCAGACGGTTAGAGGGAACGGCCTTGTCGAATAGGCGGTCACGCAAGGCCGCCAGGTCCGGATCGAGGGTGGCCAGGAATTTCTTGTCCGGCAATCCGCCCCATTCTTCGCAATACATGGCCTTGTGGCCGGCCGCGCAGACGCCGCGAATGAGGCGGTCGGGCCGGGTATCGCCCGCCAGCACGGCGGGGATCCAGTCGCAGATTTCCACAAAACTGGCGGCCGCCTTGAAAACGGCGGGGTCCTCTTTCTTGCAATGCAGCACCTTGCTCCAGAACCACTCGGAGGAGTAGGTGCCGCCGCATTTGGCCAGGTACTGGGGACGGAGCTTGGCGGCCTTCTGAGTGATGGCCGCGGCTTCGGCGAAGGAGGTGTGGTCCTTCCACAGCCAGGCCATGGCCGCGGGCCGGTTTTTGAACCGGGCAGTCATGCAGAGGGGGGTTCCCTCCGCGTCCACAGGCATGGGCGTGCTGCCGGTGGTATCCACCCCGATGCCGACAATGGCGGCGGGATCGAATCCGGGGCGATTCTTTTTGGCCAGTTCGAGCGCCTTGCGGGTTACGGCGATGAATCCGTCGATATAATCCTGGGGGTTCTGGCGCGCCAGGTTGGGATCGCGCGGGTCGAGCACGATGCCGGCCTCGCCGGTGGGGTAGGGGAACACGGCGGTGGCGACTTCGGATCCGTCCGCCAGGTTCACGATCAGGCTGCGGCAGGAATTGGTGCCGTAGTCCAAGCCCAATGCGTATCGTTTTTGCTTTGCCATGGAGATCATGTCCTCGTTTAGAAGGGGTTTTCGCTGGGATAGAGGTTGCCGGCCGCCCGAGGGGTGGACACGTCCGAAACGCCCAGCATGGCGAGCGCGTCAAATAAGGTCCGGCCCGCATGCTTGAACGCGATGGCGGCATGGTGAGGGTACTGTTTTTCGATGAGCACGTGGCGGTAGAAGCGCGCGAACCCGGGCATGCCAAACACGCCGATGCCGCCGAAAGAGGCGGGATCCGCGTCCAGGATATGACCTTCTGAGATGTAGGACTGCAGGTGGCAGTCGGCCGTGCTCTGAAGGCGGAACACCGTGGTGGGACCGGGCTTGAGCGTTCCCTCAAGCGTGCCGCAGGTGATATTCGCCTCGCGGCCCGGCTCCATGAGCCGATGCATGATCAGCTGGAACTTCATGCAGGCGCCCTCGCACAAACAGCAGGCCGGTGTATTCCCGCAGTGGAACCCCATGAACAGGTCCTCGCGGCTGGCGCCGTGCAGGTTCTTGATCTTGATGTCATCAGGAACCGTGTTGTTGATGTCCAGCAGCGTCACCGGGTGCATGGACGCCAGCTGGGCCATGTATTCCGACACGCCGCCATAGATGTCCACCTCGCAGGCGGCCGGAATGCCACGGGCCACGAGACGGCTGTTGACATAACAGGGGACAAAGCCAAAGGCTTTTTCAAAAGCGGGCCAGCACTTATTCGCGTAAATGCCGAATTGGCGGGAGCCGAGGTTTTCCTCGAAAAACTTGGTCAGCGCCAGCTCAAACTGAGCGAGCTGGAGCAATTTCTGGGGCATTTTATTACCCGCTCCCAGCTCCTTTGCCATATCCGCGGCAATGGCCTCAATGTCCTTTTTCCGGTCCGCCATGGAACGATAGAGTTCGAACATGTCGAGTTCGGAGTTTTCCATGACCTCAATGCCCAGGTCGTAGAGAGGCTTGATCGGGGCATTGCAGGCGTAAAAATCATGAGGGCGGGGACCAAATGAGAACGTCTTGAGGTTCTGCACGCCGATCACGACGCGGGCCACGTCCACGAAATGCGCAATCATGCGGGCGACTTCACGCGGAAGCCCCACGGGCATTTGAGGAATATGAGGAACGAGTTTGCGGAGGCCGCAGTTAATAGACGCGTTTAACATGCCGCAATAGGCGTCGCCGCGTCCGTCGATCAGCGTTTTTCGGCTTTCCTCCGCCGCCGCGCACAACATGAAAGGCACACCCAGTTTCTGCGCGAAAATCGTGGTCGGTCCTTCGGGCCCGAAATTGCCGAGGTAGATGGCGACGGCGTTGACGCCTTGATCGCGCAATTCCCCGGCGGCGGCCAGAGCGTCCCGTTCCGTTTCAATGATGGTTTTAGCGGGAATGACCGGCAATTTCAACTTGCGGCACTGCTCGACCACCTCCTGCAGACGTTTCCGAGTCAATTCGATCGGGAAGCAGTCCCGGCTTACGCCCACCACGCCGAGCTTGACCACAGGCGTGTTTTTCAAAGGATTCATGAGGAAGGTCCTTTCTCGAATGAGTTTGTTTTTTAGCTTGCCTCGACGGCCAATAAGATATGAAATAGGGGGCAGAAACGCAAGAGACATGTCTTCGGGATTCAGGTGATCTGCCGCCATCGGCGGAAAGTCCTGACCGGCGGTAAAGCCCGCGAGTCCTGCCGAATGACGGGACAGATCCGGTGAAGCTCCGGAGCCGACAGTATAGTCTGGATGGGAGAAGCAACCGATCTTGCGGCAACGCGACTTCGACCCGTTGTGCCCGGAGACATTATTGTCTTCGGGCGTTTTTTTTGAGGCACTATGACAGAAAGCAATAACAGGGAATCGCCGGCCAGTCCGTCTGAGCTGGATGGAATTGACGTGGTCCTGGGGGCGATCCGCAAAGGCGAGATGGTGATTGTCACCGATGATGAGACCCGTGAAAACGAGGGGGATCTTGTCATGGCCGCTGAGCGCGTCACCGATTCCGCGATCAACTTCATGGTTACCCATGGCCGGGGGCTGATCTGTGCGGCCATGACCCACGACAGGCTGGCACAACTTCAAATCGGCCCCATGCCCCGGACGGGCGATGGGGACACGCACGGAACCGCCTTTATGGAAACGGTGGACGTCAAGCATGGAACCACGACCGGAATCAGCGCGCCTGACCGGGCCCGCACCATCCAGGCCCTGCTTGATGAATCCAACACACGGCGTGACTTTCTAAGCCCGGGTCATACGTTCCCCCTGCAGGCACGGGAAGGCGGCGTCTTGCGCCGGGCTGGACACACGGAAGCGGCGGTCGACCTCGCTCGACTGGCAGGGCTTAAGCCGGCGGGCGTTATTTGCGAGATTCTCCGGGAAGACGGACAGATGGCGCGCTTCGCCGAACTCCGCGTTTTTGCAAAAAAACACAACCTCAAGATGACCTCGGTCCGCCAGTTGATCGCCTGGCGCCAGCAACGTGAAAAACTGATTGAAAAAGTCGAAACGATCCAGCTGCCCACCCTGCACGGGCTCTTCACGCTCAAGCTGTACCGTTCCATTCTTGACGGCGATCACCACCTTGCGCTGATCATGGGGGATTCGACTTCCTTTGAGTGCCCCCTGGTCCGCGTCCATAGCGAATGCCTGACCGGCGATGTGTTTGGCTCCCAACGGTGCGATTGCGGCGACCAATTACATCACGCCATGGCGATGGTGGCGAAGGAAGGCGCCGGAGTCATCCTGTATATGCGCCAGGAAGGGCGGGGGATCGGGCTCGCCAATAAAATCCATGCCTATGCGCTTCAGCAAAACCAGGGATTGGACACGGTTGAGGCCAATGAACGGCTTGGGTTTGCCGCGGATTTGAGGGATTATGGAATCGGTGCCCAAATTCTGGCGGATCTCGGCTTGCGGCGGATTCGGCTGATTACAAACAATCCGCGCAAGGTGGTGGGGCTTGAGGGGTATGGCCTTGAAATCGCAGAACGTGTGCCGATTGTCACCCCGTCGAGCGAACATAGCCACCGGTACCTTCAGACGAAAAAAGACAAAATGGGTCATTTACTCTAAACCAGACAAACACGAACACGCGGGAGCAAAGTCATGAAAGAAATCGGGGCATCCCTCATCGGGAACGGGATCAAGGTTGGTATTGTGGTCAGCCGGTTCAATGATTTCCTCACCAAACAGCTCCTCGGCGGGGCGGTCGACTGCCTGATCCGGCACGGGGTGGAGACCGACAACGTCACGGTTGTCTGGGTGCCCGGCGCGAACGAAACCCCCTATGCGGCTCAAAAGCTGACGCAATCCGGAAAATTCCACGCGGTCATCGTGCTGGGTTGCGTGATTCAAGGAGCCACCCGCCACGCGGAGATGATCAACGCCCAGGTTTCCAGGTCCCTCATTACGATCGGATTGGAGTCGAAAGTGCCCGTCATCAACGGTGTCATCACCGCGGAAAATCTTGAACAGGCGGTCGAGCGAGCCGGCACAAAGGCCGGGAACAAAGGCTGGACGGCGGCTCAGGCTGCGATTGAAATGGCGAATCTTCTCAAGCAATTATGAATGAACGCATGAAAATGAGACGCGAGGCGCGGGAATACGCGCTTCAGTTCCTTTTTGAAATCGAATACGAGCACTCCGATATTCAGGAAACGTTGAATGAGTTCTGGACGCTTCAGGAGAAATCCGTGTCGCCGGATTGCCATGGTTTTTCTGAGCAATTGATCTGGGGCGTACTCGAGCATATGGAGGCCCTGGACGCCACCCTTAAAAAGGTGGCCGACAATTGGGAAGTCAAGCGGATGTCGCGGGTGGACCGCAACGTTCTGCGCATTGCAATCTATGAAATGAAATTCCGAACGGACATTCCTCCGGTGGTCTCCATTAACGAAGCGGTGGATATCGCGCGTGATTTCTCGGGAGGGGTGTCGGGCAAGTTCGTGAACGGCGTGCTGGACCGGATCAGCAAGGATCTGGATCGTCCTCTGCGCACAGTGAACGAACAGGACGCCTCTGCCGACCCGGATCCGAAAGCCATTCCGGAGCCTGCGCCGTGAAGAAGTGGTTTCAAGCCCTGACCCGTACGCGGCAGGTCATCGTGGACCGGTTCCGGGCTCTGGTCGGAGCCGGTCGTTTGGATTCCCGCTCCCTGGAGGAATTTGAGGAATTGCTGATCAAGGCTGACGTTCCGCCCCGGCTGGCCGCCCAGATGCTGGAGGACGTTCGCCGGCACGGTTCTGGATCAGAATTGTCGGATCGGCTTGAAACGGCCATGATGGAGCTAGTGGGGGAGGCTGTGCGCTTCGATTGGGCTTTCCAGGAAACGCCGCGCGTCGTGCTGCTCATTGGCGTCAACGGGTCCGGCAAGACCACGACGGCGGCAAAACTGGCTCATCTCGCCAAGAGTCGGGGCCGGTCGGTTCTTCTGGCGGCCGCCGACACCTTTCGCGCGGCTGGAACGGACCAGCTTCGCATCTGGGCGGAGCGGGTGGGCTGTGAATGCGTTTCCGGCGTACAAGGGTCGGATGCCGCCGCCGTGGCCTTTGACTCGGTCAAAGCCGGCCTGACTCGAAAGATCGACCTGGTGCTGGTGGATACGGCCGGACGCATGCATACACGGCTACCGCTGATGGACGAACTTCGAAAAGTTCATCGTACGCTCGGGAAGTGCCTTTCCGGTGCCCCTCACGAGGTGTGGATGGTGGTGGACGCTGCGCTGGGGAATAACGCCATTTCCCAGGTTAAACATTTTCACGACGTGATCCCGCTAACCGGAATCATCGTTTCCAAGCTGGACGGATCCTCCAAAGCCGGATTCATCCTGGGTTTACGCAAGGAGCTGAATATCGCGATTCGCTTTGCTGGATTGGGAGAAAGCATGAACGATCTGGTGCCTTTTAATCCGCGCGAATACGTGCGGGCCTTGCTGGGAATCGAGTCGTTGACCGGGGAAACAGAATCGGCATGAAAACCGTTTCTGACAAGGTGGATCGGCAATGGATGCGCGAGGCCATCCGGTTGGCTCGCAAAGGGGAGGGGCGGACAAGACCCAATCCACCGGTGGGGGCCGTCATCGTCAAGCAAGGTCGAATCGTTGGCCGGGGTTGGCACCAGAAAGCCGGAGGGCCTCATGCGGAAGTGTTCGCGCTGGCCGAGGCCGGAAAAGCTGCCCGGGGCGCCACCCTTTATATCACGCTGGAGCCTTGCTCGACCTGGGGGCGCACTCCGCCCTGTACCGAGGCCATCATCCAGGCCGGTATTCGCCAGGTTGTGACCGGAGCTGGCGATCCCAATCCCCGTCACGCGTCCCGGGGGTACCAAATTCTCAAAAAGGCCGGAATCCCGTCTACCCAGGGCGTGCTTCAAGACGAATGCCTTCGCCTGGTCGCGCCGTTTCGTAAATGGGTACAAACCGGCCGGCCCTATCTGACGCTCAAGCTGGGCATGACGGCCGATGGCCGAATCGCAGACGCCGCTGGACAATCACGCTGGATTACCGGCCCGGAAGCCCGGCAGCAAGTTCAGAAGTTGCGGCGCCGGGCCGATGCCATCTTGGTCGGCGCGCATACCATTTGTGCCGATAATCCCAGCCTTTTGCCCCAAGGCTCCGATCCCAATCCCGTCTTTCGTGTCATTGTTGACGGGAAAGGGATTGTGCCCGCAAATTCTACGGTGCTTACAGATGCCTGCGCCATGAACACCCTGCTGGTGACGTCCACCAGTTGCCCCGCTGCGAGATCCCGAAAATGGGAGTCGAACGGTTCTGTGGTGTGGCGCCTGCCGTCGCAGGACAAGCTTGTGAATTTGGCCGAAATGATGAACCGACTTGGAAAAATGGGACTCCTGCACATCGTCTGTGAAGGGGGCGGGCAACTGGCCGAAGCTCTGGTACACGCGGATCTCGTTGATGAATACTGGTTGTTTTATGCCCCGCGCATTCTGGGCGGAACGGCTGTCTCCGGTTTTGGCGGGACCGGGTGGGCGCTGGATGAAACGCCGAAGTTAACGTTTACGTCCGTTTCCCGGGTGGGCCGGGATATCCTGATCAAGGCTCATCCGCGAACGCAGGAGGAGGAGACCGCATGTTCACAGGACTAGTCGACCGGGTTGGAACGTTGTTGGGCATTGCGAATCGAGGAGAAGGCGCGCAACTGGCCATCGATGCGGCGCACTGGCCTGACCCGCTTCGCCTGGGGGAAAGTGTAGCGGTGGAAGGCGTCTGCTTAACCATCACCACCATCACCCTGAATGGCTTCACCTGTGATATCCTTAGGGAAACACTGTCGCGCACGACGTTGGGGCGTAAAAAAGCGGGCTCCCCGCTGAATCTTGAGCGAGCGCTGCAAGCGAATGGGAGACTGGGTGGACATTTTGTCAGCGGCCACGTGGACGGCGTTGGAACAGTGGCGTCGATTGGCCGGGCCGGACCGGACTGGGTGCTGGAGATTGCCTGCTCGGCGGACTTGTTAAGCGGCATGGTGTTCAAGGGATCCATTACCGTCAACGGCGTCAGCCTGACGCTGGCCCGGATGAACACCGGTTCTTTTTCCGTTCATCTTATTCCGCACACCTGGAGTCAAACCACGTTGCACCTGATTCGGGACGGCGACGCGGTCAACTTGGAAACCGATATGCTCGGAAAGTACGTGAAAGGCTTTCTGGAACGGAATGGCGGCGACATCCGCACCGGGACTCTGACCTTGGAACGGCTAAACGAGGCCGGCTTTCTTTGATCGTGTAAAGAGGGCCGACCGCTGCAGGCGGCCCTAATAAAATCCGGATCAAGGATTGACCATGGGGTGGGGAGGTGTTAGTATCAAAGGCTTTGTAATACCTCGAGGCAGGAAAACGATGATTGACAAATTACTGGAATTGCAGGAACGGGATCTCCGGATCTTCCAGATCGAGAAGGAGTTGCGAGACAATCCTGCACGCAAGGAGCAGATGCTGTCGCGCATGGGCGATTCCAAGACCGCGCTTGCGGATGCCCGGGAAAAGCTCAAGATCCAGCAGTCCAAGATCAAGATGTTTGATCTCGAAATTGAAAGCCGGCGGGAAAAGATAAAGAAATTGCTCACGGATCAGGGCAATCTCAAGACCAATAAAGAATACTCCGCCATGACGTCGCAAATTCGCGCCGTCGAACAGGAAATCAGCAAAATTGAAGACCAGATTCTTGGAATCTGGGACATGGCCGAGTCGCATGCCGCCGTCGTCAAGGCGAAAGAAAGCGATCTTAAAGGCGAAGACTCCATGGTGCAGCAGGACGTCAAGGGGTTGGACGTCAGAATCGCCGAGCTTCAAAAAGAATTGACGGTATTGAAACTTGAACGCCAAGCCATGTCCGCGGGCATTGACCCCCAATGGCTGGTGATTTACGACCGCATTCTAAACAAGAAAAAAGACCGGGCGCTGGTGGAAGTGAGAAATGGTGTCTGTAGCGGATGCCATATGTCGCTTCCGCCCACACAAAAGCATGACGCCAAAAAACGGGTGGAGATCATCACCTGTACGTTCTGCGGCCGCATGCTGTACGCCTGAGTTTTGATTTGTATTTTGTCGAGGGGGAAGGGCGATTCGGTCGCTGCGGAATATCCGAAAGGATATTCCGGGGAGGAAAGTCCGGACTCCGCAGGGCAGGGTGTCCCGTCTTAATCGACGGGAAGCCTTCCGGTAAACGGAAGGAATGGAAAGCGCCACAGAGACATACCGCAGCCGTTCGCAAGGGCGACTGTAAGGGTGAAAAGGCGGTGTAAGAGACCACCGGAAACGCCCGCGAGGGGGTTTCGCAAGGCAAGCCCCATCCGGAGCAAGATCAAATAGGAAACGACGAGGCTGCCCGTCTCACGTTCCTTCGGGGACACAGTTTCGGGTTGATCGCGTAGAAAAATGACCGACACGCCAACGTGAACAAAATCCGGCTTATGTCCCTTTCCCCTCGACATTCATTTTTTCTATCAAACCGGAAAACAGCCGTCGTGGCTCTATCGGCCACGCTGGCGATTGCCGGTCTTGGGGTCGCTTGGATTGTGACGAATCCGTTTGATCCCGTCCCGGATAAGAACGCTTGTTCTGGCCCTGCGACTGCTAAGGCCGGCCTTGAACAAACCCCGAAATCCGGGGCGGTTTCGATTCCGCTGGAAGCCTGGGCGGCTTTTCGAATGGATGGGGACGCCATCCGTGTGGTGTCGGGTTCGCTTTTCAGCCGTTTTCGCCTTGCCGGTACATTTCGAGTCATCCAGCCCGGTGACCAAGCGATACCCAAAGCGGTTCTATGCGATCTCGTGCGGTCTAATCAGTCCATCATCGTATCCCCGGGCGACTCTCTGGGAGAGGGTATATTTGTTCGCGGCATCTTCGATAACCGCGTGGAACTGGTTCAGCGCGATGTGACGTGCACCTTGACGCTTCAATTTCAGGGCACGAACCAGTCTTCGCCGCAAGCCGGGAGCGGCTCGAATGGCTTTGAAAACGCAACCCAAGGCTATGAAATATTAAGCCGGGGCCAATTTGGCGTTCAGATACAGGCGGATCGCTGGCTTATTGAGCGCCGCAAGGTGCTGGACTACTATAATTCCGTCCTGGAGGATGCGGACCGTTTGGTGGCCTTGTTTGACTCCTTAAAACCCTTGTATGACGAATCACGCAAAATCAACGGTTACATATTGATTCCTGAGGGCGAAAAGGAGTTTTTCAAAGAAGTCGGGCTTCAAGAAGGCGACGTGATTCGAAAAGTCAACTCGGTCCCTATGCAGAACCGACGGGTAGCCGAAGGCTTCATCCGAGATTTTGGAAACAACCAGTTGAACGTGGCTGTGCTGGAATTGGAACGGGCCGGCCAGCCCGTTAAAGTGGTCTACGAACTGCGGTGAGCATTTCTGCTGTCATCCACAAAACCAGGCAAGGCGACACGCTACATTACATAAGATATATTATGCGACGTCGCTATCTGTTAATAGCGTAACCAATTGCGGTTGAATGAGTTGCGATTCCTGTTGATATCCTGAATATTAGATGAGCAGAGTGCCGTGATTCACAAGATGTGAACAGGTATCAATCGAGCCATTTAAAACAAGCGCTAATCAATCAAGCCCCATCGAAGGCTCAGCGGCCAATACACAAGCAAAGCCGGTCCCATCAGCTTGTCTTCCGGTATCGGTCCGAAATAGCGACTGTCCCGGCTGTTCATCGTGTTGTCGCCGAGACCAAAATAATGACCGACGGGGACCGCATATTCTTCACTGGAGGTCCGCATGAATTGAACATCCGGCAGACGTTGTCCATTTTGATAACCGAAATTATAACCCGTCTGCCGGGTGACCACCTTTTTCATCCCCGGCGTCTTATCCGTTGGCGTTCCATTCACGAGCAGCATGGGGGGATCAATGCGTAGCCGATCAACCGGCCTGCCCGCCAGACGTTTGATGTAATGCGTGTCGGGGGTGATTTGCGTAGGGTCCATGCCGTGAGTGCTGAAAACCATCACTTCCCCTACCCTAGGCCGTCGAAAGTTCCAGGCCATTCTGTTGACAAACAGGTGATCGCCGGCAATCCGGACACCCGAGGCCAAAAGCTGGCCCGGCACCACCGTATCTCCGGGCTCCACGTGGCGCGAGAGGTTTTTCGGGATTAACGTGGGGAAAGGAACTCCTCCGATGATCCAGCGGTCATCCGGGTACCGCGCAGGTATGCGCGGATCAATGAGCACCCGGCCTCCATTCGGAGCACGGAAATCGATCGGCATTTCGCCTGTGACAAGCCACCGCGTCATCCGAAGCGGCAAAAAATCGCGAAATATCGCGGGCGCACGGTCAGGGCTGTAGTGAATTCCGTACAAAGTCGGCTGCATGGATCCGGTTGGGATTTTGAACGGTTGAAGCAAATAAGTCCGGAATCCCATGGCAACGGCAAGCGCCACGACAATCAACTCGATCCATTCCCGTACGACCGGGTGCCGTGGGGCTGGATACACAGCTTGGGCCATGTCACTTAACGACTGGGCGGCTTGCTCGAAGGCCGCGGAATCGGATTTCCGGACGGCCGCTTTAACGGCGTTCTCAGCCAGCGAGAGTCGGTCCAAGTCAGCCCCGGGCGCAATATCCTCGCGCATATTCCGCGCCAGTTTGGCTCCTTGCAAAAGAGCGTCCGCCTTTTTTCTCAATCGCCGTTTTTCAAAAAAGCGCATGCGATTCCCTCTGCTGGGTTAAAAACCGGTCTTGAGCACCGAAATGAAAGCTTCCTGCGGAACGTTCACGCTTCCGAATTGCTTCATCTTCTTCTTGCCTTCTTTTTGGCGTTCCAGCAGTTTGCGCTTACGTGAAATATCGCCCCCGTAGCATTTCGCCGTGACGTCCTTGCGCATGGCTTTGATTGTCTCACGGGCGACGATGGTCTTGTTGATCGCGGCCTGGATGGGCACTGCAAACTGATGCGAGGGAATCACTTCTTTCAACGCTTCGCACATCTGCCGCCCCCGGTAGACGGCTTTACTGCGATGAACAATGGCCGAAAAGGCGTCCACCGACTCGCCGTTCAGCAGGATGTCCATCTTGACCAAGTCGGACTCCTGGTACCCGCTGTGTTCGTAATCCATGGACGCATAGCCCTTACTGACATTTTTCAGGGCATCATGAAAATCCACCAAGATCTCATTCAACGGGAGCTGGCAGGTCATCATGATCCGGGTCGTATCCAGGGAATCGGTTTTGACCACCTCGCCACGGCGATCCCGGCATATCCGGATAATATCGCCGATGTTTTCATTCCGACAAATAATGAAGGCGCGAATCATAGGCTCCTCCATCCGGTCAATCTGCGTCGGATCCGGCATGTGGTGAGGATTGTCGATTTCCAGGAACTCGCCGTTCTTAAGATAAACCCGGTAAATCACGGAAGGATAAGTGCTGATGATGTCCATGTCGAATTCGCGCCGCAGCCGTTCCTGGACTATTTCCAAGTGGAGCAGCCCTAAAAATCCACAGCGGAAGCCAAACCCGAGCGCCACGGAAGATTCGGATTGAAAGGCAAGCGAGCTGTCATTGAGTTTCAGTTTTTCAAGGCTGTGCTTCAACTTCTCCAGTTCGGCGGTGTCGACAGGATAAATGCCACTGAACACCATGGGATGCACTTCGCGGAAGCCGGGCAAGGGTGCGGTGGAAGGCCGGTTCGCTTCCGTGATGGTGTCACCCGTTTTGACCTGCTCCGCTTCCTTGATGGTGCCAATCACATAGCCGACCTGCCCGGCTTCCAAGGATGACGTGGGCATCTGTTTCGGCCGGAAAATGCCGACCTCCTTGACTTCGGTCTGCAAACCGCTGCCCATGAGGCGAATCTTGTCGCCCACTTTGATGCGGCCATCGACCACCCTTACGTATGGGATGACTCCCCGAAACGCATCGTAGGTGGAGTCAAAGATCAAGGCGCGAAGAGGCGCTCCCTCAACCGTTTTAGGCGGCGGGACGCGCGCTAAAACCGCATTCATGACATCCTGGACGTTGAGTCCGGTCTTGGCGCTGACGCGCGGAGCGCCATCCATGCTCAGCGTGAGAATATCCTCAACTTGCTTGGCCACTTCGTCGGCCTTGGCGGTAGGCATGTCCACCTTGTTCAGCACCGGAATAATCTCGAGATTATTCTCAATCGCCAGGTACGTGTTGGCGACCGTCTGCGCTTCCACGCCCTGGGTCGCGTCGATCAGGAGTACAGCGCCTTCACAGGCCGCCATACTGCGCGACACCTCATAGGTGAAGTCCACGTGTCCGGGCGTGTCTATCAGATTGAGTTCGTAGGTTTCTCCGTCCGGAGCTTTATAGTACATGGTGACGGGATGAGACTTGATCGTGATGCCGCGTTCGCGCTCCAGGTCCATGCCGTCCAGCAACTGTTCCTTCATGTCTCGATCCAAAACAGTTCCGGTCATCTGGAGCAATCGATCAGCGAGCGTCGACTTCCCATGGTCGATATGGGCGATAATGCAGAAGTTTCGGACATGTTTCAGGTCACGGGCCATAGACGCCTTATACCCCTTTCCGGGTGAAATCAATCGTTTCAGGGTGGACGCGGCAAGCGCCGTCACGCATGGCTGAAATTGCAGTCTTCATGTCAGGAGCCCCGAACAAAGAGGTCCCTGCCACAAAAAGATTAGCGCCGTTCGCGGCCGCAATAGGCGCTGTCGCCAAGTCGATCCCGCCATCCACCGACACATCGTAGTTCAAATGATGCGTCTGCCCGTAGTCGTAGAGGGATCGCATCTTTGGCATCATGGTTTCCATGAAGCGCTGACCGCCATAACCCGGATGTACGCTCATCACCAGGACATCGTCTACGAATTCCAAAACAGGGAACACGGCCTCAGCGGCGGTGTCGGGCTTCAGGGTGATCCCCGGCCTGGCGCCGAGTGCCCGGATTTCCTGAAGCGCAACCCGCACGTCACAATCCGATTCGATGTGAATCAGCAAGGTGTCGGCGCCAGCCTCGATGAACCGCTTCAAATAGAGGTCCGGCCTGGTCATCATTAAGTGGACATGCAGCTCAGCGGAAACGGTCCGGCGTGCCATTTTCACCACATCCGGACCCATGCTGAGATTCGGAACGAAATGCGCATCCATGATGTCGATGTGCAAGGCATCGCCGCCAGCCTCTATCGCATGGCGGCAGGCCTCCGCCAGAGAACCGAAATCGGCAGCCAGCAACGAGGGCATAATGCGAATAACGCCCCGGCGGCCAGATTGTCGATTTGAAAGGATTGGCATAATAGGCTGCATAAAGCTCATAAGTATGCCATGTCAATACCCGACGCGCCAGAGAAAAAGACCTTGCGCCGGTGCGGTTGGCACTCGGGCGGTCCGGATTTTTGATTCCCGGATAAGGGCCATTTCAGAGGACGGCATGGCCCCCTCCCCGAACCGGATAAGGACGCCAGCAATGCTTCTTACCATTTTATACAAAAAACCATCTCCACGGACCACCATGACTAGTTCAGGGCCCTTTTTCTGCACCTCCAACCGGCTGATCTCTCTTACCGTACTTTCCACCACGCGGTTAGGATTGGCAGTTAAAGCCGCGAAATCATATCGACCGACAAGATGGATGGCGGCTTCGCGCATCGACGTTACGTTAAGGGGCCGTGATACATGCGCCCGATAGAGACGCAAATGCGGCGGCACAACAGGGCCATTCCAGATAAAATAGCGGTATTCTTTCCAAATGGCAGAGCGCCGGGCGTGGAAATCCGGCTCGGTTTTTGCACACGCCATAATCCGAACATCCAAGGGCAACAGGGCGTTCAACCCCCGCTGCAAGGATACCGGTGTAAACGGGCGCTCCAGATCAAAATGAGCCACTTGCCCTACGGCATGAACGCCTTGGTCGGTGCGTCCACTGCCATGAACCTTGGGTCGTGTTCCGGTCATCCGTTCCAGCGACAACTCAAGCTTCTCCTGAACGGTGACCGTGCCAAGCTGCACTTGCCAGCCACCATAAACCGTGCCGTCGTAGGCGACTGTAATCCTGTATCTCATGGCGGTTGCTGGATCGAATCCATATAGGATTGCAGGATAGACTGTGCCGCCAGCATATCCACGATGTTTTTGCGTTTCTCTCTTCGCACGTCCGCTTCAATCAGCGTACGTTCGGCCATCGCGCTGGTCAACCGCTCATCCCACAGGGTCACGGGCAGGCCGGTCAATTCACGTACCCGTTCAGCAAAAGCCGTGACCTTTTCTGCCATGGGCCCCTTGGTGCCGTTCATATTGACAGGTAAGCCGATGACCACTGATTGGGCCCCGGTTTCATCGACCAGGCGTTTCACCTCCGTCGCCGCATGGGCATCACCCCGAACAGGAACCACGCATAACGGCGTGGCGAACATTTCAGCCGGATCGCAAACCGCCACGCCCATACGTTTGATTCCGTAATCGATACCCATTCGACGTGGCACAGAGGCCTCCTTGGTTGGTTACATCAAAGACTTGTAGGCATCCTGCTGGTCCAGCAGCTGCACGATTTTTTTAACATCTTGGGCCCGATCCTTCCGGCAGATCAACGTGACCTGAGGCGCCTGAACCACGATCAGGTCATCAATTCCAAGCAGGACGGTCAAGCGGCCATCGGGAGAAACGAGCACATTGTCTTTCGAATCAAGCGTCACATTCGGACCAATCAGCACGTTTCCGTGGACATCTTTGGGGAAATGGTTCGCGATAGCCGGCCATGATCCGACGTCGTCCCACCCGAAATCCCCCTTGACCACGACGATCGGTGACGCTTTTTCCATCACGGCATAATCAATGGAGATACGCTGAAGCGGGGCGTAAGCGCTTTCCAGTCGGGATGCCAGCGATTTCATATTTTGGCAGTCGCCGAGATCACGACAAAGCGCACCCAAAGGGGCGCAAAATTTTCGGAAGGCTTGCTGAATCGAAGAAACCTTCCAGAAAAACATCCCTGAATTCCAATAAAAGCGGCCATTTTTGACATAGGCCGCCGCCGTGGCCGCATCCGGTTTTTCCACAAACCTAACCGCTTTGAAGGCCGGCACCTCGTTCGCCTTGCCCGGCAAGGGCTCGCCTGCTTCAATATAGCCAAATCCCGTGCTGGGGAAAACTGGATTGATACCCATGGTGACAAGTGCTTCGTCGACCTCGGCGAGGTCAAAGCAACGGTTTAAGGCCGATTGGAACTTCTGCGTATCCGGGATCACCTGGTCTGCGGTCAGGACGCAAAATGAGGCAGACGGATCACGCATGGCAACCAAAACCGAACCCAACGCTACGGCGGCAGCCGTATCCCGGCGGCAGGGCTCGCCGACAATCTGAGCGGCCGGGAAGTCGGGCATGATCTCGCGGGTGGGAGCGACCAATTCCCGGCTCGTCACAATAAAGATCCGGTCCTTGGGAATGAAGCCCTCAAGCCGATCCACGGCGGCGGCCAGCAAGGGCTTCCCGCCGATAAGGGAGAGAAGTTGCTTGGGACGGCGGATCGTGCTGAGCGGCCAGAAACGCTCCCCTCGCCCTCCGGACATGATCACCGCATATCGGTTGGTTGCCATTCGATTCTCCTTACGGAACATAGTACTGGATGATCAACTTGGGTTGATTGGTTGAAGCGGTATGGCCGCTATATATACCATAGAAGTCTTCGTTGAAATCGTCGTTATCGCCTTTCGAAAAACGCAGCCGGAATTGCGTGATCCCCTTCGAGTTAATATAGGGAAGGCCCGAGCTTGCGATTCCCGCTGTCAGCCAACCATTGACCGGAGACCCTGCAAGCGAGGCCGCGGCGGCCTGATTAGCGGCCGCCAGAAAATCCTCATTTAAAAGAGCGGGGCTTGACCCGAAACGAAATTTATGGATATCCACCAGCAGTTTTCCGTGTGTCGCAAACGGATCCGTCCCGACGAGTGAATGCGTTTTGATCTTAAGCTTAGCGGTGGCCATGACGGCATTGGTGGGCAAATTCAAACTGAATGACAAAATGCTTCGGTATTGCCTATTTGCCATGTCGTCTCCAACCCTTAACGTATCGGCCGAATTATTAACCGCTCCCCCGATGCTGCTGTTTTCTGAGGACTCAAGAATCCAACCGTCCAGCACGGGAGAGGAATATGCGGTTGTCGTGCGGACACGACTTGCTGTTTTCCAGCTATTGTAAAAGATGTTCAGCAAGGGCACTAATTCCGATGTCGCTTTTTGGCTTCCCGCCACATTAGGATGGTCATCATCTGGCGATGAGGCAAAAGCGGAGGTGTTGTGCCCGGATACGACCTTATGCTCGATGGTCGCCGTGGCGGGGTTATATCGGTGATGGGCCTGCGGATCAGTCAGCACATTGTAAAAATCGAAAACCGCTACGTTTTTAAATGGATATTGATTGTCCACAAGCCAATGATTAACGAGCCAGTTATTGAACGCGCGGGCGTTAAGAGCATAAGTCGGATCCTGGACGGGCGGCGCGGTGATCACAACAAACAGTTTGTCCGGATGCGCGCGGGAAAAGGTCAATAGCTGATTGTAAACCCACTTGGCGTGACCCACCGTCAACCACCCCTCCGAAGAAGGCGGATCATTGGGATTGCCTTCCAGGTTAGAGTTGGGGAAACAGGATTTGACGAGTATAATCGAGTTTTGACCCCCAGGATCGGCGGCGAGCCGTGAATACGATGCGTGCTTCCCGTATTCCGCTAAAAGCGCATCCACAACCGTTGTCGTGGAAGTGGACCGGAACCATTCGATCCAATCGGGAATGTCAGTGCGGTCACCGATAGAATCCGGTCCCCACCCATAATTCGTGTCGCTGACGAAGTAGTTGTTGGTTTTAAGCGCAATCCCCAAGCGGCCATAATCATTGCGCAGAAGATTTTCTCCGGTGGAATGATGGATGAAAATGAGTTTGACCGGGTACGCCGGAGGGGTGGAATTCAAAAGATCCGCCCATGCCGGGAAACACGACAGAAGTAGAAATAAGCTGGCGATCAGGGCGTGGCCCATTTTATCCTCCTATCCCTGATGCCGCGCCTCGACCGGTAGCGCGAGCGTGGAATTAGCCAATCCCTCAATCGTCCTCGGATTTATGTGCCAGTGCCAGGAACTCGGCTGAGTCCTTGCCCGTGTCACGGGTCAAAAGGCTTACCACAATAAGCGCCAAAAACGCACCTGTGACGCCGAAAACACCTGGTCCACCAGCGGTAGGAAGTCCAAATAGAGGGTCATTCTTGACGCCGGTCAGCAACATGATGATGAACAGCACCGAAATCGTTAATCCCGTCAGAATGCTGACAATAACGCCTTGCCGGGTGGCACGTTTCCACCAGAGCGTCGCCAACATGGCGGGAAAAATAGCACTGGCAGCAATGCTGAACGCCAGCATGACCAGCCATGCAATGTTTTCCTTTTTGAGCAAAACCGCCAAACCGACCGCAATGGCGGACATCAGAAGCGTGGTGATTTTAGCGATGCCCAGTTCCTGTTTCTCGGTTGCCGCCGGATTAATATAGACTTTATAAAGATCATGACTGATGGAGGATGCGACCGTAATCATCAATCCTGCCGCGGTAGAGAGAATGGCGGCCACGGCGCCGGCGGCGCCAATGGCCATCAGCCAGGGCCCCCCCACCATCTGGCTAATCTCCAAGACTGCCATGTTTTTGGCTAACCCAACACCAGTCGGCCCCTGTGAAATCCAGCTCACCAGCTTCGGATAAATAGCCGGGAATAGCAGGAATCCCAAAACAATGGCGCACAAATAAAAGATCCCCAAAGCGGCGATGCAAAATGTCACACTTTTCTTGGCCGCCTTGGCGCTGGGCACGGTAAAAAACATGATCAAAATATGTGGAAGGCCGGCGGTCCCGAAAATCAGGGCAATCACGGTGCTGATCATGGCAAGCGTGTTGTTGCTTTTGACGCCAATACTCATCACGCTATCTGCGGAAGGCATCATTTCCCGGGCGACCATGATCGCCTGATCCGCGGGCAAGTGGGCAATGGCGGTAACAACAGCGGGATTCTTCCCCGCAAGAATGGGCGGAACCGCCTGAGTTGCGGTCGCCAAAATTCCTGAAAAAGAACCGTGACCTACGATGAAATAGGCCATCACGACCAGCACCACCATGGCTACCCACAAAAAGACCGCTTGAATGACTTGATTGTAAAGAGTCGACTTCATACCGCCAAAAATAATGTAGACGCTCATGAGAATGCCGAGCCCGATAATAACCGCAATGAAGTTCCAACCGAGCAGCATTTCGAAGAGCAATCCGGCGCCCAGCATCTGGGGCACGAGATAAAACGTTGAAATGATGACCGTACAAACCATGATCGACAGCTTGATTTTGTCATCGGGATAACGCCGATGGAGCGCGCCGGCAACCGTGTACGACCCCACATTACGCAAGGGGCCGGCAATCAGCAGCAACACCGCCATATAGCCCCCGAAAAAACCAATCGACAACCAGATGGAGTCGATGCCAAAAACACCGATATCCCCGGCACATCCCAGAAAACTCGCTGCCGAAAGATAGCTGCCGACCATGGCAATCCCGACCTGAATCCACGGGACCCCTTTTCCTGCCACATAAAAATCTCCGGCGGACTTACTGGAGCGGCTCGTCCACCATGTGATTACGATGCTGGCAATTACAAAAAACAGGATAAACCCTATAACGATCCCGGCATTGAGAGATGAGGGACCCGACGATTCGGCGACAGGAGTTGTCAGCACGGCAAGCGGTCCAGGATTATGGCACAGTGCATTTAACATGGTGATTACTTCGCTTTCCAGAACCAGATGATGATGATGAGCCACGAAACCGGGAATATGGCAAGCGACATGAGCAAGCCAAATGGCATACCCAGCACGGGCACAGTTGCCACATTTTTACCCAAAGGAGTTTGAACGATAGCGGCCCCCATGTAGAACACGAAAAAAAGGCCGAAGAGTCCAAAATCAAGAAAGGCTTTACGTCGCATATTCACCGGACTACTCATCAGTTGCTCCAGATAAGAGGTTATAAATGTATTTTACAACCAAAGTTATGTTTAAGCAAAAACGGGATATGAAGCAAGGACAATTTAGAGTTTCAACGCGCCCCCCAGAAAATCCCGGTTAATTCTATCCTGGATCTGATCGATTTCCTTGAAACATTCCTTCAGGACGGCTTCATCAATATGCCCCAGACACGATGGCGCTATCAGGTTGTCCGGTTCGTCTCCTTTTTGAATCGTCATCACTTGATGTCTCAGCCTCAACCGCAATAAAGTTTCAAAGGCGGTCACGAGGTCATGATGTTGCGACGGCAAAAGGACGCCTTTATCGGACAGCGCCGAGAGCCGCTCCAAGGTGGATGTGCAAGCGCTCTCTCGATGGAGCGCATAAAGACGTGCAAAGCTGACAATCGGCATCATGACCGTCTTCAGGTCGAGATATCCGGACTTTTCTTTTGAACTCCCCGCCGTGACAATATTCCCAAAAAGGCGTAGCGGACTCTTGAAAAGAAGAGCGGTCCGGGCCGCTTGCGTGTAGAACAAAGGCGTCCGCGCAGTCTCGTTTTGGATGTGCGTCCGAAGAAGTTGGACCAGGTTTTCGTCGCCTTTCACGCAGCGCAAATCAAGAAATGTCCCAACCTCCATCATTTCATGTTCGTCCGCTTTGGAAATCCAATTCGTGAAATACCCTTTCCAGACGTCCACCGGTTGACACCATTTTGGATTGCTGGCCATGACCAAGCCCTTGCAATCCCGATAACCGGATCGTGTCAGGGCCTCGCATACACGAAACGCTAAGGCAGAAAAATAGTGCTGCCGCGACCCGTCTACATCTTGGCCTTGGGCCTCATAAATGATGGCGTTATCCTGATCCGTGAAAAGAGTCTGCTCCTTTCGGCCCTGACTGCCCAATGCCACAAATGAAAATCCTACAGGAGCGGGGCCTAACTCCTTTTGAGCTATTTCAACAAATCGGCTTGTGGCCGAATCCGTGATGGAGGAAATCATGCCCGCCATGGCGCCAGGGGAGGCGCCACTCTCCAGCATGGCGTTTACCAATCCGGGCACACCACGGCAAAGGCCCACGACTTGGTCGTCGGTTTCCGCCATGCCGATTTCCCGAGCAATATCCTCCGCAGCCGAGGAGGGTAGATTCAAAAGCCGTTTTAATAGACCATCGGGTCTGGCGGACAACCGGACGCCGGCCTCTTCAGGGCGGCGTACCAAAACCACAAAACTACCCGATCCCTTTTCGGACATCGCTTTCCGGGCGACTCGACACTTCAAGTCGACGCCATCGCGCCTCTGAAGCAGGGCCTCCACGTACACATCGGCGCTGGCATTCATGCTCCTCGAGAATTCCTGCAAAAGTCCGGGGAAAAGCTCCTGGCAATCGAGCAGTGGCAGCTCCTCCAAGTCGCACCCCGCCAATTCAAGAAAGATAGGATTGGCATAGACGCATCGGAAATTCCGAACAAAAAGGACTCCCTCGGCGGAGGCTCGAACCAACGAAAGATAGCGCTCATGGGATTCCTGAAGACGCATTTCGGCGGTTGCTCGACGCTGATCTGCTCTCCAGCCCCCCCTCAACATAACCGCCAGAAGCATAATCAAAATCGCAATAGTACCGCCCATGACATAGAACAGGTTCAGCTTCAGGATGTGAATTTCGGCAACCACATCATGCACATACAACCCAGTCCCAATCACCCAGCCCCACGGCTCAAAGAGCCGGATATACGACTCTTTGGCTTCCACTCGTGACGGATCATCCTTCCATTGCCACACATAGTCCACATAGCCTTCACGGTCTCGACGAACCTTGTCGGCAAATACCGTGAAAATACAAATGCCCCGAGAATCTTTGAATGCGGCCAAATCCTGACCTTCCAGGTCATGACGATAGGGATGCATGAGCATCCGGGGAGCCAGATCTTGAATCCAAAAATAGTCCTTCCCTTCACGTCCATAGCGTAAGGATCGGACTCGCTCAACCACTTGCATCCTGGCAGACTCGGGCGATATCAGTCCGGCTTGCACATTCTTTTCCGCCTCGTCGAGCAGGCTCCACACCGTCCGGGTCAACTCGCGAATCATTTCCCGCTTTCGATCCATCAGCGCGTTTTCATATCCCGGAAGAAAAAAGCCAAACAGGGCTATCGCGAAGAGAAAAACAACGGCTATCGCGGGTAACGCCATCGAAATCAACATGCGCATCCGTCCGGATTGCCGGGTGGCCGGAAATTCGGGCCGGGCTGTCCGGCTTCGGGATTCGCATTCCTGCTGCACCTGCTTCCGTCGCTTGACCAGAACGTCACGGAAGGATTCCCAGGCGTCAAGGGGGATTTCAACGCCCATCTCAGGACCCTCAACTCCAGTGAACCCATGATGGTCGGTCCCTCCTGAAGCAACGAAGACATTTTTTTCAGCAAGTTCACGCAGATAAGTCTGCTGGGCGGAGGTGGCGGTGGGGTGATAGACCTCAATGCCGTCTAATCCGGCCTGTATTAAGTCCGCAAGAAGGGACTCCAGTTTGACAATATCAGGCTCCGTCACAAGGGGATGCGCCAGAAGTACGATTCCGCCCGCTTGATGGATCTGGTGGATTAATTCCGAAATGGTTTTTTTTTCAAATAAGGCGTACGGGGCACTTTTGAGAATAAGCGCCTCACGCACCGCCTTTACCGATCTCAGCACGGCGGCGTTCGTTCGGTCAAACCCATAACAAAGAAGGTGGACTTCGCGTTTTCCCTGGTATACGGGCAGTTCAAGTCCATTCACAACCCCCACCCCGTATCGCTCGCACGACGCCTCAAAACGGTCCAATCCATCCAACGTGGTATGATCCGTCAAAGCGGCATAGCGCACGCCAGCCGCCGAGCAGGTTTGGGCAATTTTATCAGGATCCCATTCGCCATCGCTAAAAGAGGAATGACAATGAAAATCAATTTTTATGGACTGCCGCATGCCGAACCCCGCGTGTGGCCTATTGACATCCCAACTCCAGCTTACCCTTTTGGCGTATTCCGCACAAAAACCAGTCGCATGCCGTCGAATGTCAGATCCGGAATTATCGAACAGGTCGGTCCGAGCATGGCTGCCAGGACACTCACGTCCCCGCCTGTCGCGCAAAATCGTGTTCCACGCCCCAATTCGCGTTTCAGCCCCCTCATTAATTCTCCCACAAGGCCACGGTACCCGACCCAGGCTCCAATCCTCATGGCCTCTGCGGTGCTCCGTCCAATCATTCGTCGAGACGGTTCAAAAGGAACTTCGGGAAGCAGAGCCGTCCGCTCGTGAAGATAATCCGTCAGCAACCGTAGACCCGGTGCGATGATGCCACCGACAAAGGCGCCTTCACGCGAGACGACATCACAGGTCAATGCCGTCCCAAAATCCAGAGCCACAACCGGTGTTCCAAAACGGGCCGCCGCGGCAGCGGCATTAACCAATCGATCGGCCCCGATTGTCTCCGGCCGGGGGTAACGAATCGCTATTCCAAAATCCAATTTGTTTGTTACCAGCATGGGTGGCGTCCGACTCACAGCGGCGAGCGCTTTCATCCAGATCGCATGGACAGCCGGCACCACGGAGCATAACACGGCGCCGGCGAAAACGTTGCGATCGGCGGCTTTTTTCAAAACCAGAGCGACCGTGGCAAAAGTGGCCTCACGGGTCAACACAGCGCCAAGCCGCCGTATACGACGACCGTTCGTCACAGCCACAGAACAACGGGTATTCCCCACATCAACTAATATCAGGGGGGCAGTTGACGCTTTAGCACTCATGCCGAAAGCTCCAGAGAGAGATCGGCGGCCGGAGCGGAATGGGTTAAAGCCCCGATTGAAATGGCATCCACTCCCGTGGCGGCAATGGCACCCACGCGTTCCAGCGTAACCCCTCCGGATGCTTCCAGCTTGGCTTGTCCATCACCAATCCGGACGCATGCTCGCATGTCATCCAGCGTCATATTGTCGAGCATGATCCACTCGGGCTTTTCTTTCAACACGGTCTTCATGTCGGCGAGATTTTCCACCTCCACCTCAATCGGTAACCCCGGGTGTGTTTCACGGATTCGACGGACTGCGGCGGCAAGGTCCAGAATGCCTGCCTGTCGCCAGAGAAACCGGTGATTATCTTTGAGCAGACCCATGTCAAAAAGCCCCATCCGGTGATTCGTTCCTCCGCCACAGCGGACGGCATACTTTTCGAAAACGCGGAGGGTTGGCGTGGTCTTGCGCGTATCGAGAATCTTGACCCGATACGGCTTGACTCGGTCAACGAATTGCGCCGTCAGGGAGGCGATGCCGGTCATCCGTTGCATGAAATTGAGGGCCACGCGTTCCGCGGTCAGCATTTTCCCCGCATTTCCGCGAAGCGTCATAATCACATCTCCAGGACCAGCCTGGGTGCCATCCGGAATTAGAATATCACACGACATGGCTTGGTCGAGTTGCCGAAAAACGGAACGAGCGACTCCAGTTCCAGCCACCGTGCAGGAGGAGCGGGCCAAGATCTGCCCGAAGGCGTGTAGCCGGGGGGGAATCAATGCCCGGGTTGTGGCGTCGCCAGAACCGATATCCTCCCGCAGGGCCCGGCGAAGGGTCGCCATCACCGTCGGATCGGCGGCAAGATCGGGAAGCGTGACAGTCATGACGGAACCTCCCATTGAATCGGGAGATAAGAACCCACGAATCCGAACGGGGCCGAGATCTGAAGCGGATACCCGTTGTCGATATGATGAAAATGCGTCTTGTGGTCGGCGGAGTGGAGTGACACTGAAAACAGGACGGTTCCATTGGAAAACGGCAATCGGGGAAACCGGAGTCGAATGATCCCCTCCCCCTCGATGCATGGAATCGAGACAGCCTCATTCTGGGTATTGTTTCCATAAAGAGGGTGGCCGGATTGATCGGCGATGGAAAAACCGAATACCGGCTGCTCTATGCGATGAGGCGCCTGGTAGCGAATGGCCACATGAACGGGCTCATTCCATAAAAATTCGTTTTTCGCCTGGCCATCCGTGCCACAAAAGGAAACCTGTGTGATCAGGGCTTCACGCGTCCCCCACTCCCGGCGCATCACACCCGCGTGTGCCATCTGGAGGTGTGACTCGTATTTCCCAACCATGGCGTCAGGAGCGCCGTGACCCAGCACCCGACCCGCATTGAGGAAAAGAATTTGGCTGCTGATGGCTTGGATAGTCTGCATGTCGTGCGAAACAATCAACATGGTTTTCCCGCGTTTCCGGAAATCATCCATGCGTTGGAGACATTTTTTCTGGAACGACAGGTCGCCAACGGACAGCACCTCGTCCACGAGCAGGATGTCCGGATCCACTTCCACGGCCACGGCAAACCCGAGGCGGACATACATCCCCGAGGAGTAGTGCTTGACGGGCTGGTCAATGTAGTCGCGCAACTCCGCAAAATCCACGATACGATCGAAGCGGTCTCGCATCTTGCCTCTCGAAAGGCCCATGATCGAGCCCCACAAGAAAACATTCTCCCGGCCGGTCAATTCCGGATGAAATCCGGCGCCAAGCTCCAGCAGCGAAGAAATCCTCCCCTGAGCGCGGATGGATCCCGCGCTGGGCGTGAGCGTGCCGGCCAGAATGGAAAGAAGCGTGCTTTTCCCGGCCCCGTTGGCGCCGATGATCCCGAGCGTTTCCCCTTCCCCGACGGAGAACGACACATCACGAAGTGCCCAGAACTCCCGAAGCGGCATTCGGTGAAATAGGCCAAGCATGGCCGCCTTCAATGTCCGCGAGCCGCTTCTCTGGAGGAGAAACTTCTTGCTCACATCTCGACATTCGATAATAGCCTGTTTCATGCGTTACAATTCATCGCCAAAACGGGGTTGAACTTTCTGGAACAGGGCGACTCCTGCAAACAGAATCACCCAGCATACGGCGAACGACAAGGCCGGGAGCCAGGCGCTCACGTCCGCCGGCGTGCCGAGGAGAATCCGGCGGTACGCCAGCATGAGTCCCGTCATGGGATTGCAGAAATAGAGTGGTTCTACAAACGCAGGAAGCTTGCCGCGGATCAGCTCAAGCGGCAGGGACAGAGGATAGAGAACGGGGGTAAGGAAAAACCACGCCATGACGGCATGGCCAAGAATGTGTTCGGCATCCCGGAAAAAGACATTTGCGGCGGAAAGCAGTGCCGCCAGGCCAAAGCAGAGCGCGGCCTGGGTCAAAATGATGAACGGCAACCAAATAAGGCCGGACCATTGGACCGACGCATGCACCATGAGCAAATAGACGATCAGGACGAACCCGGACATGAGAAAGTTGACCAAATTCGCTAATACGGTGGCCAAGGGCAGAATAATCCGCGGGAACGCCGTTTTTTTGATCAAATTAGCGTTTCCCACCACCGCACTCAGGGAATCGTTCGTACAGAGGCTGATGAACTGCCAGATAATGATGCCGGTCACCAGCACCTGTAGATCAAACGCGAACCCTCGCGCAATCAATTTGAGGAACGTGCCATAAATCAGGATGAAGAAAACAGGACTGGCCAACGACCAGAAGAATCCTAACACGGACCCTTTATACCTGATTTTGATGTTCCGCTGGACCAGAATGGCCACTAATTCACGGTGTTCCCATAGCTCGCGGAAAAACTGGAGAAGTTTTGTCATAACCCGTCATAATATAAGGGATAATACACACCAGTTCCACCACAAAGAAAAAGATCGGCGGGCGAACGCAGGACGGGCCGGGGCTCTACCGTAATGTACGCCCGATGGTGCCAACCAGCTCAGCCTTCAGATTAGGCAAGAGCCGTGTGTCCGCGCCCTCTACCCAGGCCCCCTCTTCCAGGGACTGCGCCTCCGGTTTAAGTTGAAGGGTTTTGCGATCTTCTGAAAACAGGACCGTTACGCGGACCCGATAATTTGGCAGGTAGATGCCGGTCCACGTATGTAGCCAAGCTGTCCGGATATACCCCTCTTCTTTGGAAATGAATTCCAAGTCGAACGTGCGAACGATAATGCCGATTACCACCTTCCAGGAGCGGTCGTACGCCACGTCGTTTCGGATCTCAAGCAAAGACCAGCCAGGCGCATTAAACCTCGAAAACGCCATGGGCGCGTCAGGTGAAGAACAGCCGGACACGAGCATGCTTAGCACAACCAGTATAAGGGAAAATCTGATTTTCATTTCACCTCACCCGTGTTTGAATCATTTCCAATTAACGCTGCCAGATCCGTGCTCATGGCGTCCGTCAATCGTGTGTCAGTGCCGAGAATCCAATGCCCGGGACCGCCCTTCTCCGCTTCCGTTTTAATCTCTAGTGTTTTCCGATCGGGTGTAAACTTCAAGGTCACCCGTACCCGGTAGGAATCCTCTAACTTCCCGTTCCAGGAGTAATTCCAGCTTGTCCGGATATACCCGTCAGCCCTTGACAGGACTTCCAGATCAAATCGTTTGACGAGGTAATCAACGGACCGGTCCCACGATTGATCATAAGGAACACCGGTTCGCACGCCAACCGAATCCCACGACGGATCAATTGTTTCGACAAAAGTTTGAACAGAAGCGCATCCGGCCATCAGCATGATGGCCACAAGACAACCAGCCTTTCGGATTAAGCTCATGATGCGCACCGGTCCTCTCTCTTCTGTTACAAGCCTAGTTTAAGCAGTCGATTGGCGTTTTGCCACATGATTTTGTCATAAGCAATCTGGCTGATAGCCCCCTCGTAAAGCCCTTTCTTCATCCAGGAAATGTGAGGCATGTTGTTTAACGAGGAACAGAAATCCAGGCCCAGCAGGAGCCGGTCTTGGAACTCATCAAGAAAGGCATAGCCCTGAACCGGATCCCGGGATATGGCGTTAAACCCACTGCCTGCGGAAAGATCGCCATGCAGATTGGAATATTGACGGAACAGGGATATCAGTTTCCCGCCGGGCACAATCGGCCCCTTGGGATACGTGTTTTTCGTTTCGGGCGTCAAATCGCCTGAGATTTCGCTCCAAAAAGACATGCTGTGGCCAAAAAAAACAAGATCCGGAAACCGTTTTAAAACCTTTTCGAACCGCGGAAAGCCAAGCTCATCAATCAGGCCGTACTCGTCCGCTTCGGGCGTGATGGTGTGAAACGTGATCGGGAGTCCGGTTATTTCGCAAGCGGCAAAAAACTTCAAAAGCGAAGGATCATCCCAATATATCCGGGGCGTCATCTCGCCGATCCCCTTGAATCCGAATCCCTTGATTTGCTCAAGCAGGTAAAGGTAGTCCTCCACGGTAATCAGATCGGGCCGCCGGGGAAGCCGGGGGTCGAGATTATAAAAGGGAATGAAACGACCGGGATATTGGTCACAAATATAGAGAACCTCCCCCATGCTCTGGGGTTCGGCGGGAGACTCGGCGTTGACGATCGGCAGAATGACAGCCTTGTCGACGCCCAAGGCGTCCATAGTCGCGACCTGTTCCTGCATCGACATGAACGGGGTTTTGGCGTTCTTATTCTGCCTCTTGGGCCACGCATACACATGGGCATGAATGTCGATAACCACAGCCGATTCCTTGTTGTTCGGGCGTCAGGCTTATGACCGTCCGCGCCGATGCTTGCGCTCCTTGCCTTCCCGGCGGTCTCCCTGCCGCCCGGAATGACCGGTTCGCGACGGTGCTTGTCTCGCCGGTTGAGGGCGGCCCGGGTCGGTCCTTTTAACAGGCGGACGGGACTCCGGGGCCCCGACCAGCAGAAAGTCAATTCGGCGCTTGTCGAAGTCAACTTTAACAACGCGAACCTTGACCTTCATGCCGATTGAGAACACGGAATCCGGCCCGCTGCGAAGCGTCTTGTGAGCGCTGTCAAAAGACACAAACTGCCGGGAGATGGTCGATACGTGAACGAGTCCCTGAAGTTGAAGGTCCAGCAACTCCACAAACATTCCGAAATTGGTCACCGTGACAATCACGGCGTCGTATTCGTCCTGTCGCTTCTGCGTCAGCTGCTGCTCAAGATAGCGGTACTTTTTGATTTCCATAAGGCTGCGCTCGGCCTCTTCCGCCTTTCGCTCCGTCAGCGAACAGTGCTCCGCAAGCATGGGCAACCGTTCATTTTGATAAGGAGGTTTGACTCCCGCCAGTACGGCCGCCAGAATCCGGTGAACCACCAGGTCGGGATAGCGGCGAATGGGCGACGTGAAATGGGCGTAATACTTTTTTGCGAGGCCGTAATGACCATCCGCTTTGGGCGAATAAATGGCCCGTTTCATACTGCGCAAGACTGAGGTTTGAATATGATGACCCAGCGGATCATCCTTGATGGTGGCTAGAAACTGGGCCAAATTGCGGGGAATGTTCAGATTCCCTGGCTTGTAGCCCATGGATTCCAGCTCGACCGCCAGATCGGCGATTTTTTCTTCGGCCGGCGGTTCGTGGACGCGATGCAGAAGATGCAGCCCGCGCCGGCTGAGTTCCCAGTCCACCGCTTCGTTAGCCGCCACCATGCATTCCTCGATAAGCTGGTGCGAGGGGTCAGCGCCGGTAATCTTAATCTCTTTAATAAGCTGGTCGGGGCCAATTACGAATTCACATTCGGGCATTTCAAGGTCCAGCGCATACCGGGCAAATCGCTGCTTGCGGAGTTGCTGGGCCAGTTCGTTCACCCGCAGAATGCGGTCGCGGGCCTCAGCCGGAAAGGGTTCGGGTTGTGTGCCGTTCAGCACGGCCAGCGCTTGCTCGTAAGTCAGGCGCAGGCGGGACCGGATGAGGCTCTTGGCAAAGGAGCGCTCGACAACGGTATTCTTTTCGTCCAGCGTTAGAAACACGGAAAACGCCAGGCGGTCCTCGTCCGGCCGCAGGCTGCAGACGCCATTGGAAAGCTGCTCGGGCAGCATGGGCAAAACACCATCGGGAAAATAGACACTGGTGCCGCGCTTGTGGGCTTCCTTGTCCAGCGCGGATCCCTCCCGGATGTAGTGCGCCACATCGGCGATGTGGACCCCCAGCACACGTCGGCCGGCAGGATCGATTTCAAGCGAAATGGCGTCATCAAAATCGCGGGCGCGTTCGGGATCGATGGTGAAAATATAGACCCCCCTCAAGTCCATCCGTTTACCGGGCCGAGCGCCTTGCACCGCCGCTTCCTCGGCCTCCTTCAGCACGGCAGCTGGAAATTCCTGAGGCAGATCGTAATGCCGGATAATGGTAATCGTATCCAGGGACGGATTATCGGAAGGCCCAATCACGTCCACGATCTCGGCTTCGGGACTGACATGACTGTTTTCCCACGCCGTGAACTGGATTACCACGCGATCACCCGGATGGGCCCCCTTGGCGTCGGTGACGTAAAAATCCTTTTCGTAAGACGAGTCGATCGGCACCACGCAGAGAAACTTGCCGGCGGTCCGAAGCGTACCCACCACCAGCCGTTGTCCGCGTTCCACGATCCGGACAATCTTCCCCTCCCCCAGCTTTCCGGGCCTTATCGGTTGGGACGAATCGCGACGAGCCGTGACCAGGTCGCCCGGCAGGGCGGTTCCCTGCGAACCCTTGGGGATAAACATGAGCGGCGTGCCGTCAAGGGTGTTGAGAATTCCGCCAGACCGGCGGATTTCAAGACGCCCTGTGATTAGATCGGCTGGATCGCCGAGTCCATATTTGTTATGACGGAGGATCACGATTTGCCCTGCGTGTACCATGGAGTCGAGCAACCCCGTGATTTGCTTACGTCCCCTGGCCTTTAAGCTCAGAACGGCCGCAATTTCCGATGCCGTCATGGGGGCATAACCCGGTTGTTGCAGTAGTTGCAGCACATCGGCGCTTTCAATATGGCCGGGTCGACTAGTCATGGTTCACCTTGGAGCGGCATTGTTTTTCAAAACCAGGAAAATTCCATACATGTGGGAACCCCGCGCACTGGGCGGGCTTTACCGGTTGAATCCGGCACGTGGAAACGCTTTCCAGAAAGATGCAGGAACCATCCGGTTTCTCAATCAGACTAATCCCGCGCCGATCATCGGTCAAGCGTGTAAACCGGTCCATGAAAGAATCCATCGACTGACCCAAATAGGCCGAAATGGCCTCGGCTTCTCCTGCCGCCAGACGGACATACCCGGACCACCGGCAGCAGTTTCCACAGCGGGTGCATTGCCGGGTCGGGCTCACGCGAGATCGATAACCGACGGATCGTAATCCGCCGGCGGCTCGTATCCGAGCAGTCGGATGCAGGTTGCGGCCAGGCTGGAAATGCCAAGCCCGCTGTGGTCGGCAAGAGAAAGCCGCCCGCTCTTGGCGGCGTCGTACACCAGACACGGCACCGGATTGAGTGAATGTGCCGTTTTAACCTTCAAAATGCCGGTATCGGGATCCACGATAAGCTTGCCGGTCTTCTTGTTCCGCTCGATCATATCTTCCGCATTCCCGTGATCGGCCGATACCACGAGAATTCCCTTGGCGGCGTCCACCGCCTTAATCAGTCGTCCGAGGCAAAGATCCACAGACTCCACGGCAACCTGAACAGCCGGGAAAACGCCCGTGTGCCCCACCATGTCCCCGTTCGGGAAATTGACCCGCATGAACCGCCAACGATTCTGCCGAATCGCATCCAGAAGCGTGTCTGTAATTTCCGCGGCTTTCATCCAGGGGCGCTGTTCAAAGGGGACAATATCAGACGGAATTTCAACGTAGGTTTCCGTGTGATCGTCGAATTTTCCCGAGCGATTCCCGTTGAAAAAATAAGTGACATGGCCGAATTTCTGGGTTTCACTGATCGCGTATTGCGACACGCCCGTACGGGCCAGAAACTCCCCCATTGTCCGGTCAATGGCAGGGGGGGTGACCAGAAAGCGCTTGGGCAATTTCAGATCGCCGTCATACTGCATCATGCCCGCATAAACGACCCTGGGACGGGGCGTCCGGTCGAACCGGTCCAAGACGTCGTCATCAAAAGCCCGTGTGATTTCAATGGCGCGATCCCCGCGGAAATTGAAGAAGACCACACTGTCGCCGTCCACAACTGGGCCCACGGGTTTCCCGTCGCGCACAATGACGAATGGGGCAAGATCCTGGTCGATGACGCCGGGATGATCCTTGCGAATGGCCAGGATGGCCTCGCGGGCCGAGGCATACGGCGTCCCCTTGCCTCGCACATGCGTATCCCAGCCGCGTTGAACCATGGACCAGTCGGCATTGTAACGGTCCATCGTGATGGCCATGCGTCCGCCGCCCGAGGCGATGCGAAAGTCAACGGTTCCATCCGCGTTCAACTGCGCGAGAAAGGCTTCAAACGGATCCACATACTCGAGCGCGCTCGTCTCTCCCACATCACGGCCGTCAAGCAGGATGTGGATGCGGGCCTTTTTCACCCCTTCTCGCTTGGCCTGCTCCAGCATCGCTTTCAAATGGTCGAGATGGCTGTGCACATTTCCATCCGAAAATAAGCCGATGAAATGAATCGTCGAGCTGCTCTGGAGGCAATTCCCGGTAATCTCTTTCCACGCCTGGCCTCTGAACAGGGCGCCCGAACGAAGCGCTTCCGTCACCAGTTTGGCTCCCTGGTCAAAGACTCGTCCGCAGCCAATGGCATTGTGTCCCACCTCGCTATTGCCCATGTCCTCATCGGACGGCAGCCCCACCGCCGTTCCATGCGCCTTCAGGCTCGTAAACAGGGCGTTTTTCATAAGCCAATTGAGATTAGGCGTATTTCCCGCATGTACGGCATTTCCGTCCGTGTATGGGGAAAGCCCGACGCCGTCCAGAATGGCCAAAACAACAGGGCCCTTGGGGCCCGGAAACAACGTTTTTTTCAGAGACGGTACCATGACGGAATCCTCACACGGCGGTTGGTTTGTCGATATGATCGGAAACAAAAAGGCGAATGGCGTCTTCGGACGCCGGAAGCGTGACGCAACGGACCGGAAGCCCCGCCAAGGCATCAAGAATCGGGTGATGCGCCTGATCTTCGCCTGTCGCGTCCACGATAGCCTGGTTGAATTTTGCCGGATGTGCTGTGGCAAGGGCAATCATGGGTTCCTCGGAACCCGTCGTCCGGGCCGACACGACCAAGCCGACTGCGGTGTGCGGATCAACCAGGTAAGCGTGGTCCTGCCAGATGCGGCGGATACACGCCAGAGTCTCTTCCGTGGATGCAGACCCTGCCAGAAACAAGGGATCGGGACGGACGTTCCAGTCTGAAACCTCCAGCTTGCCCGTTCGCTTAAAATCCTCCATCCAGCCACGGACGACGGACGCCTCCCCATTGGCGCGATAAAACAGGTACCGTTCGAAATTGCTGGCCACCTGGATATCCATGGATGGACTGGGCGTGACATGTACCGCCCCCTGGGCATAGACGCCGGTGTTGAAGAACCGGGAGAGGATATCATTATCGTTGGCGGCAAGCACCAGTTTGCCGATGGGCAGTCCCATGCGGGCAGCCATGTAGCCGGCAAAGATGTCGCCGAAATTGCCGGTCGGCACGGCGAACCGAACACGGGGGGCGCCGGTCAGGGCCTGAACGCGAAAAGCACCATAAAAATAATAGACGATCTGCGCCAAAATGCGCGCCCAATTGATGGAGTTGACCGCTCCCAGCGATGCGGAATCGCGCCATTCAAGGTCGTTAAAAAGGGCCTTCACGATGCCCTGGCAATCGTCGAACGTGCCTTCGACCGAGACGCAAAAGACATTGTCATCGAGCACGGAGGTCATCTGCTGTTCCTGGGTGGGGCTGACCCTTCCTTTTGGAAACAGCACAAAGATGCGAATACGATCCCGTCCGCGGACGCCGTAAATGGCGGCCGACCCGGTATCCCCGCTGGTTGCCGCCACAATGTTCAACTGGCCCCCTTGCCGGGCCAGAATATACTCGAACACCCCGCCAAGGAATTGCAAGGCGACATCCTTGAAGGCCAACGTGGGGCCATGAAACAATTCCAGCACATACGCCTCGCCAACCTTTACAACCGGCGTGATCTCCGGATGACGGAAGGAGGCGTAGCTTTCCTTTATAATCCGGCGCAAGTCGGTTTCCGGAATATCGGCAAACAGGCGTATGATTTCAACGGCCAGATCAACGTAGGAAAGCGAACGCCAGGCGTCGAGGCGGTCACGCACGTCGGGAATAACGGCGGGCAACAACAAGCCGCCATCGCGCGCTAACCCGGTCATGACGGCCTGTTGAAAGCCAAGCGGGTCGCCGCCCCCTCTGGTGCTGATATACTGCATAGCTCAGATCACGCCTACGCTCTAGCGAATGCCGGCGTACAGTCCCCATGCTTTTCCGCCATTGCTGGACAGGGCAAACAAAACGGTGTTAGCCCCCCGTTTCCACGAAACCGCCGCCTTGAAAATGCCGGGCACGGCCGGATTAGAAGCCTTGGGCTGGCAGTCGGCTTCGCGACCGTTGACCCAGACCTTGACCGGGCCGTCCGCGCCATAGCACAAACTCCCTTTGAACGCATGGCGGGCCCGATAGGAAACCGCCGCAAAAATCACGCCATCCTTGCCGCCATGCACGCCCCGGAGATCCGCAAACCCATCGGGCATGAGATTCACCCGACCCTCAATATCTTCGCGGCATAGACTGGCTGAAGGAAGCCCCACTTTCCGGATATCCTTTACCGGTTCCTGCAAGTTGCTGACCGCGTACCGGGTCAGGATAACGCGAGCCCAGGTGGTCTTTTTCGCCGAGGTGTTGCGAATGCCCTTCGCCGTGCAGGTTCCCCGGTAGGCGCCGCTCCGCTTGGCCGCTGCCAGTCGTTGTTTCGCCGCGGGAATGGCTTTGCGATACTGGGGCAGCCATTCGGCCTGCGCCACGAGCATCTCATCCGTCATCTGGGAAATATCCTCGGGGTCGCAGACCGCTCCGGTGAGCGGATCCAGCATCATGGCTTGCTTCAGCAACGCCACATCACCGTGAACAGCGGCCTCAACAGCCAAACGCTGAACCGAAATAGAAACATTGCAGACCGCCGCGCAACCGAGCGGCAGGGGGCCGACTTTGGGAATGTTGACACCATTCCGATCAACATATCCCGGCAATTCAACAATTGAGTCATCCGGCAGGTTGGTGATCGCCCCGTTATTCACCACATTGAAATGACCGCGGTATACCCGGCCGGTCTCAAGGCCCTCGATAATATAGCTGCCGTGTTCGTGGCCACGGTTTTCCGCGGTGATGGGACGATCCTTCGCCTTCAGCCACTTCGGGAATTCCGTATTGAACCACTGTCGGCCTTCCCGGCAAACCCGCAGATAGCCGCCGGTCTCTCCGTTGATCCAGGAGGAAAGCGAAATCCACTTCCCGATCTCCTTGAGCCGCTTGCGATACCAGGGGACGTATTCGGACAGGTGACCGTTGCTCTCGGTAGAAAAATACCCGAAACGGCGCAGCATATCGATGCGCACCTTTTCCGTTTCGGAATAGACGGGGTGTCGCTCAAAACCCTCAAGCAGTCGCCCGGTCCAATCTTTCCCCTTGTATTGAACGCGGACATACCAGGTCTGGTGGTTGATGCCCGCGCAGATAATGTCCACATCTTTGGCGGTGACCGCCACATAACCCCGCTCGCCAGGCTTCTTCTTGTCATTCACCAGCAGTTTGATGACTTCGGCAATCTGATGATGTCCACCCATGACGCCGTGGCACAAGCCGATGGTGTTGACTTTTCCGAAATGGTTGGCGGCCCAGGTGTTCATGGCGTTGGGGTTCGCGTAATTCAGGAAAAGGGCGCCCTTTTTGGAGACCTCTCGGATGTCCCGGCAAAAATCAAGGATGGCGGCGACATTGCGCTGCCCATACATGATGCCACCCGCGCAAAGGGTGTCGCCCACGCACTGGTCCACGCCGTATTTCAACGGGATTTCAATATCCGTTTCAAACGCGGACAGCCCCCCGATCCGGGCGCAACTGATGACATAATCGGCGTCCTGCAACGCTTTTCGGCGATTCACCGTGGACGTGATCGTCGCCGGCAGGGTGCTTTCCCGGATATCCTTCTGGCAAAGCAACGCCACCATCTCGAGGTTTCGGGGATTGATGTCGGTAAAGGTAAACCGGGTGTCCTTGAACTCGGGCACGGCCAAAATGTCCCGCACCAGACCCCGCGTGAAACCAATGCTTCCGGCCCCGATAAACGCCACTTTGATTGCCATAAACCGTCTCCCCATGATTATCCTGTTAAGACTGATTACACTAGCGCGCCCGGCGTGGCGAGTCAATCCTCCACACACGTTACGCCGTCGGGCGTTAAGGCTTGAACCGAAGGGTGATCACTTCAAACGGCTTGAATGTCAGCGTGACCGCCCCTTTCAGAAATGACAGGGCGCGAACGGGCTCTTCCAGCATATTGACTTGAGCGGCCTTTTTCACCGGCAGGGTCGTCCGCAGCACGCAGGGGGTCGCGGCGTGTTTGCATTCGTACAATCGCACAATGCAGTCCCCGCTGCCATCCTCCGCCGGTTTAACCGCTTCAACGATCACGTTGAGGGCGTTTATCTGGAAAAGAGAGGCCTCTCCCGCGGACCCGGACTGGACCGTCGGCGGCACGTTGAGGTCATACGCTTCTCGCACCACATCCGCTTCGAAGAACGGACCATTCCAGGAATGGAACGAATAGGTGAATTCCTGCAACCCGACGTCCGCGGTCATATCCGGCGCTTTCGGGGAACGCAACAGCGTCAGCTGGATCGATCCGCCGATCACGTTGACGCCGTATTTGCAATCGTTTAAAACCGCGGCGCCGCGATTCCCCTCTTCCAGGGCCGTCCATTTGTGATTGCACACTTCGAACCGATCCGCGTCGTACGGCAGGGACCGGTGGCCCGGACGCCTCAGATGACCGAATTGAATTTCATGGATGGCCTCCTGAGCATGAAGCGCCGTGGGAAAGGCCACCTTCAAAAGCCGGTGTTTTTCCTGCCAGTCCACCACGGTTTTGAAATCCAGCCTCCGGCTGTCGCGCCGCAGCCAGACTTCCTGGGTGATGGTCGACCGACTGACCCGCCGGGTGATCCGGATTACCGCGGCTAGCGGCCCTTCCGAAACCACATCGATCCGGGCCTTTTCCGAAAGAGCCACTTCAAACTGCTCGTAATTGGAGTCCACATCCCACGCGTCATAGGCCCGCGGCACATCCTTGAACAGGCGGAACCGGTTCATCGGGGAAGCGGCTAATTCGAGGCCGGTTTCTTTGTCAACGAGGCTCGTAATCTCCCCATAGTCGTTAAAGGCCACCCGGATCCGCTCATTTTCAAGCCCCTTCGAAGAAGCACGGGGGCCCTCAACGATCGCTCCAGGAATCCCCGCCAGGAGGGTTTTCCAGCCGCACGGCGGCACCCGGGCTTCCACATACCGGTCATCGCCGATTTTCTGAATCGGCAACATTGCGCCATCCGACTCAACACCCGCCAGCGACTTGGGCAGGCGAACCAGAACCGGCCGGTCCCACGACAAGGAATTAAAGACTGTGAGCGCCTTGACCTGCGGCGTGACCAGCGATTGCTGGGCAGCGTCGGACTCCAGCACGGCCTCGTTGATCACCTGCTGATGCAACGCCTCGGCTTCCACATACACGCGATGGATTGAGGAACCGGGCAGGATGTCGTGGAACTGGTTCAGAAGCACGCCTTTCCACAACTCGTCAGCCTTGGCAAGAGGATAGGGTTTTCGCACGAGCATCGCCGCCGCCTGCCCCCAGAGCTCCATATCCCGCAGAGCGAACTCGGCCTTCCGGTTGCCGCGCTTGGTGCGCGCCTGGGACGTGTAGGTTCCCCGGTGGGCCTGGAAATAGAGTTCACCCACGACGACCGGCAGGTCGCGCCCCTTGCGGAGTTCGTCTTTGAAGAACTCGACCGGCCCCGCGATGCGGCACCGTGGCGCTCCTTCCAAATCCTTCTGCCGCCGCAGAAACTCGAGATGCTGGCGGGTCGGTCCTCCGCCCCCATCGCCCCAGCCGAAGGGGATCAGTCGTGAATCGATGCCATCCTTCTGGAAACGTTCTTTCCACCGCTTCATCAAGCAACCGGGCGTGGTCTGCGAATTGTAATCCTGATGGAGGTGCGTGAGCACGCGGGTGCCGTCGATGCCCTCCCACCAGAACGTCTGTACCTTCAGCGGCAGTTCGCTGTTATAGTTCCATGAAATCTTCTGGGTGGAAAAATACTGGACGCCGCATCCGGCCATGATCTGCGGCAACGCGCCGGAATAACCGAATACATCGGGCAACCACATGAGCTCGCTGGTGATGCCGAACTCCTCCTTGAAAAAACGCTTGCCGTGGATGAATTGGCGAATCATGGCCTCGCCGCCGGCCACATTGGTGTCGCATTCCACCCACATGCCGCCGTCCGCCAGCCATTGGCCTTTCCGGACAGCCTGCTTGATTCTCGCATAGAGCTCGGGGTAAAGGCGCTTGGTCATGCGATAGAGGTGCGGCTGGCTCTGGAAAAAGCGGAATTCCGGATATTGCTCAATCAGGGCCAGTTGCACCCCAAACGTTCGCGCGCACTTACGCTCTGTTTCCGCGAGAGGCCACAGCCAGGCCACATCAATGTGAGAATGACCGAAACAATAATAGGCCGGCGCCGTGGATCCATTCTGGCATGCCAACACAGGCTTCAAGAGTTGGCGCGCTTTCCGTAAGACGCCGATCCGCCGGTCGGCCGGCAATTCGGGATCGAAGGCCACGCAAAAGTCGCGCAGGGCTTCGTCGATTTTCATGACTCGCAAGCTGTCGGCGTCAAGGTTGTCCCGCACATCCAGAAGGGTTTGAAGATCAAGCCAGGTCTGGAAGGCGTCTTCCTCCCAGATGCCGACGGAGGCCACCGGAATGCGTTGCTGGTTAGGGGGCGGTTCCGGAACACTCGCCTCTTCGTCCAAAACAGGCCCTCGCCCGCATGGGGTGGCACCGTGCCCCGCGTAAAGCTCGATGAGCAGCTCATACGATTTGCCTGGCGTGGCCCGGGCCGCCAGCAACACCTCGGGATGCGCCCAGTCACAAGCGCCAGCTTCGCGGCCGTTGACAATGAAACGCCCTTCCCCGCCCGGATTGACGGTGAACGAACCGCTCTCGCCGAAACGGAAAACTAATCGCTTTCCCCGGGCTGTGGCAGGCGTGACAACGCGCGTGCGTAGCCAGGCGTATTCCCATTTGGCGCCCCAGGCGCGCCCTTCCGGCATGGCGACGAAAGCCCGCTTGCTGGCTTGGCCCGGCGCCAACTGCTCGCGGGTTTTGAAGCCCGCCAGCGGCGCATCGGCTAATTTGCGGAAAACCATGCACCCGATCGCATCGCGCCATTGCTCTATTTTTGCGCGCCATTCAGAATTTAACGACATGTCGTGACTCCTTTGGAAAACCCGCATGATGGCAAGGCGACACCGGTTATGCAACGTCATTATTTCCTGAACCGGGAGATGCAGGCTTGTCATGACAAGGCGTTATTGATATGATTTGAGAATTACGTTGTAAACTGGTCGCTTACGTCATCAGTCATAACAAAAGGAGAGCGTCATGGCCGAACTCAAGGGAACGAAGACTGAAAAAAACCTGCAGGAAGCCTTTGCGGGGGAATCCCAGGCTCGAAACAAATACACCTTTTTCGCGACCGTCGCGAAAAAAGAAGGGTTTGAACAGATCGCCGAAATTTTCCTGAAAACAGCCGAGCAGGAAAAGTGCCATGCCAAGCTGCATTTCACGGCACTGGCGGGAATCGGCAACACCGCCGCGAACCTGAAAGCCGCCGCTGCCGGTGAAGGTCAGGAGTGGACGGACATGTATCCTCGGATGGCCAAGGAAGCCCGTGACGAGGGATTCGCCGAGATCGCCCGTGTTTTTGAAAACATCGGCAAAATCGAAAAAGAGCATCAAGCGCGGTATCAGGCTCTCCTGAAAAACGTGGAAGCCGGAACGGTTTTCCAGAAAACGGACAAGGTCAAATGGGAATGCCGGGAGTGCGGGTTCACCCACGAAGGAACGAAAGCGCTGGATAAGTGCCCGGTTTGCGCCCATCCGCAATCCTTTTTCCAAATCGTTCCCGTCGTGGGCTGAGTCGGAAACGAAAAATAGTTCTTGTTTGACGTGGCGGTTGAGCTATTATCCCTACTAAATCGATAGGGAATAAATGCTCACTCGTTCCGCTAAATATGCGATCAAAGCACTGGCTTACCTTGCGCGCCGGCCCGAAGGCGGCGCGCCGGTCCGGATTGGCGACATCGCCCGCGAAGAAAAAATACCTCAAAAATTTCTGGAGCGAATCCTTCTGCAACTCAACCGGGACGGCATCCTGTACAGCCGGCGGGGGCCCGAAGGCGGCTATGGGCTGGCACGCCCCGCCAACACGATCATGCTGGGCGATTTGATCCGGCGGATCGATGGACCTCTGGCCCCAATCCCCTGCGTCAGCGTTACCGCCTACCGCCCATGCCCCGACTGTGGCGACGAGTCATCCTGCGGCCTCCGGTTGGTCATGAAGGAGGTACGTGACGCGATGGCCAACATTCTCGACCAAACCAGTCTTGCCGACATGCAGAAACGGTCCGACGCCGTCAAAGGTGCTCTGGCCGAGACCCGTCCGACCGCGGTCAAGCCCGCGCATGCCCGCAAACCCCGCCGCTCCAATCCGACTTCCTGACCCGCCACGCCAGCCCGATACTCCATTTATTTGCAACATGTCTACATAAAAGATAGGATAAGGTGTTATCATGAAAATCGTAATCCTCGCCAGCCTGCTAGCCCTCGCCTCGATCGGTCGGGCTGCCGAACCCACGACGCTGCTGAACGTCTCCTACGATCCGACCCGCGAATTTTATAAAGCCGTCAATACGGCCTTCGCCGCGGCATGGAAAACAGAAACCGGACAGGACTTGCGTATCGAACAATCCCACGGGGGGTCTGGCAAACAGGCCCGCGCCGTGATCGACGGCCTTCAGGCTGATGTGGTCACCCTCGCCCTCGCCTACGATATCGATGCCCTCGCCAAGCAGGCAAACCTGTTACCCGAGAACTGGCAGACCCGCCTCCCCCGCAACAGCGCCCCTTACACCTCCACCATCGTCTTCCTAGTCCGCAAGGGGAACCCCAAGGGCGTCAAGGACTGGGGCGACCTGCTCAACTCCGACGTCTCCGTGATCACGCCCAATCCCAAAACCTCGGGGGGTGCGCGATGGAACTACCTCGCCGCCTGGGCCTGGGCTATGAAAAACCGCAGCGGCCGGGATGGCGCGATGGCCTATATGCGCGAACTCTTCAAACGTGTGCCCGTTCTGGACTCTGGCGCCCGTGGTTCAACCACCACCTTTTGCCAACGCGGTCTGGGCGACGTCTTCCTGGCCTGGGAAAACGAGGCCTTTCTGGCACAAAAGGAGTTCGCAGACAAACAGTTCGAAATCGTGGTGCCCTCGGTCAGCATTCTGGCAGAACCGCCCGTGGCCGTCGTGGACGCCGTGTCCGACAAGCGCGGAACCCGGAAGATTGCCGAAGCCTACCTGACGTTCCTCTACACGGCCGCCGGCCAGAAACTGGCGGCAAAAAATTTCTTTCGTCCCTCGTTTCCAGAGATGGCCGATCCCGCCGACATGAAGCGCTTTGTTCCGGTTTCCTGCGTCACAATCGATGACGAATTCGGAGGATGGGCCAAGGCGCAGAAGGATCATTTTGACGAAGGCGCTACCTTTGACCAGATCATGGTCCGTCCCTGATCGATGAAAGGCTCTTCCACATCAGGCAAGCACGGTTTGATTCTGGGGCTGACGATGATGTACCTGGGGCTCGTCGTCTTGCTTCCGCTCTCAACCGCCATCCTGAAAGGTGCGACCCTTGATGGTTCCGCTTTTTGGGCTGCTGTAGCCTCCCCACGCGCCATCGCCTCTTATAAGCTGACGTTCGGGGCAGCCTTTTTAGCGGCGGCCCTGAATGCCGTGATGGGCCTGCTGGTGGCCTGGGTGCTGGTCCGCATTCCCTTCCCGGGGCGCCGACTGGTCGATGCCTTGGTGGACCTTCCTTTCGCTCTGCCCACCGCCGTGGCGGGGATTGCCCTGGCGCAACTGTATGCGCCGGACGGGTGGATCGGCCGCTTTCTGGCCCCCCTTGGCATCCAGGTTGCCTATCAACCCGCCGGGGTCTTCGTGGCGCTGGTGTTCATCGGACTCCCGTTCGTGGTCCGAACCCTCCAACCGGTGTTGGAGGAGCTGGATCCGGCGCTGGAAGAATCGGCCATCTGCTTGGGCGCTTCGCGCGGGGTGACTTTCGCGAAGGTGATCTTCCCGGCGCTGGCCCCCGCCCTCCTCACCGGATTCGCCATGGCTTTCGCCAGGGGGCTCGGCGAATACGGATCGGTGATTTTCATCGCCGGCAACTTGCCGATGAAGTCCGAAATCGCCTCACTTCTGATCGTCACGAGGCTGGAGCAGTATGATTACGCCGGGGCCGCGGCGTTGGCCACCGTTCTGCTGTCCATGTCGTTTATCATGCTTCTGGTCATCAACTCGCTGCAAAGCTGGAGCCGTTCGCGTTATGCCAATCGCTGACACATCGCGCTTGCCCTCCATCCGGGAACCACGCCCCATCCGTTTTCTGCTGGTGGCGGGAACCCTCCTTTATCTCGGCGCGTTCATTTTCCTGCCCCTGGTTCAGGTGCTTGTCATGGCCCTGTCAAAGGGATGGAAGGTGTATGCCGCCGCAATTGTCGAGCCCGACGCCCTGTCCGCTATCTGGCTGACGCTGGGCGTCGCCGCCGTGACGGTGCCCCTCAACACCGTGTTTGGCGTGGCCCTGGCATGGGCGATTGCCAAGAACCCCTGCCGCGGCCGCCGGTTGATCGCCACTCTCGTCGATCTACCCTTTTCGGTTTCGCCCGTAATCGCGGGACTGCTCTTCGTGTTGCTGTTCGGCCGCCAGGGGTGGTTTCAACCCTGGCTGGAACAGCATGACATTCACGTCATTTTCGCATTCCCTGGCCTGGTGCTGGCCACCCTGTTCGTCACCTCGCCCTTCGTAGCCCGCGAGCTTATTCCCCTGATGGAATCCCAGGGCCACGAGGAGGAGGATGCCGCGCGGTTGCTGGGGGCCTCGGGTTGGCGCACCTTCTGGTCCGTCACCCTGCCCAACATCAAGTGGGGCTTGATCTATGGCGTGATCCTGTGCAACGCGCGGGCCATGGGCGAGTTTGGTGCCGTGTCCGTGGTCTCGGGTCATATCCGGGGCCGCACCAACACGCTGCCCCTGCATGTGGAAGCGCTGTTCAACGAGTACAATTTTGCCGCCGCCAACGCTGTCGCCTCGCTGCTGGCCTGTCTGGCGCTGGTGACACTGGTGGTGCGGGCGGCCGCAGAGTGGCGAGTGCGCCAGCAGCGGGCGGCCGCGGAAAGGAATCGCGATGAGCATTGAAGTCCGGAATGTCTCGAAAAGTTACGGCCGTTTCCAGGTCTTGCGTGATGTTAATCTCGACGTCAACACCGGCGAGCTGATGGCGTTGCTCGGTCCTTCTGGGTGCGGAAAAACAACCCTGCTTCGCGTGATTGCAGGACTGGAAACGCCCGATACGGGCACCATCCGCACGCACGGCGAGGACGCCACCTCGCGTCCCGTCCGGGAGCGAAAAGTCGGGTTCGTGTTTCAGCATTACGCGCTCTTCCGGCATATGACGGTGTTCGAAAACATCGCGTTCGGCCTGCGCGTCAGGGCCCGTGCGGACCGGCCGCCGGAGACGGAAATCACCAAACGGGTGCGGGCCCTGCTCGACCTGATCCAGCTCGACTGGCTGGCGGCCCATTATCCCGACCAGCTATCCGGCGGCCAGCGCCAGCGGGTGGCGCTCGCGCGAGCGCTGGCCACGGAGCCCCGCGTGCTGCTGCTGGACGAGCCGTTCGGCGCGCTTGACGCCCGGGTGCGCACAGAACTCCGCCGCTGGCTCCGGCGCCGTCACGCGGACCTGGGCGTGACCAGCTTGTTCGTGACGCACGATCAGGAGGAAGCGATCGAGGTGGCGGACCGCATCGTGGTCATGAACGCGGGCCGCATCGAGCAGATTGGCTCTCCGGCGGAGGTGTATGAGAATCCGTCCTCAGCCTTCATCTGTCGATTTCTCGGACATGTCAACCTCTGGCCGGACGCCGTGGATGCGCCAGGCCAGGTTCGGCTGGTCAGACCGCATGACTGCGAGCTGCTTCGAGCCGATCCCGGCATGGGCGCTCTGGCGATCACGGTGAAGGCGGTACGTCCAGCGGGCCCGTTGGTGCGGATTGAAATGCAGACCCCCGGCCAGGTTGATTTTCTGGAGGCCGATCTGCCGCGAGAAACGGCGGATCGGTTGAATCCGGTCGTTGGGGAAACGCTGTACGCCCGTCCGCGGCGGATCCGGGTTTACCCTTCCTGAGCGGGAGTCACCGCGTGCGGCATCATCCTTTCCAGCCGGTTCCCTTCAATAACGTCATCGCATTGCGGTAAAACACCTGTTCAATATCGCTCTTGGAGAGTCCAGTCCGTTCCGCCGCCCTTCGAAAGGCTTCAATCTCCTCGTACATGAAGAAGGTAAAGGAGTCGGAATCCGGTGGATCCACGTCGCGCATGTTCTTGTCCCCCGAAATATCGCCATAGAGGCCACGGGGCACGAGGTTGACATACGTACCCTTCTCGCAAATCCGCTTCATACGCATCCGGAGAATCGGCATATCGGATCCAAACAAGATCCGGGCCGGACCTACCGCCCGGATGAGTTTTTCAAACACGACGTCGTTGGTGTTGGCGCAAATATCGAACATCATGCGCCGGGTTCCCGACAAAACGTCAAACGCATTGCCAATATCCTCCGGGCAGTAGGCACGGCCCACATGCGCCACAATCACGCGGATTCCCGGATACCGCGCTTCTATTTCAAGCATCTGGGCTAGGTTAACCGGATCCTTGAGCCGTCCCGACCGGGGAATGTGCAACATCATGATCCACTGGTGTCGATCGAGCACCGCCAATTGATGCGGCGGAAAATAATCGAAAATACGAACTTCATTGCCAGGAAGATACGCCGGCGCCAGACTGAGATAGGATTTCGCACCCAGGAATCCCCCCGCTAAAATACGTTCCTCGATCGTTTCTGCAGGCCAGGTGGGATCGGAAAAGATAAGGGCCGGATAACCGGTCTTACGGGCGCAGTCGCTGACATACGCGTTTTCCGCATCCAAATCGGCATTCACCGTCCCGAACATCAGGGGCGTCACCGACTTGCCTGGAAACAGGATCCGGTAGGTCTCCGCTAAATCCTCAACCGAATTGTCCTTTGCTACGCGGGCCGGCCAGGTTACCGAACGGCCGTCCGCAGGCGTGCGCCGGATGAATCGATCCAACCAGACATGCGTGTGCATATCGATCATTCGGTCGGGCAGGAAATCCATCACCCGTTCTTCATAGAATCGGCGATCCACAGGCTTCACCTCAAACAACGTACTCATGAGCGGAACTCCTCCAGCGGTTCGGGTTAATCACGGGGTTGCGGCGGGTAAGACTCGTCCTGTAGGATGAGTTGCGAAGCCGTTTCTCGGACACGGGTCAGACAAAGAAATGAAAAGAGCGCGATTCCTGTCAAAATGATAAACAGCGTTAAATACGCGCTGGACGGGTAAAGCCGCCCGGCGGCGGTTAAGACGGAACCTTCGGCAAAATGATCCAGCACCCAGCCGGAAAGAATGGAAAGCCCGGACACGCCCGCATAGGTCAGTCCGTTCAACACCGCCACGCTTTGGGCCACGCATTCCGGGCGGTTCAGTTCCTTAATGACCGTGGAAGCGGTGGTGCTGGATCCGACGCTGGTGGCGATCATCATGTACGCCGCCAGGTAAACCCAGGGCGACGCCTTCAATACTACGGCCATCGCCAGCGCAAAAGCGCCCAAAAACAGAATACACCCGAAGGCCAGCAGGATGGGTTTCCGGCGGTGGCGGGAGAGTTTCAGCCACAAACCGCTCAGAAACACCATGGCCGCGCTCACCGCCGCCATAGTCAGGGCAAACGAGGCCGCCCGGTTCGAACTCAGCCCCGCCACATCTTGCAGGAATTTCTTGCCCACCACGTTTTGAATGACGAAATACACGGAGAAGCTCGTCAGGCTGGCCAGCAACATCGGACCATTCCGGGACGAGCCCACCACCTCCCACATCGGTCGGAATGAAATCTTCACGGGCGCATGAGCGGAGGGCGGCAGCCGTCGCAGCACAAGCCACGCCGCAATACCGCAGGCCGAAAGAAGCAACCCGACACCCAGAAGCACAGACCGCCAATCGGCCCATGCGGTCAGGGCTGCGAAAGGCAGCGTCCCGGTCATTCCGCCCGCATAGCCGACAAACAGGACAATCCCCATGACGGCGGGAAAGCGACGTGCCCCGAACAAGGTTTCCACCTCATGCACGATGCTCAGAAACATGAAGCTGGCACCGAATCCGGTCAAGGCACGCGCGGCATACAGCGTGAAAGGCGACCGAGCCAGAGGGAACCATACGGATCCAACCGCCATCAACAAGGCCCCCCAAAGCAGCGTGCGGCGCCCCCCGAAACGGTCGGCCGCCATGCCGATACAAAGCTGGGATCCGGCATAAATGGCCAGAAACATGGACCCCAGCCCCGCCACTGCCGTGGCCGTCATGCCCATGTCCATCTGGATCTCGTCAAAGATGGTGCCCGGAATTGCCGACCGCTGAAAATAGGAAAAGAAATACACCGACAGCATGGCGATCAGGCCGGACCAGGCCGCCACAGAGCCCTGGAATAGCGCGGAGATCATTCGACGCCTTTTTGTTCAAAACGAAGGTACAGCGTGCCAATGCCGAACGCGGGCAACGCCATGACGGCGGTTCCCCGGCTCCATTTGACAAGCGCCTTCACCGGGCGCTCCATCAGGTCCACCGCTTCCGCTCCGCATACCCGCTTCGCCAAATCAGAATGAAGCGCCAATCGGGCAGAGCCCTTATTCGCGGTAGGATTGAAGACCCGCACAATCAAGCCTTTCCCATCCTCCGAACGTTTGACGCCCGCCACCCGTATCGCGGGATTGGACTGCCGCAGGAACGCCCCTTCCGGCGCCCAGTCCCCAGGATGAATGCCCGTTCCCACTACTTTTAAACACCGATTGAAAGCCTGACCTGCCAGAATAGCGTCCGGCACCGCCAACTCGCCCCAGAACGGCTGGATGGCCAGATTGATTTCGTGCTGGCCGATCTCCGGCAGGATATCCGGATGATACGCGCTCCGGATTAGTGTCAGCCTCAAGGTCTGGTTTTCAAGGGAGTGCCCATGCTTGGAATCGTTCAGCAGCAGTACGCCGGCCTGTGCCTTTTTTCGCGTGTTTCCGCAAGGCTGGCCGAACACCTGCGCCCATTGCAGGGCCGGCACTTCTTCCCCGTGATGAAGGCTGCGATCCACGGCGCCAAACGGAATTTCATATCGGGCTCGGGCATTAGTTAAAGCCAAGGGCAATGCGAAGGCTAGAGTCGGCACTCCGATGTCCTTGGACCCTCGCTGGAACCAGACGCCAGAAATGCGAATATAAAGCCGTGGATCACCCGACCTCAACTCATAGGCTACGGTCAAGTCCGACTGATCAATCCGGAGATCCGCTTCCAGCACCGCCTTGAGTGGGCCTGCTTGCGGGCCCCTCAAATCGCGCAACACAGGAGGGGGCTGGACCGAACCTGGATGCTGGATCGACCAGGCCGACATGCCATGCGGCCGCTCCACGGTGTATTCCAGAGCCGGGGCTTCTGACTCGGGCGTAATCAAGTCAAACCCGCTTTTCTTATCCGTCAGCCGTCGGATGCCACCCGTCATGGGATTGATTGAAATGGCCAGAAACTCATTCTCAAGTCCCACCGGCGCCCGTTCAATCTTGGCGTATTTGCAATGATGAATGGGTTCCGTCAGAACGGCCTGCTGCCTCTTCGGGAGGGCGCCGAGGGGAGGCTCCGTGGGCGCCTCAAGAATTGTATAGACCGCATAGCCGCCACCTTTGACCTTGACCCGAAAGGCCAATGTCACGAATTCGTGCCGCCAATACTGTCCGGCACTGACAACCTGGGCCGGCGCTAACTGCCCGTCCGGCCCCTGGACGGCAAAGGCGGCGGAGCGGATGGGCGAATCGAGGGCCGGCGAATTATCCCAGATCGTCGCCTCCACGATTTCATCGCGATCGTCCAACAGGGAGTTGAACACCACGAAGGGCCGTGGCCCATGTCCCGTGGTCTGGTCGGACGCCGTCACCGATCCATTGCCCGAGCCATATCCCACGCCCCCCCCCACCCCGTTGCAGAGGACGGAGCTGGGCATGACGGAAAGCCGCGACTGGGGCGCACGAGAGGTGTTCACGCGGTTGGCCAGCTCGCGAAGAACACGCGTTTCGATCTGGGCCGTGGTGGCAACCGTTTTCTGGAAGAGTCCATGGGTGTAGGTGCGGGTATCATGCACTCCCGATCCAGGCAGAATGTCATGGAAATGACTGAACAGCGTATCGCGCCAAGCTTCTTCGAACGCGTCGGAAGGATACTCCATTCCGGTCATGCCCCAGGCAAGCGTGGCGGCGGTCTCGGCATCGGCCAGACGGTTTTCAGCCTGACGATTCACCTTCTTAATCAGGCTTTCGGTGGTGTAACAGCCGGTAAATTCGAAATTCAACTCGCGCTCGATGAGGGGCAGTTTTTTCGCCTGAGACTCGATCTTGTTCAGGTAGCCGATCAAGGTGCCGAATTCAAGCTTCGGGAATACCGCCCATCGCTGCATGTCAAGGATCTGGAGAATATCGCGCCGGGTCGGCCCGCCGCCATGATTTCCAACGCCATAGATGAAAACATGATCCTTAAGACCGGTTTGCCGGCAAAAGGCGAGCGCGTCTTTCGCCAGGACGGGCCCTTGCACCTCCCCGTTGTAAGCATGCGAGGACGGTGTGTCGTTGCGCACCAGCACCTGTGAGCCGTCGGGACCCGCCCACCGGAACAGCCACAATTTCGCCGCCTCCGAATCTCCAGGCCGGTGCATGTAAAGATATTTCACCCCGCCTTGGGCCAGGTAGGTGGGTACGGTTGCCGCATGACCAAAGGTGTCCGGAGACCAGTCCAAAGGAACGGCTTCGGGCGACAAACCGAAGAGCTTCTGCATGTAGCGCCGGGTGTAGAGAATGTGCCGGCACAGGGCCTCGGCGCCCGCCATATTCTTGTCCCCCTCCACCCAATGGCTGGCCGTGACCTCCCACCGACCCTCCCGAACACGGCTGGCAATATTCTTCAAAAGGTCAGGACGGTGTAGTTCTAAAATTGCATAGATACTGGCCTGGCTTTGGGAAAAACGGAACTCCGGAAATTCATCCATCAGCTTGAGCATAGTCACGACGGTGTCAACGGTAATGGATACCGTTTCCGGCCACGACCACATCCAGTTCATGTCGATATGGGCGTGGCCTGCTAAATGAACGGTGTAGGACTTGGCCGCCCTGGCGATTGGCGCCATGTTGAGTTCCGACTTGCGAATGGCCTCTTTCAGGCTGGCGAGCTCCCCCTTTCCGGCGGCATGTGCAACGACGGCCGAAGCCTGGGTCATGAGCGACCGCCAGCCAGAAGCTTGGCCCGGATGCAGGCCGCACAAACCTTCAGCGAATTGCATTTGTGCTTCAAAGCGCTTCAACTCATGGCTGAACTGCGCCATACCACTCTTGGCCTGCAACCGATAATCAGCCTTGTCCATTCCGTCCTCCGGCTTCCCTATGACTCCGCAAAGAAACAAAAAGTGTGCCTTTTCCCCATGCCTAATTCAAGACCGCAAATACCTCAGTCTTTAGCGTGAAGACAAAGGGATCAACAGAAGCGGCAATCGGCATGAACTGCAAATCTGGTGTGCCACGCTTTCGGACCAGAATGCATCCGTGCCGGTGCGTCCGTGAGTAGCCAGCACAATCAGACTCACCGGAGTCTCGTAAGCGGTCTCGATAATAGTTGCGGCCGGGTCGCCCCGCAGAACACGAGTCTGGACCGGCAAGGATTCACGCAACAGATCGTTCTCCAAGTTTTTCAGGTAGTCCGCGGCCTCATCGGCGGCCATCTCCAGGAATTGAGACGTGGTGCCGGGAAGAAGGCGGCTGGTCATCGTCCGCGAGCCACGCAATGTTTCAAACCGATGAACCACAATCGCCAGCAGAAGGCTTGATTGACAGGCTCGCGCGATTTTCGTCGCCACCTCCAATGCCAGGACGTGGTCATGAATCCCGTCCAGAGGCACCAAGAGAGAGTCGCATGCGAATGCCGGGGCTTCGCCGGCCTCGTCAGGATGGATGATCAACACCGGAAGCGAGTCCATGGAAACGATTCTTTGAGCAATGCTGCCCATGAAAAGACGAAACGCGCCCCCTTGGCCATGACTGCACATAACAATTAGATCGTGGTCCAGTTCGGTGGCGTGGGCTACGATCCCCTCCGCCACGGTCCGCACCGCAACATCGTGAACATGACAATCGACCTTGAATCCGGATGGGAACGCACGCGTCGCCACCGTTTCAAGATACGCCTCCGCCTCCCTGGCCTCCCGGAGATGCGCCTGCCCATGAACCGCCGCCGGCGCCCTCTGTTCAATCAGGTGAATCAACGTGATTCGGGCCTGGAAAATACCCGCCAGGAACGAGGCCGCTGGCAGCGCCGACTCAGCCAGTCGAGAGCCGTCCAACGGAACGAGGATATGCTTGAACATGAATCATCCCCCCATCAGGGTTTCTTTCAACAAAAAGAGATTGAGCGCCACGATCAAGGCCGCCACGACCACGGCAACCGCGGTTGTGACCCGATGATTCACCAGAACGCCCATAATGTCGGACCGACTGGTGAACATCACCAGGGGAATGACGGCAAACGGCAATCCGAAACTCAGCACAACCTGGCTCAACACCAAGGTGCGTGTAGGATCGAGTCCCCAGGCAATCACCAGCACGGAAGGGACCATGGTTACCAGGCGGCGCACCCAAATGGGAATACGACGTTTGACAAAGCCTTGCATGATCACCTGCCCCGCCGTGGTGCCGACCGAACAGGAGGACAGCCCCGACAAGAGCAGTGAAAGGCCAAAGACCCATTTCGCCGCTGAACCGAGGATCGGCTCCAGCGTGCGATACGCTTCCTCAATCGTGGCAATATGGGTCATGCCTCTTTGATGAAACGTGGCGGCGGCCATGATCAGCATGGCGGCATTCACAAAGCTGGCAACCCCCATGGCGATGACGACGTCCGCGATTTCGAAACGGAAAAGCCTCCGCAAACGAACAGGATCCCGGACCACAATGCGGTCTTGCATCAACGCCGAGTGGAGGAAAATCGCATGGGGCATCACCGTGGCCCCCAGAATGCCAGCGGCCAGCAAGACGCTTTCCCGGCCGTCGAAACGGGGAAACAGGGCCGCCTGACCGAGCGCGGCCCAGTCCGGCTTGTCAATAAAAGTCTCCACGAGATAACACAAAGCGATCAGGCCTACCATGGAGGTGATCACGGCCTCAAGCCGGCGGAAGCCGTAGCGCTCCAGTCCTAAAATCAGCATAGTGGCCATGGCGGCCAGAAAAGCGCCCACCAGAAGCGGGACCCCAAACAAGATGTTGAACCCCAAGGCCGCGCCGACAAACTCCGCCAGATCGGTGGCAATGGCCACGCCTTCCATCAGTATCCAGATGAAGATAACCAGTGGCTTCGGGAAATGGGCCCGACACTGCTCGGCCAGATTCAGGCCTGTGGCGATACCCAGCTTGGCCGACAGGGTTTGAAGCAGCATGGCCATCAGATTGCTGACCACAATCACCCAAATTAGCATATACCCGAATTGGGCGCCGCCCTGGATATTGGTCGCGAAATTGCCCGGATCAACATACGCTACACTGGCAATAAATGCCGGCCCCAGGAAAGGAAGCAACCGGGCAAAACGATTTTTCACAGGCTTGCCATCGAGCACGGCCTGGGCGTGAGCCAGCGTCCTGGCGTCTGAGCCATCTCGCTTGTCACCCTTTTGTTCCATAGTTGTTGATCATACATCCCCCCCCGGTGTTCTTCAACTTTTACCATACTCCCATGAATTACAAAAAACTGCTTGCACCCAATCGGTCTCTATTGTAAGTTACCACTCGCTTTTTGATTCAAAAAGCGAGCGTAGCTCAGTGGTAGAGCTCCACCTTGCCAAGGTGGTTGTCGAGGGTTCAAATCCCTTCGCTCGCTCCAATTTTTTGCGAGATATGGAAGTGTAGCTCAGTTGGTAGAGCAGCTGACTCTTAATCAGCGGGTCCGGGGTTCGAGCCCCCGCACTTCTACCACCAAAAACCCGTAATACCAAGGGTTTAGGTGGATTTCCGTTCCCGCCCCCTTAAATTATTCTTGCTCTGGGGACATTATGGGGACATTATGACCCCCGAAATCAGTACCTTTTGACCATAAGGGCAGATACCGTCGGGAGAGGTCGTTATGGCTAAGAAAAAGAATTCCAAACGGGAGCGGGGCGCAAGCTGGGAACCCAAAATTCGATACCGGGAAGACCGCGGCCGATGGATGGTTGATCTCGGAACCAAGTTTACACCCCGAAGATTATACTGCGCCACCGAGGCAGATGCCGTTTCTGAGGCCGCCAAGAAGAAAGCTGCATACCTGGATCGTCTCGCCGGGCAGAAGCAAGCGGCCAAAGACAAGGTTGCGTTCAACTGGCATAACTTGACTAAAGACCAGCAAAACAATCTGGCCGTAGCTTTTGCTTCCGTCGACGGCGACACGGACAGGATCATTCGCGCTCTGACGTTCTACGGCAAGCATACGTCCACGGCTGACGCTTCCCGTAAGCTGGAGGATATCTCTAAGGAATACCTTGCCGCGAAGACCGCATCCGGCAAGCGAGTGCGGACCCTTGTAGACGCCAAAGTGAAGCTAACTCCATTCCTCAAGACCTTCGGCATGCAGAGTGTTTCCTCGGTCACAACCGCGGATGTCAAAGGGTGGTTGAATGGCCAGGGATATACCCCGGCCACGCGAAACGCTTACCGGGTAGCCATCTCGGGCCTGTTCACCCATGCGCTCAAGCGCCGCTACACGGAATACAACCCTGTTGCAGCCATAGAGTCCGTGAAAATCGACCAGGCTCTCCCGAAGATCCACACCCCGGCTCAGGTCAAAGCCCTATTGAAAGCCTTCAGCAACTTTATTCCGCGCCGTACTGTGGTGGTGGCCCGCGATCAGAACCGGAAAGTTACAAAGTCTGAGGATCGGCCCATTACCGATCCGGCCGAGATCTTTCAGGCACGGTCCATGATTGTTCCGTACTTGGCCATTGGCTACTTTGCAGGGCTGCGGCCGGAAAATGAGCTCGCAAATCTTGATTGGAAGGACGTGGATTTTTCTGCCAAGACGATTCGCGTTTCGCCGGCCACTGCCAAGAAACGGCGCCAGCGCTACGTCGACATGTCGGACAACCTGATCCAGTGGCTGACCCCCTATGCTCAGCAGGAGGGGAAGATCGGATTCTCCCGCAAGTACTTCCGCGCTGCCCGAGACAATTCCAAAATCGAATGGTCCAAGGACGTGATGCGCCACAGTTTCGGATCATATCTATTGGCGCACAATCAGGATGCTCCGAAAACAGCTATGCAGATGGGGCATTCCGGAGTTGATGTACTGTTTAACCACTACCGCAATCTGGTAAAAAAATCAGCCGCCACGGAGTACTGGAACATCGCGCCCGAGGACGACGCAAAGGTCGTCCCGCTCCCGGTCGCAAAAGCGCAATAAAAAAGGGGTGGAGGATTTCTCCCCCACCCCTGCGGTTCACGCCGCCGCTGCGACCCGGCACTTTTCAAGAAAAGCGTCAAGGTCCCGCGGGCTGTACGTCACCGTACGATGCCCGATGCGGTAGAAGGGAAGCGCCTTGCGCGCCTGCCCTCAGCACCATCGGAATTGCCAAAAAGGTCATCGCCGCACTCAGCAAACACTTCGTCAGCCGCAGGGTCACGCTCCCGGACCGTGTCCGTTTAATAAGACTCCATCTCCATCAGCCGCACATGGCCATCGCCGCTACCGGCCCACATGTAAAGCAAACTCTCCACCTCCACAGGATCAAAGGCAAACAGGTTGTAAGGGCTCTGGTTGTTCGCCCGGGAACCCAGCAGCCGAATCCCAGCCTTTGTCCTGGCAAACACGGCAAACCGTCGTGTATACCGCGCGGGGTCAGCAGTATCCTCGTAAAGCGCAATCAAACTCAACGTCCTGGGTTGATCGAACCTCACGGACATCTCCACATGATCGCTGAAGATCCCTTGTGGAACCGGAGCGCCGGTCCACGAACTCCCATGCCCGGAAATTCGGCCATCCACCAAAAGCATCCAGGGCATGACGAGTCTCGGGGGCAGCTCGCTCGCGCCGGAAGCCTTGGCGAGATGCGCGATCCATGGAATCGTCTGCTTGATCTCCGGAGGCTTCTCGCCCAACGCATTGGATTCGGCTCGGTCAGCGCTCAGGCTCAAATTGATGACATCGATCGACGGCTCCTTTTCCAGATTCTGCAGCATGATGTTTCGCGAGCGGAACTGCACGGAGCACACAGTCAACCGGTCGATCTCCGCAAACGCCACGTCCGTATGAGTCTTTCCATTCCGCTCTGGAGTCAACGTCACAACGGCTTCCGCCGCACCCTCTGGCGGCCGGAAAGAGACCGTTCGCTCCTCCCAGTTCTCTGAAAGCGGCAATATTGCCTGAAAGATCTCCGGCCGTCCCTTGAAATCCACTCGCAAAATCAACCCGCTAGCTCCCGCATCGCCTTCCGGGCGCTTCTGGAACAGGCTCAGCACATACGTCTTGCCCGGCGCACAGGCCACGGTCTGGGCGATTCCGCCCGAGAATAATCGCAACGCCTGCCCCCCCAGACCTTCCTTTATCGTAATCACCGGGAGGTGTGGGCCGGGGCCGGCCCCTTCACGGCGGACGACATCCGCGCGCTCGACGCCTATTGCCGCGACCGGTTCATCGAACTGGCGCCCAATCAGAACTCCTTCGGCCACATGGAACGCTGGCTCAAACACTCCCGCTACCGCCCACTCGCCGAATGCCCGGACGGCTTCCGCACTCCGGCGGGCGACTGGCGCGACACCCCCAGCACGCTGGATCCGACAAACCCCGCCGCGCTCGAGCTCCTGGCGGAGCTTTACGCCGAACTGCTGCCGAACTTCACCAGCCGCCGCCTGAACATCGGCTGCGACGAGACGTGGGAACTGGGCAAGGGCGCCAGCCGGGCGGCCGTCGAACGGCTCGGCCTGCCCCGCGTCTACCTCGACTACCTGCACCAGCTCAAGGCCCTCGCGGCACGCCACGGCTGCACGGCTCTCTACTGGGGCGACATGGTGTGGAATCATTTCCCCGACCGGCTCGACCTCCTCGACCGCGGGCTGATCCACGTGGACTGGGGCTATTACAAGGCTTATCCGTTTCAGGAACACGGGAACAAACTCAAAGCCGCGGGCCTCCCCTTCTGGTTCGCGCCCGGCACCTCCACCTGGAGCACGCTCCTGGGCTGCAACGAGGCCGCCTTCGGCAGCAACCGCTCCGCGGCCCTGGCCGCCCCCTCCTGCGGCGCGCAAGGCCTGCTCAACACCGACTGGGGCGACGGCGGCCACTGGCAGTACCTGCCCGTCAGCGAGCTCGGCTTCGCCGCCGGCGCCGCCATGGCCTGGTGCGAAAAGGCCAACCCCGACGCGGCCATTCGCGCCGCCCTCGATCCGCAGGTTTACCGGGATGAGGCCGGCGTCATGGGCCGGGCCGCGTATGCGCTGGCCGACACCTGGCAGCTTGTCTCCGAAAACGCCACGCAGGCCAGCCTGCTCGACCGGATTCTTCGAGAGGGCTTTGCCCATGTCCTTCCCCCCACCGTCACCCCCGCCACACTGGCCGCCGCCGAAGCGCATCTCGAATCGAACCTGGCCCTGATGCGCGGCGCCCGGATGACCCGGCCGGATGCGGAGCTGATCCTCGCCGAATTCGCCAACAACGGGCGCATGGCGTTGACCGCCTGCAAGCCAGGCCGTATGATTCTAGCGGGTGACACCGGGTCCGCCGCCCGCGCGACGCGGGCCGACGATTTCGAAACGATCGTCGCGGAACATCGCCGGCTCTGGCTGGCCCGCAACCGCCCGGGCGGACTCCCGGACAGCCTCCGCCTGTTTGAAGACCGCTTGACCGACTGCCGCTGAAACAACGCCCTGCCCGAAAGAACCGCCATGAACGTCTTCCTCTACAGCCACACCCACTGGGACCGCGAATGGTACCTCAGCCAAACGCAATTCCAGTACCGGCTCATCCGCACCCTCGACGAAATCATCGAGCTGATCGAGGCCCGCGACGGATTCAACGTCTTCGTGCTCGACGGGCAGACCTGCGTGATCCAGGACTACCTGGAATTGCGTCCCGAGCGGGCCGCGGACCTCCGCCGCCTGATCGGCGCGGGCCAGCTGGTCATCGGCCCCTGGTACAGCATGCCGGACGACTTCCTCGCGGGCGGCGAGGCGCTGATCCGCAATCTCCAGCGCGGCCATGCCGACTGCCTCGCGGTTGGAGCCGCCTACCCGAATACCGGGTATGTTCCCGACAGCTTCGGCCATATCGAGCAGCTGCCCCAGCTCCTGCGCGGGGTCGGAATCGACAACTTCGTCTTCGGCCGCGGGCGGCCCGTGGCGCTCGACACGGCGGCCGGCCACCAGCAGGAGTTCCTCTGGCGGGCGCCGGACGGCTCCTCCGTTTTCGCCTGGCACCTGCCCGAGTCCTACGCGGGCGCCCGCTACCTGCCCGGCCCGGATCAGCCCGACGCCTTACGCGAACGATTCCTCCACATCATCAAAACCCACGCCCTCTCCCACCGGCCAGACCTGGCGCTCGCCGGGCACGGCATGGACCACACCTGGCTGCAGCGGGATATCGCGGCCATCCTGCGCGCCCTGCCCGCGCTCATGCCGGACGTACAATTCCACCACGGCACCCTCGAGGATGCGCTGAATGAATGGAAGCGGGAGATGCCGGCGGAGCTGGAAACCTGGGAGGGCCAGCTGCGAGGCCGCCTGCGAGTTGACGAGCTGCACGGGACGCTTTCCAGCCGGATCGACAACAAAATCTGGAACGCACGCGCCCGGATGTTCGTCGAAAACCTTGCCGAACCGCTCGACGCCCTCGCCGTCCGCTTTGGCAAGCCCCCGGCGCGCTGCCATCTGCGCAAGGCGTGGGAGCTGATGCTGCAGAACCATGCCCACGATTCCATCTGCGGTTGCAGCCAGGACCGCGTGCATGACGAGGTGAACAGCCGCTTCCTCAAGGCGGCGGAGATCGGCACGGACGTGGCCGACTCCGCCCTCGACCTGCTCAACGGCGAGGCGCGGAAGCGTAACACCCCGGGTGTCATCGTCTATGCCGGACTCAATGCCGGCCATCCGGTGGTCGAATTCGTCCTGAGACTCACCGAGCGCCCCTCGCGCGCCCTCTGCCTGACCGAGGCCGACGGCACGCGCCGCCCCGTCCAGATTGAAAAGATGGAGGCGCTTAAGATCGTCCACACCAATGCTACCGTTAACTGTTTCGAAGCCCGCGCAGTCGTCCATTTTCCAGACCTCCAGCCCGGTGAAGTGCGGCGGCTGAACGTGGCGCAGGGGCGCGCCGCCGCGCCCGCGGCGCCTGTCCGCTGCCGGGGTCGCATCCTGGAAAACGCGCTTCTGCGCGTCGAGGTGCGCCCCGACGGCACCCTCGACCTCATCGATCCGCGCAGCGGCCGAGCCGTTTCCGGCGCCCACTACTTCGCCCAGGAGGCGGACCTCGGCGGCGGCTACCATTTCGAGCCGCTTGACGGCGACACCCGCCGCGACACGCGCGGCGGCAAGGCGCGAGTGCGGCGGCTCGCGGCCGGCCCGCTGCGCGGCCGGCTGGAGGTGACCACCCGGCTCGCCGTCCCCGCGGGCTACGACCGCCAGAAACAAAAGCGCGTCGGCCGCGCCGTGCTCACGCTGACCTCGACCCTGACCCTCGACGCCGACTCGGAGCTGCTGAAGATCACCACCGTGATCGACAATCCGGCCGGCAACCAGCGGCTGCGCCTGGTGCTCCCAACCGGCCTGCGCACCACCGAGGTCCACGCCGACGCCAGCTTCGCGGTCCACGCCAACTCACCCGAGCGCTGGCCCGCCGAGCCGCGCCAGAACTTCCACCCCATGCGGTCATTCGTCGATATCGCCGATGAGGCGGGCGGCCTCGCTTTCCTCGGCAGCGGCCAGCACGAGTATGAAATTGTGCCGCGGCCCGATGGGACCGAAATCGAAGTAACACTGCTGCGCTCGGCGGATTTTGTTTTCCTCTGCTCGACGTGGGAAACGCCGGGCGCCCAACTGCGCGGCCGCCTGACCCATGACTATGCGCTCAGACTGCACGCCGGGGACTGGCGGGCCGGCCGGGTCGCCGAAAGCGCCGCCGTGTTCCTCAACCCCGCAATCGCCAACGTCAACGGGGACTCCTGCCATCCGCTTGAGGATCAGGATCACGCCACGACAGGTTTCTATGCCAACCGCAAGGGCGTCGAAGTGCCGATCGACACCAACCGCTCGACCTGGTATGCCGTTAATGCCCATCGAGACGGATGGCGGAGGATCGAAAAAGACCGGTTTCGCGATGTGCGGATCCCGGCGCGCCTGATCCCGTTCACCCTCGAAGGCGAGCACCTCGTCATCAGTGCCTTCAAACGCGCCGAAGACGGACAGGGCGAAATTCTGCGGTTCTGGAGCGCGGCGGGCGGGGATCAGGAGATCCGGCTCCGTGGCGGTTATGCCGACACCATCCTGACGCGCGTGGACCTGCTGGAACGAACGATGCCCGGAAGCATTCCCGGAACAGGCTCCCTAACACTACGCGTTCGCCCGTTTGAAATCGTCACCGTGCGGATGGCCTGACAGCCGTAAAAACAGGACGGCTGCCGTGCCTCTTGGCATTGGCAGCGCCCTGTTTTTTTCCTGCCAAGGGGTTCCCTCACCACAACAATCGCTCCTTTAGGCGTCACGCTAAAAATCACCATTTCGCCGATGCCAGTCACGTTGACAGGAACGGGCGTAACTCCGTTCCTGTTGTTGGCCTAACGGGTATAAAGCGAACCCTTATGGTCGGATCAGCGACCAGCTGTTCTCCTGCCGCTCAAAGGAAACAGGGGTGCCTGACGGCAGCCGGACAATCAGCCGATTCTTTGCCTTTTCCAACCTGCAGGTGCCGGGCGCGCCAACCGTGACATCCAGGAAGACCGTAACCAGAGGGTCCGAGCCTTCGGCTATATAATCCACCGTCACAGGAAACAGGCGACCATCGGCAAAATGATAGCCCCAGTGCACATCATGCAACGAACGCTCAGGATGCACCACCAGCCGGGCATCGATCCTGGTCAACAGATCCATCCGAAGACGTGCCTTGTCCCCTTTAACAGTAACCGATCGCCCCCGACTTCCCCTTCCAATAATTCCACCGCAGGTGTATTGCGCGGTTACGTGAGCGTCCGCCTCGATATCGTCGAGTAAGACAAGGCCTTCATTCCCCACCATGACCAGGTGTCGCTCGACGCGGCGTGCACTCCCGCCATAGGCGGCCGTGGCATCCACACTCAACCATCTAAAGGATCCGCGCGCGCCACACGACGTGAGAACGCCAGTCCACGCCTGGGGCTGAACAGGCCCCTTTCCTCCAATCAAAGGAAGAGCGTGATCCCCCGGCTCAGGCTTGTAATAACCAGGATCCATGAGCAACCGCTCTCCACGTAAATCGACAAAAAGACTGCCCGTGTCCCGTTGATTATGGTGCGTATAGGGCGGCCTCGACCCTTTCAGCCCGGCCGTCCAGCGGCAGTTGAATGCCTTTCCCGACCGCAGGATCCCAACCTGGATATCCTCCATCATGAAAGACACCGGAAGAGGCGGTTGCCGTCCAGGAGCGGCAACTGCCGGACGGTTCAACAACAGGTCAAGCAGGGAAATGTCATAGGCAATCGGTTTTCCCGCTTTCTGACGGGCCCGGAGCCATTTCAACGCGTGATCGCCATACCACAGGCCGAGCGGGTCGCCTGTGCGAGCGGCCAGAAACCAGGCAATCGGGCCGCCCACTGGCATGGGAATCGTATCGTTCACGCCATGCAGGGCTCCGTCATTGCACAGGCTCACGCGGATCATGTTGAGAGCCTGGGTCACGGCGGGATGCCCAAGCAGTCCGTCATCAGACCCTGTCACACGCTCAAGGGCTCGCGCAAAACGGAGGAAGTTTTCCATTCCGTATTGCCAGTACTGCACCCCCTCCGTGTTTCCGCCATCCGCCCCCTGACAATAGTCGAGCCACAACCGGATGTAGCGCCTGACATAGTCCAGCGTCTGCTTCGCCACCCCGGGACATTCCCGCAGCAACGCCAGCGCCGCAAGGCCACAGCCGCCGTTGCCCACCGGATTCGCATTGGCAATCGTGGTAAGCGTCCAACCCCGGCTCCGGGCCGTCTCCAGATACAGGCGCAGAAAACGCAGGAGCAACGACTGCCAGTCCTTCCGCTCCGCCACACTCAAATGGGGATGGAACGAGTCATACGCCAGGGCCACGGAACCCGCCGCCACACCTTCATGAAGATGAACCTGGTGATCCATGATCGTCAGGCGTAGGGCGGCCCGCACCGCGCGCGTGGCCGTGGCAATCAACCGGTTATCACCCGTGACGAGCCATTTGCCCCATAAGTCGCCCGGTTTGGAGACCAGATCCATTCGGTACGCGCCAATGCACTCGACCGCGCTCTGGAGAATCATCCGATTCAACCGGATGACCTCATCCTCCCGCAAGGCGGACATTCCCCTCCCCAACAGTTCACGCCCTTCCTCGGGCAGATGCACATCGGCGAAAGCTCGGGGATTATAAAAATCGCGCCGTGCCAGAAGCCGGTTCAGCTCCCGGATCAAAACATCCTGATCGACTTCAGCCGGCTTGACGCTTTTGACAATCGCGCGCCAGGCCTTTCGGGCCTGCTCCGATTGCCGGCCCCACAGATAGGCCGCGGCCGAATTCCGTTTACCCTCGCCATCGCGCAGCATGGTTTCTTTGGCGACCCGGAACCAGTTCATGCAATCGCGAGTAATGGCGAAGGAAACCGGATCATCCGGGCTCGGGACCCCGGCGCCGCTCAGATCCGCCGGAGCCAAGTTGAATCGGGCCCGCTCGCTTCGGAACGGCTCGAACTCCATTTTTGCACGGATCGCCTGCAACTCCCCCGCGTCAAACAGAAGGCTCGGGCGCAACGCCGATCGACCCGTCAGCCGAAGCGGCGGCAAAGGACCGCACAGGGCTACCGAACCCCACTCCGGTGCTCCTTTGATTCCAAACGAATATCGCGTGAAGCCGGGAAATTTCGGCATCAGGGACAGCGTGATGCGGTTGGCGCCGGGCGTCAGGCGAAGCGTCCTGACGTGATGAGGGGAAAAGACGATTGCGGCCCGCACCGGCTGGCGGGAGCGATTCACCACGCACAGACAAGTTTTCGTCACCGACTCCATGAGCACGGACTCGGGCGGACCCGAGAAAACCCATTCGCCAAACCGTTCAGCCTGCGAAAATCCCAATTCAGTCGCGCTGCTGCAAGCCATGTCCAGGCGGCCAGACCCCCATCGCGTGTGAGCCACGATCCCTCGCCATATATCGCCGGAGACGGGAAGCGGGAGTCCAGCCGCTGCAAAGGGAACGGCCAGCTGAACGAGCCAGCCGTCGGAATTCCGGTGGCCGTCGCACCGGAGCAGCTCGCCCTTTTTCCACAATCCCTGGTTATCCCACACCCGCCCATCCAGTGTTATAATAAACTGGAGCTGGTCCAGATCATGCCGGGGATCCCGCAAAAACCGGATCTCCACATGATCTTGTTCCCAAAAATGATTTGAACCGGGCCCCCACTCAGGCCGGATCACCGGCTGTCGCTCGCGGATCCGGGCTCGCACGTAAAGCCGATCCTGATCATAGGCCAGCCGAATCGCCGCCCGCCCGATGAGAATGGCCTCGCCGGATGGATCGGTGAGGGCGGGAACGGGAGGAACCGCCGCCCAGGCAGCGGTTGTATCCCGGATCAATCGTGTCACCCGCGCGCGTGGAGGCAAAAACCCGTTGCGTGGGTCTACACCCGCATGATCGGCTGCCAGCGTCGCCTGGTTTCCAGCGAATTGCGTATTCATTCCAACGTCACCACCCGGTAATCTTTGCCCCGTACTGGCAGCATCAGGACATTCCCCTCCCAAGTAGGCGCCCATTTCCGCTGCTGTTCCTCATCCGTATTCCCCATTTCATCCAGCAATTCCTGCCCTGACCGTCGATCAGCCGTGCCCAGCACGTTTTCGATGCCCGTACTGTCACGCAACGACTCCGCTTCCTTCTTCACCGCGGCCACACCCGCGAAATCGTCGCCGGCCGGGGGGGTAAAGGTGCTATCCAACGACTTCACAACCGGCTTCTCCCGGATTCCCAGAGCAGCGAGATCCAGCGTGACACGAAGCGTCCGGTTGGTGGCCTGGCGATTGCTGGCAATCACCAGAACCTTGCCCGGCTGGCGGTAGAGCGACACCAGCGCGGTTCCCCCCTGCCCCTCCACCTGCACAACCCGCGCGTTATCCCAATACGGATGAAACGTCACGGAAAGGTTTCCGGCACCCCAACCCAGGAGGTCCTTCCAATAATTCCGGTATACGTCCTGGCCCTGCCCTTCATAAACGGTCGCGGTCTCGTAATGGGCAAATTCGCTTTGTGCCTGCCGGGCCATTCGCCACTGCCACCGGGGGTACTGGTTCGCCTCCTTGTTGTCAAAGCCGCCTTCCGAAACGAAGGGCATGTAAAAGGTCGACACCCCCCAGAGCCTGGCATTCTGCATGGCCTCGAACCGTTCCTTCGACGTGCTGTCAATCCAGTCGCGGCTTTTCAGCGAGACGATCGGGGCGTTTTCCCCATCGAGCGTCATATCGCTGAACACCAGTCCCGGATACTGCCAGGAATACGTGTGATGCGCCATGATCACGGGCTCCTTGCCGTGCGCCGTGAAGATGTTACGCCACCGCTTCATCAACTCGCGGAAGCCGAAGGTGCACAGCCCCGGCTGTTCCGTGCCGTCGGGCAGGCGCACCGACAAGCCCGCCTCCAGATTCCGCACGGGGGTTTCGTAGCATTCATCCAGATAGATGGCGTCCCAGATGTCCCTCTTGATCCACTCCTCCATCTCCCAGCAAAGATAATTGACAAACGAAGGCGCCAGGGACACCCCCTGCGTCTCGCCCGAGCGCCATTCCCACCCGTCGAATTCACCGGCCCGGCATCCGAACCAGAGCCGGGAAAGATACATCGTACGAAGCCCTTTCGTCTTAACCGCCTTCATGCTGGGAATGCAACTTTCTGCATAGGCCCAACTGGGACCGCCTTCGGGCTTCTTGCGGTCAACCGCCGGATACAGTTTCATGCTGCCGTCGCGGGGATCCTGGGGCCAGGGATAAAACGCGTCGAACACCTCGCACGCCTTGGGATCCTGCTCCGGACTGACCCGCTGGAAAAGCCGGTGTTTTTCGGGAAGCGGGCGGGCCGGATGCGGCAGGATGCCGAACACGATCGGCGGTCCCGCCGCATACTCGCCCGCCTCCGCCACCAGGTTGAGCACCAGTGAAACCGCGTCGCCCGTGCGCACCAGTTCAAGGGCGCTCACGGTGGGCGACTGCGACCAGCCCGCCGCATTGTCGCAGAACCAGAAAAGCCCCCTGTTCCGGTCGTTGACGTCCACGTGCCCGAAAAATCCGTACCCTTTGCCTTTGGTGTTGCGCGATTCCAGCAGCGTGCCGTCCTCCGGACCGACTGAGCCGGTCCGGACGCCCCGGGCGCCCATGGGATAATACAGGTACCGAGTGGCCTGCGCGGCCTTGACCGGAATAACGAACCGGATCGGCTCCAGCCGGCTGCCTTTGGGATTGATCCTCAGCTCATAGCGAACCATGCCGTCATACTCCACCCGGCAATCCATCGTGATGTCCCCGCTCTTTCCCGCGAACACCGCCTGCCAGTCCGCCTCCACCTCGCGCGAGGGCGCACTCTTCACCAGGCCGCCCGTGAGAAGACGCCCCCCCTCCTCGATTCGGAAAGGCGCGGCCAGAAGGTCGACTCCATCGGCCCGGATCTGGACCGGCAAGCCGTCCTCGCCCAGCGTGAACGTCGTCATCCGGGTTTTCACGACGCGGTTTTCCATTTCAATGGGAGTCCATGGCGGTGGTGCCTTTGCCAGAATCCCGGCTCGATTGTTGCGCCACGGATCCTCCTTGAAACTCCAGGCGCGCTTGCCGTCGATGACGCCCCTTCCAGCCGCGTCCGCGACCGTGAACCGCACCTCATAGTCGCCGTAGGGGATCGTCTTGCCCTCACTCATCACCGAGGTGAATCGTCCGTCTTTCTGGGTCAACTCGAACGGTCCGAGCACCGCTTTTCCGGACGCGTCGTGAAGCGTCACGCGGCAGGTGCGCGGTTCGATTCCCTCCGGAAGCAACGGGTTCAGGGAAAACTCCAGCTTCATCAGGGAAAACTTGAGCGACACCTGGGCGTTCCATTCCGGGATCGGCGGCACGGCACCTTTCCACCGGGCCAAGGCCTGCTGCACCTCGTCACCGGCAAGCGGGCGGGTGTAGCCGACCACCTCATCGATTTCGATCCGCGGTGCCAATCCGTCAGAACCGGTCACGTTGTCCCGGACACCGAACTCCGCGCTCTGGAGTTCAATATCCGCCGGATTCGGCCCGCGCGTCAACGCCACGGAGGAAAATCCCTTGCCATTCACGTAAAGGGAACCCTTTGCGGCATTCGTGCTCCACACCAGCACCAGATGGGTCCAGTGGCCCGGATCAAGCGGAACGCGGCTCCTTTCGTTGTTGAAGGCGCGCGGCAGCGACAGGTTGACAAACGCCACCTTCTCCCCCGTCTTCCGGTTAACCCCCGCCAGCCGGAGCAAGGAAAGGTGAAGCATGCTGGGCGGCGAATGCTGCCAATACCCGGTAATGTCGTCCCAGTTGACGGGTCTCAGCCAGAACTCCAAAGAGCCGGCGGCCGCGGACATACTCGGGAGGTTGAAGACCGGAAATCCAACGACGGGGTTGACCAGCCACCCCTTGCCCCGTATGCCATCCACTTCCAAGGCATCCAGGGCGCCGCCCTTGAGATTCATCGTCACATCGGTTTTACCAGTCCCGCCTTTATCGTACGCCTGACCTTTGTCCAGCGACGCATGAAAAGCGGGATCATCACCACGGAACCAAGGCTTTCCGAACTGAAGCGGGCGCCCCAGGGTGGCGTCCCGCCACGGAAGCGGCGGACGGGCGATGAACTCCCGGGTGACAGTCGACACCCGCACCTCATCCAGGTCGCCTTCAAACCCGGCCGTTCCATCCGCACTGTTGCCGACGGCCAGTAACGCGGACTGGCGGCCCAGGAAGTTCATATACCGGTTGCCGCCTTCACTCATGTACCAGGCCACATCGTCGCCGTTCACCGTCAGCCGGGCATCGAAGGGCGATGTGTCGCCCGGCGCCGGGTGGGGCTTGTTCCAAATGGCGGCATGCACCCACTCGTTCAGCGGCACGGGATCGGGCGACACGATCGAAGCGTCTTTCAGGGTGAAGGCGCGAATCGCCTCGGGCGAGAATCGTTTTTCATTGGGGATGCCATGCGGCTTGTGGAGCTTCAGCTCCAGCCGGCCATCCGGGCGCAACAGCAACTGGGCCTCATCCTTGTCGAACGACAACAGGCAGGCGCCCTTGGCCGGGTACGCGGTGACCCGGAAAAAGCACTCTCCCACGGCGGGATCCTTCACCACAACCTTGAGCGGGACTTTCCCCGTGCAGCGCAGCCCTTTTCCAAAACGGCCGGCCGGGATGACGTTCATCCCCTCAGGAAGCGTCAGCTTCTGCCGGCCGTCGCTATAATCCAGCACCGTGCCCGGCGGAACCTCTCGATCGTCAACAGGAGGCTTATTCATGGATTCAGGCGTCAGGGTCGGCAATCCAACAGGATTTTTCTGAATCCCGGTATCGCCCCCCGTCAGGGCAGCCTCCATGAAATCCTCATCCTTGTTTTTACCTTCTACCTCCTTCGCCAGCGCCGCGCCCGGCGAAACAGCGGGCGGCCCGAAATGAAGCAGAAGGGAAGTCTTGGCATCACCGGCATACTCCCGCCACCACACCTCCCCATACCGGTAGGAGGGCCCCGAGTCGGCAAGGGCGGGCAGGCCCAGCAGCATGACCAACAGCGCGGCGGGGAAGCTCAGACCCCTATTCGTTGATACACTCATGATGGGCCCTGTCTATGGCAGGCAACCGGCATCGAGGGAACATCCGCGAGGTGCTTTCGCACCAGATCCCCTGAAACACCATTCGCAGCGATCACGTCCTTGTAAAACCAGGCGCTGGGCTTTGGCTGGCGCGCAAAGGTCTTTTTATCGAAGCCCACCAGCCCGTACTTCGGGTCGAAGCTCCCCCACTCGTAATTGTCGAAAAGCGACCAGTGAAAATAGCTGCGAAGGTCCACGCCGAAGTCCATCGCCTGCCGGATCGCCGCCAGGTGAAGGGCCATATAAACGATGCGGAAACGGTCATCGTCCGTCGCCAGCCCGTTTTCGGTGATATAAACCGGCTTGTCCTTCAGCCGGCAGAGATTGGCCATGAGCTCATCGGGAGAAAACTCCCAGGGCTTCTCCGCCGACTGGACCAGCCTCAGCGCCCGGTGCGGATAGCGGCCGTCCGCCCGGCACGCCTTCCGGCGGCTGTCCACCAGATCGCGGGCATAGATGTTAACGCCCCAGAAATCCGCGCGCCCCTTGACCTGCGGACAATACCGGGCATCGGTGAACGGATAGACCAGTTCGCCGGTTCGGATGGCGTGATAATACCAGCCATTGGCCACCCAGTCCGCATAATCCGTCATCGCCTGATCGAACGGATCATGGGGGCGAAACGGCTGAAGCGTCAGGTAAGCCATCGGGGAACCGCAAGGCTTTGCCGAGTGGGCCTTGATGATGTCATAGGCGCCCGCGTCGGCCAGAAGGACGTTGAAGGCATAGTTCGCCAGCCGCCGGTGATCCTCCGGCTGATTGGGCGCCCCGCTGTAGAAATTGTATTCGTTGATTGGCGCCCAGCCCTCCGCATAGGGTGCTATTTTAGGGACGATATACTCAACGAACCGGAGAAAACAGCCAATGTTCTCCTCCTTGTTCCACTCGCCCTTGTCGGCAAACCAGATCGGGTTCGTGAAGTGAAAAAGGGTCACCCACGGCTGGATGCCGGCGGCCGTCAGGCGGCGGCACAAGTCCACGTAATGCTCCGTGGCGGCAGCGTCGAAGCGCCCCTCCTCCGGCTCGACTCTCGACCACTCGATGCTGAACCGGTAAGCCGGGTGGCCCAGGCTGCGGATCAGCTCCACATCCTCCTTGTACAACGCATAGTGGTTGCAGGCCTTCCCGCAGGCTTCCTTCCAGCGACCTTCGCGGGCGCCTCGATCCCAGTCATTATGGGGACAGTCCCCCTCAATCTGGTAGGCCGAGGTGCTGGAGCCCCAAAGGAATCCTTTTGGAAACTCCATGCGCGGCAAGTTCATCACATCGTGCATATCCCCTCTCCCTCTATTGAAGCGCTAGTCCTGCATGCGGTAGGCGCCGCTCTCCGGAAGATCGAAAAGGGTCGTCCCGCCCGCCTGGCGACCCTTGACCACGGTTCCGCTGATCACGTGCTCCAGCGTTTTGCCTCGGCAAACGTCCACGGGAACGCCCACCGGGCCGATTATCCCCGGGCAGGCGACCACGAACTCATCGAGCAGGCTGACGCCGTCGGCCAGCCCGATGGCCTGCCTCACGCCGCGATCCCGCACCGTCTTGCAGATCCAGCGATTCATGGGATCCGCCGCCGCCTGACGGTAGCTTTCCTCGGCCGGATTCCAGCCAATATCGCTGAACGGCGTGATGAACGGGAAGCCGGACCCGAGATCGTGCGCCCAGGCCGAGCGCCAGACCAGCCGCTTCGGACCCAGGTGGGAAATCCGCCGCATCAGCGCATGACCCGGGCTGGCCAGGGGGCCCTTATTGTCCACGGCAAAGGCGTTCATCGGCGCATCCGTGCCGATACCTTCCGCCCACATGAAGAAGTCGTCGCTCAGCGACCGCCCGAACCGGTACATGCGCTCGTAAAACTCAAGAGCCAGCGCGGAGGCCTCACCCGGCCAGCGCAAATATGATTTATTCCCAAAATCGGGCGGAATGGCCTGGAACCCAGAATCCCAGAACAGGCCGTTAATGCCGAGCTGTTTCACGTAATATTCGATCCATCGCGTGATGTACTCCTGGAACGAGGGGTCGGCGCAGTTGATGATGTCGATCTGGACGCCGCCATCGGGCGGATTGCGGAGCCGGATGTTCCGTCCGTCCACGCCCTTGACTCCCCAGCTGTCGCGCCACCCCGCCGTCTCGGCGCGATGCCCGTGCCGGCTGAGCCAGGTATACGTATGGCCACCCTTGTTGCGGATCCGCTCGACCGCGCGCTTCAGGGCCGAATCGCCCCCCAGTCCGGGGCTCGGCTGGGGCGACCCCACATCGCAATCGTTCCCGCTCCAGGGCACATCGTGGTGGAAGAGGCCAAAGCCGTTGACGCCGCACTCGTCCATCAGGATTTCGGCCCCGCGCCCCATGGTCTCGAAGCTCGCCCGCCCCTGCTGCCAGCCGGGGTGCAGCCAGAACCAGCTGGTGTTGAACCACCAGGCGGGCGGCTCTTCGAACCGGTCAAATTGCTCGGCCAGAATCCGGTCGGCATTCGCCAGCCCCTTTCCCCAAAAGAGCGAGATGGCGGGCGTCGTCCACTCGTCCTGGAGATTCATAGGCGTGAAATAATCGAAGCGGAACGCCTGCCGCTTGGCGCCAAACTGGATCCGGCCGCCAGTCTGCGGACGGCGGGCGACAACCCAGACAAAGCGTTCGTCGGCAGGATGGTAATAGAGCGCGCCGTTGACTGTCTGCTGACCCGGGAAAACCGTGCGGAATCCGGTTTGCAGCGCCGTGACAACCTCCGCCACCGGCCCGTCCTCAAGGCTAACGTGCTCGCGGGGCCCCGAACCGCCTATGGCCATGGCCCGCATGCGGGTCTTCTCCCCGAACCAGAGAGCGGGCGCGCTCAATACGGAAAGCGTGTCCAGCCGCATAGGCGCTTCAATCTCGGGCTGCCAGATGTAATCCAAGGCTTCACCGGGCTCGGTGTGGGGCACGCGGCACAGATCATAGCGGATATGCAGGGAGCCCGGCTTGCCGGTGTGCAGATGAAAGCCCCCGCGGGTCATCACGCGCCGGATTCGAAGTGTTCCGCCCGCGCCATAGGCGGCGCTCACACGAGCTTCCAGATACGAGATATGCTCGCCATCTTTTTCGGCGGTCTTGACAAGCCGGGTCACCAACGGATGATCGTTCAGCTCCAACTCCGAGCCCGGCTCGTAGCGCAGGATTTCGACATCCGCCGCGGAATCGCGAAGCGACCGAATCTGTCCGCTCGCGGGATCCATCTGCAATTGCAATGAGAACTCATTATTATTCATCTTCGTATCTATCCCCTTTGCCGTTGCCCGAAGGCAGCAGCGCACCTTGTTGTTCAAGACTATCACGCACCGGGCCATACGGCACGGTCGTCGCATCACAATCGTTAGCCGCAAACGAGGCAAGCGTTCCCGCCGCCTGGCCGATCGCCATGGCGATCGGCGTCACTCGAATGGCCGCCGCCGCCTCATGCGTGGCACTGATCGCGCGTCCCGCCAAAATCAAATTGCGGGGTGCCCCGACCTGCAGACTGCGCATCGGAATCTGGTAGGCGCCGGCGGACCGCAAGAACCGGTTGCAGCCAGCCATGCCCGCTTTCGGAGCATGGATGTCGACTGGATACCCGGCCTGGGCCACCGGATCCGGAAACCGCACCTCATCGACCAACTCATCCGCCGTCAACACATGCAATCCCTGCGGATGCCGCCCCTCGCGCACGCCGATCTGGGAAGGGGTATCCATGAGCAGCGCGCTCCCGAAGCCGGCGCAGCGGGCCCGAAGGAACACATACACCTGATGAACCTGCTTGCGCCCGATCATTTCCGCCCGACTCAGCGCCACCGGATCGGTGGGGTCCAGCCCCTGGACGCGCGTCGTATTGACCACCACGACACCGGGCGTCGCCGTTTCAAAAAACAGAATATCTTCGCGCGGGACATCCACTTCGCCGCGCGCCTTTGCCGCCTGCCACGTCAACCGGTAGCCACCCAGGCTAACGCGCGGGGTCCGGTCAAGCTCGGCCAGCCCCGCCTCAGGCCCGTCCCTGAACCAGAACTCCTCCGGATGCGCATGGGCATAGGCGCGCACACCGGCCATATCCACATTCGCAAGCTTGAAATTCATCGTCATCGGCTGGCAGACGCCATCCCCCCGGCCCCACACACACGGCACGCCCGACAGTGCCGCCAGATCCGCATCGCCGGTGGCGTCGATAAACACCCGGCCTTCCACGCGAGTCAAGCCGCGCCGGGTGGCAACCGTCGTGGCGGCAAGCCGATCACCCGCCTTTTCCACACCCGCCAGCATCGCGTGGAATAAAACGTCAACGCCCGCCTCGGCGGCCATTTCATCCAGGACGACCTTCAGCATCTCGGAATCAAAAGGCGTGACCGTGCTGTTGTAAGTGATGGAATCAGGAATATGGCCCGGGCTGGCGCCCCTGGCAACCAGGCGGTCCACCAGTTCCTGCGCCAGGCCCCCAATCAATTGCCGCCCAGCCTTGTTGTGGAAGGTCATCATGGGGTGAACGCCCATGACCGTCAATGCGCCGCCGAGGCAGCCGTATTGCTCCACCAGCAAAACCCGTGCGCCCCGCCGCGCCGCCGCGACGGCGGACATGATGCCAGAGGGCCCGCCTCCGATGACAACCACATCGGGTATCGGCGGTGCGCCTTCCTTGTCCGTATGCCCTGGTTTGACCATTCCGCTACTCAGCTTTCCGGTACAGGCGGATGTCATCCACGGCCAGCAGGCCGCCGCGGCCGCCGATCTCCAGCGGCGCCAACTTGCCCGGCTCCTTGCCGGCCAAACCGAACGGACGCCCGGCAACCTCGGCAATCTCCTTGCCGTCCACACTCAACACCGTACGCCCGGCCTTCCAGGAAACGACCAGGTTATGCCAGCCCGCCTCTGGCAGGGCGGCCATCGCCGACACGCCGTCGGATCCTTTTTTCACCGTCGGCTCGATCGCCAGAATCAATTGATTCTCTTTGCCCTGTTTCATATCTACCAGCAACGGCCCCAGCTTGAGCACCCGCCCGTTCCGCTTTTCTCCCAGCTGCACGCGCATGGCCAGGCGGCCTTCGGCGTCGCCGAGCTGAAGGAAAGACCGGATGGTAACGATGCCATTCGTCGTCACCAGGGCCTTCCCGCCCTTGCCATCCAATACCGGCTCCAGCATCACGTCACGCCGTCCCTGCTCCATCACGCCGCAATAAAGCGCAAAGTCAGCCTCCATGCCCTTGTCAAAGGAGGCGCTGAACGTGGCGCCGTCGGGCTGGCGCGGGGCAAAAAGAACGGCCGCAAAGTCGCGCTGCAGGACGGGCATCGTCAACCCCTTGTCCGTCAGGATAACCGGCAGGCCGGTTTCCGCGTCAACCGCACTCATCTGAGCCCGGTTGATTCCGGCCGCCGCCCAATCGATGGCCACGGCCACATCCACATCCTTGCGGCTGGTGTTGACGATCCAGAGAATGGTCCGGCCATCTGCCTGATGGGCCGAAACCAGGCATCCATCCTGCTTAACCGTAAACGGACTGGGTTTCCAATAGGGCAGAAACGTAACCTGATCCGCCCACAGATGAGCGGCTTCGGCCAGGTGCGGATAAAGCACGCTTTGCTCGGGCAGGATGTCATGCGCCATCACCCAGCCCAGGAACTGATGCGTGTGCTTTTCCCACCACTGCGTGCGGTGGCGCATCGACTGGCACATCATGGTCATGGCGCCGCCGGAACACGTGGCGCTGCCGATCGCGCGCAGCCGGCCGGCGGGCAGCACCTCAATGTAATCGGTGTTCAGATCCGTGGGCTCCACATTCTCGCCCTCGAAAAAGATGTCGCCAAACCACGCATTATAGGCCACGCCCGAGGTAATGTGCTGCCAGAGGTTCGGCTCCGGGACGCCGTTTTCGTGGAACATGACCTTCAAGCGCTTATAGAAATCCCGCAATCCCACGTAATTATAGGCGCGCTGCAACCGGCCGTCCGACCGCCAGCGGGCATTGCCGGTCAGATAGTTATCCTCCAAGGCCAGGTAATTCTCGTCCACGTACAAACCGCGCATGCCGCCGTCCTTCACCCATTTCTGATAGTGCCAGAGGCGAAAATCATTCGGCCCCTTGGAGGCGGTCACATTCCCGTCGCCGAGATTTCCGGGAATCACTCCCCAATCCACCGCGAGCCCCTTGAACTCGTTCCAATTGTAATCCATGTACCGGGCGATCGAATGCGCAATCGAGCCCACGCACGGGCGATGCTTGGGATTCTGATCCGGATCACCGAGCAACTTCCTGGACAAGTCATAGTGCCACGGATACGGGCTGACGTAATAAGCCCACGTGCCAGCCGAATCGCCCATCGCCCAGAAATAGGTGTTGCGGGTATGCGGCACCGGCGAGGCCCCGTTACAGTAAGTCGCGCGCCAGCCGGGCTTCAAGGGGCGGGACGGAAACGTCTGCCAGCCCCAGGTGATCGTTCGGGAGGCCGCCACCTCGGTGGGAATCTCAAAAAAGTTCACCCGCAGGATCACCTTGCCATCCTTGCGGATCAGTTCCTGCGTCGGCAGCGCCTTGTCCGGATCGTGATTCCAGCCCTTGTCGTGGTCCGCGAACCAGAGAAAGGCGCTATCGGAATCCGTCAGCCAGATATAAGGAACAAAGTCGCCCACGAGCATGCCGGAAGACGTGCTCTGGCTGGACCAGTAATCGGGCAACGCATCGTGCACCGCCGCCCAGCCGCCGGCGGTAGCGCAATAATGGGTCGCCTTGGCGGCGGGCAGAATAATTTCCAGGAACAGCTTGTCCACCTTGACGGGGACTTTTCCGGCCGGCGCCACATCAAGCTGAATGTTCACAAAGCCGTCAAACTCCACACGCGTGCGGGCGGCAAAAGCAAGGCCCGCGGCTTCGGTGCCGCCGGTCAAGTCAACCTCCGCCTCCACGCTCCGTTTGACCGTCGGCACGCCGGACCGGATTTCGATCTCCTTGCCATCCTGCACGGCCACCAGGCGCATGGGCGCCGCCAGCTGGGGCGATCCCCCGTTCATCACCTGGCTGGCCATTCCGAGCCCGTTGAGCGACAGCGTACGGTTCCAGACGCTGACATCGCCCCCCTTGACCTGCACGGGTGTCCACGGTGGAATAACTTTATCGGTCACACCGACCGTGTTACTCATCCATTCGGCGGCATATCGGATCAGATCCAATTCCTTCGTGGCCGATTTCAATTCCTGGCCGGACTTGTCCTTGACCGTGACCAGAACCTGCACTTTTTTGGGCGCCGGATGGGGAATAACCAACAACGGGTCCGGTTTGGGCGCCGGCTCCTTTTTCTTCAGTGCCTCTTCCTTTCGGGCATTATTGGCGTCGCGGATGGCCCTGTTCTTATCGCGCAAATCGGTCACTTTTCGAAAATCATCCAACGGTATGGCCACCTCCTTGAGCTTCAGCTCCGCGCCGCTATACCACTCGGAGAAGGGTCGCATCGGCAAAGCGGCCAGCATCTTTCCGGACTCCACATCGATCACCTTGGCCTCGGCCGAACCCGCTTGTTCGCGTGTGGGCAGATCGAAGATATCCGCCTTGACGAGGACCGTCTCGGTTTCGGGCCCATATTGCGCCGTGATCGCCAGCTCTTCCAGGGGCGGCTCTTTTTCGGGCTTCACCGGAGCGAGGGGAACCCAGCCGCTGATTTCATAAGGAAAACCCTGGCGGAAGATCAGAGCGCCGTCCGCCTTCGTGCCGGTCACGGTCATAAAGCCGCGTTTAACGCCCTTGGCATCGTTCGTGGTCCATTCCGTCACGTCTCCTGAAAAAACGACCTCCTGCCGCTCGCCCGCCTTCACGGACACCCGCTTCTTCTCGATCCGATCCGTCTCCGAGGTCGACGTCCCATGCTGGAACCGCACCTCCACCTCCATGTCGACACCGTTCTTCCGGGCGGCCACCACGCCGATCGGGAGGTTGTATGTTCCCGTGAACAAGGTATGCGTGCCGGCCAGCTGCAGCACGGCTTCGTCGTCCATCATATGAACGGGCGGATGCTGGGGAATCTCGGCAAAGCCCTGCGTGAGGGACCACGACGCCTGGGCACGGGGCTTGGCGCCATGAACCGTGCGGGCCATGATGAAGCGCCAGATGTCGCCGTTACGAATCTGGTCGAAGCCGAAATCCTTGATCGGCACGGAGGCTTCGATCACGTAGTTCGTCTCGGTTTCCTTCACCCCGATCTTCCAATTGCCCTTCCAGCCCTGGGCCGTATACCCGCGGGAGGGAATCATCTTCATATCCAGCACGGCGGGATAGGTGTTGATCACGTTCTGGAAGGTTTCGGCCACCAGGGCGGGGGGCGAGACCCACACCTCCACGGAGGCGTCTCCGTAACTGTAATCGTCATTCGACCGGGCCCGTTTCCAGAGCTTCCATTCTGCATTCCCGCGCCGGCAGCGGAACAGGAAATAGAGGTTGTCCGCGTCGAACCCCAGACTCATGGCCGTAACGCTTTCCTGAAGTTGATGCTCAAACGGCGCAATCAACCCTTCCGTGGTGAAAGCGCGGTCCCACTCGCCGGGTGCCGCGATGCCATCAATCGCGGGCGGCTTTTCAAACCGCGTGGCGGTGAATTCGCCAACCGGGAGACGCGCGCCCTGCCCTGCGGCGAACGCCGAACCAGCCGTCGCCAGCAAAAACGCCATCATCCCTACACACCGCGCAACCCGCCGCAGCCCCGTCCT
>CAMDGM010000008.1 GCA_945898015.1 PVC group bacterium | reverse complement strand
GATAGCGCCGACCGTCAAGCCGGGCTGTTCCGGTCCGGTGTCCGTCGCGGCCTCTCAGCATCCCGTCGCGGTCTGCGGCTCAAGAGTCTCCTTCATGCTGGATTTTGGTCGGCTTCGGACAAAGCGCCAAAACTCAGAGATGCGCCCTTTCGGGGGCCGCATTTGTTTCTGGTCGTGCATGGGAGGGTTCGCTATCATAAGAGATTGTGAAATAAAGGTGAGGGTTCATGGACAAGCAGATGACTCAATTGCAGGCGGCGCGGAAGGGCATTGTGACGCCTGAGCTGGATTCGGTGGCAACGCAGGAGAAGGTGGATCGCAACCGGTTGATGAAGGATGTGGCGGAAGGGCGGACGGTGATTCCGGCCAACCGGACTCGGCAAGGCCGGATGTCCTGCGGGATCGGCGCCGGCTTGCGGACTAAGATTAACGTGAATCTCGGCGTTTCGGGGGATTGCGTCAACTGGGACCAGGAGCTGGCCAAGGCGGCGATGGCCGTCCAGTATGGCGCGGACGCGCTGATGGACCTGAGCCTGAGCCCCGCGTCGCGCCAGTTCAGGGCCCAGCTTGCCCGGGCGTGTCCGCTGGTGCTGGGCAGCGTGCCGGTGTATGACGCGCCCCATCAGTTCGGGTGCGAGTTCGAGCAGTTGACCGTGGACCAGCTTTTCCAAACGGTCGAAGCCCATGCCGAGGATGGGGTGGACTTCATGACCATCCACGCGGGGTTGACCCGGACTTGCGTCGAGCGCCTGAAGGTCTGCGGGCGCCTGACCCATGTTGTCAGCCGGGGCGGGGCGTTGCTGTTGTCCTGGATGCAGGCCAACGGCCAGGAAAACCCGTTTTTCGAGCATTTCGACCGCCTGCTGGAGCTGTGCCTCCGGTATGACATCACCCTCAGCCTGGGGGATGGCCTGCGGCCGGGAAGCCTGCATGACGCCACGGATGCGCCCCAGTTCCAGGAGTTGATTATTTTGGGCGAACTGACCCAGCGGGCCTGGGCGGCGGGCGTTCAGGTCATGATCGAAGGGCCCGGCCATATTCCGCTGCATGAAGTATCGGCCAACATCCAGGTGGCCAAGAAGCTGACGCATGGCGCCCCGCTCTATGTGCTGGGGCCTCTGGTCACGGATGTCGCCCCGGGCTACGATCATATCACCTCGGCCATTGGCGGCGCGCTGGCCGCCATGGCTGGCGCGGATTTTCTCTGCTATGTCACGCCCGCCGAGCACCTGCGGTTGCCGGATCTGGATGACGTGCGGGAGGGGATCATCGCCTCGCGCATTGCGGCGCATGCCGGGGACATTGCCAAGGGCCTCCCCGGGGCGATTGACTGGGATCACGCCATGAGCCAGGCGCGGGGAAATCTCGATTGGAAGGGGATGGTGCGGCTGGCGCTGGACCCGCATAAAGCCCAGCGGTACCGGGACTCCTCGGCCCCGCACGACCCCGATGTCTGCACGATGTGCGGGTCGTTGTGCGCGGTCAAGCGGAGCCGGGCCGTAATGGAAGCGCTGACCCGAAAATAATGGACCGGTGACCATGGCGAGCGGGAAACCCTCTATCTTGAAAGCGATCCGGGAATGCCGGTTCGGGCTGGAAATGGCCCTTGTCCATGTGGCCTTTTTCGTGATTACCCGGTTGCCGCGTCCCGTTTTGATGGGGCTGGCCCGGGGAGTCGGCACGCTGGCCTTTCATGTGGCCTGGACGCAGAGGCGCGTGGCGCTGGCCAATCTCGATCTGGCTTTTGGCGACACCAAGAGCGCGGCGGAGAAGCGGGCCATTGCCAAGGCCTCCTATGCTTCCTTTTTCCGGGCGATTTTAGATTTCGCCTGGTTTTCCGACCGGTCCCGGGGCCGGTTGGAACGCTGGTTCCGGTTTGATTCCTCGATGGATTTGTACCGGGCCCATTCGCCGGTGATTGTGGTGACCGCGCATTTCGGGAATTGGGAGCTTCTGGGGCAGGCCGGTTCCCTTTTTGGAAATCCGCCGGTCAGCGTGGCGGCGACGTTCCTGAACGAGCGGGTGAACCGTTTTATCACGCGGCTTCGCGAGCGGAACGGCATGACGATTGCCTCCCGGGAAGGCGCCATGCGCGCGCTTTTCCGGGCGTTGAAGGACGGGGGCCGGGTAGCCTTGATCATGGACCAGAACACCCGCGTGGCCGAAGGTGGCGTGTTTGTGAAATTCTTCGGGAAGCCCGTGACCATGTCGCCGGCGGCCTCCGTGCTGGCAGTGCGCACCGGCGCGCCGATCGTTCCGGTGTTTTGCCAGGCGTATCCGGATGGGACCTATCACGGTTATGCGTGCCCGCTTCTGATCCCGGGCGTCGACGGGGACGAGGTGGCGCTGAACCAGCGCATTGCCGATGTGTTCGAGGCCGAAATCCGGAAATTTCCGGCCCAGTGGCTGTGGATGTATCGGCGTTGGAAATATGTGCCGCCCGGGGGTAACGCGGACGAGCTTCCGTTTTATGCCCACCCGGCGGTGGATCCGAAGGGGAGGATGTCATGATCAAGCTGGGCATTATCGGGGGAAGCGGGTTGTACGATCTGGCGGGGTTGACAAATGTTTCGTCGCGGAGGCTGGAGACCCCGTTCGGGGACCCCTCGGACGACTACGTGTGCGGCACGCTGGGCGGGCATGAGTTGTATTTTTTGCCCCGGCACGGACGCGGGCACCGGCTGCTTCCGGCGGAAATTCCGCACCGGGCCAATATTTTCGGGTTCAAGCTGCTGGGTGTGGATGCCGTTGTTTCGGTCAGCGCGGTGGGCAGCTTGCGCGAGGACATGCGACCCCGTGACGTGGTCCTGCCGGACCAGTATTTCGATCGCACCAAGAATAGCGCGGAACACACCTTTTTTGGAAAGGGCGTGGTGGCGCATGTCCAGTTTGGCGATCCAACCTGTCCGGGCTTCCGGACGGCCATTACGACCGTGATCCGCGGGCTTTTGAAGGAGGAAAAAAGCGAAAGCCGGCTGTTTGATCAGGGAACTTATGTGAACATGGAAGGGCCGGCTTTTTCCACCCGGGCGGAGTCGAACTCCTATCGTGCCATGGCGTGCGACGTGATCGGCATGACCAGCCTGGCAGAGGCCAAGCTGTGCCGGGAGGCGGAGCTGTGTTATCAGGCGATTTCCCTGGTGACGGATTACGACTGCTGGCACACTTCGGAAGAAGCCGTGTCCGTGGAGATGATTATCGGTCATCTGAATGCCAACGTGACTCTGGCCCGGAAAATACTGGCCCGGTTGTGTCCGGCCCTGGAGAAGCAACCGAGGACCTGCGGGTGCCGGGAATCCCTGAAATACGCGATCATGACGCATCCGGACGCCATTCCGGCGGACGCGAAACAGCGGTTGGCACCCCTGATCGGCAAATATATCAAGGGCTAGGGGCATGAAGGACTGGGTGGAGGGGGCACGCGGGGGTGGATTAGCGGCCTGGTGGCGGACGGCCCTCGACCTGGTGTTTCCCCGGCATTGCGCGGCCTGTGAAGGGGAGGTGGATCGGCAGGACGGGTACGTCTGCACCGATTGTCTGATGGACATTTTGCCGGTCACCGATCCGTTTTGCGCCCGCTGCGGAGATCCGATCGACGGCGTGGCCGGAAAAGTATTCACCTGTTCACTCTGCGTGAAGGCGGAACCGGCTTTTGATCTGGCCCGATCGGCGGCCCGGTACCGCGGCCCCCTGAAACCCCTGTTGCATCAATTCAAATATGCGGAGGGCACGCACCTGGCGGGCGATTTATCGCGCTTGCTGGCCGCTTGCGTGGAAACGCATTATGATCCCGAGCAGGTCGACATGGTGGCGTATGTGCCGCTTTTTCACAGGCGGGAGCGTGAGCGGTCCTACAACCAGGCCCGCCTGCTGGCCGAATGCCTGGGCCGGCGCTACGGCAAGCCGGTTTTGCGGGGAATCCGGCGGTTGCGCGATACGGGCACGCAGACGCGCCTTCACATGGCGGCCCGCGCTGAAAACGTGAAGGGCGCTTTTTCGGTGACGGAACCCCGCTGGGTGGAGGGGAAAACCTTTCTGCTGGTGGACGATGTGATGACCACCGGCGCCACGCTTCGGGAGGCGGCGGCCTCGCTCAAAGCCGCCGGCGCCTGGCGGGTGTTGGTGGCCACGGTGGCGCGGGGATAAACGCGTGTGGCGGTAGACCATAGGGCTTTTCTTTAAAACGCGTATTTGTTATTTTTTGGACTAATCCCTTTGTTGGCGAGGAGGGAAGAAGCTACGCGGTATAACGGTAATAAGGATCCTAGCATGACGATGATCCCCGACTTTTCGAAAAGCTATTTTCGTTTCTACATCGACTTCGAGGGGCGGCAGGCCATTTCGTTGTCGCACAAACCTCCGACGCGAACAAACCGCACGCGCATCACGCTGGAATCCATCTGCGAGATCGTCCACCGGCCGACAAAACGCTCGACGACCTACGCGTTGTCGGCAGCGTGCAAAACCGAGCAGGTGGGTGCCGGCAAGAACGCGCTCTGGCTGATGCCGAATGCCGATGTGATCTTCGTTATTTCCAACGATGGGCAGGCGGGAATCATCAAGAGCTGGCATAAGAATAATCCGGGGGTCATGCGGTTTCCGGAATCGCTGGGCCCTCAGCCGGAACGGATGTTCTTCCGGACCGATGATAACTTTGACGCCGCTGCGCTCGAAGTTGCGGAGGTTGAAGCGGCTCCGTTGACGGACTTTGACAGTGTTACGCGGGCCATCCTTGGGTCGCGGCCGATTATCTCGCGGATTGCTTACGCGGATGGGGAGTTCGATGTGCGTATTGATCAGCCCGTCAAGACGATCAACATTGCCGAACGCGACGAGTTGATGCAGACGGACACCGGCCCGATCATCGTGCCGGACCTGTCGCCCGAGCGGGTGAAATCGGCCAAGCTGGAGATCGAGGTGTTTGACTTGGCGTATTCAGCCTGGCACCGGCCGGACTGGGCGGAGTTCATCATCAATGCGCCGATGGCGATCGGACGTGGCGTCTCGGCTAATCACTACAGTCGGCCGCGGCATGTGGAGCCGACCCGGAACACGCTGTTCGTCGTTGGGAACGCTTAGCCGACTTTCTCTATTCGCGGACTTTTTCATCGCAAGTCGATTTAAATCAAAAAAAGATTTTTCATCAGTCAGAAGGCGGTAGGGGTCAGTCCGAAAAGGTTGAAATGAGCACGCGAATAAGGTAATCATCTCGGAAATGGCAAGGCCCTTACGAGTTAAATATGCGGGGGCGATTTATCATGTGACGGTAGGGACCCGGGGGAAGGAAGACCCATGCTGTGGGCACGGTGATTCGCCTGATGGGCCGCAGGTTGGCGGTCGACAAGCCGGTGCTCGGCCGGAAATTGACCCAGGCGGAACGCGAAACACGGAGAGTCTAGAGACGTGAGTCCTATGCCCACTGAAACGAAATCGCTGGCGGTCCGGCTGGAGCAGCTTTATGCGCGGCGGACGTTTGGCATCAAGCTGGGGCTGGAGGTTGAGGAAACGCTCCTCAAGGCGCTGGGAAATCCCGAGCGCGCCTTTCTTCCCGTCCATGTGGCGGGGACGAACGGCAAGGGCTCGGTTTGCACGATGCTGGAGTCGATCTTCCGTCGCGCGGGATTGCGCACCGGGCTTTACACGTCGCCTCATCTTGTCCGGTTCAATGAACGCATTCAGGTGAACGGCAAACCCGTGCCGGATGCGGACTTGCTTGAACTCTGGCAGGTGGGTGAAAAGGCGGAACGGCAGGTCGCCGGGGGACACGACGGGACGGAATCCACATTCTTTGAATTTACAACGGCGTTGGCGTTTGAGTATTTCCGGCGGTGCGCCGTGCAAGTTGGGGTTGTCGAGGTCGGCATGGGGGGACGGCTTGACGCCACTAATGTGGTGACGCCCCTGGTGTCCGTGATCACGCCCGTCAGCCTTGAGCATATGGAGTATCTGGGGCGGGATGTGGCGACGATCGCCGGTGAGAAGTGTGGAATCATCAAGCCGGGCCGGCCCGTGGTGTATGCCCAGCCCGATTCCGAGGCGGCGGCGGTGGTGATCCGTGTGGCGTCCGAACGGGGCTGCCGGTGCATTAATGCCATGGAGGCCGTCCGGGTGGAGCGGATCCGTCAGGATCTGGACGGACAAAAAGTGCGGATTGAATCGGCGGATCAATCCTATGGCGTCGTTCGGATCAAGCTTCTGGGCCGGCACCAACTGGTGAATGTCGCCCTGGCGGTGGCGGCGATGGAGGAGGCGTTTGCCGCCATGGGATTGCCGGTGCCGGTTGAGGCGGTCCGGGCGGGATTGGAAGACGCAGTGTGGCCGGGCCGCCTGCAGATCCTGGAAAAAGAGCCATTGACGATTTTGGATGGAGGCCACAATCCGGGAGCCGCGCAGGCGCTGGCCGAGGCGCTGAAGGAACTGGCCGGGAAGAAGCCGGTGGGCTTGATTTGCGGCATGTGCGGAGATAAGGATATGGCGGGCTTCTTCGGTCCCATTGCCCGGAGATTGAAGCGGGTGTGGGCGGTCCGGTTGACTACTCCGCGCAGCGTGGATCCCGCGCGAATCGTGGAAACGACTTTTGCGTTCGGGCTTCGAGCGGAAACGGCCACGCTTTCCGAAGCCCGGGAAGCGGCCCGGAAATGGGCGCTGGAGGCGGGGGGTGTGGTTTGTGTGGCCGGGTCGCTATTCCTGGCGGGCGAGGTGCTGGCGGCGGAGCCGGTGAATAAGCGGTAGGCGGAAAACGGGGGCGGGGGAATGAAGAAAGAGCATTCGATTGAAATTTTGGCGCGCGCCGTGTGCGTGCGATCCGGGAAGTTGTTGCTTTGTCACGGCAAGGGGGCGTCGAACACGTATTTGCCGGGCGGACACGTTGAGTTTGGCGAGGGGGCAGAGGTGGCGGTCTGCCGGGAAATTGAGGAAGAGATGGGGAAGCGCGCCCGGGTAAAGAGGTTTTTAGGGGCCGTGGAGCATGCTTTTGTCCAAAGCGGCAAAAAGCATGTGGAGATTAACCTGGTGTTTGAGGTGGTGATCGAGGGGATTACGACTGGGCGTCAGCCGGACTCCTGCGAGGGGCATATTGAGTTTGAATGGCATCCCTTGCGAGCGTTGAAAGGGTCATGCCTGGAGCCTTGGACACTACGCAAGCAGGTGCCGGTCTGGTTGCGGGGCCGGGGATCGGCCCGGTGGTCGAGCACTCTTTTTTCCAGAAACCTTGAAAAAGGTTGAAGTCTTCGGCGTATATGATAGAAAGTAACACTTTCCTGCCGGGGTGGCGAAATGGCAGACGCACGAGACTCAAAATCTCGCGCCCGCAAGGGCATAAGGGTTCAAGTCCCTTCCCCGGCACCAATTATTAGGCATAGCGCCCGTAGGTTTTCCCGGTTTCGTACATGGCCAGCACATTTTCCACAGGCGTGTTGTCCTGGATCTGGTGGGTCGGAGCCATGCAGTAGCCGCCGCCCGGCATCATGATGTCGAGTGTTTTCCGGCACACGGCGCGCACGGTGTCGGGTGTCCCGGTGGCCAGTGGACCGGCCGTGGAGATGCAGCCGTGAAAGGCCAGCCGGCCGCCGAACCGCTTTTTCAGGTATTCCGGGGACATGTTTTCCGCTTCCGGCTGCAGCGTGTCCACGGCGGTCACACCCATCTCGATGAAATCCTCGTACACCCAGCTGCTTGAGCCGCAGGTGTGGATGATGACGGGAACGTCAAAGCTTTTCGCCAAATCGATGAAGCTTTTGTGCAGGGGTTTGATGTGCTTCCGGTAGAGCTCCAGGCTGATGATCGGGGCGATCTGGGTGCCCAGGTCCTCGCCCATCCAGAGCAGATCGACCCCGCCCTTGGCGGCGGCCAGAGTGCGTTCCAGGAGGGCCAGGTAGATCTGGCAGCGTCGTTTCGCCAGAAGCAAGCCGGCCGGCTCGTCGGTAATCAGGTCCACCAGGGTCTGTTCCATGCTTCGGAGCATGCCCGAACTGTTGATGATGTCACCGATTCCGGGGCCGCCCGTGGTGATGCAAAAGGCGCTGTTTTTCCCGCAGAAGTCGGCCACCTGGCTGTAATCGAAATGATCCGGGTTTGGCATGGGCCAGGCCGCCACCTGTTCTTCGGTGGCCTCGCGCAGGGGGAAGTCGCAATAGTCCCAGTAGCCACCCGACGGGTTCTCCACCCACCGCCGGTGAATGCCCCAGTCATCCACCTTGACGTTGCGTTCCGGAAGGTCGGCATGCAGGCGCGGGCCGGTGTAGTTCGCCCAGACTCCGCGGAAATCGATGCCCAGAGCCCGATCCAGCCCCTCCTGGTCGTCCGGCTTCAGCCCGAAATGGGTTTTCAGCCGCCCGTCGATGACCGGGTTGGAGGCATAATTCAGCGGCACCCGGTCCGGTTCTTGATGATGCAGGGCGGTGATGACGCGCTCTTTCGAGGTCATTATTTTTTTCATATTGAAGGCATGATGGCACAATTGACGTTGCTTGAAAAGACCGATAGAGTAGCCGTCCATTCAGGAAGCGGTGAAGCATGATGTCTTTTGAGGCGGTGGCCATAAAACTGGGGCTCAACAACCCTGCTCCGGCGTTGCGGGAGACGTGGGCGGCGAGTCAGATGGTGTTCGAACACGAACGCACCCGTTTTGCGGATCCTCCGCAATTGGACGAGGCGTGCCGGGTTCTTGGCATGCCCGAGGGGTTCGTGGAGGGCGTGTTAAAGGCGCGCCAGGACCTTCCGGCGGAGGAGGCGCTGTTCCGGTACGTGTGGCATTGTCGTTGGCTTTTGTCGGAGTTGGATTCAGGCTGGCCGGTGATGGGAGCGGGGTTTCCGGTGATCCGGCCCGATGCTTCCCCGGCTGCCGGCATGGGCTACGCGCTGGTTTTCCTGGATCTGTTTCGGACGGCGCAACACCGGTTTCGCGAGCGGGGCGTTCCGGACGACGTGGCGCTTGACACGCTGCGGGATTTTACCCGGTGGGTCGAGGATTTCCGGCAGGCGCATGGCGTCTGGGGGCTGTGGAATTTGGGCTGGCTCCAGCATCATCTTCGAGCCCGTCTGTTTGCCCTCGGCCGGCTCCAGTTCCGGATGGAGAAATTCGAGTTTGATTTTCATGGCTGGCGCCAGCGCTCCACGGGGCGGGTGCGGCTTCTGGCCGGGGACGGCATGATGTTCCGTCCGGATGGCCTGTTTGCCGATGCGGATCGCCAGACCCATCCAGCGCCTGGTTCCTGGAAAGCGGGTTATGCGGAGGATGGCAACACGGTCCGAGGCATGCCGGTGGATCCCCGCGGCCTGGTTATTCGCGAGCCTGTGACGCTGCCGCGGTCGGACTGGGTTCGCGTGCTGGGGAAAGGGGACGCCACCGTGGGCATTCATATTCCGGGGGGAAGCCCGATGGATTTCGAGGCGTGCGGAAGATCCCTTTCCGGTGTCCGGGCCTTTTTCGGGAGCCATGTGCCGGAGCATCCGGTGACGGCGATGACCTGCAGTTCCTGGCTGCTGGATCCCCAGTTCGAGGGGCGGTTACCGGAATCCTCCAATGTGGTTCGGGTTTTGCGGGAACTCTATTTGCACCCTTTGCCGGGCGCGACCGACTATGCGTTGTTCGAGCGGGTGTTTGCCAATCGTCGGCCGGGCGAAAACGAGCCGGAAACCGGCATGACCACCCTGCAAAAATCCGTGATGAAGGCCGTTAGAAGCGGCGTGACGTGGCGGGCGGGGGGGGCGGTCCTGTTTCCGGACGAGGTCGTCGATTGGGGGAAGCAAGCTTATCGCGTCGTGAGATGAACCTGAGCGGTCAAAAAGGGCCTGTGTCCGGTTTCGGTTTTGGCTTCCGTCTAGTTTTTTTTGCCTGAAGCGCCTGGATCTCATCCCGCAGCACGGCGGCCCGTTCATAGTCCTCGGCCCGGATGGCTTTCAGTAATTCCTTTTCCAGCGCATCGGACGGGCTGGGTGGGGTCTCTTCGCGAATCCGCTTGAGGAGGCCGTTCAGTTCGGAGAAAGAACGCCGGATTTCCTGAGCATAAGACGGGAGGTCGAGTGAGGGCAGCGCCTTGATCCGGAGGAGCGCCTCCTGGAGCACCTGCAGGGCCTTGGCGGGCTTTTTTTTCTGCATGTGGAGCATTGCGCTCGCGAGGGCATTGACCCGGAGCAGATAGGGGCGCCATTGTTCCAGGTGCAGGCGGTCCTCTGGCTTTTCCGCGTACCGGGCGATCAGGTCGAACAGGCTGAGATTGTGTTCGGTGTCGGCGCGGGTGCGTTCCCAATCTTCAATTTCGAGGTAGCGGATGTATCTCAGGTAGTAGAGCGTGCTCTCCTCGAAAAGTTCCTCGCAGGCGACATGCTCAAGGCGGAAGGCGGGTTCGATGCCGGCCTTTTTTGCCTGCTCAAGACGGTCGAGATGGAAGGCGAGGGCGGTTGTCATCTCGTGCGGTTTTTTTCCGTCCGGCCGCCCGTCCACTTCATGTTGCTCGAGGCCCATGGGCAGTCGCACCTGGAGCAGCATGCGCCCGTCGGAAAAGCGAACCATGCGGATATTTTGATCCGGCTGGTAGGGCCATTCGTCCAGGAGCAACTTGATGTCGATGTTTTTCACGCGACGCATCATAGGATAAACTCGGCGGCAGGGGTAGCCGAATTTTGTGGCACGGATGCCGCTTGATATGGAGAGGGCTAGCGGGCATGATAGCGGTTACGAGGAGTTTTTATGGATCGCATGACGAAAATGCTGTCAGATCGGGCCCACATCCGGGTTACCGTGGTGGATATCACGCAAACGGCCAAAACCTTGGAGGCCCGCCATCTGTGTGGGCCGGTGGCCGGCCGTATTCTCGCCGAGGGGCTTGCCGCGGTGAGCCTGTTGTCCGGCGATAGCGAGGCGGACGAGGCGGTGCTGATCCAGATTCGTGTGGATGGGCCCGTGAAGGGGATCGTGACAGAAGCGACCGGCGCCGGTCATTTGAGGGGCTATCCGCACGAGAAGGTGCTGGGCGATTTGGATGGCGAAACCCCGGTCCGTTCCGAAACCGGGTTTGGCGTGTCCGGGACAGCCCTTGTTCAGCGCAGTTTGCCGGGACGGATGCTGGGTCAGACGCCGCTCTCGTTCACGCCGCCCGACTACAGGATTTTGCTGGCCCGGTATTTCAATAAATCGCTCCAGGTTCCCGCCGGGGTGGAGTTGGCGGTGATAGCCGATTCGGGCGGCGTGCTGTCGGCCCGCGCGCTGGTGGCCGAGCGGATGCCGGACGGAAAGCCGGCGGATTTTGTTCCGGTTCTGGAGGCCATTCAGGAAGGTCGGGTTCGAGCCTGCCTGGAGAAAGACGCCGCGCTGGAATCGTTGTCCCGCCTTTTCGGGCTCGAGGATCTGGCGGTGCGCGAGACTCGCGAACTCCGGTTTCAGTGCCGGTGCTCGCGGGACAAGGCGGTGGCCTCGTTTGACTCCTTTTCGGCCACCGATATTGACGAGATCGTCCGCGCGGGAAATGCGCAGCATGTGATTTGCCATATGTGCGGCGCCGATTATCTGGTTTCGGCGGCTGAAGTGGCCCGGTGAATGCCGCGTGCGGCGCTACCGGCGGATCCGCTTGTTCAGAATGAGCCGGAGGGCCAGCCTGGATTCCGGCAGCCGGCATGCCAGGGTAAATGCGCCATACAGGCTGACTCCGATTCCCACGCTGCCGATGACCTGTAGCGTCTGGCCGGCCAGGGTGTCCGGCAGGACCGAATCCAGGAAACGGGCCGCCCCCCACGCCCCGAGGCCGCCTAGCAAGCCCCCTGCGCTGAGAACGACCAACAGGTTGAGCCAGCTTTTCAGGCTGCCCAGCGGCACATCCCGCCGGAGGATCCAGGCCAGTTGGGCGAAATTGACAAGCGACACGCCGGCGGTGGCCGAGGCCACCCCGATATGACCAAAATGAAAGCCCATGACCAGCGTCACGTTCAGCGCGAGATTGACGCCGATGGCGATCGCGTTGACGCGCAACGGGATGGTGGGCTTTGAAAGGGCCTGGAAACAGGGAATGAGCACCTTGCTGCCCGCATACCCGGCGAGCCCAAAGGTGTACGCGCGCAAGGCGGCCGCCGTTTGCGAGGTGGCTTCGGCGGTGAAGGCGCCGTGCTGGTAAATCAGCTTGATGATCTGTGGCGCCAGGGCAAAGAGTCCGACGGCGGCCGGAATGGTCATGAACAGGGAAAGGCGCAAGGACTCTTCCACATGCCGGCCGAACGAGGTCCGATCGTGGTTGGCCTCGAACCGGGCTACGGAGGGAAGGAGGACGGTTGCGATGGCCACGCCGAACATGCCAATGGGAAAGTACACCAGCCGGAATGCGCAGGTCAGCCAGGAGCGGCCGCCATCGATTCCCGAGGCAAATTGGCTGTTGATCAGGATGTTGATTTCGACCGCCGAGGCGGCGATCAAAGCCGGCCACATCAACTGCCAAACCTCCAGCAGGCGGGGATCCTTGAAATTGATTTTCCAGTGGAACCGAAATCCTTGCCGCCACAGGGTGGGAAGCTGGACCATCAATTGGGCCAGGCCCCCCAGCATGACGCCGGTGGCAACCCCCAGAAGCGCCCGGGAGGTGAAATGGGGATGCCGCCAGTTCTCCTGGGGGTCGAATAGAAAGGCCATCGCGACTCCGGTTGCGACGGAGACGAGGTTGTAGGCCATGGGCGCCATGGCGGGAATTCCAAATACGAAACGCGCGTTCAACATGCCCATGACCACGGCGGAAAGAGAAATCACCAGGATGAAGGGAAACATGATGCGGGTCAGGGCAACCGTTTGCTCGAATTTTCCGGGAACCGTGTGGAATCCGTAACTCGTCAGGTTAACCAGAAGAGGGCTTAACCACACCCCGGCCACACAGATGACGCCCAGGAGCAGAATCATGGTGGTGATGACGAGGTTGGCCAGACGCCAGGCCGGGGCATCGCCTTCTTTTTCCGCCGTTTTGGCAAACACGGTTGTGAAGGCGGTGGAAAGGGCCCCCTCGGCAAACAGGTCCCGCAACAAGTTGGGAATCTGGAAGGCTGCCAGGAACGAGTCCAGATGCTGCCCGGCACCGAACATGGCGGCGAATACCTGCTCGCGGATCAGTCCGAGGACGCGCGAGCCCATGACCGCCGAACTGACGATCAGGGCGGCGGCGCGGCCTTTTCTGGGGGGGTGCATCGGGCGATCTCCGTTTGACCGCTCATTATCGGGAAAATGATTCCGGGAGCAATGAAAATCCACCAGAAGTCGAATACTCGACAGGAGGCTTGGTGCGTGTTACGCTTCCCCCCACAAGTCGATTGGAGGGGGTAGGGGCTCTCTCCCAACCTGAAGGGGCGTTGTCTTTTTCATGCCGAAACAAGACGCCAGTTTGACGCCGCTTCGCCGTCCCGTGACGGCGGAGACGATGCTCCAGCAAATCGATTGGGTTAAATTGCGCCGCGGGGTGCTGCGCCGGGGCTGGCTGATCGCCCTGGTGACCGCGGGTTGCGTGATCCTGGGCCTGCTGGGGGCCCTTCGGGCCAGCCGCGTCAAATATGACGCGCGGGCCAGCCTCCTGTACCGAACCGCGCGCCAGGAGCAGGCGCTCGCCGCCTCCGGTTCCGCGTTTGTGATCAAGGGCTTTGCCCGCAACACGGCGCTCAGCCTGCTCCGCCGGACCAGCAACATGGAGGCGGTCCGGACGAAGCTGGCCCTGTCCATGACGGCGGACGACTTGCGGTGGCGGATCCAAACCAAGTCCGAGAAGAACTCCGAGATCATCCTGCTGACGGTGGAAAACATGCCCACGGCGGATTCCGCGGTGGGGGTCGTCAACGAGTTCATCCGGGTGGCCCTGGAGGACAACCGCGATTTTTACCGCTCCCAGGCCGTCCAGGCCGCCGAGCAGTTCCACCAGCAGGCGCTTCAGGGGCGCAAGGACCTGATGGTGCTGAGCGAGCAGCTGTCCGCGTTCCAGGCCACCAACCGCCTGCTGGAGGCGGCGGCCGACACGGCGGCGTTCCTGGACAGCGTGGCCGCGGTTTCGGAACGCCTCAGCGCGGCGAAGATCGCGGCGAATGCCCAGCGGTTGCGGATTGAAAACTACCGCACGATCGTGGCCGGCCTGCCGGACGAGGTGCTGCGGGAGTCGATGGAAGACAATCCCATGAAGCGGCGGATCTCCAACACGGAGGTGGCGCTGATGGAGGCGCGCACCAAGTATGGCCCGGACAACCCCCGGGTCCAGACGCTGGAAGATGAAATCAAGGAAATGCGCCGGACGATGGCGGATAAATCCTATGACGAAAATCGCGAGCGCGTGTATGAGCCGAATCCGGCCAAGCGGCAGTTTGCGCAGGAGCTGCTGCGCCTGGAAGCCGAGAAGAGTGTCCTGGATCAAACCGTCACGCAGGTCGCCGAGGAGATGGCGGTGGTGGAGAAAAAATTCGCCTACCTGCCGCGCCAGCAGATCGAGCTGGCCGGCTTCCTTCAGCGCCGGGTGGCCGCCAGCGAGATGTGCCAGGCGCTGGAAAAAAGCGCCGACAATGCGAGGCTGGCGGCCGAGCTGGATCTGGGTGACTTTGAATTGCTGGAACCGGCGCGGACTGCAACGGCCGATCGTTCCAAGCTGGCGCTGCTGTTTCCGCTGCTGGCGCTGCTGGCGGGGCTGTTCGGGGGAACCGCGGTGTGCGTGGCGCTGGAGTTGCTCGATCCCAAGTTGAGAACGGCCACCCAGATCGAGCTGGCGTATCAGGCGCCCTGCCTGGGCGTGGTGGAGGTGATGGCGCCGGCCGCGCTGGGAGACGCGTTCCTGCCGGTTTGCCGGTCGGTTTATCAGCGGTGGCGCCAGGATTCCGAAGCGGCTCCGGTGCGCCTGGCGGCGGTCCTGAGCGCGCAGGGCGGGGAGGGCAAAAGCACACTGGCCTTTCAGCTGGCCCGCTACTGGGCCGGCCTGGGGGTGAAGACGGCGTACCTCGACTTCGATGGCGCCCCCAATGCCACCCTGTGCCCGCCGGCGTCCCGGCTGGGCCTGGAGGCGTACCTGTCGGAGCAGGCGGTGTGGGATGAGGTGTGTTTTGTGCAGGACGGTGTGACCTGCCTGAAGCTGATGGCCGACGCCGGGGATCTGCCGGAGCGGCTGCACGGGAAAGCCATGGCCCGTCTTCTTGAAAAGCTTCGGGCCGATTTTGGCTTTGTGGTGCTGGATACGCCGGCCTTCCTGGAAAGCCGGAGCGCGGAAATGCTGGCCCGGATGACGGAGCATTCCGTCTGGGTGATCGATGCGTCGCGCACGGCGAAAGCGGTCGTGAATTTGGCTTTTGACGAGCTGGATCGCGCCGGCATCCGGCCCCAGGGTATTATTCTGAACTTTGCCGAGCCGACATCGGCCGCGCATGGAAGAGGATAGGGATCCCGGCATGAGGGAGGACATGAGGAGCTTCGGGGCTGCGTTGAGCCGGATGGGGATCGTTGTCCTGCTCGGCGCGGGGGTGTCGTGCCGCACGGCGGCGCCGCCGGCCGGGGTGGCGAACCCGCCCGCTCCGGCCGTGACGAACGCCGCCGCCCCGGCGCGGGGGCCGGAGCCGCTGCCCGCAAGCTGTTTCCTGCCGTACGATCCGACGTCCTACCGGTTTTCGGTCGGCGATGTGGTGGATGTTTCCGTTTTTGGATTTAACGACACGGTGGCGATGACGCCCGTTGCGCCGGATGGCAAGCTGTATTACCTGTTTATGGAGGGGATTCCGGCGGTGGACCGGACTCCGGCCGAGGTCGAGCGGGACATCGAGCGCGGGCTGGCGCGGCTCTTCAATCAGCCGAGCGTGTCGATTTTGCCCCGGCAGTTTGCCAAGAACAAGTTCCTGGCGCTGGGGAAGCTGGTCTATCCGGGCACGTACCCCCTGGAAAGTTCGCTGACGTTGAGGCAGGCGCTGGCCCGGGCGGGCGGGCTGGCCCAGGGCATTTACCGGGGCAGCACCATTCAGCTGGCCTCGCTCAAGGACAGCTACCTGCTGCGGGAGGGTCAGCGGCTGCCGATCAATTTTGAGGCGCTGGTGAACCGCAATGACGCGTCCCAGGATGTTTACATGCGGCCGGGTGACATTCTTTACATTGCCTCCGGGCTGGGGCAGGAGGTGTACCTGATGGGCGCTGTGGCCGAGCAGAAAACGGCGGCCTATACGGACGGGTTGACGCTGGTGCAGTTGCTGTCCGGCTCGTCCGACCGGGGCGGCGGGTATCAGCCGAACGCCCGCCTCAGCCAGGTGCTGATCCTCCGGGGGGCGCTCAACGATCCGCAGGCGATTGAAGTGGATATGGCGGGCATCCTGAAGGGGCGGGAGTCGGATGTGGCCCTGCTGCCCGGCGACATCGTGTATATTCCCGAGAAGCCGTTCCGGTTTGCCCGGGAATTGGCACGCAGCGTGGTGTTGACGTTTGTCAAGACGTTCGCCTCCGAGTATGGCGCCGCGCTGGTTTCGGATACTTTTTTCAGCGTCAACACGGGGACTGGCGTTTCGTCGGGAACGGGTAACAACCAAGGAACATCCTCTGAATCCACTATTCTGCCTATTCCGGGGCCGTCCGCTCCGGCGCCTCAGCCGTGAAGGCCTGCGGGTCCTGGCGGCCGCGCTGATGCTGGCGGGCGGGTGCGCCTCGCCGGATCGGGGCCGCGTGGCGCCGCCGTCCGAAGCCGCTCAGGCTCCGGCCTATGAGCGGTTTGATTTCACGTCCCCGCCGGCGAGCAACGTCGTGGCGGCCGAGGCGGCGGCGGGGCCCTACCGCCTTGGCGTGGGCGATGTGCTGAGCTTGTCCATCTACGGCGAAGAGGGGAGCACGCGCGAGGCGCCGGTGGACCCCAACGGCAACGTGGCCTATATGCTGGTCGGCACCGTGCCGGCGGCGGGCCGGACGCTCGACGAACTGCGCGCGGATTTGCAAAAGCGGGTGTCCGCCACGCTCAACCGGGGGATTATCAATGTGGTGCCCGTGCGCTTCGGAAGCCAGACGTACACCATCCTGGGCGAGCTGAATTATCCCGGCACCTATTTGCTCCAGGGCCGCACCACGGTGCTGGACGCCATTGCCAAGGCCCGCGGGATCCGCACCGGTTATTTCCGGAATTCGACCGCGGAGATGGCCGATTTCCAGCATGCCACCCTGATGCGGGGGGGCCAGCTGGTGCCCCTGGATTTTGACGGGCTCCTGCATCAGGGCGATAACCGGCAGAATGTGGAGCTGAGGAATGGGGATATCGTGACCATCCCGTCCTCGCTCGTCCGGAGCATCTATGTGCTGGGCGAGGTGAACTTTCCTCGCACGATCGGGTTCTTCTCGGCCGTCTCCCTCATCCAGGCGCTCACGGAGGCCCGGGGCTTGAAGGCCACGTCCGATGGCCGGATTGTGGTGGTGCGCGGATCGCTGTCCCGGCCGGAGGCGCGGGTGGTCAACTTCAACCGGATCATCCAGGGCAAGGAGGTCGACATCCGGCTGTCGCCGGGCGATATCGTGTATGTGCCGCCGCGCCGGTTTGCGTTCCTGCGCGAAATTGTCGAGGCCGCCCTGTCGGCCTATGCCACCACGGTGTCCTCCGACTCCGCGGCGCAGTTGTACCAGAACACCAGCGGGTCGAAAGGAAATTCGCAGCGGCCGCTCGTGGTGCCGTAGAAAGTCCCGTTATGGAAGACACTCCGCCCATCTCCACCGCCCGGCCCCCTTCGGAAGGGGGCGTCTATTTTTCGCGTGAGGCGGTGGGGGGGCTGCCTTGGATGGTCCTGAACAAGGGCCTGATGCTGTTTGTCTACATGGGCTTGTCCGTGTTGACGGTGCGCTGGCTGGGACCGGAGGAATATGGCCGCCTCAGCCTGATCCGCAACATCACGGATTATCTGGTGGTGATTTGCGCCCTGGGCTTCGATGTGGCTCTGCTTCGCTTCATCCCCGAGCTGACCGCCCACCACAACCGCGCCGGATTGAGCCGGCTGCTGGTTCGCTCCCTGGCGCTCCAGCAGGTGGCGGCGGTGCTGGCGCTGCTGGCCTTGATCGGCATGAAGCCGTGGCTGGACCGGTGGTTCCACATGGATTTCCGGGGGCTTCTGGTTCCGGCGGGTATTTTGCTGGCGGCCACGGTGCTCAAGGATTCGCTTAACAATGCCTTCACGGCCCTGTTCCGGGCGCGGACCGTGGCGTTGCTGTCCCTGGTCAATGGCGTGCTCTGGCTGGCGTGCCTGGCGGGGGCTTTGCGGTGGCGGCCGGAGGCGGCCCTGGCTCTGGCATCCCAGTCGGTTGCGTTGCTCCTGGTCTACGGCGTCAGCCTGGTTTTGCTGACCCGGTTGGTCCGCGGGTTGCCCTGGCGTTCGCCCCCCCGGGGCATTGGCCGGCAGCGCACGCTGAAGCTGTCTCTTCCGACCATGCTGAACACGGTCCTGCGGATGCTGATGATGAAGTACACGGAAGTGTTTTTCCTGGGCGTGTATTTCACTCCGGCGGTGGTCGGATACTACGATCTGGGGTACACGACTCCCCTGCTGGTGCTGACCCTGATTCCCGCCGCCCTGCAAACCCTCTTCACCTCGGCTTTCGCCCAGGCGTATACGCGGGATCCCGACTGCCTCGGGCGTCTGATTGATTCGGTGTACAAGCTGACCATCCTGATTGTGACGCCGCTGGCCGCGTTTGGCGTCTTTTTTGCCTCACGGGGATTGGTTCTGCTGTACGGCCAGGCCATGGCCCCGGCCGGCCCCGTGGCCGCGGCCTTCTGCGTGCTGCACGTCCTGCCGCTCATTTCGGCGCCCCTGTCGATGGCCATCACCGTGAAGGAGAAGGTGCTGCAGATGCTGCCCTACATGCTCCTGCAGGTTGGCGTGAACCTGCTGCTGGACTGGCTGCTGATTCCGCGTTTCGGCATGGCCGGCGCGGTGGCCGCGGTGGCGGGAACCTTTGTGCTGACCATCCCCTGGCGGCTGAAAGCCGTGCGAGGCATTCTTGGCGGCATCCATTTCCCGACCGGCTTTTTCCTGCGCCAGGTGGCGGTCACGGTGGTGCTGGCCGCGGCGTTAAGTCCGCTGGCGCCCCATCTTAACCTGGTCATGCTGGTCCTGCTGGGCGGCGCCTACCTGGCGCTTTATCCGGTGTTGATCCGGCTCCTGCGCCTGGTGAGGCCGGAGGATGTGACGGAGCTGCGTGCACTGGGACTGGCGCGTGTGAATCGCGTCTTGGACCTTGTAATCGGGCCGGTTCGGGCGCCGGCGACGGGAGCGGGACGATGAACATTCTTCTGGGCGGGGTGCCCTTCGGGCGTAACAATGTGGGGGATGAGGCCATTCTGGAATGCGTGGTCCGGATTGTGCGCGCGGCACGCCCCGACGCGGAGATCAGTGTCAGCACGGATGACGGGCCCGCGACGGCCCGGAAACTCGGGGTGCGGACGGTGCCGCTGTTCGGTTTTGAGCCGCCCTATAGCCGCCGGGAAATGAAGGACGAGCTTGGCGCCCACGACGTCTTCATGTGGGCGGGTGCGACCGGGCTGTCGGATTACCCGGAGATCCCCGTCGAGATGCTCCGCCTGGCCCAGGCGGCTGGGCGTAAAACCATTGTCTGGTCGGTGGGGATGAATGACGCCTTGAATCCGGCCAAATATTCCGTGCTGCCCGGCCGCCGCCGGGCGTTGCTGAGCGCCATCCAGAAGGGGTCCGGGGGCCTCCTGGATCCGATTGCCTGGGAGGAACGGCGTCGGGTCAGGCGGGCCAAGGGACTTATCGCCACGGCGGTGAACGCGGCTGATCGGGTGGTGGTGCGCGATCCGGAAAGCGCCCGCGAATTGCAGGGCTGCGGCGTGATACGGGAGATTGTCGTGGGGGCGGATTCCGCGCTGATCCTGGAGCCGGCCGCGCTGGATTTTGCGCCCTTGCCGGAGGCCTTCCGGAGCGCGCTGGGAGGCCCGGGGCCCCGGGTTGGGTTTTGCGTCTCGGCGCAGCGGGCGATTCGCCGGGAGGAAGGCTTGATTGCCGTTTTCGACCGCCTGGTCGAAGAGCGCGGAGCGCAAATCGTGTTCATTCCGATGAACCCGGTGACGGATTCGAGGCTGATGGCGGGTTTGCGCCAGCGGATGAAACGGCCCGACCGGGGCTTTGTGCTGGAGGGCCGGTATGACCCGGGGGAGATCCTGGCGGTGGCGTCGCGCATGGATGTGATCGCCAGCAGCCGGCTTCACCTGCTTATTTTCGCGTCCATTGTGTCGGTGCCCGTCATTGGCATCAGCCGCGGCTCGAAGGTGGATAATTTTCTGGCGCCCTTTGGCCTTCGCTCCGTCGGCAGCGTGGAGCAATGTGATTTTGACGCGTTGCAGGCGGAAACGTTCCGGCTGTTGGATGCCAAGGACGCCTTTGTCGAGCGTAGCCGGGCGGTCCGGGGGGAGCTCCTTGGCCGATTGGACAAAGCTCGGGCGTGCCTGGCCCGGGTTCTTTGAACGCGCCGCCGGTTTGGGGGTTGATCCGCCGCGTTTGAATACGTTTGAATACGGCTGAATTTTGCGCACAAACAGCATGCAATTTATTTTAATTGTTGCTATGATTGAACAAATGCGCAATTTCCAACGATGGATGTTCCGTGAGAGAGGTCATGAGCGTTCGTCGCAGGACGAGGCGCGCGTGAAGGTTTTTGCGGTACCCGGTTTTATCGTGATCGTCTTGGTGGGCGTGACGATGACGGTCTGGATGGGGATTCGTGGCGATCAATTTCGCCGGGACCATCTGTTGAGGCAGGCCCAGCTGGCCGCCGCGGCCGTCTCTCCGGAGAGCGTGTCGCCGCTTACCGCTTCCCTTGCGGATACCACGAGTCCGGCCTATCAGGCCCTTTGTGACCAGTTGAGACGAATTCGCCTGGCGTCCCCGGATATTCGTTACCTATATCTGCTGACGGAGCGCCAGGGACAAGTCGTATTCCTGGCCGAATCCGAGCCGGAAGAGTCGGCGGATCACTCGCCACCCGGGATGGTGTATGACGAGGCCAGTGACGGGCTCAAGGAGGCGGTGTTTTCCGGCCGGTCTTTCATGGAAGGACCGTTGGCGGATCAATACGGGGTGTGGGTGACGGCGGTGGCGCCCGTGCGCGCGCCGAAAACGGGGCGCGTGCTGGCGGCGCTGGGCCTGGATTGCGATGCCCGGAACTGGAAAATGGCCCGTTACAGGAGCTGGCTGGCGCCTTTGTCGATGACGCTGCTGGCGGCGTTACTGTGGGGTGTCCTGGTGCTGTGGCTGCGGGCGGTGAAATTATCCGGCCATCGCATGGCCCTTTCGGCGCGACGCCTGCAGGTGAGTGAAAACCGCATGAAGGCGGCGTTATCCGGCGCCCGGCAGAGTTTATGGGATTGGGATTTGCGGGACGACACGCTTTATGTGGATTTGCAGTGGGGCGTTTTGCTCGGTTATGAACCGGCCGAGGCGCCGGGTCATATGGCCGCCTGGCGCGGCTTGATTCATCCGGACGACCTGGCCGCCATGCTGGACGTTTTTCGCTCCACCCTGGCCGCGTCCGAGACCTTGCCCTTTGAGGCGGAGTATCGAGTCCGAGAAAAATCCGGGGACTGGGTGTGGATTTCCGAGCATGGGCTGGTGACCGAACGTGCGGTGGACGGGAAACCGGTTCGGATGACCGGGACCCTTCAGAACATCACGGCGCGGCGCCGGGCCGAAAAGATGCTTCAGGAGCGGGCGGATGCGTTGGAGCGGTCCAACCGGTTTTTGAATGAGCGCGAAGGGCGCATCGTGGAATTGAAGGACGAAATGAACCGGCTGCTCGTGGATGGGGGGCATCCCGCGCGGTACAGGGAAGGGGCGGGGATGGATCCGATTCCGGCGGGCGGTCCTGCTCCTGTGGTGGATCCGGTTCGGAATATGAGCAGCGTGATGGAAGACCTGGAAGCCAGCAACCACCGTCTTCAGGCGGAGATTGCGGAGCATCGGCAGACGGACGGGAAGCTCCGCGAGTTGTCGCAGGCCGTGGAGCAGAGCCCCGCGTCGGTGGTGATTACGGACCTGGAGGGCGTGATCCTGTATGTAAACCCGTCTTTTACGGAGGTGAGCGGGTTTTCGGCCGCCGAGGCGATGGGCCGGAAGCCGTCCATCCTGAAAAGCGGGAAGCAATCGACCGAGTTTTATCGTCTTTTGTGGGATACCCTCCGGGCCGGACGGACGTGGCGCGGGGATTTCGAGAACCGGCGTAAAGACGGAAGTGTGTTCTGGGAACATGCGGTTCTTTCCCCCATCTTCGACTCGCAGGGGCGGATGATCCGGTTTCTGGCCGTCAAGCAGGACATTACGGAGCGTCGGAAAACGGAGGAGCAAATGAGGCGTGCCGCGGCCGAAATGGAACAGATGAACCGCCTGATGACCGGGCGGGAGGAGCGGGTGCTCGAGCTGAAGGCCGAAGTCAATGCGCTGGGCCGGGCGCTGGGCCGGGAGGATGCGTATCGGGTTGCCAAGTCGGAGGAAGGCCTGCCAGGGTTGCCGCAGCCGGGGGGGGCGGTCCCGGCCTTGTCAGGGGAGCCATCATGAAATCGGAGCAAGAACAAACCCGCCTCTGGCTGTCCATTGCCATTGCTTTTTCATTGGCCGGCTATCGCCTGTTTGCGGATCTGATCGGCTATTCCCGGCAGCCGATTGCTCCCGGGTTGACGCCGCCGTTGACGGACTGGCTGCTGAACCTCCTTTTTTTCTGGGTGCTGGCGCTGTTGTGGATTGCGTATCGGAGGTGGGCCGGCTCGGTCCAGCGGGAGTATTCCCTGGAGGATGTCATCACCAGCGTGCGCTCGGTGGCGTTGATCGTGGTGGATCACACCGGCACGGTGACGTTGTGCAACGCCGCCGCCAGCGCGTTGTTCGGGTATGACGCGGCCGCCATGATCGGGTTGAAAACCGATCGCTTATTCGACGAGGAGGCGCCGGACGGGAAGCTCCGCCTGGCGCCGGAGGCCTTTGAGAAGTCGGGGTTTCGGGTGGAATCCGCCAGGGGCCGGCGCCTCACGGGGGAGTCCTTTCCGCTGGAGGTGGTGACGTCCTTGCTGAAGGCCGGGGCCGGGGCGGTGCACATTTTGAGGGATCTGACGGAGAGCAAACGGGCGGAAGCGGCGTTGCGCGAGGCGAAGGAGCGCGCGGAGCTGATCAACCGGATCACGCCCAGCGCCGTGTTCACGGTGGATACGGACGGGCTGGTGACCAGTTGGAACCGGCGCGCGGAAGAGATTTCCGGGTATGCGGCGGCGGAGGTGATGGGCAAGACCTGCCGGGTGTTTGCGGAGTCGCCCTGCCGGGACAAGTGCGGGCTTTATGCCGCGGACATACTCAAGCCGATCCGGCAACGCGAATGCACGATTATGACCAAAAGCGGGCAGCGCCGTGTTATTGTGAAAAATGCCGACTGCATCCGCAACGAGGCGGGAATGATAGTGGGTGGCGTCGAGAGTTTTGAGGATATCACTGAGCGCAAGGAGACGGAGCGGAAAATGGCGGCCCTGTTCCAGGACATGCAGGCCATGAATGCGCTCACGATGGGGCGCGAGGAACGCATTTTGGAGCTGAAGCGGGATATTAACGCGTTGCGGGTCGGGGCGGGGCTGTCGCCGGAGTACGATCTGATCTGAGGGTTTGTCGGAGGAGGGTTCGGCATGAATAGACGACTTCTATGGGGGCTGTGCGGGTGCGCCGCGTTGACGCTGTTCCTCTCCTGTTCGCGCCGGGAGCGTCCCGCCACGGCCCGGGCGGCGACCCTGCACACGGTGGTGGCCGGCATCCGAGGGGATATGCAGCGGATTGCGGCGCAGACGGAGCGCCTGGCGGCCGGCACGGCGGCCGCCTATGTCCACGCGGAGGCCCGGATTCCGGGCGTTGACACGAACCACTATCGGATGACCGGGTATGGGGGATATTATAAGGTGGTCGAGGACAAAGGTCCGGCGTTATGGGTCTCCGGCATTGTTCCCGTGGATGAGGAGGTGAAGCGGGTGGCCTGGCTTACCGAGAGCCTGGATGACGAGCTCATGCGGATTGTCCGGGAGCTCCCTGAGGTTTCTCAAGCGTATTATAATGACCGGCATTCGTTGAATCGTATTTATCCCGCGTTTGACGTTCTGGCGCAGTATGAACCCAAGATGGACATCACCTCGTTCAATTTCTACTACCTGGCGGACGAGCGCCACAATCCGAATCGCGGTCCGGTCTGGGTGGATGAACCCTATGTGGATCCGGCCGGGCGCGGGTGGATGATTTCATCGGTGGCGCCGGTTTATGTGAGCAACCGGTTGGAGGGGGTGGTGGGCCTCGATGTGACGGTTCAAAAGATCGTGGACCGGTATCTGTCGTTTGCCCAGAAGAACATTCTGCTGGTGGATCATCGGGGAATCATTGTGGCGGCCGACCCGCACTTGATCGATTTATTTGAAATGCCGCCGCTGAAGGATCATCGCTATCTGGAGACGATCAAGAGCGATCATTACCTGCCGGACGACTACAATTTGCTCAAAGCGAAAACAAAAGAGGTGCGGCAGATGGCCGTGCAGGTGCTCCAGCAGGGGGCGCCGTCGGTGCGGATTGTCCTTCGTGGCAAGCCGTTCCTGGTGTTAGCGGAGCCGGTGGCTATCCTGCGCTGGACCGCCTTGCTGGTGGAGCCGATGGACTAAGGGTGCAGGCGATGGTTTTTCAACGGAACAAGAGGGATGCCGGGGCGGGGGTTGGCGCGTTCGCGTTTTTCGCGGCGATCGTCAGGCTTTGGCTGTCCAAGGTCTCCCTGTTCCTGGTGCTTGGCGTGATGGCCGCCGGGGCCTTTTATGCGGCGTGGTACGCACGGAACGAACGGGTCCGGTTGTCGACGTCGTTGTTGGACAGGACCACCGCCATGGGCAATCATGTGGCCCAGATGGTCCGGGACATTGAGGTGGAGTGCGGCAGCGCTATTGACGAGGGCTTGATGCGCGAGTTGGCGGTCAGCGCTAAGCCGTATACGCCGTTCTTGTTGTCCCGGTGGAAACGGCATCTGGTGCGCCAGGGTGACGCGCTGGCGTTCGTGGTGATCACCAACGCCTCCGGCGGCGGCAAGGCGGCGCGCCTGCGCGAGGGAAGCTATCTTGAAATCGTGGAGGGCGACGCGGAGAAAATGGCCGTCACGCGGAACGCGTGGACGCCGGCCGAGTACCGCCTGTTGCGGCACGCCAAGGCGGCGGTTGCGGGGGAGGGGTCAAACCGTTATTCCTGCGTCCTGTTTATGGATGCCGCGAGTTTGATGCGAGCGGCGCTTCCGACCTTCACCGCCGGCGTGAAGTCCTGGGTTGTTCTGGTGGATGAACACGGCCGCCCGCTGGCCACGCTGGCCGTCACGAAGACGACGGAGGCGGTCGACAACGTTTCGGTGGACCTCGCGGCCCATGCGGCCGATATCCGGAATCATTTCAAGTTTGTCGGGTCGGGCACCGTGCGGGGGCATGACTTGCCGGTTCCCGCGGTGGTGGCCTATTATCCGTTGACCATCGAGGATCGGGCCGTGGGGCTCTTGATCGCCGCGGATCGCCGCTCCCTGTTCCGGCCGATCAACGAAACGGCGTGGACGATGGGCCTGCTGGCCGGCGTGGTGTGCCTCCTGCTGACGATCGCCTTCGCCAATATCCTGCGCCGGCGCCGCGACGCGGAACAGGCGCTGGCGCGCCTCAATGAATCGCTTGAGGAGAAGGTCCGGGAACGGACCACCCGGCTCGAGTTGAGCGAAAAGAAAGTGGAGACGGAGCGGGAGCAATTGCTTTCCCTCTTCGACGGCATCAATCAACCGGTGTATGTGGCCGACATGGACGGTTATGGCGTCCTGTATGCCAATCGCTTTCTTCGTGATAAATGCGGGGGCGAGGTCCGCGGACGGCTTTGTTACGAGGCCTTGTACGGGCTTCGTGCCCCATGTCCGTTCTGCACCAACGCGCACATTCGCCAGCTGGCCGGCGCCCCGTTCGAATGGGAGCGCCACGACCCGGTCGCCGACTCGACGTTTCATGTGATGGATCGCGTGATTCTCTGGCCGGATGGCCGCCAGGTCCGGTTTGAGGTGTCCATCGACATCACCGCGCGGAAACGGGCCGAAAACGAGCTCCATCACCTGAACGAACAGCTGGAACAGCGCGTTCAGGAGCGCACGGCGGAGCTGGCCGCCCGAGCCTCGGAGCTGGAGCGAAACCGGCGCATCGTCATGAGTATGATGGAAGACGCGGAGCGCGCGCGCCATCGTCTTCAGCAGTCCAATCGCGAGCTGGAGTCGTCGATTATCCGGGCCGGCGAGCTCACCCGGAAGGCGGAGGTGGCCGTGCAGGCCAAGAGTCAGTTCCTGGCCAATATGAGCCATGAAATCCGCACGCCGATGAATGCCGTGGTCGGATTGACCGGCTTGCTGCTGGACACGCCGCTCACGGTCGAGCAGCGTGACTTTGTGGAGACGATCCGCAACAGCGGCGACCTGCTGCTTTCCACGATCAACGACATCCTGGATTTTTCAAAGATCGAGGCCGGCAAGATGATGTTGGAGTCCGAGGATTTTGAACTGGCCGGCGTCGTGGAGAGTTTGGCCGATCTGCTGGCGGGAAGCGTCGCCGCCAGGAAAATCGAGCTGCTGTGGAATGTGGAGCCGTCGATTCCGAGATGGCTGAAGGGCGATGTGGGGCGGCTGCGGCATATCCTGCTGAATTTGCTGAGCAACGCCGTTAAATTTACGGAAAAGGGGAGGGTGGTCCTGGCGGTCTCGCTCGACCGGGTGGAGGGAACGACGTCCTGGATGCGCTTCGCGGTGATGGACACGGGCATTGGCATTTCCCCGGAGGCCCAGGGGCGGCTGTTCGAGGCGTTTTCGCAGGTGGACGGATCCGCCTCGCGGCATTACGGGGGGACGGGGCTGGGCCTGGCGATCTGCAAGCGGTTGGTCGAGATGATGGGCGGAACGATCGGCGTGCAGAGTGCGAAGGGGGTCGGGTCGACCTTCTGGTTCACGGCGCCTTTCGGGGCGGCGACGGGCCCGGTGACGCCGGGCCACTCGGCGGGCGGTGGCAAGCTCGTGAAGGCGCCTGCTGTGGTGCCGCCGCCGGTGCGGCACGCGGCCCGGATTCTCCTGGTGGAAGACAATCCGGTGAACCAGAAGGTGGCCTTGAGTCTGCTCCGCAAGCTGGGGTACACGGCGGACGTGGCGGGCAACGGGCTGGAAGCCCTCGATGCGCTTCGGCGGGTTCCCTATCACCTGGTGCTGATGGATTGCCAGATGCCGGAGATGGACGGGTATGAAGCCTCGGCGGAGATCCGGCGGCGCGAGGGGGCCGGGCCGCGCACGCCGATCCTGGCCATGACCGCGCATGCGCTCGAAGGGGATCGGGAAAAATGCCTCGCGGCGGGGATGGATGATTATATTGCCAAGCCGGTCCGCCCGGACGAGCTGGCGGCCAAGCTGGCCACGTGGATCGATTTGATGGGGCCGGATAGTTCCGGAAGCAAGGAGCAACGGGGATGACTTTTCCTGGGAATGAAAAGAAAGCGGACCGCTTATCCGGGGGTGGGGGGAAGGCCCCGCCATTGACGCTGGCGTTGGGGCTGGGCGTTCTGGCGGGCGCCTTGTTTGTCGGGTGGCTGGTCATGCGGGCCGATCATGCGATGCGCGCCGACCTTCTGCTGCAGGCGCGTCTGGTGGCGCAGTCCCTGAACGTGGATCGCGTCAAGGCGCTGACCGGCACGGAGGCCGACCGGGCCTCGCTGGATTATCAGCAGCTGAAAACGCAGCTGATGTCCATTGGCTCCGCCAATCCAAGCTGCAAGTGGCTTTACCTGATGGGCCGCAAGCCGGCGGGGGACCTCTTTTTCTTTGTGGACAGCGAATCGCCAGAGGTTGAGGACGCCAGTCCTCCCGGGCAGGTCTACGAGGAAGCGCCGCCGGGGTATCGGACCGTTTTCGACCGCAAGGAGTCCTCGGTGGAGGGGCCCGTGTCCGATCGATGGGGAACGTGGGTGACCGCTCTGGTTCCGCTGGTGGACCGGGACAGCGGCACGGTGCTGGCCGTGCTGGGGATGGATGTTGACGCCCGCGCGTGGACGTGGGACATCGCCGCCCGCGCCGCTTTGCCCACGGGCCTGATGCTGGTGATGTTGATCGGTGCGGCCGCTTTCATGATCTCGGTTCGTCGCGCGAATGTTTCCCCCAAGCCGGTGTTGAGGCGATTGTTGCTGCCCCTGACAAGCCTGGTGCTCCTGTTGACAGGGGGAGTGGGCGTGATTCTATGGCAGCAGCAGCGGTTTATCGGGAATGCGTCAAGCTTTGTTGCCGAGGTAAAGCGGGATTTGCGCAGCGCCTTGGACCAGCAGGCGCTTGGCCTGTCCGTGGCGCTGGATCCCATTGCGGCCGATCCGGCTTCGCAAGCGGCCTTGCGCGAGGGGGATGTCGCCCGGTTGATTGCGACCTGGCAACCCGTGTTTGAGCGGTTGCACCGGGATTTCAATCTCACGCATTTTTATTTTACGGATGCCCGGCGCGTCTGTCTGTTGCGGATCCACGCGCCGGACAGGCGGGGTGACCGGATTGAGCGATTTACGGCGACCGAGGCCGAGCGAACCGGCCAGCGGACCTCCGGGCTTGAACTGGGGCCGATGGGCTCGTTTACGTTGCGGGTCGTGGACCCGGTCGTGGTCGACGGTGTGCGGGTCGGCTATGTGGAGTTGGGCAAGGAGATCGAGGAGGTGTTGCAGTCCTTGTATGTCCGCTCCGGCAATCAATTGGCCGTGCTGGTGGGCAAGGAGTTCCTGGACCGGCGCGAGTGGGTAGATGGACGGCGGTTTCAGGGCCGACCGGCCGACTGGGATCGCCTGTCCCGGTATGTGGTGAGCTATGCGTCCCAGGGTCATCTGCCGGATGTTTTTGCGACGATCGTGGAACAGAACGGGGCCTTGGCGTCTTTGGTTCCCGGTGACGCGGATCGGGCGGCCAAATTCGGAGGGAAGGAGTGGCGGGTCTACGCGTTGCCGTTACCGGACGCGTCGGGGAAGTCGGTGGGCGTCTTGCTGATGATGCGCGATGTGACCACGGAGAAAGCGGCGTTTTCGCGGTTGCTGGTGTTGAGCGGCATGGCCGGGGTGGTGCTGCTGTCGATGGTGATGGGTTTGATCTATGTCCTGCTTTATCGCACGGACCGTGGTATTCGCCTCCAGCAGGCGGTGTTGCGCGACAGCGAGATTCGCTTTACCCAGTTGGCGGAACAGAGCGGCACCATGGTCTGGGAAGTGGATCCGCAGGGGCTTTATACGTATGTCAGCCATGTGTCGGAGGCGATGCTGGGGTACCGTCCGGACGAATTGGTGGGCCGGATGCATTTCTATGAGATTCATCCCGAAGCAGGTCGCGAGGCGTTTAAGAAGGTGGCCCTTTCAGTCTTTGAACGAAAGGAGTCGTTTCGGGACCTGGAAAACATGGTTCAGGCCAAGGATGGACGTCACGTGGTGGTCTCCACCAACGGGATCCCGCTTTTGAATCCCGACGGGACCTTGCGGGGCTATAGCGGCAGCGACACCGACATCACCGAGCGCAAGCGGCTCGAGGTTTATCGCGACATGAGCGCGGAGGCTTTGCAGATTCTCAACGAGCCGGGTTCGTTGCGGGAGTTGGTTCAGCGCGTTCTGGCCACGGTGAAGGCGCGAACCGGGTTCGACGCCGTGGGCATCCGCCTGCGGGACGGGGACGACTTTCCGTATGCCGCCCAGGACGGCTTTTCCCAGGATTTCCTGTTAACGGAAAACTCGCTTATGGCCCGCGATAAAAACGGCGGGGTCTGTCGGGGCCAAGACAACAAGCCCTGCCTGGAATGCACCTGCGGCCTGGTGATTTCCGGAACCTCTGATCCGGTGCATCCGCTTTTGATGCCGAGCGGGAGCTGCTGGACGAACGATTCGTTCGCGCTTCTGGAGATTCCCCCGGGGGATGAGCCCCGGCTTCGCCCGCGCAATCGATGCATGCAGGAAGGCTATGCGTCCCTGGCGCTGGTGCCCATCCGGAACAAGGAGCAAGTGGTGGGATTGATTCAGTTCAACGACCGCCGGAAGGGGTGTTTTTCCCCGGGGACGATCAAGCAACTGGAGGGGTTCGCGGCACACCTGGGCGAGGCGTTGATGCGCAAGCAGGCGGAGGATTTGTTGCGAGAGACCAATCACAAGCTGGAAGCCGCCATTGCCCAGGCCGAGATGGCCAGCCTGGCGAAGAGCGAGTTCCTGGCCAATATGAGCCATGAAATCCGCACGCCGATGAACGGGGTGATCGGCATGACGGGCTTGCTGCTGGATACGGACCTGAGCGAGGAGCAGCGCCGGTATGCCGAGACCGTGCGCGCCAGCGGCGAATCCCTGCTGGCCATCATCAACGATATTCTGGATTTCTCCAAGATCGAGGCGGGCAAGCTCGAGCTGGAAATGCTGGACTTCAAGTTGCGGGCCCTGCTGGACGACTTCGTCGCCCCGCTCGCGCTTCGCGCGCACGACAAGGGGATCGAATTCATCTGCGCCGTGGCGCCGGATGTGCCGGATTACCTGTACGGCGATTCCGGGCGTCTGCGTCAGGTGCTTGTCAATCTGGCCGGCAATGCGGTGAAGTTCACCCATGAGGGGGAAATTGTGGTGCGGGTCAGCCGGGTGTCGGAAAGCGCGGACCAGGTGGTGGTTCGTTTTTCCGTTCGGGATACGGGCATCGGGATTGCGGCGGAGAAGCGGGACCGGTTGTTCCAGAAGTTTGTCCAGGCGGATTCCTCGACAACGCGCCGGTATGGCGGCTCCGGGCTGGGGCTGGCGATCGCCAAGCAGTTGGCGGAGCTGATGGGCGGCACGATCGGGGTGGAGAGTGAAAAAGGGATGGGCTCCGAATTCTGGTTCACGGCCCGGTTTGTCAAGCAAAGCAAGCCGGACCCGGCCACCGAACTCCGGGGCACGATTCGCGGAGCCCGCGTTTTGGTGGTGGACGATAATGCGACCAACCGCGAGGTGTTGATGATCCAGCTTCAGGCCTGGGGGGCGCGGCCGGAAGAGGCGCCAGACGGCCCGGCCGCGCTGCAGGCGCTTCGGCGGGCCCGGGATGCCGGCGCTCCGTTCGTGGCGGCGCTCCTGGACATGCAGATGCCGGACATGGATGGCGTGACGCTGGCCCGGGCCATCAAGGCGGATGCCACGCTGAAGGATACGCAGCTGATGCTGTTGAGCTCCCTGGGCGTGCAAGGCGAACTCCGGAAAGTCAAGGAGGCCGGGTTTTTTGCCTGTTTGACCAAGCCGGCCCGGCAGTCCGAGATTTTCGACAGTCTGGCCTCCGTTCTGGCGGGTCCAGCTCCGCGGCACGCGAAGGCGGCCGGGGTTATGCCACCCGGGTGGTCAGAGGTGCGCCTGAGTGCGGTTCGCATTCTGCTGGCCGAAGACAATATCACGAATCAGCAGGTGGCGATGGGCATTCTCAAAAGGATGGGCCTGCATGCGGATGCCGTGGCGGACGGCGCCGAAGCGGTCAAGGCCCTGGAAATGCTTCCGTATGATCTGGTTTTAATGGATGTGCAGATGCCGGAAATGGACGGGTTTGAGGCCACCCGCCAAATTCGCAGCGCCGACTCCGCTGTGCTTAATCATGCCATTCCGGTCATTGCCATGACCGCCCATGCCATGCTGGGCGATCGGGAACGCTGCCTGGAGGCGGGCATGAACGACTACGTTCCAAAACCGGTGGATCCTGCGACCCTGTCGGAAGTATTGAGGAAATGGCTGAAGGAAAAAAAACAGGATCGGGGGGCCGTGCCGGCGGCCCCGGGTGGCGGGCCCGTGCCGCTGGCGGATCGCTTTGTTCCGGTGTTTGACAAGGCCGGCATGTTGGCCCGCCTGATGGATGACGAGAAGCTGGCGGGCGAGATTATCCATGCTTTCCTGGAGGACATCCCCAAGCAGATCGAGGCGTTGCGGGGCTATTTGAGGAAGGCGGATGCCGTCAGTGTCGAGCGTCAGGCGCATACGATCAAGGGCGCGTCGGCCAGCCTGGGCGGCGAAGTTTTGCGGGTGACCGCCTTGGAGATGGAGAAGGCGGCCAAAACCGGCGACCTGGCCGCCGTGACGGTCCGCATGGTCCGGCTGGAAGCGGATTTTGCCCGGTTGAAAGAAGCCATGGAGAAGGGTCTCAAGGGATGATGAAAACGGGTCGAGGACAGAACTTGATAGCGGAGCGGTTCCCATGCGTATCCTGATTGCGGAAGACGACTTGACCTCCCGGATTGTCCTGATGAACATCCTTAAAAAGCAGGGCCATGACGTGGTGGCGACGGTCAACGGGGCGGAGGCCTGGGAGGCCATGCAGAAGCCCGATGCGCCCCGGATGGTCATCCTGGACTGGATGATGCCGGAGCTCAGCGGGCTGGACGTGTGCCGTCGCGCCCGCGCCGTGCAGACCGATCAGCCGCCATACCTGATCATGCTGACCACCAAAGGGGATAAGGCCGACCTGATTGCCGGGCTGGATGCCGGGGCCGACGATTATCTGGCCAAGCCCTTTGATGCCGGAGAATTGCGCGCCCGGATCAATGTGGGAGTGCGGATGCTGGAGATCCAAGCCACCGTGGCCGCCAAGGTTCTGGCCTTGCAGGCGGCTTTGGCGGACATTCGCACCCTGCGCGGCCTCATCCCCATTTGCGCGAGCTGCAAGAAGATCCGGGACGACCAGGGAATCTGGAAACAAATTGAAGTGTATATTCACGAGCATACCGAGGCGGAGTTCAGTCATGGTGTTTGCACCGAGTGTATGAAAAAGCTGTATCCCGACTTGGTGCGGGACGATCAGGGGGCTTCAGAATGACTATCCAGCCATCCAGCAGGCGGTTGATCGTCGTCAATGACGACGCCACGCAGCGCGCGGCCTTGTCCGGGTTGTTGCGTAAAGAGGGTTACGAGGTGCGGGATTTCGGGAATGCGTCGGCCGCCCTGGCGGCTCTCACGCCGGAGCTCCCCCCCGCGCTCATTATTACCGACTTGTTCATGCCCGGCATCGACGGGTGGCGCTTTTGCCGGCTGCTGCGTTCGCCGGATTATTGGGCGTTCAACATGGTGCCCATTCTGGTGGTGTCGGCCACGTTTGCCGGAGTCGAGGCCGCACGCATTACCGCGGACCTGGGTGCGAACGCCTTCCTGGCGATCCCGATCGAGCCGGCCGAGTTTTTGTCCCGCGTGCGTGATTTGCTCAGCGGCAGCCAGCCGCACCATTTTCTCCGGGTGCTGATTGTCGAGGATATGGAACCGCTGGCCAATGTCCTGAAAGCCTCGTTTGCGGTGTACGGCTATCAGGCGGACACGGTGGGAACCGTCCGGGAGGCGTCCGAGGCATTCACGAAAAAGGCCTATGACGCGGCTGTGCTGGATTATCACCTGCCCGATGGCATGGGGGATTCCCTGCTTGATGCGTTTCATGCGCAACGGCCGGACTGTGTCTGCCTGATGATCACGGGCGATCGGGGTTCCGAGTTGGCCCTGACGTGGATGAAACGGGGGGCTGTCGCCTACCTGCAGAAGCCCTTTCAGCCCGATTATCTGGTTGAGCTGTGCGCGCGAGCCCGCCGGGAGCGGGCGCTCTTGCGTGCGCAGGACCTGCTGGAAGAGCGTACCCAGAAACTGCGGGATAGCGAGGAGAAATACGCCCGGGCGTTCCAGACATCGCCCTATGGCATTGCGATCACGCGGGCGGAAGACGGCCGGTTCCTCGAGGTCAATGACGCCTTCCTTTCGTCGACGGGATTCACCCGGGAAGAGGTTCTGGCGGATTCGTCGATCGGGCTGAGGATGTGGGTGAACGAGGCGGCCCGGCAGTGTGTCGTGGCCGATCTTCAGGCGGGCCGCCCTGTCGTGGCCCGGGAGTTCATGTTTCGGAAAAAGAATGGCGGCTTGGTCGCGGGCTTATATTCCGCCGAGCGGATCAAGGTGAATCATTCCCCCTGCATCTTGTCCAGTATTGCCGATATCACCGAGCGCAAGCAGGCCGAAGCCGAGCGGGAACGGCTTTCGGTGGCCATTGAGCAGGCGGCGGAGGTGTTCACGATTACGGACGCGCGCGGGATCATTGTGTATGTCAATCCCATGTTCGAGACCGTGACGGGATATACGCGGGCGGAGGTGGTGGGGCAGTCCACGCGCATGCTCAAGAGCGGGGAGCAGACCGACGCGTTCTATCGGGGATTGTGGGAGACGATTTCGAGCGGAAAGACCTGGCAGGGCCGACTGATCAACCGGAAAAAGAACGGATCGCTTTACACGGAAGAGGCGACCATTTCACCCGTGCGCGATGTGGCGGGCGTGATTGTCAACTACGTCGCCGTGAAGCGTGACATCACCGATCAGCTGGGCCTGGAGGGCCAGCTGGCCCAGGCCCGGAAGATGGAGTCCGTGGGGCGGCTGGCCGGCGGCGTGGCGCACGATTTCAACAACATTCTTCAAGCCATTCTGGGGTATGCCCAGTTGGCGGCCGAACAGCTCGACCCGTCCAATCCGACCCGGCGTGATTTGGAGGACATCCAGGTGGCGGCCCGTCGCGCCGCCGAGCTGACCCGGCAATTGCTCGCGTTCGCCCGCAAGCAGACGATTGCGCCCCGGATGATCAACCTGAACGAGACGGTGGCGGGCATGCTCAAGATGTTGCGCCGCCTGATCGGCGAGAACATTGAGCTCGTCTGGTCGCCCGGCGTGAACCTGTGGCCGGTCCGGATGGATCCCGGCCAGATTGACCAGATCCTGGCCAACCTGTGCGTGAATGCGCGTGACGCCATTGACGGTGTCGGGGCGGTTCACTTGGAGACGGAAAACGTCTGCGTGGACGAATTCCAGACCTTGCGTCATGACGGGTTTCTTCCCGGCGACTATGTGCTGTTGACCGTCAGCGATACTGGCTGTGGGATGGACAAGAAGACGATGGCTGAGATTTTCGAGCCCTTTTTCACGACCAAGGCGCTGGGGAAAGGATCCGGGCTCGGGCTCGCTACCGTGTATGGAATCGTCCGGCAGAATCGGGGGCACATCGGCGTTTACAGCGAGCCGGGGAAAGGCACGACCTTCCGGATCCATCTGCCCCGGCATGTGGGTGCGGAGGCCGTGAGCGTGGCGTCAAATCCAGTGAGCCCCACCCCGGGCGGGACCGAGACGGTGCTGCTGGTGGAGGACGACACCGCCATCCTGAACACGATGAGCCGGACGCTCCGGAAGCTGGGGTATACGGTGTTGGCGGCCGGCATGCCGCAGGCCGCGTTGCGCATGGCGGACGAACACGCCGGAACGATTAACCTGCTGGTGACCGACGTGGTCATGCCCGGCATGAACGGCCGCGAACTGGCTGAACGGCTGATGACGTCCCGGCCCGGGCTCAACTGTTTGTTCATGTCCGGGTTTACGGCGGATGTCATCACCCGGCATGGCGTGCTGGAGGAAGGCGTCCAGTTTATCCAGAAACCGTTTTCAATGGCGGACATGGCCGCTAAAATCCGGGACACGCTCTCAGGGGCGAAGAGGGCGGAATGAAGACCGTCCAGCAGGATCAGCTTTGGAATGAGGCCCGGCGCCGAGGGGCGGTGGCCCTTGCGGCGCTTCTGGGCTTGGTGTTGCTGGGCACCGTGGTGATGCTGCGGCTGGTCGATCACGAAATGCGCGATGACCTCCTTCAGCAGGCCCAGCTGGTGGCGAAAACCATGAACCTGGAACAGGTCCAGGCGCTTTCCGGGACGGAGGCGGATCTGGCCAAGCCAGAATACGCGGGGATTACGAAGCAGATTACGGACGCCTGTTCGGTCAATGTGAAGTGGCGGTGGCTGTACTTGATGGGACACCGGAGCGATGGGGCCGTGTTTTTCTATCTGGACTCGGAGCCGGTGAATTCCAAGGATCACGCGGCCCCGGGCCAGGTGTACGAGGAGGCGCCGGAATCGTTTCATCTCGCGTTTGACTCGGGGCAGCCGGCCACGGAAGGGCCGTACGCCGACCATTGGGGGGTGTGGATCACGGCGTTGGTCCCGTTGGTCGATCCTCACACCGGCGCTGTGGCTGCCGTGTTCGGGATGGATATTGACGCCCGGACCTGGAAATGGGAAGTCGCCACCCGTGTGGCGTTGCCGGTGGGATTGTTGGTGGTCTTGTTCATTGGCGTCGCCACCGCCGTTTTTTCGATCGGCCGCATGGACGTTTCGTCCAAGCCGGTCCTGTGGCGGTTGTTTCCGTCTCTGTCGGTGCTGATGGTCGTTTTGGCGGTCGGCGCCGGGGTGCTGCTCTGGCGGCAGAATCAACAACGGCTGGCGGACGAGATTGCCTCTGATATTCATGATGTGTCCAGCGATGTTCGCGTCTCCCTGGATGAACAGGCTTCCGGTCTGGCCTCAACCGCCAACCCGATTGCCGCCGATCCGGATGTTCAGAAGGCCCTGCTCGCCGGGGATGCCCAGGGCCTGCTGAACACCTGGCGGCCGGTCTTTGAGTCGCTTCGCGAGGATAACGAGATCAGTCATTTTTCATTCTTTGATACCAATCAGGTTTACATGCTGCGCGTGCATGAGCCCGAAAAACGGGGCGATCGGAACGAACGCTTCACCCTGTTGGAGGCGGAGCGGACCGGAAAAACGGTATCCGGCCTTGAAATGGACGCCCTGGGCGCTTTGACGTTGCGGGTGGTCCGTCCGGTCTTTGATGGTGGCCGGCGGGTCGGATACCTGGAATTAGGCAAAGAGTTGAGCGACACGCTCCGGCGACTGCATGCCCGATCCGCCAGCCAGTTGGCCGTGATCGTCCGAAAGGAGCATTTGAATCGAGCGGCCTGGGAAGCCGGCATGCGGTTGCAGGAACAAGCGCCCGACTGGGCTCGTTTTCCACGGAGTACGGTGGTGTATGCGTCCCAGGGCCGTTTGCCCGATCGTGTTCTCGCCTGGGTGGATTCGGTTCCCGATGAGGCGGGCTCGGGCGAAACGGATGGCGAAGTGGTGGTGGATGGTAAGCTTTGGCGGATCGCGGCCATCCCGCTTCACGACGTTTCTGGAAAAGAGGTTGGCAATCTGCTGGTCATGCGCGATTTCTCGTCTGAAAAGGAGGCTTTTGGCCGGCTGATGGTCCTGGGGGGCGCGGTTGGCTCGGTGTTGCTGGCTCTGGTGATGGGCGTCATCTATGTGCTTTTGAGCCGGGCTGATGCGGGAATTCGCCACCAACAGGCGGAACTGGAGCAGTCCAACCGGGATCTGGAGCTGTTGATTGCCCAGGCCCGCGAGCTGGCCCGGCAGGCCGAGAAAGCGACGCAGGCCAAGAGCCAGTTCCTGGCCAACATGAGCCATGAGATCCGCACGCCGATGAATGCCGTGGTCGGATTGACCGGGTTGCTTCTGGACACGCCGCTCACGGCCGAGCAGCGGGATTTTGTGGAGACGATCCGAAACAGCGGCGACCTGCTGCTTTCCACCATTAACGACATCCTGGACTTTTCCAAGATCGAGGCCGGGAAGATGACAGTGGAGTCGGAGGATTTTGACCTGGTGGGTGTCGTGGAGAGTTTGATCGACCTTTTGGAGGGGAGCGCGGCCGCCAAGAAAATCGAGCTGTTGTGGGAGTTTGAGCGGGAGAGCCCCCGGTGGTTGAACGGCGATGTGGGCCGGCTTCGGCACATCCTGCTGAATCTGCTGAGCAACGCCGTAAAGTTCACAGAAAAGGGCCAGGTGGTGCTGGCCGTTTCCCTTGATCGGACAGACGGGCCGACGCGGTGGATGCGTTTTGCGGTGATCGATTCGGGCATCGGCATTTCCCCGGAAGCCCAGGGGCGCTTATTCGAGGCGTTTTCGCAAGTGGATGGTTCGGCGTCCCGTCAATACGGGGGAACGGGGCTTGGCCTGGCGCTCTGCAAAAGGCTGGTCGAGCTGATGGGCGGGACGATCGGCGTGACGAGCGAGAAAGGCGCGGGGTCGACCTTCTGGTTCACGGCGCCCTTCGGGGTTTCGGCCTCGATTGCGCCAGAGAAGTCGACGGCCTGGGGCAATCTGAAGAAGGCGCGGGTGTTGGTAGTGGACGATCTTCCGGTGAACCGCAAGATTCTCGATCATCAGTTCCGGTCGTGGAACATGGTTCCGGAGCTGGCGGAGACGGCCGGGGATGCGCTCGGCCTGTTGCGGCGGGCGCAGGCGGAGGGGCGGCCCTTTTCGGTGGCGTTGGTGGATCACATCATGGAGGGCGCCGACGGGTTCGAGTTTGCCCGGCAGGTCCGGGCGAGTCCGGAGTTGCAGGCGTTGCCGCTGATCCTGCTCACGTCGATGGGGCAGACCCGCACGAACGAAGAGATGCGGCAGGCGGGTTTCGCGCTTTGCCTGAGCAAGCCGGTCAAGCCGTCGCTGCTGATGGATGCGCTTGTGACGGCTCTGAGCGGGGCGGTTGTCGGCGCGGTGTGGAGCCCGGCGGAAAAGCCTGTTGCGGTGGTGTCTTCGGCGCGGCCCGGCGATCGGATTCTCCTGGTGGAAGACAATCCGGTGAATCAGAAGGTGGCCCTGAGCCAGCTCCGGAAGCTGGGGTATGCGGCGGATGTGGCCGGCAACGGGCTGGAGGCCCTTGATGCGATTCGGCGCAGTCCGTACGACTTGATTCTGATGGATTGCCAGATGCCGGAGATGGACGGGTATGAAGCGGCGGCGGAGATCCGGCGGCGCGAGGGCGCCGGGCCCCGCGTTCCGATCCTGGCGATGACGGCGCATGCGCTCGAGGGGGATCGGGAGAAATGCCTGGCCGCGGGGATGGACGATTACATCGCCAAGCCCGTTTCTCCGGAGGAGTTGGCGGCCAAGTTGGCGCAGTGGCTCGGATTCGCGAGGCCGGCGCCGAGAAAAACGGATGAACACCCCGTGGGTGAGTGCAGGATCACAGGAGTTCCATGAATATGCCGGGTCAATTGTGCAAGCGGAAAACTTCGGGCGCGCTCCAGAATAATTTACTGGGCCGGATTCGGCAGCACCTTGCTTCGGTGAGAGGCAAGACGTTGGCGCAGGCGACTGATTACGATATCTGGTTTTGCGTGTGTCTGGCCATTCGCGAGCTGGCCCTGGAGAAGATGCTGCGGGCCTCGGGCGAGGCGGGGGCCCCGGCGGTCGGGAAGCAGGTCCATTACCTTTCCCTGGAGTTTCTGATTGGCCGCCTGCTGAAGAATAACGTGCTGGCCCTGGGGTTGGGGGAGGCGTGGGGGCCCCTTTTCAAGTCGCTTCAGTGGGATGAGGAGGCGCTTGAGCAGCTGGAGCCGGATGCGGGGCTTGGAAACGGCGGGTTGGGCCGGCTGGCGGCCTGTTATCTCGATTCGCTGGCCACGCTGGGGTATGCGGGGGTCGGGCATGGACTGAGATATGAGCATGGCATGTTCCGGCAGGAATTTGATAATGGCTGGCAAACGGAGCAGCCGGATGACTGGCTGAAGCTGGGCAACCCTTGGGAAATCGTCCACCCGGAGCACGCGGTCAGCGTGCTCGCCTACGGCCGGACGACGTCGGTCCCCCGCCCGCATGGTGGCGCGCAATCGGTCTGGACGGACTGGCAGATGATCGAAGGCATTCCCTACGACGTGCCGGTGATGGGATGGGGGGGCGCGCGAGTCAACATGCTCCGCCTGTGGAGTTCACGGGCCGCCCAGGGATTCCGGCTGGAAGTGTTCAACCGGGGCGATTATGTGCGGGCCGTCGAGGAGAAGAACTGGGCCGAAACCATCACCAAGGTGCTGTATCCCTCCGACAATACCAGCGCCGGTCGCGAATTGCGTTTTCTCCAGGAATATTTCCTGGTGGCCTGCTCCATCCGGGATATGACGCGGAATTTCAGCGCGGCTTCCCGCGATTGGCACCGTTTGCCGGAGGCGGCGGCGGTGCAGATGAACGACACGCACCCCTCGCTGGCCGTGGCGGAGCTCATGCGCTGTCTGGTTGACGAGGAGGAGATTCCCTGGGAAACGGCCTGGGACATCACCTCCCGGACGCTGGCGTATACCAATCATACGCTTCTTCCCGAGGCGCTGGAGAAGTGGCCTGTGCCCCTGTTCGAGCGGGTTCTGCCCCGGCATCTGCAGATTGTCTACGAGATCAACGCCCGGTTTCTCCGGCATGTGGCCGAGGTGTATCCGGACGACGACGCCCGTATCCGGCGGATGTCGTTGATTGAGGAAGGGGACGTGAAGCAAGTCCGCATGGCGCATCTGGCCATGGTGGGCAGCCATGCGGTCAACGGGGTGGCGCAGTTGCATTCGGAGTTGTTGCGCCGGCGGGTGGCGTCGGATTTCGCGGCCCTGTGGCCGGAGAAGTTCTGCAACGTGACGAACGGGGTCACGCATCGCCGCTGGCTTCGGCAGTGTAATCCGGAGCTGGCGGAGCTGATCACGGGCCGGATCGGGGACGGGTGGATTCTGGATGCGGATGAGTTGCGGCGGCTGGAGCCGTTCGGGGCGGATCCGCAATTCCGGGACCTCGTGGGCCGGATCAAGCTCCGCAACAAAGAACGGCTGTCGCGCCTGATCCGCGAGCGCCTGGGGGTGGCGCCGGATCCGGCCAGCCTCTTTGACGTCCAGGTGAAACGGCTGCATGAGTACAAGCGGCAGATGCTGAATGTGCTGCACATTATCGCTCTGTATCTTCGCCTGCGGGACCGGCCTTCCCTGGATATGGTGCCCCGCACCTTTGTGTTTGGCGCCAAGGCCGCGCCGTCCTATGCGATGGCCAAGCTCATCATCAAGCTGATCAACAATCTGTCCCGGATTCTGGAGGCGGACCGGCGGTTGCGGGATCGCCTGCGGGTGGTCTTTATTCCGGACTACAAGGTGTCGCTGGCGGAGGTCATCATTCCGGCGGCCGACCTGTCGGAGCAGATCTCGGCGGCCGGGACGGAGGCGTCGGGAACCGGGAACATGAAGCTGGCGCTCAACGGGGCGTTGACCATCGGCACCTGGGATGGCGCCAACATAGAGATCGCCCAGGCCGTGGGGCTGGACCATATTTTCATTTTCGGCCACCGGGCGGAAGAGCTGGACGCGCTGCGTCCGACGTATCAGCCCTCGGAGTGGGTGGCGCGCGACGCCGAGCTTGGGGCGGTGATGAATGCGTTGCGGGATAACACCTTCTGTCCTGATGAGCCCGGCCTTTTCCTCGATATCTGGCGCATGTTGACCGAATGGGGGGATGCATACTTCCATCTGGCGGATTTTCGCTCCTATGTGGACGCACAGGCCCGGGTGGAGGCGCTATATCGGGAACCGGCGGACTGGACTCGCCGGGCGGTGTTGAACGTGTCTCGCATGGGCGGGTTTTCCAGCGATCGCGCCATCCGGGAATATGCCGGGCGGATTTGGAACATCCAGCCGGTCGGCGCGCGGCCGGAAAGGAGCCGGCCATGACCTCTCCTGAGCAGGGCGGCAGCCTGGTTCCTCCGGATCAGGGCCTGAGTGTCACGTGGTTCCAGGATATGATCCCGGATCTGGAGTCTCGCGCGCAGGCCTTTCGGACCTCGCTGGATGAAGTGGACGAGGAGCTTCTGGGGCTGTTTGCCAAGCAGTTGCGGCTGATCATCAACGTGTTGCGAATTGCCATTGCCGCGCATGACATTGACAGCATCCGCGCCCAGGCGCATTCGTTGCAGGGGATGGGCGGAACGGCGGGATCGCCCGAGATTTCGGTGGTGGGCGAGGAGTTGAGCCGGTATGCCCGGCAGGGCGATCTCGGCCGCTGCGCCGACCTGACGTCGCGCCTGGACCACTGGCAGAAGACCTGGGCGCCGCCGCTGCCTGGCCAGGACGCGTTGCCTCCCTCCGGCACCGCCCGGCTGGAAGGGCGCATTTTGGTGGTGGATGACGCGCTGCCGAACCGTCTTTTTTTACGCAAGCTCCTGGCCGCGCGCGGCGCGGAGGTAATTGAGGCTGACACCGGCGAGCAGGCCCTTGAATTGGCCCGGAAAACGGACCCGGATGTTGCGCTGGTGGACGTCGTCATGCCGGGGCTGTCCGGCTACGAGGTGTGTCAGCGTCTGGCCGAGGATCCGGCGACGCGGCATATCCCCGTGATCATGGTCACGGCCCGCTCGACGCTGGAGGATGTCGAGCACGCCTTTGCGAAGGGCGCGTTTGATTACATCCGCAAGCCGTTCCATGCCCGCGAACTGCTGGTCCGGGTCCGGAATGCCCTTCAACTCAAGAGGCAGAATGACGAACTCCGTCAATGGCAGTCCCGCATGGCGCATGAGCTGGAGGTGGCCGGATCGCTGCAGCGCAAGCTGTTGACCACGGATCCGTTCTTCAGCCGGACGATGGAAATTCGAAGCGCCTATCAGTCCAGCATGAGCGTGGGCGGGGACGTCTTTGATATCATCAAATTGTCCGGGGATCGTGTGTGCGTTTACGTGGGGGACGTCGCCGGGCATGGGGTGGGGCCCGCCATGATCTCCACCTTGCTTAAGGCTCTGGTCAGCGAGGTGGTCCGCGAATATGTCGATCGCGGGCCGGCGGCCATGTGCAGCGAAATTCACCGCCGGTTCCGCTATTATGTGACGAACCCGGAGTTGTACGCCACATTGTTCATGGCCGTCTTTGATGTTGCGGCCCGGGAGTGCGTGGCGTTCAATTGCGGACATCCGATGCCGCTGATGGTGGAGGCGTCCGGCCATGTGTTGCCGTCGTTTCCCGATCGGGGGGGATTGCCGATCGGCCTGCCTTCCGAACAGGATTTGCCGCCGTATACGACTGCCGATGAAGTGCGAATGGTCCTGCCGGCCGGTGCCAGCCTGTTCATCTTCACCGACGGGTTGATGGAGGCTAGGCAAGCGGATGACGGTGACCCCTGCGGGGATGTGAATCTGGGTGTCGTTTTGGGGGCGGTGTCGGGGAATCCGGAAATCGTCGATCCGGCCCGTGAAATTCTGGACCGGTTGGCGCATCAGGGGTATCAGCTGTCGCAGGATGACTGCACCCTTCTGGTGGTGCGAACGGTCGATCCGCCCTCGGTTCGGCTAGAGCGGGCCATTGCGCCCACGCATGCCGAGGTGGCGGCGTTGGCCTCCGAGGTGAAACGGGTCCTGATTGAGCAGCAGTGGCCGGAGGAAGCCGCCGGCGCCGCCCAGTTGCTGGTGATGGAGCACGGGGCGAATGTGGTGGATCATGCCGAAGCGCCGCGGGATTCCCGAATCGATTTAAAGCTACGACTGACCGAGCACGGCGCGTGGTTACTGTTCCGGGATCACGGGCGGGAGTGGGATTTCGAGGAGCGTCTGGCCTTTTCCATGAGACAGACCGAGAAGGCGGACCGGGGCCGCGGATTGCGGATTATCCGGGCGATTGCTAAACATATTGACGTGGTTCGCCGGGAGCGCGAGAATGTCATCCTGTTTGTGGTGGCGCGGGATTTCACCTTTGAGTCGTCTTGTCGGGATGAAGGGGCGGAGGGGTCATGAATGAGTCTCTCTATCAGGCGCGAATGGAATTGTTCAAGACGCTGGACCTGCCTGTGTCGCAGGCTAGTGTGCGCCGGTTGCGCCGGCGGCAGGCCGTCAAGCTGGCGGCCTGGGAATTCAGTCTCCGCAGCCTGTTTGTGCTCAAGCGTCTTCTGGACATCGCCGGCGCCTCGGTCGGCCTGCTGCTCTTGTCGCCTTTGCTGGTTGGCGTGGCACTGGCGATCGTGTGGGAGGACGGGTGGCCGGTGTTCTTCGCCCAGACCCGCGTGGGGCAGTACGGCCGGCTGTTTAAATTCTACAAATTCCGATCCATGGTGCGGAATGCGGACAAGCTGAAGGATGCGCTGGCGGCGAAAAACGAATCCGGGGACGGGGTTATTTTCAAGATGAAGCAGGATCCCCGCATCACGCGGGTGGGCCGGTTTATCCGGCGCTTCAGCATCGACGAAATGCCCCAGTTTTTGAATGTCCTGCTGGGGGATCTGGCGCTGGTCGGGCCGCGCCCCCCCGTGCCGCGCGAAGTGGCGTTGTACACGCTGGAAGAGCGGAAGCGGCTGCATGCGAAACCCGGGCTGACCTGCCTGTGGCAGATTCAGGGCCGTTCCGAAATCCCCTTCAAGGAGCAGGTCCGGCTGGATCTGCAGTACATTCACAGCCAGAATCTCGGGTCGGATATTGTTATTCTCTTGAAGACCGTGCCGGCGGTTTTGCTGGGCCGGGGAGCGTATTAGCGCAACAAAGGAGGACGGGATGAATTTGCAGTTCGAGGTGCGCGAGGGTCGGGGGGTGGTTACGCTCGGGGGAGCCTTGACGGCCGCCAACGTGGATTCGTTCCGGGACCAGGTTTTCCGGTGGATGAACGAGCATGATTCCGTCCGCCAGATGGTGCTCGATCTGGGGGCGATGGAGTTCATCGATAGCGCCGGGCTGGGCCTGTTGATTGTGCTTCTCAAGCGCTGCGGCGAACGCGGCGGGGATATCCGGATCGCCCGATTGCAGAAACGAGCCCGGCTGGTCTTCGAGATCACCCGCGCCTACAAGGTGTTCGAGATTTTCGACACCGTCGACGAGGCCCTGAAGGCGTCCGCGTGAGGGCGGTTTTCCAGACAGGCGTGGTTTCGGCTTGCGGCACGGCGCTCGGCGAGCGGGCCTGGTGCCTGGCGCCGGTCGGCGGGAAGCCCCTCATCGAGTATTGGCTGGAGTGGGCCGCCGAGCTTCATGTGGAGGAGGTCCGCGTGGTGCTCGGCGACGGCGCCGATGAGGTCGAGGCGTATTGCGGCGACGGCAGTCGCTGGGGTCTGAACATCCAATACGGTTTTTTAAAGACCATCGAGGATCCGGACTCGTATTTGCGCCGGGCTCCGGATCTCTGGAGGGACGGCCTGCTTTACCTCTGCGGCCCGGTGTTTCCCCATCGTCTCAGCCAGCCGCCGTGGCCGGCGCCCGCCGGAGGCGGCGCCTACCGCCTTGTGGCGGGGGCGCGGACGGCGTGCCTGCTTGCTCTACCGGGAACGGATGTCCTGTCGATGCTGGATGCGGGTTGCGGGGCGGACTTCCGGGCGTGGTCCGAGTTGTCTCTGGATCCGTTCCTGATCCGGGATGTGGCGGCCTATTTCGAGCTGAACATGAGCCTGGTCAAGGGGGAGGGGGCGCGATATGTGTCGCCGGGGTATTTGAGCCACGACGGCGCCTCCATCGGGTACAACGTGCTGATTCCCCCGTCTGTTGAATTGCGTCCGCCCCTGACGATTGGCAACGATTGCCGGATTCATCCCATGGCGGTCATCGGCCCGAATGCCGTCATCGGCAATCATGTGATCGTCGACCAGCAGACCGAGCTTTCGGACTGCGTGGTTCTGGACGGTGTGTATGTGGGGCGGAATCTGGAGTTCCGGGGGAAGATTGTCAGCGGCTCGCGGGTCATATCCCCGGATGACGGGGCGGCCGTGGAGATCACGGAGCCCTGGCTGCTGGCGCAACTGGACGCCCCCGTCCGGATTGGCGACGTCGCGCGGGCGTTGGCGGGGTGGGCGGGCGCGGTGGTGTTGATGATGGTTCAGGGGATTCCCTTTGCGTTGATGTATCCGGCTGTTCGATTTTTTGGAATCGGCGGCTATCACCCGTCGGAGCGGCTGGGGCCCGGAGGAAAGCCGGTGCGGATTCCGGTGTGGACGGTGTGGAAATTCCAATCGCGTCTGGGGCGGGCGTTCACCGGCCTCGGGTTGGATTTGTTTCCGCTGATTGCGCGTGCCGCGTTTGGCCGCCTCTGGCTCTGCGGCCAGGCGCCGTTGCATGCGGAACGGGACGCGTCCCTCCGTCAGCGGTTGAGCCGGTATTTTCCGGCGGCCCTCGGTTACCACACCCGGCGCGCCGCGCGCGGGGATGAAACGGTGGATCCCATGGAGTGCCTCTATTACGAGCGGTATCGGTCGCTGGCGGAGGATGGCCGCATCCTTTTCCAGACGCTGGCCGGCCGGTTTTTCGATGCCTTGGCCGGAGACTCGGCCGGCCTCCGGTGACCGGCTTCCTGTCGGGCGGCGGCTAGGCCGTCCGGGGATTCGCGCGCAGGCGTTCTTCGACCGTTTTCCACAGGGCTGCGATCTGCTCGCAATAGACGAGGTCGTCGGGGTGGGGAAGATTCAGCACGAACTCCGCGTTCTGGCGCGCGGGAAGGATGTGCCGGACATACATGGGCTCGACTTGCCGATCCCACTGCTCCCGTATCTCCGCGGCGTTCCGCCCGCGCTCTCGCTGGTCCCGCAGCATCCGGCGCCGCAGCCGTTCGGGCGACGGCACATCCACGAAAAAGCGGAGATCGAAAACGGCGCTCAGCGCGGGATGGGTGAAAAGGAAGAGGCCTTCCACGATGATCAGGGAGGGGGGGGTGACGGCCTGGACGGCCGCCGCCCGGCGGTGCGAGGTGAAGTCGTAGGCGGGTATTTTGATGGAGTGTCCGGCTTTCAGTTCGGCCAGGTCCAGCGCCAGTCCTTCCAGGTCCAGCGCGGCGGGATCGTCGAAATTATAGGCCTCGGGCGAGACGCCTTCCGGCAATCCCCAGTAGTAATGGTCCTGCGAGATCACCACGCTGTCCACGTCCGCCATCAAATCGCGCAAGCCGTGGGCCAGGGTTGTTTTCCCGGAGCCGGACCCCCCTGCAATTCCCACGATGAGCGGTCGTTTCATGGGAAGAGTGTCGTACGATCGGGGGCTGTCCCGCAAGGAGAAAAACGTCCCGGATGGCGGCGAGCGGTTGACCGCGCCGACGCCGCGCACTTCATTCTTTTCAGGGCCTGGTTTGTGCGCTATAAGTAATTTTCATGACGCCTGTTCCCGCCAACGATGATGGTCGCGTGCCCCCCTGTCCCGGAGAACGCGGGTCCGGGCCGATCCGGAATCAGAAGACCGTTCTGGTGATCGATGACGAACGAGACATGCTCAACCTGATCCGGGATATCCTCCGTTTCCAGTATCAGGTGGTTTGCGTGAACAACACGCAGGAGGCGGATGCGGTTCTCCGGGCGCGGCCGGTTCACGCCATCCTGTGCGACCACATGATGCCCGGGGAAAACGGGCTCTCTTTTCTGTTGCGGATCCGGCAAAGCCATCCGCTGATCCCCCGCCTTTTGATCACCGGCTATGCCCGCCCTGACATGATGCTGGACGCCATCAATCAGAGCGGCGTGTTCCGGTATATCGTGAAACCCTTTCGCGTCGAGGAATTGCAGAACGCGGTAGATGATGCCTTGCGCACCTACGAGTCAGCGGACCGGCATGCCCGACTGGGGAAAGAGAATGCGGATTTGCGCTCATCCCTGAGCAAGTTGATGTCGCGATCGGCTTCGTTTCGCGAATCGCCTTCCAAGATCCTGGCGTTTTCTGCGGTGGGGCTGTTGGGCGTGCTGTTTGGCGCGCTCCTGCTGGGGTTGCTGGTGTTTGTGCTCCTCTATGCATTGAAATCCGCCCTGGGGATCGACTTTTTCCCGAACTGGAGCCATTCGGGGATGCATTAGGGCGGGTATAACCAGCTTCCGAGCTCTTCTCTCGGCACCGGTTCCCGTCTCAGCAGCGCCGTCGGGGGCATCCAGCCCGGCTCCATCAGCGCGCCAAACAGGAACGCCGTCGGGCTTAATGTTTCCTGGACCGTGAATTCGTTGTTCAAGGGATCGTGTTTTCCGCTGGGGCCCACCTGGCGCCACAGGGGGATCGGCGGGTCGAGCCGGTCGAACGGGGGCGGCAGGAACCAGAGCCGGGTTGATTTTTCCCGATCCCGTTCGTCAGGGACATCCAGGCCATACACCTCCTGCTGGACGTGGCGGGGCACGGACACCACGCCGTAGGGCGTCAGTCCCGGAACCGGATCGGCCAGTCCGTCGGACCGGGTTTCCGCGTCCTGAACCGCGCCGGGATAAACGCTACCCAATCCGGTGGTTTGCGCCATGCCGAGGGCGTTGCAGCCAAGATGGAAGTCCGCACTCAATAATGCCGATGAGCGGTACCGGGGTTCGCCGGTTAGATTCCAGGCCAAAATCGAATACCGCGCCCAGGTGGGCGCCAGCGCAAAGCCCCATCGGCGGCTTTTGTCGGCGCTCCAGGGGTGCCGGTAAGGGGTCCGGGCCTGCCAGCTTAAGACGGTGTCCGCCTGGGTGATCAGGGCCTGTCGGGCTGCCTTGGACAGATCCTGCATTAGCGCCGGCCAGTTCCCGTGGGCGAGCGTGAAGAGGCCCCAGGTGGAGTGAAGGTAATGGGGATAAGCGGTAAAGTAGCGCAAGACGAAAGGCGCAAACCGGTTTTCGACGTCGGCCAGGTAAACGGCATTGCTGGTGGCCTGATAGAGGTGAAGGGCCGCCTGCAGGCCCGGCCAGTTGTGGGCGTCCGCCGGTTCGCTCCAGGTCAAGGTCCGGGGTGTGAGTCGTCCGGTGGCCTTGTCCTTGAGCGACACGGTGACGGTGATCTGGTTGGTGGGGGGATCGATTCGCATGGCCCAGGCATAGGCGCGTTGGGCGGATTGCAAAAAGGAGGCGGCGCTGGTGGCGTCGTAGGGCTTAAGCAAGCGGGCCAATTGGGCGGCGGATGCGGCGTAGGTCATGGTGCTCTCGCGAGTCTCCAGGCCTTTGAAGAAGGTTGCTGTATCCCGGTCCGGCATGCCCGGATGGGCGGGGTGGCCTGGCGTCTCGATCCGCCCGCAGACGGCGCCGTCCGGGCGCTGGGCGCGCTTCCAGACGGAAATCCCGTATATCACCTCGTCGAGCAAATCCGGAATTCCGTTGCCGCTTTCCGGCAGGTTCAATTGGCCGTCGGCAAAGGCGGCGGGATTGAACTCGTAAAGGCCCATCAGATCCCAGGCCGCCTCGTGGTGGCTCTGTCGCCGGTCGTAATCGGCGGCGTCATGCCAGCCGCCCCAGATGTCCAGCGTCGGCGGGCGTTCGGCGGTGGCCTGGATGACGGCAAAATCGAGGTCGTCCGCCCCGTCTGGGCGGCGACCGGCGGCATCGGACCAGATCGCGCCGCCGTTGCCGGGCAGGCGGCAGGCGCCCACGGGCGGCGGGTGGCAGCGTCCGCGTTCCCACGCGGTCCAGGGGCGACTCAGGGCGGAGCCGCAGCGCTGGTGGTAAAAGGCCCGTGCGGCCGTGTAGAAGGCCTCGCCATAGACTGTGGCTCTGATTTGAAAGGGCCATGACCGGCCCAGTCCGGGCACGCGGAGATAGACCGAGCCGCTGTTTGTAAAGCGGCTGAAATCCAGCTGCCAGACATCCTCGCCCGAATAGCTTTCCCCCTTGGCGGTGCGTGTTTCGGATTCCATTGCGCGGCGTTCGATGACCCCGCTGAAGAGGACGCCGCCGTCTTCCTCCCGGCATAAGTCAAAGCGGCGAAACAGCTGGTAATCGACCGGGCCCTGGCCGGGGATCCAGCCGCCGAGGTAGGCGTATTTCTCCGGCGCATCCGGCCGGTAGCCCATCTGGTTGACTTTGATGGCTGGCGTGATGAGCCGGGCGTCGTCAAACAGGAATTGGCTTTCCCGTCCGTCTTTTTGCCGCACCCGGTAGGTTGCGCCGGTGGTCAATCCGTGTGGCAGCTGCAGAAAGGCATAATGGCCCACCTCAAAGTCATAGCATCCGCGCAAGGGCGACTGGCTGGATGTGGCCCGGTCCCCCTGGACCTGAACCCAGGGGACGACAGCCAGGGGCGCGGCGGCGGAGGCGTACGAGGGGTCGTTCGTGCTGTCGATCATGAAGGCAGAGGGGTCCTTCATCCACTGGGGCTGAAGGCTGAATCGGGCGTAGCCTCGCCGCCAGTCGGCCTGCCTTTGCTTGAGGCGTGTCCAGTCGGGGTTCCCGTTCTGCTCCAGCGCCAGCTGCGCCTTCAGGAAACGATCGAAACGGGGCCGGTTCGACTCATAGATCCGCTGATCCGTTTCCTCCATGTAGTCATTGGCCACGACCAGCCATTGCGGAGAAAGGACCCAGAGACGGTCAATGTGCGTGGCGCCCCGGGAGGGCGTTGCCGTTATTGAACAAAGGCCGAGGAAGAATGCCCAGGTGCACGGATACCGCATCGAACCCCCACATTGCCATTGACCACCGGGAATGATAGAGGCTAAGGTTCGATGTGGCAAGGAGTGACGCGCATGATCATCAGCATTGGAATCATGGCCTGGAATGAAGCGGAAGTGATCGGCGCCACGCTCCGGTCGTTGCTGGCGCAGAGCCTCGTCCGGGAGTTGGGAGGCAGCACCCGCCGGCTGGAGATCGTGGTGGTGCCCAATGGGTGCTCGGACCCGACGGAGCGTGTTGCCGGTGAAGTCTTGCAGGCCGGCGCGGCGGAGCTGCCGCCCGACCGGTTCGCCTGGAGCGTGATCGCGCTGGCGGAGCCCGGCAAGGCGAATGCGTGGAACCAGTTCGTGCACCGGTTCAGTGATCCGGCGGCCGATTATATTTTCCTGATGGACGCCGACATCCGGTTTACTCATCCCGACACCCTGAAAAACATGCTGGCGGCGCTGGAGCAGGACGCGCACGCCGTGATCGCCACGGATTTGCCTCAAAAACACGTGCTGTTCAAAAGCCGGAAAACGATTTTCGACCGTATCTCGATTGGCGTCGGGCAGATGACTCAGGCGGCTCCGGCGCAGCTGACGGGGCAGCTCTACGTCGCCCGCGGGCCGGCGCTGCGGCAGATCCACATGCCGCCCGGCCTGATTGTGGAAGACGGCTTCATCAAGCACATGGTGTGCACGGATCAGTTCACCCGCCCCTCCGACAACCGCCGGATCATCCGCGCCCCGAACGCCTCGCATGTGTTCGAGTCGTATACGAGCCTGGTGGATATTTTCAACAATCAGCGCCGCCAGCAGGTGGCGCATGCCATTTATGTCTATCTTCGGGACTACCTGTCCGCCCGGGCCGGGGAAAAAGACGCGGGGCAGATCATCGCCGAGAACAACGCGCGAGATCCTGACTGGTACCGGGCGTTGATCCGGGAGCGCGTGAAGCAGGGCGGGTGGTGGGTCCTGTATCCCGGCGCGTTCGCGGTCCGATTTGCGAGATTGCGGAACCTGTCGCCTCTCCAGGCGCTGGCCAAGCTACCCGTGGCGGTGGCCGCTTTCCTGATGGATGTCGTGATCCTGGTGGCGGCCAATCGCCGCCTCAAAAGCGGTCAGCTCAAGGGGATTTGGAAGGATACGAAGTCCTATGTCCTGGCGGCGGGCGAATCCAGCCCCGGCAATTCCCGCTCCATGAGCCCGTAGATCTCGTGAATCCGTTTCAGCGAGTCCGGGAGGGGGCGGTTGCTCAGGATGGAGGCGTAGGAATCCGGGTCGTGGGGATGGAATCCGTGGATGCCGGGCATTTGGGCGCTTCCCATGTAGCTCGGCACCAGCTGGACGGCCGAGTTCATGAGGAAAATGAGATCGCCGTACAGGCGGTCGTCAAAGAATACGCCCAGTTCGCGGAGCTCCTCGTCGCTCAACAGCCGGCCCTGCGGGTGGGAGGCCAGCAGGCGGGGGAGCGCGGCGCGGGCCTTGTCGGTGAGCGTCCAGAACCGGCCCATGGTGGCGTCATAGAAGGCCACATAGTCCGTGCCATAGACGAGGCCCAGCTTCTCCACATCGGCGATCAGGTCATACCGGCCCGTGGTGTTGTGCATGCCGTGGTCGGTGAAGACGTACCAGGAGACCTGCTCGTACGCCGCCTCGGCCGTGGCGAGAGTGTCCCGGATTTGCCGGTCATAGTCGCGCAGGAGCTCCGAGACCGGCGGGCCGGAATTGCCGATTTTATGCATCAGGGCATCCAGCCGGCCCAGCGAGAGGTAGGCGAAGTCGATGGCGCCCCGCCGCAGGTCATCACGCAGCGCGGCGAATCGGGCCTCGTCGGACGTGCCGCTGGCATGGACATAGTAGGGGATGCCCTGGCGGTCGAGCCGGTTGAAGAGAGTTGTGCCGCGCACCAGGCCTTCCCGCCAGATGCTGCGTTTTTCCGAGTAGTCGAAATAGGGCAGGACCTTGAAGGGGACGCTGTAGATCATGAAATAGCCGGTAAAGCCATGGAGCTTTTTGATCCATTTGCTCATCCAGTAGCGCACGCGCCCCCGGCTGAAGAACGAATCGGGCAGCCAGCGCAGGTGGCGCAGCCAGCGGTAGGGGCAGGTGGATGGCGAATAATAGAACGACGACCACATCCGGTGCTCGCTGGGCAGGAGACCGGAAATGATGGAGGGATCGCAGGCGGACGAGTAGCCCAGGATGGTTTCCAGCCGCTTGGAGTCCTGAACCAGTCCGTCGAGGAAGAACCGGTTTCGCTGGTAGACTTCCCAGCCGAAAGCGTCGATGAAAATGAAAAGCGCCACCCGGGGTTTCTTCACGAGAACCTCTTCTGTAAGTCGTAAAATTGGCGTTCCGCGGTTTCGAGATCCCCGGCGGGCGCGCCGAGAAGACGGCACAGTCCGGCCGGCGGGACGGGATCGTCGCCGAGCAGGAGCGGCAGGGCGAGATAGAGCCGGGTGCGCGGGTGGGACCGCAGCAACGCCGCGCCGCTGTGGAGGGCGCGGGCGCCGAAGGCCTGCAGGTTTTGAATGGCGGCTTTGAGCCGGGAGCATTCCCGGGGGCCCCGGGCCAGCGCCGCGGCGTAGGCGGCGGTGTCCCCGGCCTCCGCATTCAATCGCTTGCTTTCATACCAGCGGAAGAACCGCACGTAATACCGGCGCACCCGCTCGTATTCGGAGGCCCAGTCGTAGCCGTCGAGGAACGAATAATCCCCCCACTCCTTGAGCGCAATGGCCCGGCGGTAGCCGTCGATCAGGAAGGCGGGATCCGGCGCATCGGAGGTTGCGCAGCGGACAATGCGCTCTTTCTTGACCGCATAGCGCAGGTCGTAGGTGTGGCTCAGGAGCAGGGCGCAGTCCCCGAACGCCAGCCAGGCTTTGCCCGTGAATTTGACGAATCGCAGCCGGTCGTCGTCGGTCAGCGGTCGGCCGGATCGCCTGGCTCGGCGCACATCCAGAAGCAGTTTTCCGCGATTGAGGAGGAGTCGGGTGCCCTCGGAAAGGGGAATGCCGGCGTGGGGATAGGCCGGCAGGCGGTCCAGGATTCGCGGATCCCCCCAGACGACGGTGTGGCCGTATTTCATCTCGTAGTTGAGCATGGAGAATTCGGCGCGCGGCAGGGCGTTGTCCGGGTAGAGGCACAGGTCGATCGGCAGCGCCAGCTCCTGTGTCAAGCGCTGCTCCAGGCGGCGGAGGCCGGCCTGGACGCAGGCCCTGCGCCGGCGGGACATGGCGTCGGAGACGACTACGAAGTCGTAGTCGTTGAAGGGGACTTCACGGCCATCGACAATCCGGGGCGTGCCTTCGCCGCGGCCATAGCCGCCAATCAGCACGAGGGCGCGGAATGACGCGGCGTCCGGCGACTCCGCCAACGCGCGCGCGATGGCGGAAAAATCCAGGTCCAGGCGCGCATCGAATGCGGCGGAGCCTCGGATGGAATACTTGCCCATAGGATTTCTCTTCCGCCGGCGTTACCGTGACGGAGGCCGGGTTTTGCCGGAGGCTTCCTGGAGCCCCTGATGAATGGCGGTGTGAATAATGATCCGGTACGCGAGGTTGTAGGGGATCGTCCAGGGCTTGAGCCGCCGGCACGCGTAGAGGACGTCGCGGAGGAGTTCGCGGACGCAGGCCCGCGTTTGGGCGCCCCGGCGCGGCTGCTGGTGATATATCCGATGATAGGTCTGCCCGTGCCGGAACTTTTTCCGGTAAAGCTCCTTGAGCGTGTAGTTGTGGGAATGCTCCACTTCCGAGTCCAGGACCAGCTTGAAGGTTGCCCCGAGCTCGCGGCATTCTTTTGCCCAGGCCAGGTCTTCGGCGTAGCCGGATTCGGGGAATTTGACGCGATCCCACCAGGAGCGCCGGAAGGCGCAGGCCACGGCCGAGAAGAAATCCTCGTTTTCCGCTTTGAGGTTCCGGGGATCGTAGGCGCGCCGGTAGTCGTAGTCCACGATGAAGCGGGCCTCCGGACGCGCATGCTGCTTGCTCATGGTTGCGTCCGCCGTTCCGTCCAGGATGGGCCGGATCAGCCGCTCCAGCCAGAATTCATTGAGGGGAATGGCATCGGCATTGAGAAAGACGATCAAGTCATCGCGGGTGCGCGCAATCATGTCGTTCAGCACTTTGCCGGGAATATAGGCTTTGGCCGGGATTTCGGTCAGGCGGTCCGGGTTGACCCGCCGCACCGTTTCCACGGTTCCGTCCTTCGAACCGGAGTCCACATTGTAGAGCGTGTAGTCCTTCCAGGTCTGGCGGGCCAGTTGTTCCAAGGCCGTGACGGCGTACGGCATTTCGTTCTTCGATCGCATGATAATGGAGACAGTCATCGTCGATTATGCTCCCTTCTGCGTTTTGCAGTAGACGGCCATGACTTTTTTGGCGGTCTCATTCCAGTCAAAAGTTTTTGCGTAGGCTCGGCCGCGGGCTGCCTGATCCGCGTTTTTTCCGCGACCCAATGCGGTTTCCAGCGCTCCGGCGATGGCGTCAACATCGGTCGGGTCGAAGGTCGGCGCCAGGTCGAGGGCGATCTCCTTCATGGACGAGGTGTTGGAGCAGATGACCGGCGCGCCGCAGGCCATGGCTTCAACGATCGGGAATCCGAATCCTTCGAACAGCGAGGGGTAGGCCATGAATTCGCAGCCCGAATAGAAATAGGGGATATCCTCGAGGGGCACAAAGCCCGTGAAGATCAGGTCCCGCGCCACCGGGCTTCGGGCCGCGTAGGCCCGAACGGTGTCGGCCCCGTTCCAGTCGGCGCCGGCCAGCACCAGCTTGAGGTCCGAGGGGGTTCGCGCCTTGATCTGCTCGAAGGCCTGGATCAACCGCAGATGGTTTTTGGCCGGATGCTCCACCCGCGACACGTAGACAATGAACGGCGACTCCAGGCTGTATTTGGCTTTCAGTCGGATCCGGCACTCGTCGGCCGGGATGGGATGGTAGGCTTGCCGGTTAATGCCGGAGTAGATGACGGTAATCTTGTCGGCCGGGTAGCCGACCCGGTTCACCAGGTCATCGGCGGTGAAGTGGCTGACCGTGATGACGTGATCGGCCCGGCGAATCAAGGAGGGGACGATCCGTCGATTGTAGAACATGCGGGCCGCATCGTATTTGTGGTCCAGGTGGAGGGTGGCCAGGTCGTGGACGGTGGCGACGATTTTCGTGCCTTTCACCCAGGGCAACCGGCGATAGCTGGGCACGTGAACCAGGTCGTACTGTTCCCGCCGTGAGCGGCCCGGCAGGACGGTGTTGTGCCAGAGGATGTTGGCGACGGGCGTGGCGAGCGCGGGCGGAAGGATGGTTTTCCGGAAGGAGGCCGCCCCGTCGCGGATCAGCGCCTGGTCGCCGGCCGGGATGAGGATGTCGTAGCGGTTGACGGTGTCCACCGCTTGAAGCGTGTGAAGCAGGTTGATGACATACGACGCCACGCCGGTCCGGCCACCCTGGAGCACGCAGGCGGAGAAGCCGATGTTCATGCGCGCCCTTTCCGCAGCCGGTGTTCCGCGGCGGCCTCGTAAATTCCGCGCATGGTCGTGGCGATGGCCGACCAATCGTAATGCGAAACCTCCCGGGTTGCCGCGGCGGTCAGTCGTTCGCGCAAGCCGGGGTTGTCGGCCAGCCGGTTCAGGCGGGACAGGAGCCCGTCCTCGTCGTCTTTGTTGAACAGGAGGATGTCGTCGCCGTCGTGGGTGAAGCCCGGGATGCCGCCGACGCGCGTGGCCACGACCGGCGTGCCGGCGGCCCAGGCTTCCAGGATGACAATGCCGAAGGGTTCGTGCACGGTGGGGAGCACGAACACGTCCGCCGCCTTGTAGGCGGAGGGCAGGAGCGGGTCGTCGGGCGCGAAGCCCGGAATGAGGATTACCCGGGAGTCCAGTCCGGAGCGCCGGACTTCCTCCAGGATCTGGTCCCGATAGCTTTCCACGGTCACAGGCCCGATCAGCGCCAGCTTCCAGTCGGGCCGTGTTTGGGCAAACCGGGCGAAGGCTTTCACGAGCAGCAGCTGGTTTTTCTGGTAGTCGATGCGGGAGACGCAAAGCGCCAGTTTTTCCCCGGGCTTAAGCCCGGCCCGGGCCCGGAACGCGGACGCGTCCGCCGTCCGGAAGAGATCGGTTTGCACCCCGTTCGGCACATAATGCGCCTTGCTGCCATAGCGGCGGGCCATTTCGGCATGTTCATCTCGGCCGACGCAGATGATGGCGTTGGCGTCGTCCAGCACCCGGCGCGCGCCGAGCAGCCAGCCGAACACCTTTCCCCACTCGAGCTTGCCGCGGAAGGGCGCCTGCATTTTTTTGGACTGCTCGTCCGGCAATGTCAGGACGCCGCCATGAATGCTCACCACATAGGGGATGCCGCGCCAGCGTGCCACCGTGCGGGCGATTCCCCCGAGGCGGTGCTGGGTGTGCGCGTGGATCAGGTCCAGGCCGGGCTCCCGCAGCAGGGCGCGAAAGAGGCTGAATGACAGGGGGCTGCCGCCTTTCAGCCGCAGTTTGGCCTGGGCTTCTTTTCCCAGGAACAACCAGGGAAACACATAGCGGAAACGATGGATGGTGACCGGGGCCAGGGACGCCGTGCCGGTGTCGGCGAACATGTCGGTGCAGAAAATGGGACTTTCCATGCCGGCCTGGACGTATTCCCGTGCGAGGTTGAAGACGACGCTTTCGGTGCCGCCCCACTTCTCCGGGACGAAGCGCCGCATCACATGCGCAACTTTGACAGCGTTCATATGGCTCCAATCGTAACAGGAACAACCCGCCCTGTCACGCGGATCGTATGGCACGCTGCATTGGGGCTGACTGGCGGAAAGGCTGAGCGGGCGTGCCCGCCGTGGTGGGTCGCGTCGTTTCGGGCGCAAATGACGGGCCGGTCGCAATTCGAGGTTGACGACTCACGCTGAAGACCTTTTCTTGCGGCCGTCAAAATGTTGTCTTACACCCCGGCGCGTTTCCGTTCGGGTATCCGCTAGTGTGCCTCGGTCAGGAGGGACTCCAGCCGAGCGAGTTTCAGGGTTCGAAGCGCCGCATCGTGAAACCCGAAACACTGGAAATGTGTGCGGGCTTGCTCGGTCCTCTTTTTGAGGCCGACCAGAAAGCCCAGGGCGGCGCTGTCGATGAACTCCACGGCGGACGCGTTCACCATCACCCCGCCCAGCGCGCCCTGGTCCTCGGCCTGTTGCCAGGATTGGTCGACGCGGGCCTTGAATGCCGCCACGTTCGCCGCCGTCAATTCCGCCGGTAACACGAGGATCAACCGCTGTTGGGGGCCCCGGTGGACGTTGCCCTCGATCTCGGTGGCGCGCCGGTCCTTCAAGAGCTGAATCACCTCCGCCGGGGTCTCGGCGACTGTCAGGTAACGGTCCAGTTGAACAAAGCGCAGCAAGCGGGAAACGCGCGGGCAGGGGGCCCGCACATAGAGCCGCCGTCCGGCGGCCCGGCTGACCCGGCTCAGGTCCAGCAGGATGCCCAGCTCCCGGCTGTTCATCCACGTGCGCGTGCCCAGATCAAGGACCAGAGTCCGGGCCGTGGTTTCCACCGCGCAGGCCGAACGGAAGGTTTCCAGATCGCCGGAGCTGGCGGCGGAAGGGAAGGCCATCCATTTTGCGTGGAGCTTTTCCGCAAGCGCGAGGTCGGGGGGCGTGGCCCCGGGGTGTCGGCTAGCATGAGTCGGCGACCCGCGCAAGCACGCCAGTTTGAAGACCACGCTTCCGAAAAAGGCGAAGTTGGCGATATATCGGCGCACCAGCCGGGGGGGGTCGGACAGCATCCGCCACAGCCATTCCAGCGCCAGTTTCTGGACGAATTTAGGCGCTCGCTTTTGTATGCCGGCCAGAAAATCGAGTGATCCACCGACTCCCATGGATACGGGAACGCGCCACTGGCGGATGTGGAGGTTGACCCATTTTTCCTGCTTGGGGGCGCCGAAGGCCACGAGCAGGATGTCTGGGGCGGCCGTTTCCAGACGCGCCAGAATGGCGGGATTGTCCATGTTCAGGATGTCAGCCTTGGGGGGGGAATAACAGCCGGCGATCCGTAGGCCGGGATTGCGCTCCACCAGTTTGGCGGCCGCTTTCTCGGCCACGCCCGGCGCTCCGCCCAGGCAGAACAGGGAAAAGCCTTCGCGCGCGGCCAGCTTGGCGAGCAGGGGGACAAGGTCGCTTCCGGTCACCCGGCCTTTGAGGCCCGGCCCCAGAAGCCGGGAGAGCCAGACAATGGGGATGCCGTCGGCGACCACCAGGTCGGCTTCAAACAGGATGCGCTGGAGTTCGGGGTCGCGCCACGCCTGCATGATGAAGTCCATGTTGGCGGTGGCAATATAGGCGGGCTGGCGTGAAAGCACCCGCTGCCGGGTCCACTCCACGGCGTCCTCAAAGGAGACGTCGTTAAAAGGGATGCCGAGCACCACGGCGGTCTGAGGCTTGATGGGGTTGTTCATAAACACTCGCGTTGACCGGTTTTTTTGAATAGTATAACAGAGCTCTCTCAATGGAAAGGGGTTTTCGGGTCGACCGCCTATGGAAGCCAAGTATATCATCTTTGGCCTCAGTGTGCTGCTGGGCGTTCCTCTGGCCATCGCCGGATGCCTGGCCCGGCCGGCGCTTTCGCGGGTGGTGATGGGCGTCATGGTGTGGGCCACGTGCGAGCCGGATCTGGTTGGCATCAATTTCGTCTCCCGGGAATTTTACCGGGCCAACACGCGCGGGTTTGAAGTGAGCGTGGTGGATTTATGCGTGCTCGTGTTGCTGGGGTTCATGCTGCTCAAGCGGGAGCAGTATCCGATGCGCTGGTTTCCGCCGCTGACCTGGCCGACGGCCCTGTACCTGCTCGTGGGGATCATCGCGTGGACGCAGGTCGGGCCCTCTCTTGCGGTTCCGGAAGAAGCGACGACGGTGCCTTACGCCCAGTTCGAGGTGGGGCTTTATCCCCTTTTTGAATTGGCGAAAATCATCCGCGGCTTCCTTCTCTATCTGGTGGTGGTCAATTATGTGCGCGACGAGAAGGCCGCGCGCGCCGTGCTGTGGGGGATCGCGCTGACGGCCTTGTATATGGGGTATCTCGCGCTCAGCTCCCGTTACCTGCATGGGGTCAACCGTGTCCGGACCACGCTCGGGCATCCCAACAGCCTGGCCACCTACATGGCCATGATGGGAACGTTCATGTATGCGTTTGTGCTGCAAAGCCGGAAGATGGGGGCCAGTCTCGTGTTTGGTTTTCTGACGTTTCTCTGTGCGATTTCCGTGATCCTGACCATTTCACGAGGGGGCCTGGCCGCGTTGGTCTTTGGCATCTGGATCAACACGCTGGTGCTGTTTCCGCGTCACCTCAACCTGAAGAATGTCGCCCTGATTTCGATGGGGGTCCTGCTGGCCGGGGTGGTGCTGGTGGTCGCGATGGATACGCTGCTGAACCGTTTTGTGAAGCAGCAGAGCGCGTCCGATGACATGGCCTATCGGGGGCTCTATAACGCGCAAGCCCGGCTCATGGCGAAGGAGCACGTCTGGGGGGTCGGGCTCGGCAATTTTTCCGCCTGGTCCTGGTCTCGCTATGCCGAGCAGGTGGATCCCGACCTGCCGCCCGGCACGCCGGCGCACAACAACTGGTACCTGAACCTTGGCGAGCTAGGGAAGCCCGGCGTGATCGCGCTGGCGATCCTCTGGATCCGGTATTTTTCCCTGGCCGTGCCCTTCTATTTTCGCTCCCGGAAGGACCTGATCCATACGCTGGGCTTGGCCGGATGCACGGCTGTTTTCGTGGATCACCTTCAGAGCTGCCTGCAACTGGGCTATCGTCAGACGCCTATGTATTTCATGATGATGTTGTTTGTGGGGCTCACCATTGCGGGCTGGTATGCGCGCCGAGACGAAGCCAGACCGGTCTTGCAGTCGGCCCCCTCATAGGAGATACTGGTTCCGATGACAGCCGTCGATAAAGTGAATCAGGCGTACCCGGCAACGGAGGGCGATCCGGCCGCCCGCGATGCGTTTATGGCGATTCTCGAGCGGCGCCGGAGCACGCGCATGTTCAAGGAGACGCCGGTGCCGCGGGAGTTGCTGGAGCGGCTCATCCGGGCCGCCACGCTCCTGCCCACCTCCTGCAACCGGCAGCTGTGGCATTTTGTGGTGGTGACGGAACCGGCGCTCAAGGTCCGGGTCTCCGATTTCAGCGATGCCCAGCAATCCTACCTGTATGACGCGCCGGCGCTGATCGCGGTCTTTTATGACACCTCGCTCGAGACCCGCAACCCCTGCCGGACGGCGGAGGTGACGGTGGGCATGACCCTCGGCGCCCTTCTGCTGGCGGCGGAAGCCCACGGGCTCGGGGCCATTTACCTCGGCGGCATTCGGCGGCCTTCCGGAATCGCAAAAGCGCTGGGCGTGCCTTCGTACCTGCGGAGCTTTGGCCTGGTGTGCGTGGGGTATCGTGATGATGATCCGCCGTCGCCCAACCGCCGCCCTGTGGGAGACGTCCTGAGCTTCAACGAGTTCAAGCTGGCGCACGAGCGCTATCATGCCGATATCCGGCCTCATTTGTGGAAGCTCAGCCAGATTGCGGATTTCCGGGACAAACTGCTTTGGTACAAGGGCGTGCACATTGATGGGAAAACGCTTCATGTGGATTCCGATGCGCGGTTCTCGCCCAAGTTCCAATACATGATCGGTCGGATCGGGATGATGCTGGCGGCCTATTCCGAGCCCCGTGTTCTGGATGTGCTGTCCTTCAACGGGGATGTGGTGCTGCAACTGTTGAACGCGTGCCGGGGGGGTGTCGGGGCCCTTTATGCGTATGACCTGACCCCGGGGATTGCCCGGTACATCGACGAGCGGTTCCGCCAGTTGGCGCCTCCGGGCAAGGTTGTCGGGTTGGTCAATGCGGCAGCCGAAACGGTGTCCATTCCCCTGCCGGATGGCCATGTGCAGGTCATCTCGTGTTATGAGCGGCTGGAGCATTTCGAGGATCCGCGCCCGCTGTTGCGCGAGATGCGCCGGGTGCTGGCGCCCGGGGGCCGCGTCCTGCTGGTCGTGTCCAACCGGTTTTATCCGCATCTCTACCGGTTCAAGCGCATGCGGCAGAAGAATTACTCGCTGGGCCGCAACTGGAACCGCGGCCCTGAGCGCAAGTATGAGCCGGGGCAAATCCGGCGGCTTCTCGAGGAAACCGGGTTTCGGGTGACCGCGGTGGCCGGGCTTCAACCGGCGCATTTGAAAGGGGTTGCGTTCGTGGCGGCCGTGTTTCGCCGGATGGGGCGGCATGCCGTTGCCGATCGGTTGGCCGATTGGTGCGCACAACGCTATGTGACGGAAGGCCAAGGAAAGTATTTCAGCAGTTCGCTGGCTTATGAACTTGTCAAAAACTGAAGCAGATACGGTCGGACTTTCGCTGGGCCGCCTGGAAGCCTGGTTCGAGACGATGCGCGGCGAGGGCGGTTACTACGGGCCGGTCGTGGGCCTGCGTGGCGTGGCCCCGGCCTGGTGCGGCCCCGGTCACGACTGGCGGTGGGAGGGGCTGCTCGACGGGTGGATCACCCTGCACCGGCGCACGGGCAGTCCGGTTTACCTGGACCGGATGGAGCAGGCGATGCGGGAGCTTTGCCCGGCCCAGCTGGCCAACGGCGCCTTTCTCAATTCCTATTTTGAAAGCAATCCGCTCGAAGGCGGCATGCCCTATGAACCCGCCTTGATGGCGGCGGTTTTGCGGGCTGCGCGATATCGGGGCGAGCAGGGGCGGGCGTGGCCGGACGGTGTGCCCGGCATGCTGGAACGGTTTGTCAACGAGCGGCTGATCAAGGAGCTTTGGAACAAGACCCTTCGCACGTTCAACAATTGGATGCAAAGCGATTTCGACGTCTATTCCCCGCCGGCCGTGGCGGCGATCGTGGAAACGCTCATCGAGTACGGGGCGTTGACGGGCACGGTCGACCGCTGGGCGCCGTATGTGGCCGGGGCCGCGGAGTCGCTCTTGAAAAGCCAGATCCGCAAGGGGCCTCTGGCCGGGGCGATGCCGGTCTCCAATCGTGAAGGCGCCTCGGCCTCGCCTTTCCTGGCCGCCCGCTGCCTGCCTGCGCTGGCTTGCCTGCATGGCCGGACCGGGGACGCGCGTTTCGAGGAGGCCGGCGTCGCGCTGGTTGACTTTGTGCGGCGGTCTTTGACGCCGGACGGCGGCATTCCGTTTATGGTTTATGCGAATCGGCCTGCCCGCGTCACCCCCTTGTTTACGGGCGCGACGGCCGGCACGCTGGTGGCGCTGGACCGGGTGCAACGGCTGGAGGCCGGTTTGCTGGGTCCGTCCTTGCATTGGCTGCTCGAGCGGCAAACGGCGTCCGGCGCTTTCGATACGGCCGTGGGGTTCGGGTCCGGTTCACGCTCGCCGCGGGTGCCGGACTGGCGGGATGTGTTGCCGGTGTGCGGCTGGGCGGATAAAGTGTATGCCCTCCTGGCGGGCCTCGGCGAGGGTCCGGTTCCCGCCGGAACGAGCGAGCCGGTTTGTCGGGCCGTCTGTGTGCGGGGCGAGGCCGCTGAGTTTGTCGAGGATGCCGCCATGATGGCCGTGCGCAGTAGAAAAGAAAATTGGTTTGCCTGGCGGAAACGGACGATCTGGCCGGAAACGTGCCGGCTTTGAGCAACGGATCGGGGGCTGGTCATGAAGAAGATTCTCCTCGTTCATGAAACGTTCGGGCGCCTGGCCGGGGCGGAGCAGAATATCCTCGTCACGGCGCCGCGGCTGCGCGAGGAGTTTGCCCTGGCCTGCCTGACCTGGAAGCGCAGCGGCAAGGACGAGGCGTCCTTTGAGTCGCTCTTCCCCGAAGCCGTTTCCGTGGATTTCGATGGTCCCCCGGCGGCCGTGCGGCGGGAGGTGGAACAGGCCGTGACCCGGCTGAACCCCGACCTGATTTATGTCCACAAATGCGTGGCGATTCCCGTGCTCGAAGCCCTTGTGGCCTCCGGCCGGCCGTTAGTCCGGATGGAACATGATCATGACATCTACTGCATGCGCAGTTACAAGTACTTCCCGTGGAACCGGCGCATTTGCATGAAAAAGGCGGGGCCGTGCTGCCTGTTCCCGTGCCTGGCGTCGATCAAGCGCGACCGGACGCGCCGCTGGGGCGTGCAATGGGTCAGCTATCGCCGCCAAATGCGATGTCTGGAGCTGAGCCGTCAATTCACGGCCCAGTTCGTGGTTACCCGCTATATGCGGGAGGAGCTGATCCGGCAGGGATTTCCGCCGGACCGCATTCTGATTTTTCCGCCGATTCCGGCGCCGGCGGTCACGACGTTCAGCAGCTCGTTTTCGGAGCGCAACCTGATCGTGTTTGCCGGCCAGATTATCCGGGGCAAGGGGCTGGATGTCCTTTTGCGCGCGCTGGCGCTCTGCCGGTCGCCGTTTGAACTGGCGGTGCTGGGATCGGGGTCCCATCAGGCGTATTGCGAGGGGCTGTCCCGGGAGTTGAAGCTTCAGGATCGCGTCCGGTTTCATGGTTTTGTGTCGTTCGACAAGATGGCGGATATTTATCGGGAGGCGACGCTGGTGGCGGTGCCATCGGTCTGGCCGGAGCCGATCGCCACCATCGGCCTTGAAGTGCTGCGCTACGGCCTGCCGGTGGTGGGTTTTGATGCCGGCGGCATTCGAGACTGGCTGAGGGATGGGGAAACAGGTTATCTCGTCCCCTGGATGGATGTTCCGGCCATGGCGGCGCGGATTGACGAACTGCTGGCCGATAAGGACAAGGCGCGCCGGCTGGGCGCGCAGGGCCGTGAGTTCGTGAACCGGGCGTACGCGTTCGATCCCTATATGGCGCGGATGAAGAGCGTCTTTAACGCCCTCATGGCAGGGGCTCCGCTGCCCCCGGGATAAGGTGCCGTGCACCGCCGTGTCAGGGGCGGGTTTTACCGCTTCCCTTCAGGTGCCTCATCACGAACGGTAGGGTTTCCTGGATGTGGGTGTCCCAATAGGCCCAGTTGTGGGAACCGGGATGCTCGACATACTCGTGGGGAATCCCGGATTTGACGAGGTGGGTACGGAACCGGCGGTTGTCCTCGAGGAGAAAGTCGTCGACGCCGCAATCGAAGCGGAGCGCGGGTAGCTTGTGGGTCTTGTCCCGCTTCAGCTGGCTCGCCAGCCGGTGGCAGTCATATCGGGCACCCAGGGCATCGGCCAGGGGTTTGAAGTCGGGCCGGGAATGGCCGGTTTTGTGGAAGAATCCCACGGCGCCGGAATGGGAGGCGGCCGCGCCGAACAGGCCGGGATTTTTCAATGCCAGCATGATGGCGCCATAGCCGCCCATGCTGAGGCCGGCGACGGCCCGGGCCTCGCGTCGGGGAACGGTCGGAAAAACGCGATCGCAGAACCCCACGACATCCTTTGTGATGTGATCCTCGTAGGCCAGCCCGCCGGGGCGGGGATCGTTGATGTAGAAACTCCGGTGGCCGTCCGGCATGACGACAATCAGGTTCAGGTCCTCCACGTACCGCTCCAGGCTTGTGCGGCGGAGCCAGATCGTGTGGTCGTCGCTCAGCCCATGTAAGAGGTAGAGGACGGGGAAGGGCCCCTTGCCCGGGGGCATGATCACCCACATGCCGGATTGCTTGTTGATCGACGTGCCGTCGAAGTGGACATTCAGCAGGGCCATGATCGGTTCCTTTCGTTCCTTGAGGCGGAGGGCAGCGCCGGTTGGCGGCTGCGCGGGCCAAGTCTTCATTCTTGCTTTGCCGGCTCGGTTTGGCCATCATCGCACAATGAAAGCGATGCATCAAACAGGATTGTGTGGCGGGTTGATCCCCACGTCGTTATGGGCGGTGTTCGTGTGTCTGGGATTCGCGCTGGCGGCGTTGGCCGGGCCGGCGGGCACGGAGTCGCCGACCTACACGCGGGCGGTCGCCTTGTTCGACCAGGGCAAGTTCCAGGCCGCGTGCAACGCGTTTACGAAGGTCCTGGCCGAGGAACCCTCGAACGACCGGGTCTACCATGAGCGGGCGCGATGCTGGACACGGTTGGACAATCTCGACCGCGCGATGGCGGACTACAACAAGTCGATTGAGCTCAACCCCCGTAACGCCAGCACACTGAGCGCGCGAGGAGCGCTCAAGCAGCGGTGCAAGGATACGGCCGGCGCGCTTGCCGACCTTGATCGAGCTCTTGAGCTTGCGCCCGGAAACGCCGCCGCCTATGCGAACCGGGGCATGGTCCGCTCCGCGCTTGGCGATTATCCCGGCGCCATCCAGGATGCCACGCGATCGATTGAGCTGAATCCGAAGCAAAGCATGGCCTATTATAACCGGGGGGTGGCGAAGGCCAGATCCGAGGATGCGCCGGGGGCGATTGCCGACTATACCCGGGCGATCGAGCATGATGCGAAAAATGCCGATGCGTATGTGAACCGGGCCAACTTGTATGTGAAAACAGGCGACACCGAGGCCGCGCGGAGCGACTTCCAGAAGGTGGTCGCTCTGGAACCTGCCAATACCGTGGCCGCTGCGCAGTTGAAGAAGTTCGAGTCCGACACGGTTGTTCGCGCCGAGCGTCCGGTGCGCGTGCCCGGGGCTTCGGCGCCGGTCGTTTCCGACCGGGCGGTCAGTGTGTCCGTTACTCCTCAAAAGGACGTGGTTGTGGTGTCCGGGGGGAAGTTTCCGACGGATCCGTACCAGGCCGCCGCCCTGCCCACCGAGGGCATGCCCTGGCAGAAGGCGTCCGTCACAAAGGCGCTGCCGCCCCTCGAGCTTCCGGCGGTGACGCTTGCCCCGTTGTTGGATTTCAAAAAAATGTCGGAGCTTCAGTATAAGGGGGCGGTGTCGGTGGCCATGGAAGGCATGCGGATCCTTTACGGCGAGATGACGCCGGAGGAGGAAAAGGAGTTTCAGGACAACTGGGCGCCGCTCTTTGACTTCATCAGCCCCGCCACCGTTGACTATCTGAATCAACTGAACCCCCTGCTCGGCCAGTACCTCGTGGGCCGCGAGGCGTTCATGCGCGCTTCCGCGGCCTACCAGGCGGCGATGAATGACGCCGCGCTCGCGGTTGCCGCCGACTCGAGCGCCGGTTACCTTGATGCGCTGGCGATGGGGGACTGCCAGGCCCAGATCCTGCGATCGCTCCAGGCCGGGCTCATGCAGCTTGCCGACCAGATCCAGGCACTGGGCAATCCGCCCAATCCGTTTGCCGCGAAATGCGAGGCGCGCTCGCGGTATCGCCACGCCCTGACGGGCGATTCGTGGCTGGACGGCGAATGGGTGACCGACGGCGGGGGCCGGTGGTACTTCAAGACGATCAAGCGCTACCCGGACGGCATGTTTCTGGTCTACCAATATTCGTTCGCCTTTGCCGACATGCTGGAGAAGAACGGACTGGATGCCTCCAAACCCGGCCTGCAGAACACAAAAGACGGGAAAACGGTGACCGTTCCCGGTCTCGACGATATGTTGCGGCTCTGCCAGGAACAACCGGGCGGGATGCTGCTGTCCGGGCCGGTCGTGTTCGGCGTGACGCTCGACGGCCATTTCCGCGACGGCGAGCGGGTTCATTATATTCGCTATACGACGGGCATCCAGGGCACCTGGACCTTTTCCGGCACGACCTTGTACCGGGCCCCTTTGACCCAGGCGACGCCGCCCGTCCTGCCGGGCGCGACCTGGGAGGGTGTGATGGCGGTTGCCACGAAGTATGAGTCGAACCGCATCCAGTCGCTCAAGGATTTGAAACGCCTGTACCCGACCCAGCTTGGCGCGTTGATTGACGTCGACCCCGACAACCTGCCGGTCCCCCCCAAGGTTCGGCAGCCCTGGGAGGAGGGGCCGTACAAGATCGGCGATCCGCGTCGCGAGGCGTGGTTGAAGGGGGAACTGCCGGATTCCACGACCCCCAAGAAGAAAGCCGCCCCGAAAAAAGCACCTCCGTATGCGGAGACGGGCCTCGCCGACGCGGTGAAGGATACGATTAAGATGCATGAGTCCGTGATTAAGCTGCTTCAATACAATATCCAGCGCGAACAGGAAGAGCTGGACCGCGAATCAGATCTTGAGCGCCGGGCGAAATTGGCCCTCCGCATCGTTCAATTGGATTCGGACGTTTCGGACGAGCGGGACATGATTGCGTCTTATAAGACCGGCACGATCGTGCATACCCGGTCCGCGTATGATGAATATGTGCATGACAAGTTTATCCAGAGCATCCGCGTGAAGGCGGCGGACGTCGATATTACCCGGCGCATTGCGGTGGAGGTCGAGCGGCAGATCGAGGGTTTGCCGGAGGAGATGCGGTGGCCGATGCGGCAAAAGGCCCATAAAATCCTGGACGCTCGAAGCCTTGCGAGCGGCGATGTTGAAAAGGCCTGCAAACTCGCCAATTCGCTGGGGGGAATGACCCGGGGATACAAGGAAGGTGAAGAGGCACGGCAGGAAGAGCAATCCATCAACTCCGAGGAGAACAAGTTCATCGCCAACATGGCGCTCATGACCGTGGGCACGGTCTTTGTCGGGCTGGGGAGCCAGGCGCTCATGGAGAGTTTTGGCGAGCAGGCGGCGATCACGCTCTGGGGCCCCCACATCATCGGGGGTGTCTATGGGGGGGTGACCGGGCTCATGACCGGGGGGCCGGTCGAGGGGGTCAAGCAGTCGGTGGCCTGGGCGGCGCCCATCGGGGCGGCGGCCGTTGAATTTGTCGAAGGATATCGCCACGGCGTGGACAACCCGAACGCCGCGTGGACGGAGAAGTTGTGGGCCGGCGCCAAGGCGGCGGGCACGGCGTATATCATGGGCAAGTCATTTCAATATGGCGCAAAATTTGTGGGCAAAGGCGCGCTGCACTTTCTGGGCGAGGACAGCGCCCTGTTCAAGCCGATATTCCGGTCCCGGAATGTGCAGCAGGCGTTTTCGGCGGCAAAATTCAACCAGCAGGTTCAAGACGCCGAGTCGCTGGTCAATTACTACAAGGAGAAACAACTCGCCTTTGCGAAAATCCGCACGAAGTATCCCGCCGGTTCCCCCGAGGTGACTGCCGCCGAATTGGAACTGAAACAGCTGTCCGCGTCGCTGAATTCCTCCTACCATTGCAAATGGCTGCTGAAATACAAAACCCATCCCTCGGTGCAGCGATCCTTCAGCCAATACGTGGATCAATCCTACAAGGAGATGACGCCGGAGTTGTACAAGGCGCTGAAGGCGCAGGGGTACGACACGACCAATCTGAAGTTCAAGCCCATTCGCAACCCGTCGAGCGCCGGGTCCGCCAGCATGGACCTTGACCTGGCCCTGCAGGAGACTCCCGGCATGAGGATCTTGAAGAATGGGAAACCCGTCAAGATGGCGGAATTCCAGAAAGACGCCCAGAAGGCGGTCAATGAGGCCTACCATTCGGTGACCAAGTACAGCGCCACGCGGTCGGAGGTGAACCTGACGACGAGCGTGCATGGGGAGTCGTTTTCCAGCAAAGGCCTTCTCAAGAAAAACGTGAACTTCAACGACCTGAAACCGGGGGAGGCGGAGAGCATCGGCAAGGTGCTCACGGTGAAGACAAGAAAGATCGAGGGCGACACCTCGCTCGACGAATTCACGAAGCTCCAGGGGCGGTGCCGGGAATCGTCAAAAGAAATCGACAATATGTTGCTGAAGAAGTTGCGTCAGAAGCTGGAAGTCACGCCTCCGGGAAGTTCGGAGGCCCGCCAGATCAAGGCCGACCTCGACTATTGGACCAAGATGTCGGCCAAGTTCAAGGCGGTAGGCACCCAGAGCACCAACCCGTACGAGATGCTTGAAATGGACCGGGCCCTCCGGGGCATGACCGGCGGGAAGGGTTTTCACGAAGTGGAGTTTGACCTGACGCTCGAGTTCGGGAAATAACGAGACACCGGGCGCTGTCCGGCTGGGGCGCGTTTCGGCACCTTCATTCTTGCCTTGCCGGTCCGGATTGGGCATCATCGTTTTCATGAGACCTTTTGAACAAATCCTGACCGATTGGCTGAAACCCCGGCTTGCGGCGGCGTTCCCGGATTCTCCGGTGCCCCTCGCCAAGATGGCGGTGGTGGTGGCCGCCGCCAACCCGGAGTTTGGCGATTACCAGTGTAACGGCATCATGGGCGCGGCCAAGGCGATGAGGCGGAACCCCCGCGAGGCGGCCGAAACCGTGCTGGCCGGCGCGGACCTTCCCGATTGCGTGGAGAAGGCCGAGGTGGCCGGCGCGGGGTTCATCAACTTTTTCCTGAAGAACGACGCGTTGGCCGCCGCGGCCGGCGAAATTGCCCGGGATCCGCATTGCGGGGTTCCTCAAATCGGCGCCGGGAAAACCGTGGTGCTGGATTATTCCAGTCCGAATGTGGCCAAGCCCATGCATATCGGCCATATCCGCTCCACCGTGATCGGCAATGCGCTGGACCGCCTGCACCGGTTCCTCGGGTACCGGGTCTTGTCGGATAATCATTTGGGGGACTGGGGCACCCAGTTCGGCATTATTATCATGGGCTTCCGGAATTTTGTGGACGAGGCCGCGCTGCGCGAGACGCCGGTGGAGGAATTGGAGCGGATTTACGTCAAGAGTTACGAGCAATCCAAGGCGGATCCGGAATGGCTGGCGGCCTGCCGCCGCGAGCTGGTCAAGTTGCAGGGCGGGGACCCCGACAACCTGGCGCTCTGGAAGCGGTTCATTGCGCTGAGCATGGATGAGTTTGACAAGATCTACAAGCGGCTGGGCGTGCGGTTTGACCTGGTTCGGGGGGAGAGTCATTATCGCGACCAGCTGGCGGGCCTGGTGGCGCGCCTGGCCGAGTTGGGCCTGGCGCGGGAAAGCGAAGGCGCCCAGGTGGTCTTTCTGGAGGAGGAGAAATTGCTGCCCTGCCTGATCCGCAAGAGCGACGGGGGCTACAACTATGCCACCACGGATATCGCGACGGTGCTCAACCGGGTGGAGGAGTTCAAGCCGGACCGGATCGTGTATGTCACGGACGAACGGCAGCAGTTGCACTTCAAGCAGTTTTTCGCCGTGGTCCGCCGGTTGGGCGTGACGACGGAGCTGGTTCACGTCTGGTTCGGCCTGATGCGGCTGCCGGAGGGCACGTTTTCCACCCGCCAGGGGAATGTGATCAAGCTCGAGCGGTTGCTGGACGAGGCCGAGCAACGGGCGCTGGCGCTGGTTCAGTCCTCCAGCCCCGAAATGCCGGCCGAGACGCAGAAAGAGGTGGCGCGGGCGGTGGGGCTTGGCGCGGTCCGCTATGCGGACCTGAGCCAGAATCCCCAGACGTTGATCACGTTCACGTGGGACAAGGCGCTGGCGTTGAATGGCAATTCGGCCCCGTATCTCCAATATGCGTGTGCGCGGATCGCCAGTGTGCGGGACAAGTACCGGGACCGGTTCCCGGCGGGCGATTATGAAGCCGCGCCCATTCGCGTGGAAGAGGCGGCGGGGCGCGCGCTGGCGCTCCGGCTGGCGCGCTTTTCCGAGGCGGTGATCCGGGCCACGGAGACGTACCGGCCCAACGTGCTGGCGGATTACTTGTATGACCTGTCCCAGGCGTATAGTTCCTATTATCAGAACGTGCCGTTCCTGACCGCGCCCGAAGGTGTCCGGGAAAGCCGCCTCCATCTTTCCGCCGTCACGGAGCGTGTGTTGCGGCAGGGCTTGGGGTTGCTGGGGATCGAGACGCCGGAACGGATCTGACGCCGGCGGTCGTTTCCGGCGCTTGCGGAGTGATTCGGGGGTGTGGTATAAGGGACGCCATGATTATCCGGACACATGCGTTTGCACGGGCGGGTCTGATTGGCAATCCCTCCGACGGATATTTTGGAAAGACCATCTCGGTCGCCATCCGGAATTATGCCGCCAACGTGATCCTGTATGAATCGCCCGAGTTGATTATCGAAGCCTGCGCTGAGGATCTGTGCCGCTTCGATTCCATTGATGAGCTGATCCGCGACGTGGGCTTGCACGGCTATTATGGCGGGATGCGGCTGGTCAAGGCCACGATCCGCCGGTTTGGCGAGTATTGCCGCATCCACGGGATCACGCTGGAACACCGGAATTTCACCGTCCGGTATTCCTCGACCATTCCCCGGCTGGTCGGCATGGCGGGGTCCAGCGCGATTGTCACCTCCACGCTCCGGGCGCTGATGAGCTTTTATGGCGTCACGATCCCGAAGGCGACCCAGCCGAATCTGATCCTTTCCGTTGAAAAAGAGGAGCTGGGGATTGAGGCGGGGTTGCAGGATCGGGTGAGCCAGGTGTACGAGGGCGTGGTGTTCATGGATTTTGCCCGCGAATTGATCCAGCGCCAGGGGCACGGGAATTACGTCCAGCTCGATCCGGCTCTGCTGCCGCCGTTGTACATGGCGTTCGACCGCCGGAATGCGGAAAGCTCGGAACGGGTTCACAATCCCATCCGGGTGCGGTTTGAGCAAGGCGATCCCGTCGTCGTGGGGGCCATGAAGAAGTTCGCGGCCCTGGCCGAAGAGGTGCGGGCGCTTCTGGAGGCCGGCCGGGGGCGGGAGATCGGCCCGATTCTCAACGCGAACTACGACCTGCGAACCACCATCATGGACATTGCCCCGCGTAACCGCGTGATGGTGGAAACGGCCCGGAGCACGGGGGCCTCCGCCAAGTTTGCGGGTTCGGGCGGCGCCATTATCGGGACTTACCCCGACGAGCCCACCTTCAAGGCGCTGCGGGAACGCCTGAGCGCCCTGGGTTGCGAAGTATTCAAACCGGAGATTGTCTGATGGGTGCGATTACCAAAGCCGTCATTCCCGCCGCCGGCCGCGGCACGCGTTTCCTGCCCGCCACCAAGGCCCAGCCCAAGGAGATGCTGCCGATTGTCGACACGCCAACCATCCAGTATGTGGTCGAGGAGGCGGTGGCGTGCGGCATCACGGACATTCTCATCATCACCGGCAAGGACAAGCGCTCGATCGAGGACCATTTCGACCGCAGCATCGAGCTGGAAATGTGCCTGGAGAAGGGGAACCGGCAGCAGGTGGTCAAGGATCTGCGCCGCATCTCCGAAATGGCGAACATCCATTATGTGCGCCAGGCCGAGCAGAAAGGGCTGGGGGACGCCATCCTGCATGCCCGGTACCATGTGGATAACGAGCCGTTCGTGGTGCTGCTGGGCGATGCGGTTGTCTATTCCGAGGGCCGCCCCTGTATTGGCCAGCTCGTGGATTGTTTCGACAAGGTGGGCGGCCCCGTCATCGGACTGGAAAAGGTGCCCAAGGAAAAAGTCAGCCGGTACGGCATCATGGACGGGCAGAAGATCGGCCCCCGCACCTTTGTCCTGAGCGATCTGGTGGAGAAGCCCTCGATCGAGGAAGCCCCGAGCGCGTACGCGGTGGGCGGCCGGTACCTGTTGACCCCGGATATTTTCAAGTATCTTGAAACCACCAAGCCGGGCAAGAACGGGGAAATCCAGTTGACCGATGCGCTGCGCCGCCAACTCGGGGAACGCCCGGTTTTCGGTTACCAATATGAGGGGCTCCGGTATGACATCGGCAATCGCCTCGACTACCTGATGACTCAGGTGGAGTTCGGGTTGAGGCGCGAGGACCTGAAGGGGCCTTTCCTGGCTTATTTGAAACGGAAGTTGAAGGCCGGATAATCCTGGACGAAAAAAGGGGGGGATGACGATGAGTGACGCGAAGAAGTCCGTGAGCTGGTACGAAACAGCCTATATTGTGGTCTTGCTGGGCGTGCTGGTCCTCAGCATGACCTACCTGCGGCCGCATTCCGTGGGCGTGGTCAATCTGGATACGGCGTTCAAGAAACTGGCCGTGGGCGAACGTCTGTCGACCGCCATGCGCGAGAAGGACCTGCAGGCGCAAGCCCGTTTTGTGGCGCTGAAGAAAGCCTCGGCCGGCGAGGAAAAGGCGCTGCTGGCCGCGTTTAAAGCCGCGCAAAGCGAGGAAGAGAAAGGGAAGGTCCAGGGGGATTTCATGGCCTATCAGGCCCGGATGCAAAAGAGCCGCGCGGAAATTGCCGAAACGGTTCAGCGTTTTCAACGCGATGTGGTGATGACGTTCCGGGAACGCATGCGCCCGCATGTGCAGAAGGTCGCCGCCCGCAAACGGGTTGACCTGGTGATCGAGCCCGAGCAGGTTTTCCAGATCCTGAATAAATCCGTGGACATGACCGATACGGTGATTGAAGACGCGCGGTCCGAATTTTCGCCGGACAAACCCCTCGTCGATGAAGCCCTTCTGAAGTCCAAGGGGTTGTGGATCGAGGATGACAAGGCTGCCCCGGCGGCGTCTGTTCCCGCGGGCTGATGCCCTATGGTGGAACGCTACAAACGGGGAAAAGGAAAGAAACCGCTTCTGGGCAGTCATCAGAAGTGCTGGCTATGGGGCCGCAATCTGGTTCTTGAAACCCTCGCGGCCGGCCGATGGCCGATGGCCGATCTCTTTCTTTCCGACACCTTGCCCGGGGAGGCGGTCGCGTCCGCCACCGCCCGTGCGGAAACGCTGGGCGTGACCGTGAGCCTCAGTCCTCCCGCTGTTTTGGAGAAACTCGGGCATACGAGCGAGCACCAGGGCTATCTCGCCCGGATGAACGAGTTTCCGTATGTTCCATTTGAAGAGTTTCCGGTGTCCGGGGCGGGCGGGAAGCCGGCCTTTTATGTGATGCTGGAGGGCCTTCAGGATCCTTTCAATTTCGGAGCCGTTCTCCGTTCGGCTGAGGTGTTTGGCGCGGACGGGGCGATCATTGCCGCCACCGGCCAGGTTGGCGTGACCAGCATGGTGGCTCGCAGTTCGGCGGGCGCGGTCAATCGGATTCCGGTTGCGCGGGTGGAGTCGCTGGACGCCGCAGCGCTGTCCTGGATCGGGCGCGGGATCGCCTTGGTCGGCGCCAGTGAAAAGGCAGCTCTGGAAATCAATGCCTGTGATTTTCGGCGGCCCGTGTGCATTGTGGTGGGGAATGAGGGGGCTGGACTCAGTCCGGCCATGCTGGCCCGGTGTTCGGAAACAGTACGCATTCCCCAGCAGGGGCATGTCGGTTCGCTGAATGCGGCGGTGGCGGCCGGGGTTTTCTTTTATGAAGTCCGGCGGCAGCGCCTGGCGGGCCGTGTTTTCAGTGGATCGAGTTGACCAGGAAGGCGATGGCGACGCCTAGCAGGAGCCCGGCAAAGACCTCGGTCCGGGTATGGCCGAGCAATTCCACCATTTTCCGTTCGGAAAAATGGTGCTCCTTGAACAGTTCCTCGACAATGTCGTTGAGCAATCCCGCCTGAAGCCCGGCGGCGCGCCGGACGGTGGACGCGTCGAACATCACAATGACGGCCACCACGAAGGTGCTGGCGAAGATGGGGGAGCTGACGCCGGCGTTGATTCCCACGGATGTGGCCAGCGCGCTGACGGTGGCGGAGTGGGCGCTCGGCATGCCGCCCAGGCTGGAGAGGTAGCGGAAGTCGATCCGTTTTTCCTTGCGGTAATTCAGCGCCACTTTAATGATTTGGGCGATCATCCACGCCGCGAAAGGGGCGCAGAGCGACGGGTTTGTGAAGAAGGCTCTCCAGGTATTATCCGTAATCATCATGACAGTATGAAGGCAGAACGCCGTCGTCGTCAAGCCGCCGATTTTCGTTTCCACAGTGCCAGCAGGCCCAGCGGAATCAGGCCGAAACAGATGAATAGCCGGGCGCCGTTCACCGGCACCGGTGGATGAGCGAACCGGGCCAGATTCCAGAAAATGGCCAGGGCGGACAGCCACACCGCGGCCAGGTTGCCGTCCGCATCGCCGGACCGCGTCAGCTGCAGGCCGGGCAGGCGTGTCCGGCTGAAGGGGTAGAATAACGCGGAGCCCAGGAACCCCAGTTGATCGGCCGCGATGTGAGTGGCCCAGCCGAGTGCGGCGATGGCGCCGGTCAATCCGCCGGCGAACGGGGTCAGGGCGGCGCCGGCCGCGCCGGCGAGCACCAGGCTGTGGCTCCAGGCCCGGTGCCAGGGAATGAAGTCGATTTTCACCCGGCCGTCCGGGAGCGGGACGCAGGCGAGCATGGGGCCGTCCAGGATCGATACGGTCACGGTGGCCTCGTATCCGATCACGAGCCGGACTGGCACGTCCGTTCCGCATTCCTCGGGATTCCGCTCCTTCAAGGGGCGTCCGCCCGTGTTGCACACGGGGCCCAAGGCGGCGTGCACCCGCCCTTGCGGGTCGAACCGGATGTGGTAATGCTGCCATTCGTCCGCGCCCAGTTGAATGGTGCGCAAGCGAATCCGCACGGTTTTTCGGGTTTTGCGGGCGTGCGTAATGGCGCACGCCATGCCGTCGGCGATCATCTGCATGTCCGGCGCGGAGGGGTCCGGCGCGATTTCCATCTCATGCCGGGCAAAAAACCGGGCCGCCTTGAAGTCAAGGGCGTCGGGGAGGATCCCGAACACGCCGCCCGCGAGCATGGGCAGGGGATTGCCGGACGCGGCTTCCTGCACGGCTTGCGGGAAAAAGGAGCCCGCCGCCAGACCGACCATGTAATGGGTGAATCCTTTCATCCTATCCCCGTGAGAGTTGCCAGGCGATCGGCAGGAGCACCACCCCCAACGCGTTCAATCGCCTGGAATGGAATAACAAGGGGAGGGCTCCGATGCCCGTCCCCACCGCCGCGACCGCCAGGCCGATCCAGCCCGTCGTGGCCGCCACCAGCAGGAGGAGCAGGCCCAGTGCGATCCGGCAGGCCAGAGGCGCCCGCTCGGGCGGACACCACCGGGTCAGGAGCGAGGCGAGCCCGGGCTGGCAAAGGAAGGAGACGCCCGCCCCGATGGCCACGGCGGCGGCCAGCAGGGGGAACAGGGCCGGGTTGTCGGCGGGACACAAGGTCTGGAGTTGCCAGGCGGCGCCGCCGCGCACTACGCCCGCCCCCGGCACGGCGAACAAAAGCAGGGCGCCGGCGTAGTAAACCATGCGGGAGGAGCCTTGGGCGACCAGGAAGGCGCGGTCGTCGGATTGGGCGGTGGCCTGGCCGGCCAGGAGGGACCCGAATCCGCCGGTTACCGCCGGGACCAGGGCGGCAAATCCGCCGCCGGCGGCGCCGGTCAGGGTGCCGGTCAGCCAGGCTTTCAAGCTGAGCCCTCGTGGCGCCGGCGCATCGGGGATGGGCTCCGGCCGCCCGAGACAGGACTGGATCAGGGAGGGAATGGCGAACAGGCCGATCAGGGCTGGCGCGAGTGTTTGAGAGGCGAGGGTGGGTGGGAATGGGGAGTGGTTCATGAGAAGGAAGCCAAGCGCGCCGGAGAGCAGGAGGGTGGCGAGCCCGGCCAGCCAGGACGTGGCGCCATCCCCGAATCGACGCCATCCGGCGGGCCCGCGCGTCCCCCCCTTGGGCCATTCCGAGAGGGGCAGGTACAGGATCAGCGCCCAGAGGATCCAGTGAAAATGGGGGCGCAGCACGGCCCGAAGCAGGGGCATCACATGGGGGAGTACCGGAAGGGCCGCGATCAGGAGCAGGGCGCCGCCCAGGCTGCCGCCGGCCGCGTAGAGCGCCGCCGTCCGGCCCTGGCCGCGCCGGTAGGCGCATTGCGCGGGCGGCATCATGAGCGCGGTGCTTTCGTCAGGCACGGACAGGAACACCATGGGCAGCATGCCGGTCATGGCCCAGGCGGCGACCGCGGCCGTGGCCAGGGCAGCGAAGCTCTCGGGTGGAAGGGAGCCGGGGGGGAGGGACTGGGCGGTCAGCAGGAGCACGGCCAGGAGATTGTAGACATGGAAGCCCGGCAGGCAGCCGAGGATCAGGGCCGCGCCCGTTCCGGCCAGGATCCAGCCGAGCAGGGGGAGTGCATCGCTCAAGGCGCCTCCTCCTCCGTCAGGTCGCCGGGATTACGGATTTGGAGCGACGGCATCTGGCCGGCCCGGACCGAGAGCCAGCCTTCGGCCCGCACGGAGACGCCGGTGGCCCATCCGGCGGACGCGGGCCGGGCGATCAGGGCGGTCGCGGTTTCGCCGTAGGCTGAGATGCGGAGGCGGTTGGTGCCGTCCTGAAGGGTGAACCCGTACCAGGCTTCTCCACTGCGAGTTTGGCCTGAACGGGGAGTGGAAGCAATTTTACCCTGGAACCGGACCCGGGCGAAATTCATCGAGGGCTGGATGGCCGCGCCCGCGAGGCGCGGGGTTTCACGGTGGCGAACCGAGGCCGCCAGCAGGGCGAGTCCGCCCAGGGAGAGGGCCACGGCCAGAATCCGCAACAGCCGCAGGCCGGCCTGGCGTTCGGAGGCGCAGTCGCAGTAGGGGCAGACGTCGAGGGGGCCGATGAAGCGTTCGCAGGATGGACAATACCCCGGACGGCTCGGCATGCTAGAGGCTCCCCACGATAAGCCGGAGGACATCCTCCGAGGTGAGCAGGCCGACCACGTTGCCCTGGGCGCCGGTGACCAGGCAGAGTGATTGCCGGGCGCGTCGCATTAGCGGAAAGAGTTCCGTGAGGGGCGCGTTGTGTTTCACGAACAGGACGGGCTTCATGTAGCGGGCGAGGGGCGCGGCGCTGTCCGGCGGTTCGACCGGCAGGATGTCATAGAGGTTAGCCAACCCCACGAACTCCTTGCGTTCGGCGGAATAGACGGGAATGTTGGAATACCCCGATTCGCGGGCCTTGCGATAGAATTCGGAAACGGTGGCGTTGGCGGTCACGACGGCCATCCGGGCCAGCGGAATCATGCAGGAGGCCGGGGTGGTTTCGGATAAATCCGCCACCCGGAGGATCATGATCCGCTGCTTGGGAGTCAGCAGGCCGTTGTCCATGCTTTCCTGGGTCAGCACGACGAGGTCTTCGCGGGTCATGACGGGGGACCGGGCGACCTGGCCTTCGGGGTCGCGAATGATCCAGTCGGTCATGACGGTGACCAGTCGGACGAGCGGCGCGAGCGCTTTGGAGGATGCCTGAAGCGCGACGGCGAAGTGGCGGGACCGGGCTATGGGGTGCGCGCGGAACCAGGCTTTGGGCATGTATTCGCAGGCCACCAAAACGACGAGGGTCATCAGGAGGCCGGCCGCGAATTCCCCGCCGTGGGGGAGAAGGCTGGCTCCGACGCTGGCCGCCAGGATGGAGCCCATGATCATGCTGATGTTGGTGCCCAGCAGGGTGGTTCCGAGCAGCCGGCCCGGGTTGTCGAGAAAGGCCTGGATCAGAACGGCCCAGGATTTGCCCGCTTCCACATGGGGGCGGAGCTTGAGCCGGTTGATGGAGATCAAGCCCGTTTCAATGCCGGAGAAAAAGGCGTTGCCGATCAGGCAGAAGAGAATCAGGTAGAGCTCGAGCGTGATCATGGCGCTAGTCCTCCGCCTTTTCGAGAATCACGGTCCGGACGCGATGCCGTTTCACGTCGCCCACGGTGGCTTTGCAGCCCTGGGCAATGATGACTTCCCCGCTCCGCGGCAGGCGCTCGGCCTTTTCTGTCACCCATCCCGCGATGCGGTCGGCGCCGTCGGACGAGAGGGCGAGGTCGAGTTCGTCGTTGATGTCTTCCAGGCTGGTGGTGCCATCCACCAGCCAGCGGGATGAACCGAGCGGCTTGATGCCACTGTTGTTTTTGGGGTCGGCGCCCATGTCGGGCAGGATTTCCTCGAGGATGTTTTCACGGGTGATGAGGCCGGCGGTGCCGCCATATTCGTCGATCACCACGGCGATCTGGATATGTTCATGCTGGAAGAGGGTCAGCAGGTTGTCGAGCGGCATGGTGTCCGGCACGAAAAAATGGGGAATCAGCGAGGCTTTCACGTCCGGCTTTTCGGCCAGCAGGAAACCGGGGACGTCGAGGAATCCGTCGATATGGTCGAGCGATCCGTGATAGGCGGGGAGGAAGCGGCCGGGGGCTTTTCGCACGGTGGCGGTCCAGGTGGCGGAATCGTCTTCCAGGTCGAGCCCGGGGATGTCCACCCGCGGGGTCATGACGTCGCGCACCTCGATCTTCTCCAGGCGGATGATGCCGTTGATCATGGCGCTTTCTTCGGTGTTCAGCACGCCTTCCTGCTCGCCGACGTCCACGAGCGTGCGGAGATCCTTGTTGGAAATCGGGGTGTGGCGCCGTTCGAAGTGCTTGGAAAAGGAGCGGGTCACGCGGTCCAGCAGCCAGCGGAAGGGGGTGGTCAGGACCATGTGGATGCGGATAAAGGGGAGCAGGCGGATGGAAAGCGATTCCGCATGGCGGATGGCGAGTCGCTTGGGGACCAGTTCGCCGAAAATGATGATGAGGAAGGTCATGACGGGAATGGAGATCGCGGCGCCGTGGCCCGGGGCCAGGCGGTTGGCCAGGACGAATCCGATATCCGCGGCGGCGATGTTGACGAGCGTGTTGCCGATCAGGAGCGTGGACAGGGGGCGGGTGGGGCGGGAGAGGAGGGCTTCGATTTCACGGGCGGCCCGGGGGTTGCGTTGCGCAATCCGGTGGATCAGGATGGGGTTCAGCGAAAACAGAGCGGTTTCGGCCCCGGAAAAGAGGGCCGACTCCACGAACAGACCCAGAAGGATCAGGACTAAGATGGCGGTGATCAGCATAAGGGGGTGCCCTTGATGCGCCGGGGGGCGCTTATCAACGGGCGGAGCTCTCCGTGCCGGGCTTGTCCACCACGTTGATTTTCAGGGAGGTTCGCAGGTTGGACGGCAGGCTGGTGACCTCCAAGTCATTGACCATCCACTCGTCGTTTATTTTCTTCAGGCTCTTCACGGCGACCCGGCGGACGGGGGTGCCGGCGGCGTCGCACCCTTCGGCCCGCAAAAGGAACAGGTAGCGGCGGTCGATCCAGAGGCGTGCGGAGGCGTAGGGTGTCAGCTCTCCGGCCGGGGCGGGCACTTCGATGACGAAGCAATCCCGGTCGAGCGCCTTTTCCGCGCCGGTGATGCGGGCTCCGCGCCACCAGAGGAAGGAGAGGCTCATGTCGGACCAGCTCAGGTCTGTCCCCTGAACGGGGAGTCGGGCGTCGGGAAGCGGGGCGACGGCCAGGGGATAGCCCTTGGCATAATGCCAGGTGCAGGGGCCGGTGGCCGGGCGGATGATGGTGAGCTGTTCGAGGTCTTCCCCGAAGGCGTCCATGATCGTGTAGCGGGCCTGGGCGGGCTCGTCGCCGTAGGCCAGGCTAAGTTGCACCTGACAGCGCCGGCCGGGCTTGTTGTCGCGCGGATCGGCCCGGAGTTCGCCGGAAATCTGGAGCGGTTCGCCTGGCAGGCGCGCCACGACCTGCGACAAAATGCCGTCGGCGGTGGGCGCGACTTCCGGCGCCGGCGGTCCCGGGATGGCGTCCAGGGCCCGGGCGCCGGCAGCCGTCAGCAAGGTGAGGATGAGGATGGTGAGACTTCGGAACATCGTGGGGCTGATCGTAGAGGAAAGAGTTGAAAGATGCAACCGTTTCCGCATAATGGCAGAATCATGAAACTGACATTTATGGGGACCGGAACATCGATCGGCGTGCCTGTCATCGGGTGCGATTGCGAGGTGTGCCGGTCGACTAATCCGAAAAACAAACGCCGCCGCTCCAGCGTGCATGTGGAAACGGAGGGACTGCATGTCCAGATCGACACGCCTCCCGATTTCCGGGACCAGGTCCTGGACTACGGCATTTCCCGGGTGGACGCCCTGCTGATCACCCATGCCCATGCGGATCATGTCTTCGGGTTTGACGATCTGCGCCGGTTCAACACCCTCCAGGGGAAGGCGATTCCGGTTTACGGGTCGGAGTCGACCCTGGACGAGATGCGCCGCATTTTCGCGTATGCCTTCAAGCCGGTCCCGTCCGGCCTGTACCGGCCGCAGGTGACACTTCATCCGGTGTCGGCCCCGTTTGCGCTGGGCCGGATCACCGTGACGCCCGTGTCCGTGGATCACGGCGGCGCGGTCATGTTCGGGTACCGGCTGGATGGCGGCGGGCGGTCCCTCGGATATGTGCCGGATTGCCTCTCCATGACACAGGCCGCGGTGGCGGCGTTTGCGGGCGTGGATGTGATGGTGCTCGACGCGCTCCGGCACAAGCCGCACGCCTCGCATTCGCATCTGGAGACCAGTCTGGCGATGTTGAAGAAAATTGGCGCCACGCGTTCGTATCTGACGCATATGTGCCATGACATCGATCACGAAACGGTGCAGAAACAGCTGCCGCCGGGCGTGGAGCTGGCCTGGGACGGATTGCGGGTGAAGGTGTGAGGAACGTGAGGAGCAACCCGGATGCCGGTCTGGCTTAAACCTGTCGATGGCGGCGTGACGCTGACGCTGAAGATTGTGCCCCGCGCGTCGCGAAATGCGGTGGGCGAGGTCGTGGGGGAGGCGCTTAAGATCCGGCTTCAGGCGCCGCCCGTGGATGGCAAGGCGAATGCGGCGTTACTGGCCTTTTTGGCTGAGGCGCTGGGCGTCCCGGTCCGGGCGGTCACGCTGCTTTCGGGAGAAACCGGACGATTGAAACGGGTCCGGGTGGCCGGCGTCACGCCGGCCCGGGTGGAAGAGCGCCTGTCAGGTTAAGTTGAACAACCGCCGGGCGTTGGCGGTGGTGACGGCCGCCATATGATCGAGCGTGACGCCTTTGAGAGCGGCCAGTTTTTCCACGACCTGGGGCAGGAAGGCGGGCTCATTGGGTTTTCCCCGGTGGGGGACGGGCGCGAGATAGGGCGTGTCCGTTTCCACGAGCAGTCGCGTTTCCGGAACCGATTCCGCCGCCCGCCGGACATTGTCGGCTTTCGGGAAGGTGAGGATGCCGCTGAAGCTGATGAAAAACCCGCAGTCCAGGGCAATGCGGGCGAACTCCGGCGAGCCGGTGAAGCAATGAATCACGCCGATCCGGTCCGGATCGCCGGGCCAGCGGGCCGCATGCGCCCGAAGCAGCGGGGCCATGGCCGCCTCGGCTTCCCGGACGTGGACAATGATCGGCAGCACACGGGCGGCGGCCAGGTCAAGCATGCGCTGGAAAAGCGCCTCCTGGGCCGGTGCGGTGTGGGGCTCGTGAAGATAGTCCAGTCCGGTTTCGCCCACCGCCGCCACGCGGGGACAGGATAAAAGCTGCTCCAATTCGGCATGATCCAGGTCGGTTCGCGTGGCGCAGTGCCGGTCGAATCCGGCGGCGGCGCAGACGGCGGGGTAGATCTGGGCCGCCTCGACGGCCATCCGGTTCCCTTCGGGGTCACCCCCCACCGCCACGACGCGAGACACCCCCGCCTCTTCTGCCCGCCGGAGGGCGGCGGCGATGGCGGATGCGGCGCCGTGCTCGATGCCGTCCACGTGCGCATGGGTGTCCACCAGCAGGTTCATGGCCGCGGGGGTTCCGTGGCGGTCTGGACCAGCAGGTCGGCGAGCCGGTTTGCGGCGTCAGGGATGGCCGCTTTGAGGGCAGCCGCCTTCATGCGGGCCCGTTCGGCCGGGTTGGCGAGCAGCGCGCCGAGCCGGTCGGCCAGTCCGTTGACGGTGAGCGAATCCTGATTACGCGTGATGGCGGCGCCGGCTCTGTCCAGGGCCAGGGCATTGAGGCGCTGGTGGTTGCCGGCAAAGGGGTAGGGGATGTAGAAAGCGGGCACGCCGAATGCGGCGAGTTCCGCGCAGCTGGCGGCGCCGGCGCGGGAGAGGGCGACGGCGGCGCTGGCGTAGGCTGCGCCCATGTCGCGAAGGAATCCGAATACCACCGCCGGAACGCCCGCCTCGGCGTAGTCCTTCCGGATGGCCTGTTCCTGTTTTGCGCCGGCGAGGTGAATGACCCGGAGAGGGGTTCCGGCCCGGTGCAGGCGGATCAGGGCCTCGCAGGCCAGTTCATTCACTTTGGCGGAAGCCTGGCTGCCGCCCATGACGAGAACGGCGGGCGCCGTTCCGGGCGGCAGGCCGGGAAGCGGCCCCTGAGGGGTCATGTCGCGCAAGGGGAACCCGGTCATGAGGGTGCGCCGGCCCGGCAGATACTGGGCGGTTTCGGAAAAGCCAAGGGCCACGGTGACGCGAAACAGGCGGGAGAGCAGGGAGATGGCCTTGCCGGGCAAGACATTGGCTTCGTGCAGGACAACGGGAATGCCCAGGCTGCGGGCCGCGGCGACGGGAATCAGGGAGGCCCGGCTTCCCATGGCCAGCAGAACCCGGGGCCGATTGCGGCGCAGGCGGCGGCGGCAATCGAACCAGGCTCGAAGCAGGCGGAAAAACGTGCGGAAGACCGCCAGCGGGGACGAGGCGCCGCCCCAATCCATCGAGATGGTGGCCACGGATCCGGCCCAGCCATTAAGGGTGGTCTGTTCGATGGATTTCCCGGCCAGCCAGAGGTCCACGTCGTGGCCACTTTTTTTCAGGAGCTCGCCGGTGGCCATGCCGGGAAAGACATGGCCGCCGCTGCCGCCGCAGGAGATGACAAAACGCATGATTCCGCTCGTGGTGTTGCGTGTTAGGAACTAGGGAAGGGTGTTACCAATTTCGGCTCGGGGGAACAAGGAAAACATTTACCTAGGAAAACATTTACCTACATCTGCATGTCTTCGATCATTTTGTAAGAGTCCTTGATGCTTTGGAACGCAACCAAGGTCACTTTGTACAAGTACCAGCTCAGCACCAGGATGACGAGGGTGATCCCGATCTTCCAGAGCAGCGATGTTTTGGGGCGGAACCAGATGAGGGGCAGCGCCAGGGGGCCGATGCAGCCGAGGGCGATGGCGATGAAGGTTTTCCGGTAATACCAGCGTGGGTTGGCATCGGCCGGGCAGGGGCGGGCCGATCCGTCGAGGAACTCCATGCAGTGCTTGCATTTAATGGCCGTGTCCTGGATCTCTTCCGCGCAGTAGGGGCACTTCTTCATGGCCGGTATTCTATACCTAAACGCGTTTCCTGCCACGTAGAATCCGGAACTCCGCAAATGGCCCTTGACGAGCGGTGGTGCCAGGGGCAGAGTGGCGGCATGAGCGGATGCCAGATAGTGGAGTGCCTGGAAGAGGACGGGGTCGTCAAGTTCGCGTCGAGGCTGGCGGATGGCGCCCGGATTGAGTCGGTGATTCTTCCCATTCGCGGGCGCACGACGGTGTGCGTGTCGTCCCAGGTGGGCTGTGGCCGGGGCTGTGTCTTTTGCGCCACCGGCGCGCTGGGGTTCGGGCGCAACCTGAGTCCGGAGGAGATTGTCTGGCAGGTGCAGGCGGCCCGGGAGCGGCAAGAGTGCCGGGTGGACAACATTGTGTTCATGGGCATGGGCGAGCCGCTGGACAATCTCGATTCCGTCGTTCAGGCGATCCGGGTCATGGCGGATCCGCACGGTTTGGATATCGCTTACCGGTATATCACGGTTTCGACGGCGGGACACGCGGATGGCATCCGGGCGCTGGGCGCCTTCAACCTGACGAATCTCCGTCTGGCGGTGTCGGTCAATGCGGCGGAGGATACGCTTCGTGACCGGCTCATGCCGATCAACCGGCAGTATCCGCTGGCCCGCTTGAAGGCGGAGCTGCTGGCGTTTCCGAAGGGGAAGCGGGGTGTTATCCTGATCGAGTATGTCCTGCTGGCGGGCGTCAATGATTCCCGCGAGCAGGCGCTGCAGCTGGCGCGCTATGTGGACGGGTTGCCGGTGCGCATCAATGTGATTGCGTTCAACGGGGCGTCCGGGTCCGGTTTTTCCGCGCCCGCGCCGGAGCAGGTCCGGCGGTTCTGCGGCTGGCTCGTGGAAGAGAAGCTGTTTGTCCGCGAGCGCCGGTCCCGCGGGCAGGGGGTTTTGGCGGCCTGCGGGATGCTGGGGGTGGGGCGCCTGCCGTGAAAAGCCCGTTTAGGGGCATGGCGCCTGGGGTTGTGTAGCGCCGCACTGAGTGCGGCGGAGGTCTGCTAATTGAATGAAGGGCGGCGCGCCATCGCCGCCGCATCGTAGCTGTCCGGCGGGTGGGTTGAGCGGCCTGCGTCGTTTCGGGCGCAAATGGCCGGCCGCTTTCGGGCGGATCCGCCTTCCGGCTGGAGGCGTCGGGGCACGAGCCCACGCCACCTCGCCGTCAGGCGGCTGCGCCTCGAAATCGGCTCGTCCATTTTCGCCTGATCGAAACGCCGCAGCCCTGTTCTCCTCGCGCGCCCGGCCCCTTCGCGGGGTGCCTCGGCCGGCGCGCGATTTTGGTTTCCGTTACAAGTCCACAGTTGAATTGGCATTCAAATAACCGAACTTCGGTTTCACGGGCTTTTTTCGGAAGCCGTCTCGCGCGCCTGTCCTGGCGGAGTCGATGGGCCTGTCCTGAGCGGAGTCGATGGGCCGCCCGACGTGAGCGACAGCGAACCGGGCGCGCGATGGCCCCTCAGCGCGGCAAAGCGCCCGTCAGGCCGGGGCCGAAACGGCGCGACCCACCACGGTGGGCCCGCCCGCTCAAGCAGCCGCCGGAACTCCGCTATGTGGCTCGGGCGGAGCCTCGCCCTCCCGTGCTTCGCGCCGGGATCGCTATGCGGCTCGGGCGGAGACTCTCCCGCGCTTCGCGTCGGGAATACCGTTAAAACAGTTGATTTTCGGGAAGGCAGGGGGTAGTATTAAGCCATATTCAATGCCGGAATACTCGTTCGAGTCCGGCTCTTCGCAACCGCAATAACCGGGCTTCAATCCGGGGGAGGATCAAGTTAGTTTCACGATCAAGACGTCGGACCGCTTATGATGCGTCAACCCGAACGTCACTCTTACCCCGATTGGCGCATGGATACAACCAAGTCGCGCCAAACCCTCTTTCAAGGGGCCTTATCCGGGGGCTAAACAGGTCACATCGACCCCACAACATGATACAGCATGGAAGTCACGCATGAACGAAGAAGAAAATATTCAGGATCATCAGGATCAGCAGGAAGACATGGGCGGAGCCGAATCCGCAGATAATCAGCAGGCCGGTGGTGTTCCCCGGACGTTTCGCGACCAGCCCATCTATGTGCTGGCTTTCGAGTTCCAGCAGAAAGTATACGAGCTGACCAAGGGCTTCCCCGAAGAGGAGCTGTATGCCTTGACCGAGCCGCTTCGCCTGGCCTCCCGCAAAATCGGGGCCGCCGTGGCCGAAGCCTGGGTCAAGCGGCGTTTCCAGTCCCAGTATCCCGGCAAACTGGCTGAAGTGGAGGCCCATGCCGCGGCGGCGGATCATTGGATCGGCACCGCCGAGCAGTCCGGTTACATGACGCCCGAAGTGGTCGCGGAATTGCGCGGCTATGTGGAGAACATCCGGGGCAATGTCTGGCGCATGACGCCTCGCCTTCACCATGCCCATGGTGGCGGCGGCCAGGAGCGTGGCCCCGAGCGCCGGAATTTCCGTAACAATGACCGGGGTCGCGACGATCGCCCGCCCCGTGATGACGACCGTCCGCCGCGTGACGACGACCGGCCGCCCCGTCCCCAGCAGCCGCGTAACTTCCGCGGCAATAATGAGGGTGGCGGGCGCTATTACAACAACCGCGGCAATCGCGGCGGGGGCGGCGCCGGGTATTACAATAACCGGCCTGCGCCGGAGCGCGAATTGCGCGAGCCGGGCGAGTTCCGGGACGCGGAACCTAAATACTAGCCGGGTTCAGTGTGATCGGCGGCGGCCTTCCCGGGCCGCCGCCTTTCCGGGTTTCTATGTCACGTTTCGTTTTCAGTCGTCTGGTTTTCGTTTCAGCGGCGGTCGTGTGGACCGCCGTCATCCCTCTTTTATCCCTGCTTCCGCCCTCCGCGTTTTCAAGCATGTCCAGCCTGGGTAAAATTCAAGGCATGGACAAAATCGTTCACGCCGTGATTTATGGCATTCAAACGGCGCTGCTGATCGCGGCCTGGCGGTCCTGCCGGCCCGGCGACCGGCTTTGGCTGTGCGCGGGCGCGGCCACGGCCTATGGCGCGCTGATGGAGGTGTTGCAGCGAACCTGCACCTCGTGCCGCCAGTTTTCCTGGGGCGATATGCTGGCCAATGCGCTGGGCGCCGGGATTGTGGCCGCGAGCCTCGCGGGGTGGACCGCGTGGCGGTCTTCACGCCGCCTAAAGTGATTTCAACACCTGTTCGGCGGCACGCATGCCGTCGATGGCGGAACTGACAATGCCGCCGGCATAGCCGGCTCCTTCTCCGGCGGGATACAGGCCGCGGGTGCTGATGGATTCGCCCCCGTCGTCCCGCTCGATCCGGAGCGGGCTCGAGCTGCGGGTTTCCGGCGCGTACAGGACCGCCTCTTCCAACGGCGCGCCGTTCAATTCCCGGAGCATGGGCGGGATGGATTTCTCAAGGGTGTAGATGACGCATTCCGGCAGGATGAGCCGCAGGTCGGCGGGCACCGCCCGGGAGCAGGAGCCGTCTTCCGGCAAAGCCTGGGAGATCCGGCCCGCAAGAAAGTCCACAAGCCGCACGGCCGGCAGGGCATATCCGCCACCGGCGGCATCGAAGGCGAGGCGCTCCAATTCCCGTTGGAAGGCCACGCCGGCCAGGGCCGGTGTCGGGTGCTCCGGATAATCGGCGGCCGTCACGGGAACCAGGAAGGCGGCATTTCCCCTGTTCAGCAGGCGCCGGGAATAGCTCATGCCGTTGGTGGTGAGGAAGCCGGGCTCCGAGGCGCAGGCAATGACCTTTCCGCCCGGACACATGCAGAAGCTATAGCAGGCGCGAATGCCGGGTTCCTCCCGGCGGGTGAGGCGGAAGCCGGCCGCGCCGAGCAGGGGATTGCCGGCCCATTTCCCGTACAGGGCGTGGTCAATGGCCGCCTGGGGCAGTTCCAGTCGCACGCCGACGGCGAAAGGCTTGGCCGTCAGGGCAACCCCCGCGGCCGCGAGGCTGTCGTAGACGTCACGGGCGCTGTGGCCGACGGCCAGCACGCACCGGTTGCAGGCAATTTCCTGGCCGTTCACGATGACGGCCCGAAGCCGGCCGGCCTCGATGATGAGGGATTCCAGGCGCGAGCGGAAGCGCACCTCGCCGCCCGCTTCCTCAATCCGCCGCCGCAGACGGGGCACGATTCGGAGGAGGGCATCGCTGCCCACATGGGGCTCGGAGTCGATCAGGACGCTGTCGTCCGCCCCGCAGGCATGCAGCAATTCCATGAATTCCAGGACCCGGTTCCGTTCCTTGCTGCGAGCGGTGAGCTTGCCGTCGGAAAACAGGCCGGCGCCTCCCTCGCCGTAGAGCACGTTGCTTTCCGGGTCCAGAATGCCGTCGTTCCAGAAGCGGGCCGCCTTGGGCGAGCGGGATTCGGCGTCCTCGCCGCGCTCAATCAGGATCGGCCGGGCACCGGCCAGGGCCAGCCCGTAGGCGGCCATCAGGCCGGCGGGCCCGGCGCCGACGACGATCGGGCGGGGTTCGTCCCGGCGTGTCACGGTCGGTCGCGCCGCGGGTGGGGGTTCCGCATCAGGGAGAAGCTCGATCCCGGCGCGAGGGGCGCCGATGGGCAGCTTGGGCAGGTTGAGGGTTGCTTCCACCAGCAGGGCGTAGAGCGGCTCCGGATGGCGGGGGCGCGTGTCCAGGGAGCGGCGGATGATTTTCACGCTGGCCAGCAGGCTCGGGAGGCAGCCGAGCTTCCGGCTGATTTCCCGGATCACCAGGGAGTCGTCGTAACGAAGCGGAACATTGACTTGTTGAATACGGAGGCGCATGGCGTTTCCTGAATATATTTAAAAAAGACACATTATAAAAGTGGACGCCCAAAAGCGAACCCTTATAATCGTCTTTTAATCAAACTAGCTGGGAGCGTTCATATGTCTGAGACAGTGGGGCATAAGCCGGCCATTCCAGTCGACGATCTGGCCGCGGTGCAACGGCTTTCGGCCGCCTATTCGCAGTTGAAGGAGTCGATCGGGCGCGTGATCGTGGGGCAGGACGACGTCGTGGAGCAGGTGCTGATTGCCGTCTTTTGCCGGGGGCATGCGCTGTTGGTGGGCGTGCCCGGCCTGGCTAAAACCCTGCTGGTCAGCACCCTGGCCCAGGCCCTCAAGCTCGGCTTCAAGCGGGTTCAGTTTACGCCTGACCTCATGCCCTCGGATATCACCGGCACGGATGTGCTGGAGGAAGACCGCACCACCGGCAAGCGTGTGTTCCGCTTCGTGCACGGCCCGCTTTTCACCAATCTGCTGCTGGCCGATGAAATCAACCGCACGCCGCCCAAGACCCAGGCCGCGCTGCTGGAGGCCATGCAGGAGCGCCAGGTGACCGCGGGTGAAACCATGTACAAGCTGCCCGATCCGTTTTTCGTGCTCGCCACGCAGAACCCCGTTGAGCAGGAAGGCACCTATCCGTTGCCCGAGGCGCAGCTGGACCGGTTCCTGTTCATGATCCGGGTCGGCTATCCGACCGCCGCGGAGGAGCTGGAAATCATGAAGCGGATCAGCGGCGCCTGGCAGTCCGAAGTGGTCCCCCTGTTGACCGGGGACGATATCCTGGGCCTTCAGCAGGTGGTGCGTCGCGTGCCGGCTGCCGACCACGTCTTCCTGTATGCCCGCGATCTGGTCCGCCTGACCCGCCCGGATGATCCCCAGGCGCCCGCCTTTATCAAGGAGTGGGTCCAGTGGGGGGCCGGTCCGCGCGCCGGCATCGGGCTCATGCTGGCGGCCAAGGCCCGGGCCATTCTCCGCGGCCGGTACCATGCCACCACGGGGGATGTCCGCGCGCTCGCCGGGCCGGTTCTGCGTCATCGGCTGGTGGCGAATTTCAATGCCGAAGCGTCCGGCGTCTCAACGGACGACATCGTGCGGAAATTGCTCGAAACGGTCACCCCCGCTGTGGAAGACCCGCTTTCTTAATCCTGGATTCCGGCCTTTCCCATGTCGCTTGATCCGCCCCGGTCCGATTCGTTTTCTTCCCTGCTCGATCCGCAGGCGCTGGCCCGTATTCACCGGCTGGAGCTGCTGGCCCGCGGGGTTGTGGAGGGGTTTGTCTCCGGCCGCCACCGCTCCCCGTATAAGGGGTTTTCGGTGGAATTTGCCGAGCACCGGGAATATTCGCCGGGCGACGATCTCCGGGATCTGGACTGGCGGGTGTTTGGTAAAACCGACCGGTATTACATCAAGCAATACATGGAGGAGACCAATCTCCGGTGCACGATCCTGCTGGACGCCTCCGGATCCATGGCGTATGCCGGCAAGGCGGCCGCGCCCCGGGATGGGAAGCCCCTGGGCAAGTTCGAGTACGCCCGTTTCATGGCGGCCTGCCTGGCGCATCTGCTGATCGGTCAGCAGGATGGCGTGGGGCTGGTGCGGTTCGATTCGCAGGTGCGCCGTTATTTTCCCGCCCGCGGCCAGCCCGGTTATCTGCGCGCCATGCTGGGCGACCTGGCGCAAGCCGAGCCGGGTGGCGAGACCGCCCTCGCGCCCGTTTTGCATGAGGTGGCCGAGCGCATCCGCCGGCGCGGTCTGGTGATTCTCATCTCCGACCTGTTCGATGAGCCGGAGGCCATCCTGAACGCGCTCCAGCATTTCCGGTTCCGGAAGCACGAGGTCATCGTGTTTCATGTTATGGCCGATGAGGAGCGGGAATTCCCGTTCGAGCACTGGACGGAGTTCCGGGATTTGGAGGATCCGCAGGTCCGCCTGGAGCTCGATCCGCGTTCGCTCCGTGCGGCATATCGCGATGAGGTGACGCGTTTCGAGGAGGAGCTCCGCAAGGGCTGCGGTCGCATGAAGATCGATTTTGTGCCGGTCAATACCCGCGTGCCGTTCGATGAGACCCTGGTTCGCTTCCTGTCCGGCCGGCGCCGTGTGGCCGGAAAGGGGGCGCGATGATTTTTCTGAACGCCCTTTTCCTGGCGGGGCTGGCCGGGATCGCCATTCCCCTGGTCATTCATCTCCTGAACCGCGCCCGCGCCCGGCCGGTGGAGTGGGGGGCGATGCGGTTCTTGCGGAAATCGCTGGCCGTCCGTCGCCGCCGCCTGCTTTTGGAAGAGGCGCTGATTCTCGTGATCCGCTGCCTGATCGTGGCGTTTTTCGCGCTGGCGCTGGCGCGGCCGTTCATCCGGCCGGCGTCGCTGTTTCCGCCCTGGATGATTCTGGGCGCCATCCTGCTTCCGGTGGTGCTGATCGCCGTGGGTGCGGTTTTTTGGAGTGATCCCGTCCGCCGGCGCCAGTTTATCCGGTGGGCCGCGGTGCTGGTTCTGCTGGCTGCGGGGGTCTCCTGGTTTGAGGCCCGGCGGGGCGGATTAGGCTGGCGTCTGGGTTCCGGGGAGAAGGACCTGGTGATCATTCTGGATGCGTCTGCGTCTATGGGCCTGCGATCAGAAGGACACAGCAGTTTCGAGCGGGCCCGAGAGGAAGCCCGTGTGCTGGTGGAGTCTACCCCTCGCTCGGATTCGGTCGGGATCGTCTGGGGCGGTCCTTCGCCGCGCGTGTGTGTCCGGCTCACCTCGGATCGATCCGCTGTCCGGGCGGTCCTGGAGGATGAGGCGCTCCGTCCGTCCGCAGGTTCGATGGGCGCGCTGGAGTCGCTTTACGCGGCCGCCTCCATCCTGGAAGAGGGGCGTAATCCGGAAAAAGTGGTGGTGTTTATCACGGACGGACACCGGGCCGGGTGGGATTTCGAGAGTGAACGCCGCTGGGCTTTTCTGGCGGAACGCCTGGGGAAGTTTCCGGTTCCGCCCCGGTTGCTGGTGATGCGCCTGCCCATGCCGGAGCGGGTGGCGGATGCCATGGTGGCGGACCTGACGCTCTCCCGCGCCGTGATCGGAACGGATCGTCCTGTCGGCGTGGAGGCGGTTATTGCCAATGCCGGGAATCAGCCGGTTCGGCCCGGCACGGTTGAATTCAGCGTCGATGGCCAGGTCGCGGGCCGGGCCGAGGTCCGCCGCGAAATCCCCGTCAATGCCGTGGAACGTGTTCGCTTTCCATACCGGTTCGAGTCGCCCGGCCGTCATGTGCTGTCAGTTCGACTGGGCCTGGAAGATGACGGACCCGGCAATAACACCGCCTGGCGCGCCGTGGAGGTGATGAATAACCTGCCGGTGTTGCTGGTGGACGGGGCGCCGATGGAGCGGTTCTTTCGCGGCGCGGCGGGGTTTCTGCGTGTCGCGTTGACGCCGGAGACAGAGCCGGCCGGCGGGGGTGGCACGAATGAGCCGTTGATTCGGACGGAGGTGAAGTCGGTGCGGGAGTTTGCCCAACTGACGAATCTGAACGCCTATGCCGCGGTTGTCCTGGCCAATGTGGCGCGGTTGCCGGATGAGACGGCGGGCCGGCTGGCCGCCTATGTGGCCGCCGGCGGGGGCGTCCTGATCGCCCCCGGTGACCGTGCGGAGCCCGGGTTTTACAATGGCTGGCGCTCGGGATCGGGTGGATTGATTCCGCCCGCCCGCCTTGAAAAGAGGCTGACGGCTCCGGACGAAGAGCCTTTCCGGGTGGATCGTTTGTCCTGCAGCCATCCCGCTTTCCGGTTGGCGGCCGAAAGCATGCCTCAGGATGCGGCGCGGTGGGTGTCGCCGGTCTGTTGGGCGCTTGAGGTGGATCCCTCCGATCGTGATGTGGGAGTCGGCGCGCGAATGACCGGGGGGACCCCTTTGCTGGTGGAGCGCACCTGCGGGCGGGGTCGCATCCTGATGACGGCCCTGGCCTTCGACCGGCGCGACTCGAATCTGCCGGCGCTCAAGTCATTTGTTCCGGTTGTCCACGAGCTGGTTTACGACCTGGCGGCGCTTCGGCTGCCGGTCCTTCATGTCAGGCCCGGCGAAGAACTGGCCATCCGCCTGGAATCTCGTCGCTCGTCGTTTGGGGTGGATCCTCGTTTGATCGCCAAGGCCGGCGGGGGGAAAATGGGAGTGCCCCTGGAGGTGCTGGGCCCGGCCTCCAACAGGCTTAGCGCCACGGCGCTGGCGTTGCCGGAGGGGGGCGCCCTGCTTCGGTTTACAGATACGGTTGAGCCGGGCCTTTATGTCCTGCGCATTCCGTCATCACTAGCGGCGGTGGAGGCGGGTCGTCCGGCTTCCAACCTGCCGGTTGATTTCCCGTTCACCGTGGCCGCGTCGATGGAGGAGGCAAAATCGGGACTGTTGACTGATTCCGAGCTGGCCCTGGCCCGGACCCGGATTGGATTGGTGGAGGCTGTGGATCGGTCGGCGCTTCTGTCAGCGTCGGCCGGGAACACGCCGGGCCGTGAAATCTGGCGCGGGCTGGCCGTGGTGGCCCTGCTGGGGCTTTTGGCCGAGGTGGCCTTGACCCGCTGGGTGGCGATTCGCCGGCAAACTACGCCTTGGGAGGGCCAGCGGACTTAACGATGGATACGCAACCTGTCATTCCCTTTCAGTTCACCGCGGGTCAGCCGACCGGCGTGGTGGTTCTTTTGGCGTTGGCCGCCCTGGCGGTGTGGGGGGTGGCCAGTGTGCGTTTTTCAGGCCGGCGATCCTGGCCGGGGCGGATTCTGGAAGGCGGGGTTCGCGGGGTGGCTGGGGTGGCGGCCCTGAATCTGATTCTGGAGGCGATGAGCCGGTGGCTGACCCTGTCCACCCCCTGGCCGATGCCCGCGCTTGCGCTGGGCGGCGTGCTGGCGATCGAGGCGGTCCGGGCGCTGTACGCGTTGGAATGCCGGGCCGTGCCGGCCCGCGTCGGGCGGCTTCTTGTTGCGTTGCGCCTCGCCCTGGTGGCGCTCCTGCTCCTGATGCTGGTCCAGCCGGTGCGGATTTGGGAGACGCGCCGCACCCTGCGCCGGGAGGTGGCGGTGCTGATCGATGGCAGCGCGTCCATGCAGGTGGTGGATTCGGGGATGAGCCCGGGCGAAAAACTCCGGCTGGCCGGCCGGCTTGGCGTGCCGGGCGCGGAGCGATCGGTGCGGCTGGAAAAACCGGCCGCTGAACTCGGCGGGGTGCGTCAGGAACTGGGCGCCCTGGCCGATGCCCTGGCGGCGGCCCAGGCGGGGGGCGGGGACGGCGCCCGGCGTTCGGCGGGCGATGCCGATCTCCGGCGGAGGCTGTCGCGGGCGAGTCATCAGGCCCAGGGGGTTGTCGACGTGTTGACGGCCCCGGTGTTGATGTCCACATTTTCAAGCCGGGATCCGGCCCGGGGCCGGCTAAGCGCTTTGGTTGAAACCGTGCGGCGGGAGGCGGTGCAGAGTGCGACAAACGGGCTTCCCATCCTGGAGATGGCCTCGACGAACCGGGTGGATGTCCAGGCGCTGGCAGCCTGTCGGGATATCCAGGACCGGCTCCGCCGTTCGGCCGCCGCCCTGGCCGATGTGGAGCCGCAACTGGTGGAGTTGGGCGAGCAGGTGGATACGGCCGCAGCTCAAGCCTTGACGGGCCAGGTGGCCCGCGCGGTGGAATCAGCCGCGTCGGTCCGCCGGTGCGAGTTGGCGGTTTCGCTCCTGAACAGCCGGCTGCCGTTGTCCGATGGCCGTCCGGGGGGGATGGGCGATCCGACTCTGGCCCGGGGCCTGGAGCGGGATTATGGCGTGCGATATTTTGTCTTTGATTCATCGGTCGCGCCGGTGGACCCGGAGTTGCTCAGGACGAATGCGGCCGCGCTTTTCCAGGCGCCGGCGGCGCGCGGCACGGATTTGGCGGCGGCCTTTGCGGAAACGGCCCGGGCTTTTCCGCCGGCCACGCTGGCCGGGGTTCTGGTGTTCACCGACGGGCGGCACCAGTCTCCTTCTTCGGTGGAGGAGAGCGTGCGGCCGTTTCAGCAAAAAGGGGTTCCTATCATTCCGGTCGTGATGGGCGGATGGCGGAAGCCGCCGGTGGATGTCGGCATCATGTCCATGGAGGCGCCGGACAGCGTGCGCACCAACGAGCGCGTGGCCGTGACCGCAATGCTGAAATGCGACGGGGTGAAGGGGTCGAACGTGCAGATCCGCCTGTACCGCGATGCGGTTTGCGTCGCCACCCAGTCGGTGAGGGTGGCCACGGACTCCTTGCGGAAACGCCTGGCCCTGGCGGATGAACCGCAGTCTAATGGATTGTTCCGGTACCGGCTGGCGGTGGATGCTTTTCCGAATGAGGTCACCCTGACCAACAACCAGGCGTCGGTTCCGGTGATGGCCACCGATTCGCAGATCCGACTGCTGCTGGTGGAGTCCCGCCCGCGCTGGGAGTTCCGGTATCTGAAAAACCTGTTTTCGGGGCGCGATCGGTCCGTCCGGCTGCAGCATGTGTTGCTGAATCCGGATACGGTTCGAGGTCTTCCTGGCTTGCCTCCGATTCCGGCGTCCGCGACCCGGCCCGAGGGGGAAGACGAGGCGACAGCCTTGCCGGTTACGGCCGAGGAGTGGATGAAGTTCGACGTGGTGGTGTTGGGCGATGTGGGGCCCGCTTTTTTTACCAACGGCGAGGCGGCGGTGCTGGCGCGTTTCGTGAAGGAACGCGGCGGGACGCTGGTCGTGCTGTCCGGGCCGCGCGCCATGCCGCATGCCTGGAGCCAGTCGCCTGTGGCGGCCTTGCTGCCCGTGACCGTGGCCGCGACCCCGCTGCCCTGGCTCGCCGCGCCGGAGCCGTCGTACCAGGTGCAATTGACGGCCGAAGGCCGGGCGCATCCGATGGTCAAGCTGGCGGCGGATGCGGCGGAAAACGAGGCGATCTGGAACCGGCTGCCGTCTCTCTATTGGCGGCATGCCGTGCAAGGCGTGAAAGCGGGCGCGACGGTGCTGCTGTATGCGCGGCCCGAAAACGGGCCGGCGGCGGCATCCGGCCGTGCGGCGGCCACGGTGCCGGACGAAGCCACCTTGCGGGCGCAACGTCAGTTTGAAGCGGAGCATGCGCTGCTGGTGCTTCAGCCGGTGGGGTTGGGGCAGGTGGTGTTTTTCGCCTTCGATCAAACCTGGCGGCTGCGGTATTGGACCGGCGATGCCTGGCATCACACGCTCTGGGGCCAGCTGGTTCGCGGCGGCGCGGGGGAGAAGCTGGTGTCGGGCGATGTGTTCAACCGCCTGGGCGCCTCCCGGCTCCGCTATGCGCCCGGCCAATCGGTCCGGATCCGGGCGCGTTTGCTCCAGCCCGACTACACGCCCCGGAGCGAGGCGGATGCGAGGGTTGAAATCTGGTCGGGCCCGCAATTGGTATCGCGCGGAAACTTGGAGCCGGTGGGGGGGCGGACGGGCGATTTCGAGCGCGATTTTGGGGCCCTGCCCGAGGGCGATTACCGGGTGGTTCTGCGCGAGGGAGACGAGGCCCGGACGGTGGAGTCGGGGTTCAGCGTGATGCCTGAAGCCGTTGGCGAGCTTTCGGAACTGGCCGCGGATCGCGGCTTGCTGGGGCGGGTGGCGGCCCAGACGGGCGGGCGGCTGATTGAATCCTGGCGGCTGGAGGATGTGCGGGAGCGGTTGAAGGCGCCGGAGGAGATTGTGACGGAGCGGCGGCAATGGGATTTGTGGGATTCCTGGTGGCTGTATGCGCTGGTGGCGGGCCTGGCCGGGGCGGAGTGGCTGGTGCGGAAAAAATCCGGATTGATTTGAGAAACGGAGCGACAATTTCATGCATGCGGTTAAAGCGTGGATGACAAGCGACAAGATGCCGCCCGAGGTGGCCCGGGCGCTGGGGCGGGCGATCGCCCGCACGCGCGGGGTCATGGCGTTGCGGGGTCTGGCTGCCACGGCGGGTTTCGCCCTGGCCGCGTTTTTTGGCGTCATGGCCGTGGATGCCAACGCGGTGTTCATGGAGAGCTGGCCGCGCTGGACGCTGAGTGGTACGGCTTATGGTGTCACCCTTTTGGCGGCGTTCTGGTTCCTGATCCGGCCGCTTCGGCGGACCTTTTCGCTGGCCGGTATGGCCCGGATCATCGAACAGCGCCACCCCGAGTTGCAGGAACGGCTGAGCTCCATTGTGGAGCTGACCGCCAGCGGCGACTCGGAAGCCCTGCGTGGTTCCGACTCGCTGATCGCGGCCCTGGCCGGGCAGGCCCTGAAGGATGTGGACGCTGTCCGGCCGGGTGATGCCGCCTCCATGCGGTCGGTCCGGCCCTGGGGCATAGCCGCCGCGTGCCTCCTGCTGGTGCTGGTGGTGTTGCTGATGATTCGCCCGCGCGAAACGGCCGTGCTGCTGGCCCGGGCCGCTTTTCCCATGGCGGACTTGTCGAATGTCTCCGCCCTGGCCCTGGAGGTGATGCCGGGCGATGCGCGGGTGGGGGAAGGCCGCCCCCTGACGATCTCGGTGAAAGTCAAACCCCGCCGGATGCAGGAGGCGTTCCTGTTCGTGACCTCGTCGTCGACCCGTCGATTGACCACGCTGCCGATGACCCGGTCGAACCCGGAGGCCGATGGCCGGGTGGCCTGGAGCTGCACGCTGCCGGCGGTCCAGTCGGACTTCCGGTACCGGCTCCGTGTCGACCGGGCCGTGACGCGGCATTATGCCATTCAAGCCGTGCCTCCGCCGGTGATTCACGGGGTGAACGTGCGGGTTGTCTATCCCGCCTACACCGGCCTTCCGGATCATGACGCCGCCGATCTCGGCGGGGCCATTCACGGCATTGAACATTCGCGCGTCACGATTGTGGCGCGGGTGAACAAGCAGATCGCCCGGCCGGAGCTGGTGCTTTCAGGATCCATTCCGCTGGTCGTCACGGGGACGGTCGAGTCGATCAAGTCCGGGGAAGTGACGCTGGCCTTTCCGTTCGTGATCAAGCCGGGTATGAATGGACTGGCCGCGTTGAAGATGACCGATGAATACGGGTTTGTGAATCCTCCCTGGGAGCGGACCGTGCAAGCCATTCCCGATGCCAAACCGGCGCTCAAGGTGTTGTTCCCGGATAAGGCCGCCTTGCGATTGTCGCGAACGGATTCGCTGCCCCTGCTGGCGGCGGCGGCGGATGATTTCGGCCTGTCCAAGGTGGAATGGCGGATCGAACCCCAGGGCCGGCCGGCTGTGGTTCGGCCGTTCCCGCTGATTACGATCAGCAACCGTCCGCCGGTGACGTTCGAACAGCCGCAGACACTGGCCCTTTCGGATGCGGCGTTTACCGGCGCCACCCATCTGGTGATGACGTTTCGGGTGTCGGATAACCGGGAATCCGCCTGTGGCGGACCCCAGCAGGCCGTCAGCCCCCCGATTATGGTGACTTTTGATGATGCGGCCCTGTCCGTGCAGGAGCAGGCCTTCAATGCGCAGGCGGAGTTTGTCCGCAAGCAGTTGGAGGCGACCACCCGGGAGTTGACCGCCGCCCGGGACCAGCTGAAGCCGCTGGCGGACACGTTGGCGAAAGCGGACGCCAATCAAGCGGCGCTCCGCAAGCTGGAGGAGGCGCGAAGCCATGTCGGGGAAGCGGCCAAGGATTTATCCACGCTGGCTGGGGGCGCCCGCAACGGGTATCTCGATTCCGTGGCGCGTGAAGCCGAACGCATCGGGCGGGAACCGGTGGCGGACGCGCAAACGAAACTGGATTCGATTCCTCAGGTTCTGGAGCCGGCGGCCCGGGCCGGCCAGGTCACGCAGGCGGTCGCCTCCGTTCAGGCGGCGCTGGCGCAACTGCAAACATTGTCGAGCAATGCCGTGGAGGCGGCGTCCGCCGTCCGGCAGGCCCTGGCGTTAAAAGAGCTGGCCGCCCGGCAGGAACGGCGGGAGTCGGCGGCTGATGCCAAGACGGTTGCCGAAAAGGCCCAGGATCAGCGGAAAGATGCCGAACGCCTGGCCGCCGTGTTGCCGAGTCTGCCGGCGGAGGCCCTGGCCGCTTCGCTTCGCGAGCAATTGACATCGATCGCCAAGGAGGCGGAAAAGATACCCCGGGAACAGGCGGCCGTTTCCTCTGACGTGAAGCAACAGGTTGAGCAGAACAAGACCGAGGGCCAGGCGATCCAGGCGTTGGCGACAACGCAGGAGGCGCTGGCTCGTGAGGCCCGGGCCAATCCCGAAGCGGCGGCAGCCACCCCGGCCATGACCGAGGCCGCGGAAGCGTTGAAACGCGACCAGCTGGATAAGGCGATCCGTGAACAAATGAAGGCGGCAGAAGCCTTGCGCGGGGAAGCCGCCGGGAAGCGGGATGAGGCGGCTTTGGCTAAGAAGGATCAACCGGGCGACGAGCGCGCCGCCGATGCGCTGGCCCGGGAGGCCGGGCTGGCCGCGAAACAGGCGCAACAGGCGGCGGAGTCCACGGAAGCGTTGAAGGATCTGGTGAAACAGGATTCCCGTGTGGCGGAGGCCGTGGTCAAGCAGGTAGAACAGGGTGCCAAAGAGGCGGCGGTGCTGGCCGATCAGACTGCGAAAAAGGCCAGTCAGGCGGTGCGCGAAGCGGAGGCGGTTCCGGCGGTTCCCGAACCCCGGGAACGTGAGAAGGCTTTGGCGAAAGTGGCCGAAACAGCCCGGCAGGCCCGGGAGACGGCCCAACAAGCCGAAGCAAAGGAAGCGGAGGTGCGAAAGCAGGTGGCTCCATTCCTGGAGGCGGGCATCCGCGCGGAGCAGGTTGAAGATCGGGCTAAACGGGCTGCGGCAGACGCGGCCGATTCGGCGGATTCGGCCCGGCGACTGGCGGATGCTGTTCCGGATGGCGTGGAGGCGAAGCCGGTGATTCAGGATGCGGCCCGTGCCCGGGAGGCCGCGGAGCGGGCGAAAACAGCGGCGGCCGAGACGGAGCGCGAAGCGGAGGCAGTCCGGAATGCGGCGACTCCGGAGGCGGAAAAGCAGGCGTTGGCCGGAGCTGAACAGGCGGCGGCGATCACGGAGAAGGAGGCTGGGAAGGCGGCCCAGTCCCTTGAGAAAGTGCGGGACGCGTTGTCGTCGCAGGCGGCGGTCCAGGCCCGCGAAGAGCAGGCCCAGCAGGACGCGGATCAGGCGGCTGAGCAGGCCCGGCAGGCCGAGGCTCGGGCGAAGGCGGCAGCGGAGCAGGCGGCCCGGCTCGCGGAAAAGCCCGGTCTTAAGGCGGAGGAGGCCAAAACGTGGGCCGCCGCCGCCCAGTTTTCGGCGGAGCAAGCCCGGCAATTTTCAAAGACTGCGGAAGAGGAAGCCAAGGCGGTTCGCGATCAGAAGACCGAAGCGGAAAGGCAACAGGCCGTCAAACATGCGGAAGAGGCAGCCCGGCAGACGGAAAAGGCCGCTCAAAAAGCTGAGGCGTTTGGCGAAAAGGCTGCCCGGGCGGCAAGTCCTGAAACCGCCGGGGTCGAGGCTCGTCGCAAGCAGGAGGCTCGCGAGTTGGAGCAAGCCGCGAAAGAAGCGGGTTTCCAAGCTACCCAGGCTGCTCAGTCCGCCGAATCGGCCCGGGAGGCTGCCGCTTCGGCGGAGCAAATGAAGGAAGCCGTGAAACAGGCGGCCCGGGAGGCCGATGGCGCGGCGAAGCGGGCAGAGTTGAGTAAACAGGCAGACGCGGCGCAGAAAAAGCAGGAGGCGGTAAAGGCTCAGACAGTCGCGACGACGGTCGGACAAGGCGCGAAAGAGGCTGCCGCGTTGGCGGATCAGGCGTCACAACAGGCCAAGCAGGCTGCTCAGGAAGCGGCTGACGTGGCAAAAGCCACGACGCCTCAGGAGCGTGAAAAGGCCGTGGAGCAGGTTGCCGAATCCGCCCGGCAGGCCCGCGAGTCGGCGCAAAAAGCCGGGGCGGTCGAATCGGCGATGCAAAAGCAGGCCACTCCCTTTATGGATGCGGCGGCTCGTGCAAAGCAGGCTGAGGAACAAGCCCAACGTGCTGCCGCGGAGGCGGCCAATGCGGCCGAAGCGGCCCGGGGTAAGGCGGCGGCTGCCGCTGAAGAGGCCCAGGCGCGTATGCCGGTTCCGGCTCTTGCCGATGTTGAAGGCCGCCGCAAACAGGCTACCCGAGAGGCGGCTCAAGCCGCGGAAGAGGCTCGGGCGCAGGCGGCGCAGGCGGCCCAGTCGGCGGAGTCCGCCCGCCAGGCGGCCACCCAGGCGGAACTCCGGGCAGCGCAAGCCGCCAAGCCGGCGGCGCCGGCATCGCCGGCTTCTCCAAAAAATGCCATCGCGGAGCCGCTGGCGAAATTGGCCGGACAGGCCCGCCAGGCGGCGGATGCCGCGCAACAGGCGGCCCGGCAAGCCGGACAATTGGCGGAAGCGGCAAAAAAGAGCGAGGCGCAGGCCAGTCAGGCGGTCACGCCTTCGGCCGCGGAAGCGCGTGCCATGGACGCCGCCGATATGGCCCGTGAGGCCACTCAGGCGGCCGACGAAGCACGGCATCAGGCGGACTCCGCAAAGGCGATGGGCCAGGAGCAGGAGGCGGTCGCCTTGCAGGATGTGGCTGAACGGCAGCAGGCGTTGGTTGCCCGGACGCGCGAGGCCAAGGCGGATGAGCCGGTTTCACGTTCCGAGGCGTGGGCGCAAGCGGCGGAACGTCAGGAGGATGTGGCCGATGCGGTGGCCGCCGTGCGCGATGATCTGTCGGCGGCCCGCATGACGGCCGAGGCGTTGAAGAAGCCTGAGGCCAGAGAGTTGGACAGTGTGGTCAATCAGGCCGCCCAGGCATCGGAATTGGCCAATACGGCGGCGGCGACATTTGAAAAAAACAGCCAGGCCGCCGAGTCGCCGTCCGAATCCATGGACAAGCAGGCCGGACAGCAGGCGGACTCGGCGCAAGCCGCGGTGCAAAAGGCCATGGCGGCGGCGCAGGCGCAGGCGCGTCAGGCCCTGTCCAAAATGCCGGCGAGTCCGGCGGGGGAGCCGACGGGGGATGCGGCGCTGAAGACCATGGCCGAACAGATTCCCGAGGCCTTGAGCGGGATGCAGCAGGCCCTGCGCGAGCCGGGATCTGAAACGGCGAAAAGCGTTGGCGAACCGCTCAAGCAGGCGGCCGCGGCGGCGGCCCAGCGGGCCGAGGCCATGGGCGGCAAGCCGGAGGCTCGTTTTCCGAGAATGGAGATGCCGTCGGGTGGCGGCGGATCCAAGGTGGGAGAGGAAGACGCGTCTCCGCCCGGCGAGTGGGGCTATGATTCCGCGATGCGGTTGCGCAACTGGTTCCGCCTGTCCGGAGATCTGAGCGGGGATGTGATGGAAGGGGCGGAGGATGGCGAACCTGACGATTATCGCGGGCTGATCCGCCGTTATTTCGAGGAAGTATCGAGGCGCTCCCATGAAGAATGAACATCGGCTGATGAAACGGGTTCTGGCGGGCGTGTTGCTGCTCGCCTGCCTGGGGATTGTCCGGGGCGAACCGACGGAAGATGAGCGGTTCCGCAAGTCGTTCGACGAGGCCATTGACCGGGGATTGGAATTCCTGCGATTGAACCAGCAGGCCAACGGGTCGTGGGAGAATCATGCGGGGATCACCTCGCTGGGCGTGATGGCGTTCATGGCCAAGGGGTATGGGCCCGGCCTGAGCCCGTATGGCGAGACGATGAACCGGGGAATCGATTTCATCCTGGGCCTGCCGACCAAGGAGGGCTATATCACCCTGGGCGGCGGCGGGATGTATACGCATTGCATGACCACCCTGATGCTGTCGGAAGTGTCGGGCATGGTCGACCCCGAGCGGCAGGAGCGAATTGACCGGATGCTGGCCGGGGCGCTGGGGGTGATTCTTTCCGCGCAGAACGTGTCCAAGTCGGCCAACATGCAAGGCGGGTGGCGATATGAACCGCGCGCGGCGGACAGCGACATTTCCCTGTCCGGCTGGGCCTTTATGGCGCTTCGGGCGGCGCGGAACAGTGCCACGCCGGTGCCCCGGGAAGCGATTGACCGGGGGCTGGCTTTCATCCGGCGCTGTAACAGTCCGGATGGCGGGTTCGCGTACACGCCGGGCAGCGGATCCGGGACGGCCCGGACGGGCGTGGGGCTGCTGTGCCTGGAGCTGGGTGGCGCGCACCGTTCCCCGGAAACGTTGAAGGCGGGGCAGTATCTCCTAAAAAAGGGACTGAAGGACGGACACTTTTACTATTCCGCCTATTACACCGCCCAGGGGATGTTCCAGCTGGGTGAGGCGGAGTGGGATGAGTATGCGCCGAAATTTTATGAGGAGATGCTGGCCCTTCAGACAGCGGAAGGCTCCTGGCGTGGCCTGGGCGGAGATGGGGGGACGGGTCCCGGTTATAGAACGGCGATGGCCATCCTGGCCCTGAGCGTCTCCTACCGCCAGCTGCCGATTTATCAGCGCTAGGCCGTTCAATAGGGTGCATCTCTGAGTTTTGGCACTAGTGTCTTTGCGGTTGAGTTGTCGGTTATGCTGGGTGCGGCGTTCCGGCCGTAATCGGGCGGACGCTTTTCCGCGCTGTGGGGCTCCGGCTGGATGAGCCGGGACCGTAATTCCACGTCTCATCGCCGTCGCCCCCCATCATCGGAAAATCGTCTCGCCCTATTCCGGCTGACGGAACGCCGCACCCGAAACGCCTCGCGCGCCCGCGATCTGTCGATCCGCTCGGGCGGCGCGCGACCGCGGCTTCCATGAGGAAGCCCGTTCGGCAAATCTGAGTTTTGGCACTAGTGTCTTTGCGGTTGAGTTGTCGGTTGTGCTGGTTGCGGCGTTTCGGGCGCAAATGGCCGGCCGCTTTCGGGCGGATCCGCCTTCCGGCTGGAGGCGTCGGGGCACGAGCCCACGCCGCCTCGCCGTCAGGCGGCTGCGCCTCGAAATCGTCGCGTCCATTTTCGCCTGATCGAAACGCCGCAACCGGGTCCACTCGCGCGCCCGGCCATCTATCGATGAGCCTCGGGCGGCCCTTCGACTTCGCTCAGGGCCGGCGCGCGATCTCGGCTTGCCCTGAGCTTGCCGAAGGGTTCCCGTTAGAAGCCCGAGTTATAGTGGCTTTCAAGGAAGGATACTCGGGTTCATGGGCTTCTTTCGGAAGCATCGGGCCATGACATGCCTAGGCCTCGCAACTAATCGCAGATGCGCCCAATTGGCTCGTAAAGATTTTCCCAAGATTGACAATTCAGGGGAAAGCTTTAGCATCTTGCGCATGATTAAGCGCATTCGTTCATGTGGGGGGTTATGAAGTTTCCGTTTGTTGTTCTGGCCCTCTTCTTCCTTGCCTGTGCCACCCATGCCGCCGACCTCCCCACCTGCGCGGTGATGACGTTCGAACCGGGCGGGGGTGTGTCGAAGGATGAGGTGAAGGCGCTGGCGGACGGGCTGGAGTCGGAGTTGATCGACTTGAAGCGGTATAAGCTGGTGTCGCGCTCCAATTTAACCAAGGTGCTGGAAGTTCAGAA
>CAMDGM010000007.1 GCA_945898015.1 PVC group bacterium | reverse complement strand
GGGCTTCAGAGCGTGGGAGATGAGCTTGAAGAGGGTGGTTTTGCCGGCGCCGTTGCCGCCGATCACGCCCACGATGCCGCCCCGGGGGAGGTTGAAGGCGACGTCCTCGAACAGCAACTGCTCGCCGAACGCCATGGCCAGCTTGTCCGCGCGCACGACGAGGTCGCCTAGCCGCGGGCCGGGCGGGATCTGGATGCGCAGCTCGTCCTCGCGGGTGTCGATCTGCTGGGTCTGGAGTTCCTCGTAATGGGAGAGGCGGGCCTTGCTTTTGGCGCGGCGGCCGGAGGGATTGGTGCGGACCCAGGACAGCTCCTGCTCGAGCAGCTTGCGGCGGGATTCGGCCAGCTTGTTTTCGCGGGCCATGAGCTGCTGCTTCTGGTCGAGCCAGCTTTCGTAGTTGCCCTTGTAGGGGTAGGCGTGGCCGCCGTCGAGCTCGAGCATCCACTCGGTCACGTTGTTCAGGAAGTAGCGGTCGTGGGTCACGACCACCAGCGTGCCGGTGAATTTTTTGAGATAGGTTTCGATCCAGGCCACGGATTCGGCGTCGAGGTGGTTGGTGGGCTCGTCGAGCAGCAGCACATCGGGGTTGGAGATGAGCAGGCGGCAGAGGGCCACCCGGCGGCGTTCGCCGCCGGAGAGGGTGTCGACGGAGGCCTCGGAGGGGGGCAGGCGGAGCGCTTCCATGGCCTGCTCGACGAGGGATTCGAGATTCCAGAGGTCGTTGGCGTCGATCGTGTCCTGCAGGCGGCCGAGCTCGTCGTTGAGTTTGTCGGTCTCTTCCGGGGGGAGTTTTTCGCCGAGTTTGTCGCAGACGGCGTTGTAGCGGTCCAGGATGGCCTGGGAGGCGGCGACGCCTTCCAGAACGGATTCCATGACGGTTTTGCCGGCGGCGAGCTGGGGTTCCTGGGGGAGGAATCCGATGCGCATGTTTTTGGCGATCCGGCATTCGCCCATGAATTCCGTGTCGATTCCGGCCATGATGCGCAGGAGGGTGGATTTGCCGGAGCCGTTGGCGCCGATGACGCCGATGTGGGCGCCGAAGAAGAAGGCGAGGGTGACGTCGTCCAGCACGGTGCGCTTGTCGTGCTGCTTGGTCAGATGTTCCAGGTTGAAGATATATTCGCCGGCCATGGGGGTCCTTTCGTTGCGGGTGGGCAGTATAGGGGAACTTGTGACGAAAGGGAAGTTCAGAGGCATTGATTTTTGCGAAGCGCTGGAGGGCGTCGCTCCGTCGACGCCGCATTGTGGCTGACTGGTGGAAAGGCTGAGCGTTGCGCCGTTTCGGGCGGCCCTGAGCGGGCGCTTTTGGCCGTATCCGCCTTCCGGCTGGGGGTTCGCGGGCACGAGCCCTGCTCACCCCGCCGTCAGGCGGCTCCGTCTCAAAATCGCGACGCCCAGTTCCGCCTGATCGAAACGGCGAAACTCCGAGCTCCTCGCGCGCCCGGCCATCTCCGATGAGCCTTGGGCGGCGCGCGATTTCGGTTCCCGAGCCAGGCCCGCAGTGTTATTGGCGTTCAAGAAGGGGAAATCGGTCTCACGGGCCACAAACAGCCTCTCAGGGTTCAACGGGGGAGATAAGTGGCAAGGGTGTTCCGTCGCGCCTGCGGTAGAGGGTGAAGTCCGAGTCCAGCGTGCAGATGGGAAGCCCGGTGGAGTCCGAGTGGCAAACCAGGCAGGCGTCCGCCAGAGACATGGGGAGGTCTTGATACTTGGCGTGCAACCGGCGGATGGTTTCGATTTCATCCTGCAGGCGGAAGATCGGTTGCAGGGATTGGCGGGCCACCAGTTCGAGCAGTCTGTTTTGGGCGGTCGGCATGCGGCGCAACAGGAAGAGCGTTTCCGTCAGAACCGCTTCGCAAGTCAGCAAGGGTGCTGGACAGAGACGGAACTGTTTGCAGGCCCAGTCGTGGTGTTTTTCGGCGCGGTCCATGAAGGCCACGAGCGGGCCGGTGTCCATGATCACGCCCCTATTCACGACCGAAGCCTTCCATGTGCCGGGGGTTGGAAGCCAGGTCGGGTACGCCGGAGTCCACGCAGCCGCAGGCCTCTTTCAGAACCGTGTAGGCGGAGGGGGTTTCCTTTGCCGCGGGGAACGGCCCTTTTTCGCCGAGCACCAGCGTGAGTCCTTCCGCGACAAGATCTTTCAGCTTGCGGCCGTCCATGGCGGCCTTGATCTTGGCCTTCCGATAAAGCCCGTTGGGGATTTCCAAGGTCGTCTTCATATCGGAATATTCCCATATTCCCATATTTATGTCAAAGCAGAACGTCTTCTGGGAATGCGGTCGGAGAAGCGTTTCCGGCTATAAGCGTGGCTGCAGTAGCGCGGTATAGCGATGTTGATCGCGAGACCGATTTCGAGACCGAAGAGGATTACGCTTCCACTTCACCATCCCGCAGATTCATGGGCATGGGGGCGGGTTGGGCGCAGGTGGTGGCGAGTGTGACGGCGGTTCCCGTATTGGAGGCGTCCAGGAACGCCTGCATGGCGTCGAGCACATGGGCGGCCAGTTCTCCGCTGGCGCGGTGGGGCCGGCCCGAGGCGATGGCGGCGGCCATGTCGGCCACGCCGAGGCCGCGGCTGTTTTCCGGGTAGCTGTGCGTGTGGGGCACGAGCGTCCACTCCTTCGCGCCGTGGCGCTTGACCTTGACCTCGCCGCCGAAACCGTTGGGATCGGGCACGAGGATCGAGCCGGAGGTGCCGTAGATTTCGATGCAGGAATGGGTGTGGGCGCAGACATCGAAGCTGGTCACGATGGTGCCGATGGCGCCGTTCTGGAAATCCATGACGCCGGCGATGTGGGTGGGGGTGTTGACCTTGATGATCGTGCCGCTCTTGGGCTGGCTGGTGATGAGCCGCTCCGGGAAGGTGACGCGGGCGGAACCCGAGATGCGGCGGATGGGGCCGATCAGGTTGATGAGGGCGGTGAGATAGTAGGGGCCCATGTCGAACATGGGGCCGCCGCCGGTCTGGTAATAGAAGTCGGGATCCGGGTGCCAGCTCTCGTGGCCGCGGCACATCATGAACGCCGTGGCGGCTACGGGCGTGCCGATCCAGCCGTCATCGATCAGCTTGCGGCAGGTCTGGATGCCGGCGCCGAGGAAGGTGTCAGGCGCGCCGCCGACGCGGACTTTCTGCTTGGCCGCCAGCTTGAGCAGGGCGGCGGCGTCGGCGCGGGTCACGGTCAGCGGCTTTTCGTTGTAGACGCTTTTGCCGGCCTGGAGGGCCTGGAGGGCCACGGAGGCGTGGGCCTTGGGGATGGTGAGGTTGACGACGATCTTGACGTCGCGATCGGCGAGGAGCTGGGCCACGGTGGCGGCGCGGGCGATGCCGAATTCCTTGGCGCGGTCCTTGGCGCGGGCGGGCAGGAGGTCCGCCACGACCGCCAGGTCCACGTTTTCCATTTTCTTGAGGATCTTGCAGTAGATGCTTGAGATATTGCCGCAGCCGATGATGCCGACCTTCGTCTTTTTCATAGCACTTCTCCGTTGGAATGTCAGGCACGATAGCGGAATGCGCCCGGAAACGCAAGCGCGCTCACGGTAGAATCGGCAACACGATCCGTGACGGGCGGGACGCCGAATGCCAGACCGTTTGATGGGCAAGCTGCATCCGCGTGCCGGTGGCGGACGGTTCGCCGGTATTCAGGTTCCGCGCAAAACGGGGGAAGCAGCTGGAGGTCACTTCCACCCGGATTCGATGGCCCGGCAGGAACACGTTGGCGGTCACGCTCATCGGGATTTCGATTTCATAGACGGTGCCCGGCTTCATGAACACTTCCTGGTCGAGTCCGTCCCGGAACCGGGTCCGTGCAATGCCATCGCATAAAATGATGGACCGTCCGTCCGGATACACGTCGCACAGGCGCATGACAAAGTCGGTGTCCACGCAGTCCGACTCGATATACAGTACGCCTTTGATATAACCCGCGATGGTTACCGGTTGTTCCAGCCTGTTTCCCGTGTAGACGAGGACGTCGTCGCGGCGTTCCAGCGGCGCGTGGTCGGTGGGTCCGTTGGGGAATCCATACATGCCGCCGCCCAGGGTGGGCGCCGGGTTGGCGGGGTTGTAGGTATAACGGTCGAGGGAGGCTCCGCCGGCGGGTTTTACGGGCGTTAGGTCTCCGTTTCCGATGAGGGTGTTGGCCGCGCCGCCGCTGGCCAGGAAGAGCGCCATATCCCGGGCGTCGGCCGGGGGCCATTGGGTTTCGTCGCGCCATTCGTTCGCGCCCATCATGAAAATCTGAACAGCCGGTTCCCGGTCCACGCCGTTGTCGATGCCTTTGACCCAGCGGTCCAGCCAGCGTTTATAGAGGGTGTCAATCGCCATCGTGGCCGGTTCGCCGAAGTCCAGCTGGCCGGTGAGCCGGCCGCCGAGCCCGTGTGGCCAGGGTCCCATGACCAGCCGCTGAGAGGCCCGGGCGAGGGGCCCGCCCTTGGCGCGGATGCCCTGGAAATTTCGCGTGGTGCCCTCGCTGAAGAAATCGTACCAGCCGCCGCTGTGCAGGGCCGGCACGTTGAATTCGCCGTAGTGCTGCTCCACGCTGGAGGCGGTCCAGTACCGGTCGTGGACCGGGTGGGCCAGGCATTCGCGGAAGTGAGGCATCCGGAAACCGGCGGTCTCGTCCATGTCCGCCAGGGGAAGATGCCAGAACAGGTTCTGCAAGTCGCTGGTCTCGTGGCTCTGGCCGCTGCGTCCGGAGACGCCGGCGCCCCAGGTGAAGGCCATGGACAGGTTGAGCACGCCGTTGTAATAGACCATGTCCTTGAACAGATCGCACCCCATGATGCCGGGCGTGATGGCGAGGAGGCCCGGAGGCCGCATCCAGGCGGCGGTGAGCTGGCAGGTTGCACAGTAGGAATTGCCCAGCATCCCGATCCGCCCGTCGCACCAGGGCTGGGCTTTCACCCAGGCCAGCGTATCGGCCCCGTCCTCCGCCTCCAGGAACGGAGCGAACCGGCCTTCTGAATCGAACCGCCCCCGGCAGTCCTGCAGGACCGACACGTATCCGCTCAGGAGATAGGGATCGTTCGGTGCGAATCCGCTGTTGTTATAGGGGGTGCGCGTGACAATGGCCGGGAACGGACCCGGCCCATCGGGGATGCGGATGTCGGTGGAAAGCGTCACGCCGTCCCGCATGGTCACCGGGATATCGATTTTCTGTTTCACGACAAGTTTCCCTGTGCGAGGAACCTATTTCATGAACAATTCGATCACGGGCACGGCGACGTTGGGCTTTTGGGCGGGCAGGTTGAGGGACAGGGTGTTGGCCTTGTTCGTGATCTGGCCGGCATGCCAGCCGCCCATGGGGCGCAGTTCCGAGGCGTCGTTCAGCAACTGGGCATATTCGACCTTGTCGGCCAGGTTGTCCAGGTGGATGTGCGAGAAGGGCCAGGCGAAGACGTGCACGTAGAGCCGCTTGGTTTCCGGATTCCACGTCAGGCGGCAGTTTTCCGGCACGGGGATGTCGGCGGGCGCGGCGGTGCAGCCGTAAATGGAGCGATTGTGCCGCTTCATCCACTCGCCGATGCCCTGCAGGCGGTCCAACGCGCGGGCGTCGAATTCGCCGCGGCCGGTCGGTCCCACGTTCATCAGCAGGTTGCCGCCCTTGCTGACGCAGTCGACCAGCGTGCGCACCAGTTCGTCGGTGCTCCGCCAGCTCGATTCGTCGCGGTGGTAACCCCAGGAACCGCTGAAGGTCTGGCAGGCTTCCCACACGACTTTCTGCCCCTCATGCGTCACCCACTCGCGGGGCTGGCACTGTTCGGGGGTCATGATATCCCAGGCGCCCGGAAGGTCGAGGCGGTTGTCCACAATGATGTCGGGGCGCAGTTTGCGAACCAGTGCGTACAGTTTTTCCGACTCCCAGGCCATCCGGCCCTTGCCGAGGGTGAAGTCGCCGGCCTTGTCCTTTTCCGGCGGGTAGGAGAAGTCGAACCAGAGCACATCGATGTCGCCGTAATTCGTCAACAGCTCGGTCACCTGGTTGCGCATATACTCGGCATAGCGCTCCATCCGGCGGCCCTTGTTCAGCGCGGCGCGTTCCGCGTCCGTCTTGCCGCGATACGGGCCGATCCGGTTGTCGATCACAAAATCCGGATGGTGCCAGTCGAGCAGGGAGTAATAGACGCCCGCGCGCACGCCGTGTTCGCGGAAAGCCTTGACCATGGGTTTGAGCAGGTCGCGTTTGGCGGCGGTGTTGGGCGCCTTGTAGTCGGTGTATTTGGAATTCCAGAGGCAGAAGCCTTCGTGGTGTTTGGCGGTGACGACGAAATACTTCATGCCCGCGTTGGCGGCGGCGGCGGCCCACAGCTCGGGGTTGTACAGGTCGGGATCGAACCGCTTGAAATACCGTTTTTCGTAGTCCTCGACGGGGATATTTTCGTTGTTCATCAGCCATTCGTGACGGGCGCCCTGGGAATAGAGACCCCAGTGGATGAACATGCCGAAGCGGTCTCGCACAAACCAGCGGGTGTCCCCCTTGGGGAGTTGCGGGGCAGCGGTCGGTGAGGCTTTGGGTTTGGCGGCCATGTGGGGCTCCTGGTGTTGAGGGCGTTGTTTAGAGTTTGAACGACGCGGCGAGAAAGGTGTGGTCCGAGGGTTGTTCGGCGCGGCGGGGTTCGAGGTCGATCCAGGCGTCGGTGGAGCGGGAGGCCAGCGGCGGGGTGGCGAAGAGATGGTCCACCCGCCAGCCCCGGTTGGCCTCCAGGGCGTCGCTGAGGCGGTAGTCGAAATAGGTGTAGCGGCCGGGCTCGGGGTGGTGTTTGCGGTAGACGTCGATGAAGCCCCAGTCGCGCACGGTGTTCAAGGCGCGGCGGGCGTCGACATGGTAGGCCACGTGGTTGGCCTGGTGTTCGGAGTTGTAGATGTCGGCGGACCCGGGCGCCACGTTGAAGTCGCCCATCCAGAGGACCTTGTCGCGGGTGGTGAAGTGCCGGGCGAAATAGGCGCGCAGCCGGACCAGCCAGCGGAGCTTGTAGGCATACTGGGGGTCGGTGATCTCGCGCCCCTGGGGCACGTAGCAGTTCACGACGTGAAGGCCATTGACGAAGGCGTAGACGAGTCGGGCCGGGTCGGCGGGCTCCTCGCCGTCATCCAGTCCGTAGGCGACGGCCGAGGGCTCGGACCGGGTCAGGAGGGCAACTCCGCCGTGGGCCTTTTCGCCGCGGAAAGAGACGTGGTAGCCGGCGGCCCGGAAGGGGTCCAGGGGGAAGTCCTTATCCTGAACCTTGGTTTCCTGAATGCCCAGAACGTCGGGCTGGTGCTGGGCCAGCCAGGCGAGGATTGTGTCAAGTCGGGTTCGAATGGAGTTGGCGTTGAAGGTGGCGGCGATCAAGGGGTTTCTTTCGGTGTTGCGGGAGTCCATTCGAGCATGTCCACGAGGATGCGCCTCGCTTCTTCTTCCACGAGGTCCGAGCCCTGCCTCTTCTTGGTGGCCGGGTCGTCCGCCGTCTGAAGATCCATGAGTGCGCGTTCCGTGCGGGCCAGCTCGATGCGGTCGGCGAGGCGGAGGGAGATGGTGGCGGCCTTCTGCATGGCGGCCAGGCGCCGGATCTGCTCGAGCCGGGCGGCGAAGCGCGGGTCGGCCGCCATCCGTGTTTCGGCGCGCGCGCGAAGGGCCTCAATTTCGGGCTGGAGATCGTCAACGGGCGCGAAGGCCACCGCCGGAATGACGCTCCAGGGCAGCGGGTAGGGCAGGTATTCCTCGTCGATTTCGAGGCATTCCAGGGCGGACGGAATCACGATGTCGGCCCGGACCCCCTTGATCTGGGTGGAGCCGCCGCCGATGCGATGGAAGCTGGCGGCGGTGACTTTGATCGTGCCCTGGGAGGTGTCGAAATCGCTGACGGGCGCGAGGGTCTGGACCGTGCCTTTGCCGTGGGTCTTGGAGTCCCCGATCATGATGGCGCGGCCGTAATCCTGGAGGGCGGCGGCCAGAATTTCCGAGGCGGACGCGCTTTGGCGGTTGATCAGCACGGCGACTTTTCCGGTAAAGGTGATGGACGGGTCGGGATCGGGGAGCACGTTGACCCGCCAGCTTTCCTTGACCTGGACCACGGGTTCGCGCGGGCCTTCGAGGAAGAGGCCGGTCATTTCCACGGCCTCGCCGAGCGCACCGCCGCCGTTATCGCGCAGGTCGAGGAGGAGTCCATCCACATGATTGGTGGCGAGATCGTGGAGTATTTTCCGGACATCCTGGGCGCTGCTGCGCAACTCCTCGTCCCCGCCGTTCTTGCGGCGCATATCGGCGTAGAAGGCGGGCAGGCGCACGAGCGCCAGGCGCCAGGTCCGTCCCTGGGCGCCCACGGCTTCGTGAATTTCCGCCTTGGCGGCTTCTTCTTCGAGTTTGACTTCCTCGCGGGTCAGGTCGAGCTTGACGGTGCGGCCGCTCACATCGGCGGCGGGCACGACGGAGAGGACCACCTTGGTGCCGCGGGGTCCGCGGATGAGCCGGACGGCCCGGGACAGGGGCCAGTGGAGGATGTCGACCGGCTCGCCATCGCCCTGGGCGACGGCCACGATCTTGTCTCCGGGCTTGAGGCGGCCGTCGCGTTCGGCCGGGCCGCCGGGGATGATTCGGATGACTTTGGGGACGCCGTCTTCGGGCGCCAGCACGGCCCCGACCCCGCTGAGAGACAGCTTCATGTCGATATCGAAGTCCTCGGATGCCGCGGCGGACATATAGTCAGTGTGGGGATCGTAGGCCTGGCAGAAGGAGCTGAGGTAGTTCTGCACGACCCATTCGGCATCGTGGTCTTCCACGACGAGGAGCTGCTGGTGATAGCGTTTGCGGACGAATTCCTCGGGGGAGAGGCTTTCCCAGGCCTTGAAAGCCGCGTTGACGTTGGTGGCGGCTTCCGCGGGCAGGGAGTTGGTCTGGGAGGCCGCCTCTTCCGCCTGGAGTTTTCGGGAGACCATGCGGGAGACGAGCTCGTTCTTGATTTTCCGGCGCCACAGATCGTCCCATTGCTCAAGCGTGGCCGGCCAGGGGGCGTCCTTGCGTTTCCAGGCGTAGGTTTCCGGAACGTCGAAGTCAACCCGTTTGCCCAGCAGGTCGTCCACCCAGGCGGAGCGGTTGCGAAGCCGGATCTTATAAACGTCGAAGGCCCGGAAGGCGAACGACAGGTCCCCGTTTTTCACGGCGTCGGCGAGTTTGTCGGTGTCGTTCCGGAATTCCTCAATATCCGAGGCGAGGAAGACGGTGCGGTCGTAGTCCAGCTTGTCCAGGTAGAGGGCGAGCGCCCGGGTGGCGATCACGTCATTGAGCGGCATCCGGGTGAGGTGCATGGCCGGGAGGCGCCGGGCCACATTCCGTGCCACGAGGGGATGGATGGGCTCGGGTTTGAGCTCCTTGATGACGGGTTCGGCATCGCCTGAGGCGGCGGCGGCAGACGGGGCCGCGGGGGTGGCGTCCGGAAGGACCACGGTGGCGGGGGGCGGGTCGGCGCCCAGTTTGCGCTGCAGCCAGGACCGGAGGCTGACCCGCTCGCCGGAGGCCATGGCGCGGATGCCGAGGGCGGCCACGAGGACGGCCAGCAGGGGCAACAACAGGCGGAAGCGGAATGCAGTGTCTTTTTTCATGGTTTAATGAGGGGTCACGCTAGCACACGAAGCCGGTTGAAGCGAGCGGAAAAACCGGTTGATTTGGTCTTGCTCGGGGGTGGGGCGTCCCCTAGAATGGGCACGCGTTGGGAACGAAGCGGAGGGTGCATGAGGCGTCAAAATCTGACTTCAGACCGGCTGGGACGTTTGTCCGGGCAGGGGCGGGCGTTTATCGGAAAGGCCCGGCAGCGAATCAAGTGGTTGGGCGACTTTATCCTGCTGGTCACCGTGGAGCCTGTTTTGGGGTTTGTGCGGGACGACGGGCTTCAGAAGTCCGGCATGCTGGCGTATTACACCTTCATGTCGTTCATCCCCCTGTTCCTGGCCCTGGTCCTGGTGGGCAGCCGTCTGATTTCGCCGGATACGGCCATTGCGATGCTGGAGAAGCTGATCGGCCAGATTCTGCCCCAGAGCAAGGAGCTGGTTCTGCGCGAGGTGACGGGCTTGGCCGAGCAGAAGGCCTGGAGCCTGGTTTCCATTGTGGTGCTGTTCTGGTGGATGGTGCCGGTGGCCTCGGTGTTGAGGGTGACGTTCGCCTCCATTTTCAAGATGTCGGTGGGGGCGTTCCGGCTGGGGGGGCGTGGGCCGGTGGGCTTTGTGCTCCGAAAGTTGTATGACATGGCCTCCCTGTTGCTGATTGTCGCCCTGATGGCGGTGCTGACGGGCACGGGGTGGGTGTATGGCGTGGCCGACCGCCTGTTTGGCGCCCATGTGCCGATGCTGCGAACGTTGATGGATTACGGGGTGCCCAACCTGGCGGCCTTCCTCTGCTTGTTTATCTTCTTTTTTCTCTTTGTTCCCGACCGCCGTCATCCGGGCGCCCTTGTGGCGGGCGCGGTGGTGACGGCACTCTTCCTCAAACTGATGAATCCGCTTTTTTCACTGATGCTGCAATTCGATCCGGATTATGGGTACATGTTCGGCTCGCTTAAGGCGATTTTCCTCTTCTTTGTCTGGATCTATTCCGCCAGTGTGTCGATCCTGTTCGGCGCGGAGGTGATGTCCTGTCTGATCCGGCGCAAGGAGCTGGTCCTGGGCGATCAGGTGAAGCGGTTGCTGAGCGGGGACGAGACGAATCCCCGGTATCGGTTCCTGGCCCGGAGCTATACGCGTCCGATGCGGCACGGGGAGATTCTTTTCGCTCAGGGTGATGCGGGCGAAGAGATGTTCGTGGTGGCCCGCGGGAGCCTGGCCATGGTGCGGGACGGCGCCACGGTGGCCGTGATGGGGAAGGGGCGTTGTTTCGGGGAGGTGGGGGCGCTGCTGGGCCTCCCCCGCATGGCGACTGCCCGGGTGGACTCGGAGGAGGCCGAGGTCGTGGCCTTGAGTCCGGCCCATCTTTCCAATCCCGAATTGCTGATCAAATTGCTTCAGGATATGGCCGGCCGGCTGGTCCGGGATGAGGCGGGCGGATTGAAGTCCAACCCGCCGGCCGACCTGATCTGAGCCCGAGCCCTATTTTTCCACGCTGATGCGGGCATCCACCGCCACGGAGGTCTGGCCGGGCAATCCCGCCATGAAGGGGTTAATATCCAGTTCCTTGATTTCGGGGAAGTCCGTGACGAGCTGGGAGAGGCGCAGGAGCGCCTGAACAAGCGCGTCCATGTCCACGCCGGGCTGACCGCGCACGCCTTTGAGGATTTTGCAGGTCCGGGTGCTTTCGATCATCCGTTTCGCGTCGTTTTCGGTCAGGGGGGCCAGCGCAAACGTCACGTCTTTCAGCACTTCCACCAGGATGCCGCCGAGTCCGAACATCAGCATGGCGCCCATCTTGTCGCGATTGACGCCCAGGATGATCTCCTGACTGCGCTTGCACATTTCCTGGATGGAGACACCCTCGAGTTTGGCCTTGGGCATTTTCTGGGGGATCTGGCTCATCATGCCGTTGAAGGCGTCGGCCACGGCCTGGGCGCTGGCCAGGTTGACTTTCACGCCGCCGACATCCGATTTGTGGGAGATGTCCGGCGAGTTGATTTTCATGACGACGGGGAAGCCGATCGAGGTCGCGAGCTTGACCGCTTCTTCGGCGGTGGCGGCGATTCCGGATTTGGGGGTGATGAAGCCGTAGGCTTCGAGCACTTTCTTGGCTTCGGTTTCGCCGACTTCGCGCAGGCCTTTGTCCAGATGCGCCTTGAGAATCGCGCCGGCGGCGGCTTTGTCGACTTTGATGGGGGTGATGACACGGGGCGGCTCCCGGCGCCAGGCCGCATAATCGGCGAACACCTTGATGGCCTTGACCGCGCTTTCCGGGGATCCGTATTGAGGGATGCTGCCTTCGCGGAGAATACGTAGGCCCTCGGCGATCTTGGCGGCGCCCATGAAACAGGCGAGGACGGGCTTGCCCTTTTTGGCCTTGAGGATGCGGACCATGGCCTGGGCCGTTTCGGTGGCCTGGGTCATGGCCTGCGGGGTCAGCAGCACCAGCGCGATATCCACGCCGGGATCGTCCAGCACGGTGTCGAGCGCAAATTCGTAGCGGTCGGCGAGCGCGTCGCCCAGCACGTCCACGGGGTTGGCGATGTTGGCGGCCGGCGGCAGCTTGGGCGCCAGCTTTTTCATGGTTTCCTCGGTCAGCTTCGCGAAGGTCAGCCCTTCGCGCTCGATCGCGTCGGCGGCCATGATGCCGGGGCCGCCGGCATTGGTGACCACGACGACGCGGGAGCCCGGGGGCAGGGGCTGGTACGCGAAGGCCTGGGCGAAATCGAACTGGGCCTTGATGGAGGGGCAGCGGACGATGCCGGTGCGCTGGAAGAGGCAGTTGTAGACGGTGTCCCCGCCCGCGAGGCTCCCGGTGTGGGAGGAGGCGGCCTTGGCGCCGGCGGCGGTGCCGCCGGATTTCATGAGCAGGATGGGCTTGCGGCGGCTGATTTCCTCGGCGACCCGGGTGAACGCCTGGCCGTCGATGATGTTTTCCAGATAACCCGCGATCACGGAGGTCTTGGGGTCGTCGGCGAAGGCCTTGATCACGTCGAGTTCGTTGACATCGCACTTGTTGCCGAAGCTGACGAGTTTGCTGAAGCCGATCTTCTGCGCGTTCGCCATGTCCAGGATGGCGGCCATGAGGGCGCCGGACTGGGACATGTAGCCGATGCCGCCTTCGACCGGCAGGTCGCCGCCGAAGCTTCCGTTCAGCTTGGAGCTGGTGCTCATGACGCCAAGGCAGTTGGGGCCGACCACGCGGATGCCGTTCCGGCGGGCGATGGCGGCGACTTCCAGCTCGATGGCCTTGCCGGCGTCGCCGGTTTCCTTGAATCCGGCGGTGATGATCACCACGGACTTGATGCCCAGTTCCGCGCATTCGTTCATGACCGCGACGACGAACTTCGACGGGATCACGATGATGGCCAGGTCCACGGGTTTGCCGATGGCCTTGAGGCCGGGATAACACGGCAAGCCTTCCACTTCGGTGGCCTTGGCGTTGACCGGGTAGATGGCGCCGGCGAATCCGCCTTTGACCATGCTGGCGAGGATTTCGTAGCCGACCTTGCCTTTTTCCCGGGACGCGCCCACGATGGCGACCGAGCGGGGATTGAAGAATTGTTCCAGACTCATGCGCGTGAACCTTCCGAATAGTATGTTGGCCGCCGTGAATAAACGACGTCAAAAAAACCTAGCAAAGATAGGAAAATCGGCTCCGAAAGTCAAGGTCGGTTTCGGAAAAATGGCCGCCCGACTGCGGCTGTCCGGGCGCGCAACTCAAGACTCGACAGGGCAGGAACACCGTGCAATCATGGCCGGCATAAGTCGATACGCTCAAGTAACGAACACGCCGCATGACGTTTACTCACTACCACTCCAAGTATTTCGCTCACGAGCTGACCAAGCGCTGCTCTTCGGACAGTATGGAAAAGCTCGCTGGCGCGGTGGCGGGGGCGCAGGTCGATTTGAATCCCCATCAGGTGGATGCGGCCCTTTTTGCCTTCAATTCGCCTCTTTCCAAGGGCGCGCTGCTGGCGGATGAAGTTGGACTTGGCAAGACCATCGAAGCGGGGCTCGTGCTCTCGCAGAAATGGGCCGAGAGAAAACGCTGCATTCTGATCATCGTTCCCTCTAACCTTCGCAAGCAATGGTATCAGGAGTTGAGCGAAAAGTTTTTCCTGCCCTGCCAGATTCTCGAAACCAAGTCCTACAACGCTGCGGTAAAGGTGGGTAATTTCCATCCGTTTGTAACCAGGGATGCCATTGTTATCTGTTCCTACCAGTTCGCCCGCAATAAGGCCGCCGATGTGGCGAACACACCATGGGATCTTGTGGTTATGGATGAGGCGCATCGGCTGCGCAATGTCTATAAACCAGCCAACGTCATTGCCAACACGCTCAAGCTCGCGCTCGCGAACAAGAACAAGTTGCTGCTCACCGCCACGCCGCTGCAAAATTCGCTGCTCGAACTCTTCGGACTCGTCAGCTTTATTGATGAGCACACGTTTGGCGACCTCAAGAGTTTTCGCGAACAGTTCGCCAATCTCACTCAGGACCAGGTTTTCCAGACGCTCAAGGCGCGACTCAAGCCAATCTGCCATCGCACCCTTCGTCGGCAGGTCACGTCCTACATTCCATTCACCAAACGACTTCCGCTGGTCGAAGAGTTCACGCCGGAGGAAGGCGAGGATCGCCTTTATAATCTCGTGTCCGATTATCTCCGGCGCGACAATCTCCAGGCTTTACCCGCCAGCCAGCGCTCTCTCATGACGCTGGTGCTGCGTAAGCTCCTTGCGTCCTCCACATTCGCCATCGCCGGCGCTCTCGAAACCATCTCCAACCGCCTCAAGGCCAAACTCCGGAAAAAGGAGACTGGGGAGTCGCTTGAAGACGAGTTGGACAAGGATTACGAGGCGCTCGATGAAACCGCCGAGGAATGGACGGACGAACAGCCGGTCGAGCCGCTGTCCGATGCCGATCGTGCCGCCATCGAAGCAGAGGTTGCTGACTTGGACGGATTCGCGAAACTGGCGATTTCAATCGAAAAAAACGCAAAGGGCAAAGCGCTTGTTAAGGCTCTGGCCATTGCCTTTGTCAAGGCGCGTGAACTCGGAGCGGCCGAGAAAGCGATCATCTTCACGGAATCGCGAAAAACGCAGAGCTACTTGTTGCGAGTATTGGCGGACAGCGCATTCGCGGAGGGCATTGTCCTCTTCAATGGCTCGAATACCGATGAACGCTCGAAGGCGATTTATGCGGCATGGTTCGAACGCCACGCCGGCACCGACCGTGTCACCGGTTCGAAATCCGCCGACATGCGTTCCGCACTCGTGGATTATTTCCGTGAGCAGGGCCGCATCATGATCGCCACGGAAGCGGGTGCGGAGGGCATCAATCTCCAGTTCTGCTCTCTGGTGGTAAACTACGACCTGCCTTGGAATCCCCAGCGCATCGAGCAGCGCATCGGCCGCTGCCACCGCTACGGCCAGCAGCATGATGTGGTGGTGGTTAATTTCCTGAACCGCAAGAATGAAGCCGACCGGCGCGTGTATGAACTCCTTTCCGAAAAGTTTCAGCTTTTTGAGGGCGTTTTCGGCGCCAGCGACGAGGTGCTCGGTGCGATAGAGAGCGGTGTGGATTTCGAAAAGCGCATCAACGATATCTATCAGCGTTGCCGCAAGCACGAGGAAATCAAGGTTGCTTTCGACCAACTCCAGCTCGAATTGAGTCTGGAGATCAACGAGTCCATGACCCAGACGCGCCGCAAGCTGTTGGAAAACTTCGACGACGAGGTGCGCGAAAAGCTCAAGATCAGCGATGAAACCTCCAAGGCTTTTCTGAACCGCTATGAGCGATTGCTCATGCAACTGACCCGGCAGGAATTGGGTGGACATGCGGATTTTCTCGACGATTCGTCATTCAATTTGATCGAGTGCCCGTTTCGGGATGCTGGCGGCGACATTCCGCTGGGTCACTACGAACTCCCGCGCCGTTCCGGCGAGGCGTACCTATACCGGCTTCACCATCCGCTTGCCGAGGCTGTCATCCGGCAGGCCAAAGCCCGGGAATTACCCGCAGTCGAAGTCCGTTTCAGTTACGAGGAGCACGATGGAATCGTCAGCATTTTGGAGCCGCTGGTGGGGAAATCCGGCTGGCTCACGCTTTCCGCCTTCAGTGTCGAATCGCTCGATCAGGCGGAGGATCATTTGATTTTCGGCGCGGTCACCGACGACGGAACGCCAATTGACGAGGAATGCGCCGCGCGCCTGTTCACCTTGCCGGGTAAGTCGGCTGGACCGTGTTTGAGTATTCCCCCGGACACGGTCGAGGCCGCCATCCAACACCGTCAGGCCGGCATTCAGCGCGCCATTTCCGAGCGCAATGCCCGGTACTTCGAGGCCGAAGCCGATAAACTCGACGGCTGGGCCGACGACCTCAAGTTGGGGCTCGAACGCGAGATCAAGGAGATGGACCGGCAGATCAAGGATGCCCGCCGCGCCGCCGCCACCGCGCTCACGCTGGAAGAAAAACTCGCCGGCCAGAAACAGATCAAGGCGCTCGAATCCCAACGCAACGAGAAGCGGCGCTCGCTCTTCGAGGCACAGGACAAGGTGGATCAGCAGAGGGAAGAACTCATTGCCAATATTGAAGGCAAACTCCAACAGCGGACTTCCCTAAACGAGTTGTTTACGGTACGTTGGTGCCTGGCATGAATCGGAAATCCACTTGAAAGGGGGGAATGACGATGACTGAGTTGTTCCAATACCTCAAACCGGGATCGGAAGCCACCATTCGTGACGGCAATCCCTGGTGGCGAAACGAGAAAATCTATAATCTGCCCGTTATGCGGCGGTGGGCCTTCGACACGGTTCTTGGCAATTTGAAGCAGGGGCTTACGCCGGCCGTTGTTTTGAAGGGGCCCAGACGAGTCGGCAAGTCGGTGTTGCTTGAGCAAATCATCCAGAATCTGCTTGAAAGCGGCATACAGCCCCATCGTATTTTTCGGGTTCAGTTTGACGATTTGCCGGACTTGAGAAAGCTGGAAACGCCTATTCTCGATCTGTGCCGCTGGTTTTCGGAAACGATCCTCAAGAAAACGTTCAACGCGGCGGCAAACGCCGGAGAACAGGCGTTCATCTTTCTCGATGAGGTTCAGAATTTGCCGGATTGGGCGCCCCAACTCAAGCAACTGGTGGACATGAATCCGGTCAAGGTTCTTGTCACCGGCAGTTCCGCATTGCGAATTGAAGCGGGCGCCGATAGTCTGGCCGGGCGTGTGTTCACAATTGAAATGGGGCCGCTGTTGTTGCGTGAAATCGCCGATTTACGCGGCTTTGGCAAGATTTCGCCGCTCCTGCCGTTCAACGGGCCGGGGCCGCTCAAGGAAAAAGAGAAGTGGCATGACTTGCGGCAATTCGGAATCGACAACGCCGCTCTGCGGCACAAGGCGTTTGCCGCTTTCTCCGAAAGGGGTGCCTATCCCATTGCCCACGCGAATCCGGATCAGCCGTGGTCTCAGGTGGCGGACTATCTGAACGAATCCATCATCCGGCGGGTCATCCGGCATGACTTGCGGCTGGGCGAGAAGGGCCGCAAACGGGACGAGCACCTGCTGGAAGAGGTATTTCGGCTGGCGTGCCGGTATGCCGGGCAATCCCCGGAGCAAGGACTGTACCTGACCGAGATCAAGCGCGCCATGAACGCCAACATCGGATGGAACAAGGTTCTGGGTTATTTGAAGTTTCTCGACGGCACGCTGCTGGTTCGTTTGATCGAACCGTTGGAGTTGCGGCTCAAGAAACGCCGCAGCGCCTCCAAAGTGTGCATTTGCGATCACACGCTGCGGGCGGCTTGGTTGCAGGAGGTCATTCATCTTGCGCCGGACCGGCTGGACGAGTTCCCCCATTTGGCGGTTTTGGCTGGGCATATTGCCGAAAGCGCAGCGGGGTATTTTCTGCGAACGATCAATGGCCTGGATGTGGCGCATTTCCCCGCCAGAACCACCGAGCCGGAAGTGGATTTCGTACTGACCATCGGGGAACAGCGCATCCCGGTTGAAGTCAAGTACCGGGCGCGTATCGATCATCAGGACACGGTTGGCCTTCGGTCTTTCATGGAAAAAGCCCACTATAATGCCCCGTTCGGCATTCTTGTCACCCGTGACGAGGCGGTCGCCAGCGACGACCCGCGCATCGTCTCCCTGCCTCTCTCTTCCCTGTTGTTGCTGCGATAAGGAAATGAACCTGAAATGAGCGGCACCGAACCGACCATCATTTGTCCAAAATGCAGGACCGAGATCAAGATCACGGAATCCCTGGCGGCTCCGCTCGTCGAGTCCATCCGTCGCGACTATGAGGAACGGCTGACCCAAAAAGACACCGACATGGCCAAGCGCGAGATTGCCCTGCGCGAGCGCGAGACGACCATCGTGAAGGACCGCGAGACACTCGACGACCAAATTGCCGAGAAAGTGAAGCAAGAACGGTCCCGCATCGCCGCCGAGGAAGCCAAAAAGGCTCGAGTCGCCTTGGGGAATGACCTCGATCAGAAGGCGAAGGACCTCGCCGAACTCCAGAATCTCCTCAAAGCCAAAGACCAGAAGCTTGCGGAAACCCAGAAGGCGCAGACGGATTTGTTGCGCAAACAGCGTGAACTCGAGGATGCCAGGCGGGAAATGGAACTGACCGTCGAAAACCGCATTCAGGATGGCCTTGCTGAAGCCCGTGATAAGGCGCGAAAAGAGACCGAAGCCAAATTGAATGCGGTTGCCCAGCAACGCGAGCAGACCATTGCGGAGATGGAGGGCAAACTGGCCGAGGCGCAGAAGGCCCAGGCGGAATTGATCCGCAAGCAGCGCGAACTGGATGACGCCAAGCGGGAGATGGAGCTGACCATCGAAAAACGCGTGCAGGAAAGTCTTTCCTCAACACGCGATCAGGCGCGGAAAGAGGCCGAGGAATCGATGAAGTTGAAGGTGATGGAAAAGGAGCATACCATCACTTCCATGCAGAAGCAGATCGAAGACCTCAAGCGCCGGGCTGAACAAGGCTCACAGCAGTTGCAGGGGGAAGTCCAGGAGCTTGAGCTTGAAGCCTTGTTACGGGCGAAGTTCCCGCGGGACACGATTGAGCCCGTTCCCAAGGGCGAATTTGGCGGCGACGTGTGCCAGCGTGTGCTTGGCCCACTCGGCCAGTCCTGCGGCACGATTCTGTGGGAGACCAAACGGACCAAGAATTGGAGCGACGGCTGGCTCGTCAAACTGCGCGAAGATCAGCGGGCCGCCAAGGCGGAGATCGCCGTGCTGGTGTCCCAGACGCTGCCCAAGGATATGGAAACGTTCGATTTGGTGGATGGCGTATGGGTGACGCCTCCGCATACCGCCATCCCTGTCGCCCTGGCGCTGCGCCAGATGCTTGTGGAGGTGTCGCTGTCCCGTCAGGCGACCGAAGGCCAGCAAACCAAGATGGAGATGGTCTATCAATACTTGACCGGCCCGCGCTTCCGTCTGAGGGTTCAGGCCATTGTGGAGGCCTTCTCGAACATGAAGGAAGACCTCGACAGGGAAAAGAAGGTCATAACCAAACAGTGGGCGAAACGCGACGAGCAGATCGAACGGGTCATGCAGGCCACCGTCGGGATGTATGGCGATATGCAGGGAATTGCCGGCAAGACCTTGCAAGAGATTGAGGGGCTGGAGATGAAGGCGCTTGAGACACCCAGCAAGGCAGAATGGACAATGACAGACGTTGATAATTCAAAAAATAAAGCTGCAAACAAATCATGACCATGCCACACAGCTTTCCGTCACTTGTCGACGGGCATGTTCAGGTCGTGCTAATTGCCGGTACAGGGCTTTCGACCCCTGAAGCGCCCACCGTGGATCGTCTAAAGGATAAGTTGACGGAAGTCGGATCCTCTCTGGGCGTGTCAGTGAATATTGAAAAGACGCACGATGATTATTTCTATATTCTTGCTGAAGCTGTATTAAAGAAACTGACGGAGGATGATGGGAAGCCAGAACCAGAGAGCCGATTGTGGCTTGCTGAACAGCTTGGCATGTTAGATGATCGCCGTTGGTTCGGTGAAATTGGTTTGCCATTGTCCGGCAACACTCCTCGCCATCGGGCAATTGCGCGCTTCGCAGTCGAGGGACGTTTTCGAGCCATTGTTAGTCTCAATTGGGATACATTGCTTGAGGCCGCCTTGGAGAGCGTGGGGTTAAGCGAAAATCCCAGGAACCCGCGTCCATGGGGGGTGACAGCACATGCCAGAATCGTCGATGATATAGACAAGCCCCAACTTGCAGACCCACATGTTTTCCCTGTCATCAAACCGCATGGTTGCGTGCGAAATCTTGAACGCGCACGACGAAATTATCGATCTACAAGAATTGCACCTCAAGTCACTTTCAAACTTGCTAAGACGGATTTGAACAATCTACGCCCCTCACAACAGCCGCTTATTGACGCAAAGGTTCAGGATTACGTCTCGGATTGTCCCCTTATAGCCGTTGGATGGAAAGCAACTGAGCAGTATCTGCGTGATGCTGTCGTTGGAACAGCCCGAAGAGTGAAAAGGAAAGAACGCGACGCTTTTACGCTAGTGAATCGTTCTTGGTATCCTAGTGCAGGCAAACCAGAAACTTATCATGATGAGATCGCCTTAGCATATAGCAAGACCGAAGCAGAATGCTTTGTAGCCGTCAGTAATATGGGGCAGCCAACGCATGACCAGTTATTCCAATGGCTTCAAGCTCGCTATGCGATCACCCGAATGATTCCGGCTTCTTCTGCTCCAGAACAAGCTGAATTACGCAAAATACTTGTGCAACTCGACTCACTTGATTGGGGAAGTCCCGTCATAAGTTGGGTGGATTGTTGGCTACCTATATGGATACGGCTGTGCTGGCGAACAGGCGTTATGGTTGGGAATGATCCACACACGGGGAAAAAGATCGAGCCGTGGGATATTCCTGTCATACCAAGGGATGTTCATGTCCCGCTCGGAGGAATGGTGTGTGAACGGTGCGACCTTCAAGCGGCAGCAAGATGTCTGATTGACCTTGTGCCCATTATGAAGCGCTTCAATTTCATCAAGTTTCCAGGGGCTTTCTGGGATACTGAGAGTCATTATCTCTATCTTCCGCTTCCCGGATGGCGAGGGTCGGCGAGATCTGCCGACCTTGCTGCGCTTACATCCTTGGTGGAATCTTTGCGCAACTGGGGATTTGTGCGTAGACTTCAATTGATCTATCTTGATAAGGATGCTCGGCAGCCTGATCAGGCATTCTGTCGTGAACTTGAAGCGCAGGTCAGGCGGCTAATGCCCATTTCATGTTTTGCGAGTAAAGACGCGTTGTCATGGGTGAGTATTGATGCGTTGAAAGGAGGCTCGAATGCAGCCGTGGCTTGAGTATTGCGAAAGTTGGCTCACCCGCCAATATCAGACTGCCATTGGAGTTAAAATGGGGGGGGGTGCTGTACGTCTGCGATGGCTTTCAGCAGATTCGCTTACGAACGAGGTGGTCAGGGAGGAGGCAAAGGCCTTGGCTATCGAGGACGCTGAAATCGGATGGATTCTGTTTCTCCTGCCGTATGAACCGGTGCTCTTGGAAGGTCAGGTGAGTCAGGCGCTTGGTTTGCGGTCACGATTGCTAAGGGAGTCGAACTACACCGGAAAAATAGAGAGCGGCGAAGGGGAAGACCATGTTGGTTCTTGGCGGGTCGGCATCGTTTGGTTGGTTGACAATGATGAATGGAGCAAGTGGCAAGACCACATTTTGGAACTGCGCCGTGAATCCGGCGCGGCGGAAGAGATATCATTTGACGCCGTAAAAATGAGTATGGACAATGTTCATGCCGCGCTGGACGGTCACGGTATGCCGCGGTTGTTACTTCATACTCGTGCTCTTCTGAGGCAATCACAAAAAGAAGCAGAGGCATGGGTATCCGCTAACATACAGGTTTCGAGCGAGATGGCGAACTTCTCGAAAAGATTCGACAGTTCGCGCGCTCGCACCATTGCGCGTGAATTGGAGGAAAAGGCAAAGTCCTATCATCCTGTAGAGACAGATCAAGTCGAGTCGGAAGTACGGCAGTTCCATCGTTTTCGTGTCCGGAACTTTCGTAATCTCGATCACTTGGAAGTTGTTGCCGATCGTTCGGAAGGTAATAAGGTACAGGCTATAGTGTTGAGTGGACCTAATGGAACAGGGAAGTCGAGCTTGGCCGAAGCGATCTCCCTGGCTGCCTTTGCGACCTCCCCCAGGCTTGAAGAGTTCCTTGTTGATAAAGACTTGCGGCGTTCAACCCCTGAGAAATATCTTGTAGATTACCTTACTCCGCTCAATCGCGGAAATGCGAATCCAAGTTTTGTTTGGGGTGAGGGTGAAGAAACTCCATTTACTTTGAATGCAGATGGGGAAAGTAAGCGGAAGTTCGACGGGATAGTCCTGAACCAAGAGGATTCGATTGATTTTACGAAGATGGCTCACGAGGAACTCGCTGCTCGAGTTCTAAAGGGCTATTCCGATCTGGCTGACTATCTCTCATCGTGGTTAGCACAGGAAGAGCATCGTGCCAATGAGATCAAGTTGGCTTTTACACGAAAACACGGATTAAGTGGCGCTATTAAACTTAGTTCAACCGCCTACAAAGGGCTTGCGCAAGAACTAATGCTAAAGGAGCTTCAACGAGCATCACCTGAGTTTCTCGATTGGTTGCGCTTTTGGGGGCGACTTTCAGGTGAGGATGGAAGCCACGCTTCAAAACTTTCGTCAGACTGGACAAACCTAGATGCCAATCTCGTTGATCGTTTGGCCGGAATCGTGGCCAAGCTCCAGGAGAAAGGAGCATCTGAATCGCAACTCGCACAAGAAATACAGGCAAGACTTGATGAGTTTGACGGACTAGCAAGACTATCCGCTGATTTCCGACAACGACTGGAAAATCGTCTCTTGCCCCTGCGTGATCAAATAGATAACGCCATTATACAGATCGATACTTGGGGCGCTTGGCTTGCATCCCGGTTGTCTGTCTCTTCGGCGGCTCAAGCAGACGGTCAAGAGCTTAAATGCGAACTTGAGAGTCTGGCCAAAGAGCGAGTTTCGGTGGAAAGCGATGGGAAAGCATTCCGTAGCCGACTTGATTTACTCGATCAATCAAGACAGTTTTTATCAAGCCATTGGGTTAATCAGCACCCGCACACTTGTCCTGTCTGTAACAGTGATGTGGAAGACAGAAAGGGCATTGAGGCAGTTGTTGTGGCACTACAGGAAGAAACCAATGTGGCCGTGCAAGCGCTACGCACTCGTTACGTTGAGATTCAGAACCGGCAGAAGGAATTGGATGTAAAACTAAAGGCAACCAGTTCGTCCACATGTCCATTGGCTGTAAATGATCAAGCCCGTCTAACGGACTGGCTTACTCGTTTCTTGCCTGAGGGCGCTCTGCTGGAGGATTGGCTTATAAATCCGAAACAGCGAGAGCAGCTAAAAGGTGACCTCAAGCGGATGAGGGTGCTTCCCGAAGCCCCAAAGACTTATGCAGACGCCCGGCTGGAGGCTGGGCGTCTGGCAAAGGAGTTCATCGGTCTATCGCAAGAGGCCGATAAGGCGCTGGAAGATCCTCAAGCCATTGGCGAGGTTAAGAAAGCGTTCGAACAACGATTGGAAGTGGTGTTAAAAGACCGTTTGCCTACGACACTTGGCAGGGTCTGGATGGAAATCACTTTGACACTTACATCGGCGTCTTGGTTGTTACCGCAACGGCCAACACTAAAGATTGATCAACGCGGGAAGCTATTGTCCGTTCAGGCTGGCGAGACCGGCCGACACATTCGGTATGTTTACAACGCGGCAGAGCGTCATATACTGGGTTTGGCATGGTTCTTTACCTATTATCTTGCCCGAAAACGGTTCCAAGAAGGATGGATATTGCTTGATGATCCGGCACAGGAGATGGATCAACCAAGTTTCAGGGAACTCGTTCGTTTCGTCGAGTCGTTGCTCCGTCTTCATCAGAGAATAGATCGTTCTTTCACAGTGATAGTTGGCCTTCACCAAGAAGGTCGCGCGTTGGATATGGCGCGGGCAACAAACGGCAAACTCTACATGCTAGGATGGGAGCCTAGGCAACAAGACTTGCGAAAAACATCGAGTGTGAAACAGATAGTTTTGCTGGCACCTGGCTTCCATCCTCTAACACCAGACGTTATGTTTGCATCATGACAAGAAACCCAAAACTCGAATTGACGTGGATCGGGAAGGAAAACAGGCCCCGGTTGGAGCCGCGCATCCTGCTGGAAGACCCGGAGAAGTCGTATCACGCCAAGCATCGCGTCACGGATAACGACCTCTTCGACAACCGCCTCATCTTCGGCGATAACCTCCTCGCTCTCAAGGCGCTCGAACAGGAATTCGCTGGCAAGATCAAGTGCATCTTTATCGATCCTCCATACAATACGGGTTCAGCGTTCAAGCAATACGATGATGGCGTTGAGCATTCTGTGTGGCTATCACTTATGAGGGATCGATTGGCTTTGATCTGCCGGCTATTGTCAGAGGAAGGATCCTTGTGGATAACGATCGACGATAACGAGTGTCATTATCTTAAGGTCATGGCTGACGAGGTTTTTGGAAGGACGAATTTCGTGGCGAATCTGGCATGGCACAAGCGTGTCTCACCTGCTAACGATGCAAAGTTTTTCAGTTCGGATTTCGACCACATCCTCGTTTTCGCCAAGAATAAGGAGATTTGGCGCCCTAACAGACTAGATAAAAACTTGTCCCAACTCGCAAATTACAGGAATCCTGATAATGACCCAAGAGGCGATTGGAATTCGGCCGCTTACACATGCGCTAAGTCTGCTGAAGAGCGTCCAAATTTATATTATCCGATAATAAATCCCTTCACAAAGAAGGAAATATTGCCCAGTCGGACGCGTGTTTGGGCTTATGATCATGGCACACACGAGAAAAATGTTGAGGATAATCTTTTGTATTGGGGAAGGGACGGAATGGGAAGGATGCCTCGGATTAAGAAGTTCTTGAGCCAGTCGAAGCCAGTCGTGCCGCGAGCAATTTGGAGTTACGAGGAAGCCGGTCACAATCAGGAATCACGGCTTGAAATCGATAAACTATTTCCTGGCGATCCCTTCACTACTCCGAAACCGGAGCGCTTACTAAAACGTGTTTGGGAAGTGGCCACCAACCCCAGCGACTGGGTGCTCGACTCATTTGGTGGTTCCGGTACATCGGGCGCTGTTGCGCACAAGATGGGGCGTCGGTGGATCATGGTTGAGTTGGGCGAGCATTGTCATACGCACATCATTCCCCGGCTCAAGAAGGTCATTGATGGCGAGGATCCTGGCGGCATCACGGAGGCTGTGGGCTGGAAGGGCGGGGGCGGGTTCCGCTACTACAAGCTCGCGCCGTCGTTGCTGGAAAAGGACAAGTGGGGCAATTGGGTGATCAGCAAGGAGTTCAACGCCGCCATGCTGGCCGAAGCCGCCTGCAAGCTGGAGGGCTTCACCTACGCGCCGAGTGACACGATTTACTGGCAGCACGGCCACTCCACCGAGCATGATTTCATCTACGTGACCACCCATCACCTGAGCGCGGACCAGCTTGCGCAATTGAGCGACGAGGTGGGGTCGGAGCGCACGTTGCTGGTGCTCTGCGCCGCTTTCCGAGCGCCAAAAGACGGACCGGAGCGTTATCCAAATCTTACCGTGAAGAAGATCCCCAAGCAGGTGCTCTCCCGGTGCGAGTGGGGGCATGACGATTACAGCCTCAAGGTGGAGAACCTGCCCAAGGCGCCGCCGAAGTCTGGTCAACAGGAGCTTGGTTTGATATGAAACCACGGATGACACGGATGAACACGGATATAAATAAGACGGAAGTTGCTTCGATATACGGCCGTATACGGGAGATTCTCGAATCGGCGAAGTCTGCCGTGGCCAGGTCGGTGAATACGACGCAGGTGATGACAAACTGGCTGATTGGCCGAGAGATTGTGGAGGAAGAGCAGAAGGGCGAGGCCCGCGCTGATTATGGCGAAGGGTTGATTCGTAACCTTACCGCCCAACTGCAAGTGGACTATGGTGCTGGGTACAGCCTCGCAAATGTTAAATACTTTCGAAAATTCTATTTGGAATACCCTCAACTGGCAGGCGGCGAAAAAGGCTACGCACTGCGTAGCCTTTTGCCGGTGCGTTCTAAAAAACAACACGCGGTGCATGTTGAATCCTGGGCGCCCGGCCAACTACACTCCAATCTCTCATGGACGCATTATCGAACACTGCTTCGTGTGGATAAGCCGGAAGCCCGCGCATTTTACGAGATCGAGGCGATCCAGAATAATTGGTCGGCGCGGGAACTGGAACGGCAGATATGCAGCCTGCTTTACGAACGTCTGGCGTTAAGCCGCGATAAGAAAGGCTTGATGCGGCTGGCCACGAAAGGGCATGAGATCCAGAAACCGGCTGACATATTTAAAGACCCCGTGGTTATGGAATTTCTGGGATTGCCGGAGTCGCCCAAGCTGGTCGAGTCCGAACTGGAGACCGCCCTGATCAACAATCTGCAATCGTTCCTGCTGGAGTTGGGCAAGGGATTCGCCTTCGTGGCGCGACAGGAGCGGCTGACGCTGGACGGGGACCATTTTTACATCGATCTGGTGTTTTACCACACGATCCTGAAATGCTACGTCATCATTGACCTCAAGACCGGCAAACTGACACATCAGGATCTGGGGCAACTCCAACTCTACGTGAACTATTATGATCGTGAAAAGCGCACGGCGGGGGATAATCCGACGTTGGGCCTGATTCTTTGTGCCGACAAGAACGACGCGGTTGTTCGATATACGCTGGGCGAGGACCAGCAGAAGATATTTGCCAGCCGGTACAAACTCTTTGTGCCGACCGTGGCGGAACTCCGGGCGGAAATCAATCGCGAGGTTAAGTTGCTCCGAACGCCCTCCGCGTCTCCGCGTCTCCGCGTGAGAAAATCCGAGGTGCCGTCGTGAACCACCACGTCAACGCCATCGCCGGCCGCCTGAGCCTGCGTCACCCGCAACGCCGTTCGCTGGAAATCCTCGACCGCATCACGGAGATCGTTCCGCCCAAGAAGGGGGCCGACTGCGCCGCCGCGCTGGCAATCATCCGCGCCGAATTCCCAGCCGTCACCGATTTCGAGCGCGAATTTCCATCGCTTTGCTTCGCTCTGGCCACCGGCGTGGGCAAGACGCGCCTCATGGGCGCGTTCATCAGTTATCTTTACCTCGCGCATGGCATCAACAACTTCTTTGTCATGGCCCCGAACCTGACGATCTACAACAAGTTGATAGCTGACTTTACGCCAAACACGTCCAAGTATGTCTTCAAGGGCATTGCGGAGTTCGCCACCGATGCGCCGGAGATCATCACGGGGGACAACTACGAGGCGAAGGCGGGCACGCTGTTCGACCAGTTGCTCCGGTGCAAGGTGAACATCTTCAACATCTCGAAGATCAATTCGGAAGTCCGCGGCGGGAAATCGCCCCGCATCAAGCGGCTCTCCGAATACATCGGCGCGAGTTATTTCGAGTATCTGGCCGGCCTGCCCGATCTGGTGCTGATCATGGACGAGTCGCACCGTTACCGCGCCAGCGCCGGCGTGCGGGCGATTAACGAGTTGAAGCCGGTCATCGGGCTGGAACTGACGGCCACGCCATTCGTGGAAACGGCCAAGGGTGGGGTGCCGTTCAAGAACGTCATTCTCGATTATCCGCTTGGCAAGGCCATGGCGGATGGGTTTGTCAAGGAACCGGCCGTCGTTACCCGCAAGAATTTCAACCCCGCCGGTATGACGCCCGAGGCCGTCGAATTGATGAAACTTCAGGATGGCGTCCGATTGCACGAACAGGTGAAGGTTGAACTCGAAACCTACGCCCGTGAAGTCGGCACCTATATCGTGAAGCCGTTTGTCCTGGTAATCGCACGGGACACGACGCACGCCAAGCAATTGATCGATCTGATTCAGTCAGATGGGTTCTTTGAGGGCCGCTACAAGACCAAGGTCATTCAGGTGGATTCCAGCAAGACCGGGGCGGAAGAGGACGAGATGGTCGAGCGGTTGCTAAAGGTCGAGCACACTGACGAGCCGACGGAGATTGTCATTCACGTCAACATGCTCAAAGAAGGCTGGGACGTGACCAACCTCTACACCATCATCCCGTTGCGGGCGGCCAATGCGCGCATCCTCATTGAGCAGTCCATTGGGCGCGGCCTGCGCCTGCCGTATGGCAAGCGCACCGGCGTCAACACGGTGGACCGCCTGAACATCATTGCGCACGACAAATTTCAGGAGATCGTGGACGAGGCCAAGAAACCCGACTCGGCGATTCGGTTGCAGCAGGTGATACTGGAACCGGAGCAGTTGGGCGAGAAAACGGTGACGGTGGTGTCGCAGTCCCAACTGGCGAGCAAACTGGGATTGCAGCCCGAGCAAACGACCACGAGCACGCTGGTGCCCCAAGCGGCCGACCTGCCCGTTTTCAAAACGCCGGAAGACCAGAAGGTGGCACAGATTGCGTATCAGGTGATCCGCAAACTTGAAAACCAGCCGCAGACGCTACCCGGTGTGTCCTGCTTGACGAATGCCGACGTGCAGGCGTGGGTGGCGAAAGATGTCGCCGCCCAGTATCGTCCCTCGCAGTTGGAACTGGACGGGGTGACGGCCAAACCGGACATTGCGGCCATTGTGGCCAAGACGACGGAGTTGGTGATTCAACAGACCATTGATATTCCCCGCATCCTCGTGGTGCCCACCGGTAAAGTTCAGTCGGGTTTCAACGCATTCACGCTCAAGTTGGGCACGCTCAACTATCCCCCGGTGTCGGAAGAGCTTTGGGCCAAGCACCTGCGCACGGATCAGGTGGATGTGATCGCCATGGGCAAGGGGGGCATTCAGGAATTGCGTCTTGAGGATTACGTCGTGAGCGGACTCGTCGATTTCGACGACGTTTCTTATGACGCCCACGCTGACCTGCTTTACGATCTTGCCGGCCAGGTGGTGAGACACCTGAGCGCCTATTTGCCCGATGAGCATGAGGTGCGCAAGGTGCTCAGTTGTTACCAACGCGACATTGCCCGTTTCATCCATGTCCAGATGCAGGAGCATTACTGGGAGAAGGCGACGGGCTACGAAGTCAAGGTCAGCCAGGGGTTCTGCGAATTGAAACCGAGCGCCTACACCGCTTCGGCATCGAATCCGGTGCTCGATTACCGCCAGCCGCCGGCGGACAAGAGCAATATGGCGAAGTATCTCTTTGGAGGGTTCAAGCGCTGCCTCTACCCGGTGCAAAAGTTCCAGTCGGACCCCGAGCGCAAGCTTGCCGTCATTTTAGAACGCGAGTCAGCGAAGTGGTTCAAGCCCGCCAAGGGCCAGTTCCAGATATTTTACAAGGCTGGCGCCGACCATCTCGAATATCAGCCGGATTTTGTGGCCGAAACGGAAGCCACGATCTACATGCTGGAGCCCAAACGCCGCGACGAAATGACGGCTACGGACGTCATGGCCAAGAAAGACGTGGCCGTGATGTGGTGCAAGCGGGCGAGTGACCACGCGAAGACCTATAAGGGCAAGCCGTGGAAGTATCTCCTGATTCCGCACGATGTCATTGCGGATAACATGACGCTCGAATGGCTGGCGATTCCGAGGTGAGCCTGGGCCAAGGGGAAGAGGAGCTTTTAATATGGAAAACTGGATAATCAGGGGCGGCCGCGTGTTGGATCCCGCGACGGGACGTGATGGGGTCGGCGACGTGGCTATCTCCGGCGGCGTGGTGGTGGAGCCCGGGGCGCTCCGGGAGCCGGCCACGGTGGTGGATGCGGCCGGGTTGTGGGTGATGCCCGGGGCCATCGATATGCACGTGCATCTGCGTGAGCCGGGGAACGATGAGGCCGAGACCGTGGCCTCGGGCTGCCAGGCCGCGGCGCAGGGGGGCATCGTCACCCTCGGCGTCATGCCGAACACGCGCCCTCCGCTGGATTCGCCTGACGAGGTGCGCCGGCTGCTGGCCCGGGGTGAAGCCGCCGGTCTGGCCCGGCTGGCTCCGTGTCCGTGCCTGACCCGCGGCCGTGCGGGGCGTGAATTGGCCGACTTGCCGGCCCTGGCTTGCGCCGGCGCCCGCGCTTTCACCGATGACGGGTCCACGGTTCCGGACGAGGGCGTCTTGCGCGAGGGGATGCGGATGGCCGCGGCGCTGGGGCTGGCGGTGCTGGATCACGCGCTTGATCCCGCGGCCCGCGGTTATCTGCATGAGGGGGTGAAATCCGCAGCGCTCAGGCTGGCGGGCATCCCGTCCTCGGCCGAGTTCCTCATTGTGGAGCGCGATATCCGGCTGGCGGCCGAAACGGGCTGCGCCATCCATATCCAGCATGTTTCGGCCCGGGAGTCCGTGGCCCTGATCCGGGCCGCCCGCGCGCAGGGCCTGCGGGTGACAGGCGAGGCCTCACCCCACCACCTGGCCTTGACGGATGCCGACATTCCGGGCGCGGATACGCGCTTCAAAATGAGCCCCCCCTTGCGGACGGCCCGGGACCGGGATGCCTTGCGCGAGGCCGTGCGGGATGGCACGATCAGCGTCCTGGCCACGGATCATGCTCCCCATTCGGCCGCGGCCAAGGCCCGACCGTTTGCCGAGGCGCCCAACGGGGTTATCGGCCTGGAAACGGCGTTGGCGGTCACTTATGGAATTCTGGTTCAAAAAGGGGGGATGGCTCCGCTTGACTGGGTGCGGCGCTGGACGGGCGGGCCCGCCGCGGTCCTGGGACTGGGCGAGCCCTCCCTGCGTCCCGGGTCGGTGGCCGATGTGACCCTGTTCGATCCGGCCCGGCGCTGGACGGTGCAGGCCTCCCGATTTGCCAGTCGTTCCCGCAATACGCCTTTCGAGGGCTGGCTGCTGACCGGCCTTCCGGTCCGGACGTTTCTGGCCGGCCGCGAGGTGTTTGCCGTGGCGGGCTGAGCGCTGCGACGCCGGCATCGTGTCTTTCGGTCGGTTGAGCTGGGCGCGGCGTTCCGGCCGCAATCTGGCGGCCGCTTTTCCGCGCTGCGGGGCTCCGGCTAGAGGAGCCGAGACCAGGATTCTACGTCTTCTCGCCGTCGCCCCGCATCATCGGAAAATCGTCTCGCCATATTTCGGCTGACGGAACGCCGCACCCGGTTCCACTCGCGCGCCCCGGCCCTGTCGGGCACGTCGGGCGGCGCGCGATTTGGGTTCCCGTGCCAAGCCCACAGGGTTATGGACTTTCAAGGAGCGGAATTTCTGCCTCACGGGCTTTTGTTGGAAGCCGTTTCGCGCGCCGCCCGACGTGAGCGACAGCGAACAAGGCGCGCGATGGCTACGGGGTTGCGCCGTTTCGATCAGGCGGAACATGCCGAGGTGATTTTGCGATGCGGGGGACTGACGGCGAGGCGACGTGGAATAAGGGTCCCGGCGCCTCCAGCCGGAAGCCCCCCGTGCGCAAAAGCGACCGGCAGGGGCCGCCCGAAACGACGAACCCCGCTCAAGCTGCCGCCGCAAATCCGCCGTGTGGCTCGCGGGGACGCTCGCCCTCCAGTGCTTCGCGCCTGACAGGCATCGATCGCTGCTTACGGATCCGCCCGCCTCCTCCCCGCTGTCTGAATCGTAGGTCGCCGCCGCCGGGGATTGACAGCTCCGCCGGAGAGGGCTAGTATCAAAACCATGATAAGGGAGGCGATATGGCGTTCCTCATAGGGCGGGATGGGCCGGTGGTGGATCGTCGTTTCGAGATCGAGAAAGACGCCACGGCAATCGGTCGGCGAAGCGAAAACGAAGTGGTGATCGACGACGCCTCCGTGTCGGGCCGGCACGCCGTGATCCTTCGCGAAGGCGCCCGATACCGCTTGCGCGACCTGGATTCCACCAATGGCACGCTGGTGAATGGCGTTCCCATTCGCGAGACATTGCTGACGCCGCGTGACGTCGTCGGGCTTGGAGACGTGCATGTGGAATTCAACGATCCCGCCTGGGTGGTGATCCCGTCCGGGGCCGAGGCCGCCTCCCCGCCCACCGTGGGGATCAAGCTGGCGGCGCCGAGAATCCCGCCGTCGTTCCAGCCGGCCTCTCCTTTTGGAGAACGGCGGGATTTCAGCAATTTCTGGACGGCGATGATCCTCCTCGCCGCCCTTCTGACCGTCGGCGCGGCCGTGGCGCTGGTGGTGCTTTTTATCCGCGGCGGGTGATGCCTGAATAGCGTTCGTTCCAGGTTTCGTGTGGATCGTGGCGGCATGACACTGGTCGAGGTGCTGCTGGGCGTCCTGCTTTTAACCCTGGTGGGCGCGTTGGCTTTTTCCCTGGTTCTGGGGGCGCAACGGGTGATGGAGCGCCAGTCGGATTGGGCCGACACGGTGCAGCCGGCCTCGGCCGGCCTGGATGTGCTGGTCCAGGACTTGGTCTGCTGCCTGATCCCCCCCGGTGGCCCGGCGCCTTTTTTCCGACTGGCCCAGGGCTCGGAGGGTTCGACGTTGTCCTGCGTGACGGCGGCTCCGCCGGAGGAGGGGGTCGCTCCGGTCCCTTTGAGCCGGTTCCGGGTGTTGCGGGTGGACTGGGGGCTGGAACCGGCCTCCGACCTGCCGGGCGGCCGGGCGTTGGGCCGTACGGCGCGGCCGGAACGGGTGGCCGGCGAGGTGGACGAGAAGCGCTTCCGGCTGGCGGGGGTGACGGGATTCGAGGTGCGGGTTTACGATCCCGCCAAGCGGGCCTGGGTGGAGACCTGGAACACGGGACCCGGCGGGGCGCTTCCCCCGGCGGCCCGGGTCACTCTGACGGTGCGGACATCGCGCGGCGTCGAGACGTTGTCGACCGATACGGTGATTCCGGCAGGCCTGACGATTGGCGCGGCCTCCCGCTGAAGCGTCAGGGGACGACTTCGTGGATGGCGTTTTCCAGCGTATCCACGCAGTGGGGCCAGTTGAAGCGCTGGGTGACCATGGCGAGCGCCCGGTCCGCGATGCGTTTGCGCAACGCGCGGTCGGTGAGCAGCAGGCCGATGTTTTCCTGCATGATGTGGGGGGTATCCGCGAGCATGATGTTGTAGCCCGGTTCCAGAGGGAGGCCTTCGGCGGAGCGGGAGGTGGCGACAACCGGGAGGCCGGCGGCCATGGCCTGGAGGATCTTGCCGCGGAAGCCGGTTCCCATGCGCATGGGGCAGACATAGAGGCGGCTGCTGGCCAGGTAGGGGGCCACGTCCGCCACCTCGCCGGTGACGATGATGCCGGAGTCGCGGCGGGCCAGGTCCTGGATTTCGGACGGCGGGTTGCTGCCCACAACATAGAATTTGAGGGCGGGATAGAGGCGGTGCAGGCGCGGCCAGACGGCGTGGGCAAACCAGAGCACGGCATCGCGGTTGGGCTCGTCTTTGTAAAAGGCGGTGAAGACGATGCTTTCCTCCCGGCCGCCTTCCCCCTCCGGCGGCGGATGGAACCGCTCCGTATCCACGCCGTAGGGGGAGACCTCGATCCGGATGTTCGGATCCAGTTTCAGGATTTCCTGCCGTTCGTTTTCCGTGAGCGTGAGCACCATGTCCGCGCTGCGGTACAGCGCCATTTCATAGCGGCGCAACCGGGGGAGGGCCAGACGCTTCCAGAGACTTGCGGCCGACCGGGGGTCGACTTCCACCGCTTTTTGGAAGGCGGAGGCGGCGCAGCTGTGGACAGACACCATCCGCCGGACGGCGGGGAGATGGACGTTTCTGTAAAGGTATTGACCCATGCCGGTGAACTCCGCGATCACCACGTCGTAGTGGGACCGGTTCACCATGCGTCCGACCAGCTCGCTCATGCGCGGATCGCTCGCCTGGTAGAGGGGGGAAGGAACGGGCCCCAGCATGTGTTTGATGATTTTCTGGCCGGGTGAGAGGTCGGGGGGGGGCGGGATCGTTTCGAGCTCGGTGACCAGCCCGCGCATTTCTTTCAGGCCGTCGGTTTCCTCCGGATCGCAGAAGGAGGCGAGTCCCACCTGGTAGCCCCGCTCCGCGAGCAGGCGGATGCGGTGGTGGATCACGATGAATCCGCTGTAGACGCGCGAGTGAGGCAAGGCCTGGGTGATGAAGAGGATTTTCATAGGATGCGCATGGCCTTGAACAGGGCGGGGTCGACCGGGCCGGTGGTCCGCTCCTCGTGCCGAGAGCCATCCGGCAGGCGCACGGTGACGCGGATCGGGCCGTGCGCGGACGCTTTGACGTAATGGGCGCAGATGGAGGCGGCCAGCGCGATTTCCCCGTCATTGGCGGTCGCCGTCAGCAGGCAGGTGGGCCCGTTGCCTTCGGTCGCGTGAAGCCAGAGGTAGCCGCGGGGGTTGAGTTTTTCGATGCCGGCATTGTCCTCCTGGTCCCGGCCCACGACTAGCTTGATCTCTTCGGTCAGCCGGAAATGACGGCCGTGAAAGAGCAGGCGGATGGCGTCCAGGTCCCGCGCGCCGCCGTGCTTGCGGAGTTCGCGCAGGCGGTTGGCGAAGTTGGGCTCGGCGAGGCAGCAGCCGCCGGTGACGTTGGGGAGGGCGGTGATGCCGAACCGGGCGGCCACCGCCCGGTGGCCCCGGCGGGAGCGGCCCTGGATGCCCAGCAGGCGGGAGCGGTCGATGAGGCCGCGTCGTTCCACCTCGGTTTCGGGCAGGACCTGGGCGGAGAGGGGCCGCACGAGGACCTCCTCCACGCCGCCTTCCTTGGCGACGATTTTCAAGGTTCGGTTGGTCTGGGACATGGGCCGCTGGTTGAGGACTTCGCCGGTGAAGATGAAGTCAAAGCCTTCGGCGCGACGGATCTCATCGGCGCGCTGAAGCATGCGGGCGTGGCAGTCGATACAGGGGTTGAGCCCCTGTCCGAAGCCGTGCCGGGGATGGTCCACGATCCCCAGGATGTCGGGGGTGAAATCCACGATCCGGAGCGGGACTCCGGCGGCGGCGGCGGCCACGCGGGCGCGGGCCGCGGTGAAGAAGGGGCTTTCGAAGGAGAGGGCCATCACCTCGATGCCCTGTTCCTGGACGACGCGGGCGGCGAGGAGGCTGTCGAGTCCGCCGGACAGGAGTCCAATGGCGCGGACTCGTTTCGGCGGGGATGGCGGGTTGGGGGTCATGAATAGCGTTCACTTTACCCTGCCGTATCGCCGGGCGCAAGCGTTTCCCCGTTTGTTGAGAATGGTTTTTATCCGGCGCCGTGTTCCGCAGAAAGCTTGTTTCGCGGAAGCCGCCGGTGTAGGATTACACGAATCGGCAACCGCCATCTGGAGGATTTCGCATGTCCCTGAATACCGTGACCCGTATCGATGATCGCGTGACCGTGCGTCATGCGCTGATCAGCCTGTCCGATAAAACCGGCCTGGACGGTCTGGTGAAAGGCTTGATATCCGCGAACCCCGCCGTGCGCCTGTACTCCACCGGCGGCACGTTCACCGCCATCCAGGCGATTCTCGGCGCCGCGGCCGCGCGCCATCTGACCTCCGTGTCCGACTACACCGGCCAGCCGGAGATGCAGGGCGGACTGGTCAAGACACTTGATTTCAAGATCTATCTCGGCCTGCTTAGTGAGACCTACAACGAGGCGCACAAGTCCGATTTGGCGCGTTGCGGCGCGGCACCGCTGGACCTGGTGGCGGTGAATCTCTATCCGTTCCAGAAAACGGTGGCCACGCCCGGTTGTACGCCCGAGCAGGCCCGCGGCAACATCGACATCGGCGGGCCCTGTATGCTGCGCGCGGCGGCCAAGAACTATATCCGGGTGGCCTGCCTGACCGATCCGGCCGATTATCCCGCCCTGACGGCGGAGCTGAAGGCCGGCGGCGGCGCCGTGACGCTCAAGACCCGTTACGCCCTGGCCTGCAAGGCGTTTTCTCATGTGGCGGATTACGATGCGGCTATCTCGCGCTATCTGGCCGCCCTGCCGTTCGAAAAGACCACCGCGGGCTACACCGTGGAAAACCGCTGAGGCGCCATGTACGAACTTTCCGTCAAAGCGTCGTTTTCCGCGGCCCACCGGGTGGTGGGCCACCTGGGCGGGTGCGCCAACCTGCACGGGCACAATTGGGAGGTGGAGGTCATCCTCCGGGGCCGCAAGCTGGATAAGACCGGGTTTGTGGTGGATTTCAAGGACGTTAAGGCCGCGGTGGGCGACATTATGAAGCAGCTCGATCACGCCGACCTCAATGCGCTGCCCCCGTTCATGAAGAAAAACCCGACGTCCGAGAATCTCGCGTTTTACCTGTTCCGGGAAGCGGGCCGGCGTTTGAACGGCCCCCGGTACCGCGTGCATGGCGTTCGCGTGGCCGAATCCGCCGGGACCTCGGTCCTTTACCAGGAAGACTGACATGAAAGTGGCGGAGTCGTTTTCGTCGATCCAGGGCGAGTCCACGTATGCGGGAACGCCGTGTTTTTTTGTCCGCCTGGCCGGATGTAATTTGAGCTGTACCTATTGCGACACGGTGCTATCGCGTGGCGCGGGCCGGTCGTGCGAGATTGCGGCGATCGTGGAGGAGTTCCGCGGATCCGGCATGCCGATTGCGGAGATCACGGGCGGCGAGCCCTTGTTGCAGGAGGAGACCCCGGCGCTGGCGGCGGCGCTGCTGGCGGCGGGCGCGCGGACGGTGCTGGTGGAGACCAACGGCACGCGGGACATCGGCGTGCTGCCGGCCGGAACCGTGGCCGTGATGGATGTCAAGTGCCCGGGCAGCGGGTGCGCCGGATCCTTCAATCCGGTCAATCTGGACCGGTTGCGGCGGCATGACGAGGTGAAATTCGTGTTGTCGGACCGGGCCGATTTCGACTGGGCCGTGGCCTTTGTGAAGCGTCACGCCCTGGTCGGGCGTTGCGCCGCGGTGTTGTTCAGTCCGGTGGTGATCCGGCTGCCTCCGGAGGAGCTGGCCCGCTGGCTTCTGGAGGCGCGTCTTCTGGTGCGGTTGCAGCTGCAGCTGCACAAATCGCTGGGAATGCCCTGAGCTGGAAACCGGCGTCGGGCGTATGAGGAGGGGATTATGGGTAAAGACGACGAAATTCTGCTGACGGTGGAGCGGGCCCGGATTGAGGCGCTCGGGCTCTTCCAGGGGCTGACGTTCGATACGGCGCGATACCTGCCGATGCTGCTTAACCCGGCCCACCATCGTTTTGTGCGGCGGGGCGAGGCGGAACACGATCCCTCGCTCAAGCAGCTGATCCCCTATTTTTTAATCGAGCATGCCGGCACGCTTTGGTGCTATGTGCGGGGCAAGCAGTCGGGCGAGGACCGGCTGGTGGCCAAGGCCTCCCTGGGCATCGGGGGGCATATCAACCAGGACGACGTGTCCCTGTTTGGCGGCGTGTACGAGACGGCGGCCCGGCGGGAGCTGGAGGAGGAGATCCGTGTTCCGGCCGGGTCGACGGACCGGATCGTGGCGCTTCTGAATGACGACTCCAACGAGGTGGGCAAGGTGCACCTGGGCGTGGTGCATGTGCTGCGGGCTCCGACGGATGCTGTGTTTAAGCGGGAATCCAAAATCACTGAGACGGGGTTCCGTACGATCGGGGAACTGCGCGCCATGCGGGATCGGCTCGAGACATGGTCCCAGCTTTGTCTGGATGGAATCGAGAAGCTGCTGGCGGTGTGAGCCAAAAAAAAGTCCCCGGCTCCGTGAGGAACCGGGGACTTTCAAATTGGTAGCGGGGCTAGGATTTGAACCTAGGACCTTCAGGTTATGAGCCTGACGAGCTACCGGGCTGCTCCACCCCGCAGTCTTGTTGACTGACGAACCTATAACCTACCACCCCGTTTCGGGCGGTGCAAGTCTTATTCGTTTTTATTTCGCGTCCCGGCTCTTCCGGCGTTCGGTGGCCCAGGTGGTCCAGATGCTGATTTCGTACAGCAGTGTGAGGGGCAGGGCCAGGATGAACAGGCTGAAGGGGTCGGTGGTGGGCGTGACGACCGCCGCGAGAATCATGATGAACACGATGGCGTGGCGGCGCTTGTCCCGCAACTGCGCGGAAGTGATCACGCCGAAATGGCCCAGCAGCATGACGCCCAGGGGCAGTTCGAAGGTGACTCCGAAGCTCGCCAGGACCAGGAGGATGAACCGGATGTAATCGGTGGCCCGGAAAAACTCCACCGGCACGCCCATCCAGTCGTTGAACCAGAGCATGATTCGCAACGAGGCCGGCAGCATGTAGGCATAGGCGAGTGCCACGCCCGCGGCAAACAGTCCGACCGCGTAGACGAGCGAGACCAGCACGGCCCGGCGTTCCCGTTTTGTGAGGCCCGGAAAGACGAATCCGCCCAGGGCGATCAGCATGAATGGCAGGGCGATCACCAGGGCGCTCCATAGGCCCGTGGACATGGCGATCTGGAGTCCGCCCGTGACTTCGAAGCTGCGCAGGAAGACCTTCGGGTCTTTCCCGATTTCGACCAGCGGGCGGGTGAGCCAGTGGTAAATGAACGGGGACAGGGGAAAGGCGACCGCGAGCCCGATGACGAAGGCCAGCGCGGCGTGGAACAGGGCGCGGCGCAGGTCGGCCAGGTGTTCGAAGAACGTCATGGCCGGCGATACATCGCCATCCGGTTCATCCGGCCCGGGGCGGCTCGGGCGGACCGGCGTCATCGGGAGCGCCGGAGCGGTCCGGGGCGTCGTGTCCGGGTTGGGGTTGTGGGTTGGCATAGTCCTCCGGGCTTGCGGCGGGCGGGGGGGTGTCGAGCGGGCGCTCCGCCTCCACCGCCTGTTCGGCTTTCATCAGCAGGTCCTTGAATTCCTGGAATGATTTCTGGAACTGGGCGCTGGTGCGGCCCAGCATGCGGGCCATTTCCGGCAGGCGTTTGGGGCCGAACAGCAGCAGGACCCCGACGAAGATCATGAGGATCTCGCCGCCGCCGATGGAGTCCAGGAAGGCGATGGTCGGTTCGGGGTTCATGGTGGAGAAAAAGAAGGGCGGATTGTGAAATCCGCCCTTCCCAGCAGTATCTTGTCAGTGCGTGTTATTCGTAGATGGCGAAATCGGCGCGGCGGTTCTTGCTCCAGTCGGATTCCGCATGGCCCGGGGCGGCGGGTTTTTCCTCGCCGTAGCTGAGGGTTTGAATCTTGCTTTCCGGGATGCCGACGTTCAGCAGGTAGGCTCGGACGGCCTGGGCCCGGCGTTCGCCGAGGGCCATGTTATATTCGGCCGTGCCGCGTTCGTCGCAATTGCCTTCGACGACGACCTTGTAGGCGGCGTTGTCGTTGAGGAACGCGGCGACTGCGTCGGCCTTGGCCACTTCGCTGTCAGCCAGTTTGGCGCTGTCGAATTTGAACATGACCGGCTCGAGCGTGGACGCCACGCGCTTGCCGAATTCGGTGGTTTCGCGGTCGTCAAGCTTGGTTTCCTCGAAGCTGGAAGGGGTGTTGATGTCCTCGGGCGGCATGACTTCGGGGCCCAGGTTGGAGGACGCGGCGCCGGGCTTTTTGCGGCAGCCGGAGGCGGCCACGAGGGCAATTACGAGCAGCAATCCGGTCAGTTTCAATCCTTGCTTGAGCATCACGGCATCATCTCCTTCATGTACAGTTCATTACGGCATTAATGGCGACCATGCGGCGCTTCGCCAGCTACCTTCGACTTTGAGTAACGGTATAGAAGGCTTGCCCATGGTGTCAAGAACATAGATGGCGTTCTTGCCGCCGGTGGTGCGGGTGCAGGCGATATGGCGGCCGTCCGGCGCCCAGCTCGGGTCCTCGTAGTTGTCCCCGTCTCCGGTCAGGTCGGTCAAGTCGCCCGAGTCGGGGCTGTAGACGCAGATGCGGTAGCGGCCGGCGCGGCGGCTGGTGAAGGCGATGCGGCCATCCGGGCCCCAGGCGGGCGACACGTTTTCGTTGCCCGAGACGGGCAGGCGGGTGCGCTCCCCGCCGGAGCGGCTGAGGAGGTAGAGCTGGGGGGATCCGCTGGAGTCGGACACATAGACGATCCTGTTCCCGTCCGGGGACCAGGAGGCGCCGGTTTCGGCGGCGGCGGGGGTCTGGGTGAGGCGGAAGAGGCGGCCGCCCTTGACGGGCGGGCGCAGGATGTAGAGCTCGGGGTTGCCGCTGGCCGAGAGGGTGAGTGCCATTTCGCGGCCGTTGGGGGAGTAGGCGCCGCTGGTGTTGAGGCCGTTGTAGGCGGCCAGCAGGTTCAGCTCCCAGCGGGACAGGTCGAGGGTGTAAAGATCCGGGTAGCGGCGGCGATAGGAGGTGAAGGCCACGGTCTTGCCGTCGGGCGACCACGCGGGGTAGAGGTTGATGCTGCGGTCCTTGGTGATTTGCTTGAGGTTTTCGCCGTCGGAATCGCAGAGGTATAACTCCCAGGATCCGGTGCGGTTGCCAGCCATGACCAGCTTGGAGCAGAACAGGGGCTTGCCGTCCGCGATCTGCTTCACGAGGGCATCGGCCACCTGGTGGGCGACCCAGCGCGGATCGCCGGAGGCGTCCGAGAAGGAGCGGCGGAAGCCGGTGGTTTTCACTTCGATCTGCGCGGAGGCGGGCGGGGAGAAGGCGCCGGTAATGGGGTAGGAGGAGCCCTCGGCGACCACGGTGAACCAGCCGGAGCGGGCCAGGTCGTTTTCGAGCGTGCGCTTGAAGGTCTGGCCGCCGGGCCCGTCGGCGCGGAGCCCGGCCAGGTCCAGGCCAAAGCCGGCCTCTTTTTTGACGGTGATCTGGGCCTGGGCGGAGGCCAGGAGGAAGGCGCCGGCCAGGGCGGCGCAAAGGGCATGTGTTTTCATGGGGTTCTTACATAGCGAAGGAGGCGATAGCTGTCAATAGGGAAACGGGGGTGTACATCGTGGGGGGCGCACTGCGAGTTGCAAAGGGAGTGTCGGATGGGTCGTGCTGGGAGGATCCGTTTCGGCGGAAAGCCGGGCGGGTGCTTCCGGCCTGATCCGGGTTCAGGCTGGGGGCGTCGGGGCACGAGCCCACGCCACCCCGCCTTCACCCGGCTGAGGCTCGGAATCACCTCGTCCGGTTTCCGCTGATCGAAACGGCTCCTCCCGGTTCACCTCGCGCGCCCGGACCTCTCCGAGGATCTTGGGCGGCGCGCGAGACGGCTTCCGACAAAAGCCCGCTGCGAAGACCGGCTCAAATAACGTACTTGGTCTTGTAAACACTATTATCGGGCACCCAGCGGGAACCTACTCGCGCGCCGCCCGAGCGAGCGCGACAGCGCCGCGGGCGCGCAACTTGACGGGGCTTTCCGCATCGTTGACATGCCAGCATAGTCGAAAGGGGCATATGGTGGCCCATCGACTCCGCTCAGGGCAGGCGCGCGACCGTGGCTTGCCTTGAGCGTGCCGAAGGGTTCCCGTGCCAAGCTTATGCGGCGTCTTCCGAAATGGCCAGGAGGAGGCCGAGGGTGATGAAGCTGGCGATGAGGCTGCTGCCGCCCTGGCTCAGGAACGGCAGCGTGATGCCGGTCAGGGGGATGGCCTTCACCACGCCCCCGACATTGAGCAGGATTTGCAGCAGGAGGGCGGTGCAGAGCCCGGTTCCCAGCAGGAAGCCGAAGGCGGTTTTGGCGGACCAGGCCGCCGCGAGCCCCCGTTCCAGCACGAGCAGGAAAAACGCCAGCACCACGCCAGTGCCCGCAAAGCCCAGCTCTTCGCCGATGGCGGCGTAGATGAAGTCGGAGGAGGCGATGGGGATGATGTGCGGCGAGCCGGCGCCCAGCCCGGTGCCCCACAAGCCGCCGTTGTAAAGCGCGGCCAGCGCCTGCAGGGTCTGCCAGCTTCGCCCGGTCGGATCACTGAATGGATGCTGCCAGGCCAGGAAGCGCTGAGTCACATGCGGGACGTGCTGGAACAGCCACCAGCCCGTGCCGGCGGCCAGCGCCAGCCCTGCGAGCGGGTAGGCGATCCGGCCGGTGGCGAAGAACAGCACGCCGATCAGCAGGCCGTTGAGCAGGATCAGCAGCCCCAGGTCGCGCTGGAGCAGGACCAGGGCTGTGGGGATGCTCCAGAGCGCCACGAACAGTAAAAGGGAGGGGAGGGGCGGGCGGGGGATGCCCCAGGACGCCCGCGACCAGGCCTCGCGGCGGGGGGCGAAAAAGCCGGCCAGGAACAGGGGCAACAGCACCTTGGTGATTTCCGAGGGGTTGAAGTTGCCCCGCATATAGACGCCTCCCCGGAAGCGTTCGCCGGTGAGCAGGATGAGTCCGAACACCGCGGCCGCGAGCCCCAGCGCCGGCAGGGCGGCGCGTTCGAGCGTGCGGTAGCGGCCGTTCCGGAACGCCAGGGTGACGGCCAGGAAGGCGGCCACGCCCACCGGGAAGGCGAAGGTGGAGGGATGGGCGAAGGCCGCCCCCTCGAATTCCCGCAAGCCCATGCGGAAGCGGGTCAGCAGGCCCAGGCCGACCAGGAAAAACGCGGCCGGGGCCAGGCGGGTATCGCCCCGGAAGCCGGTGGCCGTGAAGACGAGATGGGTCAGGACGAGGGTGGCGAAAAAGGCGGCGAGCGGGAGCGTGTCGCGGAATTCGAACACCGGCGCATTGCCGAATCGGACCAGCCCGACCATGAGGTGGGCGGCCAGCACGGCCAGGAAAACGCCCGCGAACAAGCCGCGCTCCAAGCGGCGTTCGGCCCAGGCGGATGGCGGTTTGGTGGAGGCGGGGTTCATGAAATCCCGGAGCCGGAGGACGTCGAGCTCAAGGGCGCCCCTGGGTAGACTGGCGCACGATCAGCGTGGCGGGCGAGGTCAGTCGGCGGAAGGGGCGGGCGGTCATGGGGGGGCATTCCGTGTTCCTCAGGCTGCTGGATGACGGTGGATTAATGGCATAATTCAACAGCAAGCGCAACCGATTTCCATGGCCGCAGCCGATTGTTGACGCCGGCGTGCTCGACATGAGACGATGAGCACCCTGTGAAATCGCAAACGCACCATTTTCCGCATCATCGCGTGCGGGCCGGCGTGCTGCTGGGGATCGTCTCCATGCTGGTATGGGCCACCTCGTCCTCCTGTGTCCTGTGGATTGGCCGGCAGGTGGGGGTGTGGCAATACCTGGCTGTCGGCAGCCTTATCGCCGCGGCCGGGCAGGTTGCCTTTTATCGCCTGATGGGCCGGAGTCCGCGCTCGTTGTTTGTCATGCCGCTCCGCTTGTGGGGGCTGGCCGCGCTGGGCTTTGTGCTCTATTCGGTCTGCTATGCCGGCGGCATGATCATGGCGGCGTCCGACACGCAGGCGGCCGGGGTCAGCTTGATGAACTACCTCTGGCCGATCCTGACCGTGGTGTTCTCTCTCTTTCTCGTGCCCGGGTCCCGGATGAGCGCGCGACTGGGCGTGGCGCTGGCGCTGTCGTTTGCCGGGTTGGTCTTTGCGAATTGGCCGGCGATTGTCCAGACCGGCGCCGGCGGCCTGGGGGTGCCGTACGTGTTGGGCGGTTTGGCGGGGATCTGTTGGGGGCTTTATTCCGCCCTGGTGTCGCGGTGGCGGGCGTGGGGGCAGCACTATGCCACGGCGCCGGCGGGGTTTCTCATGATCGGGCTGGTGGGTGTGGCCGGGTGCCTGCTGACCGGGGAATGGCGGCCTGTGGACGCCCGGACCTGGGGGGCTTTCCTTTATCTGGGGCTTGTTCCTAATGCGGCCGGCTACATGCTTTGGGAATTGGCGCTGCATCGCGCGCCGCCGGTCACGCTCGGCCTGCTGGGGGCCGCCATGCCCGTGTTGTCTACGCTGTGCCTGCTGATTCTTTTTGCGTTTACGGGCCAGTCGCGGACGCTGCCGCCACACTGGGAGTCGCTGGTGGCTGGCGCCGCCCTGATTGCCGCCGCCGTGCTGGTGGTGTCCCGGAGCAGACGCTAGGGCGCGGGTCTCTTGGTTGCCCGGTGCCCGAGCGCAGGAGTAGTGGTGGCGTGTGTGGAGTGGAAAGGACAAGGTATGACGTTGGTAAAGAACCCGTCCGCGATTCGACTGGCCGTGATCGGCTGCACCTCGGGCAACGGCCATCCGTATTCGTGGAGCGCCATGTTCAATGGCTACGACCGCGATCTCATGACCCGCGAATGTCCGTTTGCCGGCATTCCAGCCTATCTGAACAAGGAGCCGGCGGAGACGCTGACCATCCCCGGCGCCGAGGTCACACACATTTGCTGCGTGGGCGCCGGCGGGTTCACCGCCGAGCATGTGGCGCTGTGTTCGCGGATTCCTCACGTGGTGGCGAACCCCAGCGATGTGATCGGCCAGGTGGATGCGGTCATCATTGCGACCGACATCGGCTCGGAGCACGTGGAGCGCGCCCGGCCCTTCGTCGAGGCGGGGCTGCCGGTGTTCGTGGACAAACCCATGGTGGACAACACGGCGGATCTGCGGGTCTTCCAGGACTGGGTGGCCGCGGGCAAGCCGATCATGAGCTCCAGCTGCATGCGGTACGCCAAGGAGTTCATGCCGTACCGGCTGTCGACCCGGGAGCTGGGCGCGTTGCGTTTCGTGAGCATCACGACGCCGAAGAGCTGGGAACGCTACGGCATTCACGCCCTGGAGGGAATCTATCCGATCCTGGGGCCGGGTTTCGTGTCCGTGCGTAACACCGGCACGGCGGAGCGCAACGTGGTGCACCTCAAGCACCGCTCAGGCGTTGACGCTGTGGTGGTCGCCTCGGCCGACATGTATGGCTCATTCGGCTGCCTGCAACTGTGCGGCACGGCGGGGCATGCGCAGGTTGCTTTCGCGGATTCCTTCTATTCGTTCAAGACGCAGCTCGAGGCGTTCATCGGCTACCTGCGCACCGGCGTGCGGCCGTTCCCGTTCGAGGAGACGGTGGAGTTGATGAAGCTCGTCATCGCCGGCATCCGCAGCCGTGACGAGGGCGGGCGGGACGTGGCGATCGAGACGCCGTAAACGGGTGGCGAGAGGTGGGGTTGTCTGGCCGGCAGATTGTGCAGGAGGCAAGCGGCCCCGGAAAAATGGGTTAAAGGAGAAACAACGTATGACAGCTCAAAACAAGGATGGCGGCTTCTTGATCCGAGAAGAGGATCGGGAGTTTTTTGACCGGGAATTGAAGTCCTTCGTTCCGGACCGCATTTTTGACGCGCACGCCCATCTGTCGGCGCCGGGAGCTGACAATGAATTAAGCATCCCTGACTGGCCGAAGCCCGGGCTCGGCTACGCGGATTATCGCCAACTGATGGAGATGCTGGTTCCTGGCCGGCAGATCGTGTCGTTTTTCCTTTCCTGGGGGAGCACGCCCGAGCGGATCGCGCTGTCCAACGAATGGGTCGGCAGGGAGGTCGCCCAAGCCACCGACTGCCGCGGCTCCTTTTTCGTGCGGCCCACCGACGACCCCGAGTGGGTCCGCCAGGAGGTTCGCCGCCTGGGCCTGCATGGCCTGAAGTGCTATCACGCCCAGGCCGCCGTGGCGCCGACCTGGGAGGCCGACATTCCCGACTATCTTCCTGAATCACTGGTCAAGGTTGCCCACGAGGAGGGGCTGGCGATCACGCTGCACATGGTGAAGGCGCGGGCCGTGGCCGATCCGGTCAATATCCATTGGATCCGGCATTACTGCGAAACGTATCCGGGCATGACGCTTATCCTGGCCCATTCCGCGCGCGGGTTCCAGCCGGCCCACAATCTGGAGGGGCTGCCGCAGTTGACCGGGCTCGACAACCTGTATTTTGATTGCAGCGGCAATTGCGAGCCGATGGCGCACCAGGCGATTATCCGCATCCTGGGGCATCAGAAGCTGATGTATGGCTCGGATCTGCCGATCAGCCATTTTCGCGGCCGTCCCGCGTGCGCCGCCGATTCGTTTGTCTGGCTGTACGAGAACAGCCCCGTGTGGAACGCGAAGCAGATGACCCTCAAGCCCGTATTCGTCGGCCTGGAGCACCTGCGCTCGCTCAAGTGGGCCTGCTGGTCCGAGCGGCTGACGGACCGCCAGGTGGAGGATATCTTCTGGAACAACGCGGCCCGGCTGTTTGGCTGAGCCGGCTCATTCGCCCAGCCACCCGATGTCCCGCGCCATGCGCAGGAGGCCGGCGGCGATGGGGACGGCCGCCTGCGACCCGGCGCCGCCGTTTTCCACGATGACCGCCAGGGCCAGGCGCGGATGGTCGACCGGCGCGAAGCAGACAAACCAGGCGTGATCGTCCCCGGCCGGATTCTGGGCCGTGCCTGTTTTCCCGGCCACCTCCAGCCCCTTCACATTCGCGCCGTGCCCGGTGCCGGATTCGACCGCGTCCCGCAGGAAGCCGGCCAGCACGGCCGCCGCATTGCGGCGGACGTAATAGCGCAGGACCTTGGGCGGCGCGCCCGCATCGAGGCGGGGGCGCATGGCGAGGCCGTGGTTCGCGATGGCGGCGGTGAGCACGGCCATCTGCAGGGGCGTCACCAGCAGCCGGCCCTGGCCGATCGCCATCTGGGCGAGCTCGTTGTCGTCCTGCTGGCGCGGCGGCGGGAGGCGGCAGGGGCTGGAGGCGATTGCGGAGGACGATCCTTCGAACACCGGGATGGGGTTGGCGAGGGCCAGGCGGTCCGTCATCTGCTCGAGGCGGGCGGGGCCGAGCATGACGCCGAGCCTTGCAAAGTAGACATTGGAAGAGAGGCGGATGGCCGTTTTCATGGGGATGGGGCCATGGCCCGGCCAGACGCTGCCGTCGTGGTCGGCCTGGAGGGCTTCGTGGTCGCGGATGGGGGGCGCGCCCGGACCGGCCGTGTAGCCTCCGGCGGGACAATCGAGCTTGCCCGTGAAGCCCGCCTCGATGGCGGCGGCGGCCATGACCAGCTTGAAGGTGGAGCCGGGCGGATACAGGCCGTGCAGCGCGCGGTTGAGGAGAGGTGAGGCGGTATCGGCCCGTTCGAACAGGTCGGCGGTGACATGGTTGGGATCGAAGCCGGGCGTGCTGGCCAGGACCAGCACGGCGCCGTCGCGCGGGTCGAGGGCGACCACGGCGCCGGCCCGGTCGCCGAGCAGGCGGACGGCCTCCTGCTGGAGGCGGATGTCGAGCGTGAGGGTGCGGTCGTTGCCGCTGACGCGGCGGCGGGAGTCGAGGAGGTTGTCGGTGAAGCGGGAGCGCTGGTCCCAGGTGTCGAGCGTGGCGCCGTAGAGGGAGGCGCTGTCCGCCTGTTCCAGGCCGGAGAGGCCGAAGAGGGGGCTGAGGTAACCGGTCACGTGGCAGACCGCGTTGCTGAAGGGGTAGCGGCGGCGGGCGGGGTCGTCGGGATTGTTGCCGGCCAGTTCCTGGCCGTTCCGGTCGAGCAGGCGGCCGCGGGTGATGCGGGCCACGGGGTTATCGGGGCGGAGGTTGAAGCGGCGCATGAATTCCACGAACGGGGGCCGGGCGAAGCCGGCCAGCTGCCAGGTGGACTGGTAGGTGTAGACGGCGGCGAGGAGCAGCGCGAAGAAGGCGAAGAGCGCGTTCCGGGCGCGGGGGGAGCGGCCGGCGGCGGTGCGATCCCGGCGGGCGGCGAGGAGGGACAGCACGAGCGCGAGGAGGGCCAGTCCGAGGAACACGCCCTGGGTGATCCGGAAGATCCGGATCAGCGAGTGCGCTTCGAGGAAGCGTTCCAGGATGGGGGCCAAAGACGACATGAGGGGGTGCTCCGCCGGACAGGCATCAACTTAGCGGGAACCGGGGCGTGGGAGCAAGGGGAAAGAGCCGCCTCCGCGCCGGGGGCTTCCCTATCGGACATCAAAGGCGAAAACGGTCACCTCGGGAGCGCCCCAGGTGGCCTCCGGAATGAACCGCACGGCGGAGGCTATTTCCGAAATAGACACCCGCGCCAGCCGCTGGTAATTGTGATCCACCCGCGCGACCGTCTTCCACGCGCCATTCACCTCGGCCTCCAGGCGGAAGGCTTTCACCATCACGGGCGGCACGGCAAAGGCCGGCATCTCCCGCGGATAAAACGCGATCATATTCTTGCGCTGGCGGTTCAGGTCGCTGTCGAACACCAGCCGCGCCTCGGTCAACGCCGCCGGCTTTGCGAACCGGTACTCGACCCACTGGCCGCAGGCGCCCTTCCAGCCGTTGAACGCGTCGCCCACCGGCCGGTCCACGCCATTGCGCAGCGGCTCGGGATCCCCCGCGGCGGCGGTCAGCCGCGCGCCGGCCGACAGGGGTGGCACGGTCCGCTTCCGCCACGGCAGGTAGGCGTCGTCGTCCATCAGCGCCTCCTGCAGCGTCCGCAGCTCCTTCTGGTAGACGCCGCGCGGGGTCAGCCCCTTGGCGGTCGCGATGGCCGCCGCGGTGCCCACTGCCTGCCCGAGCGTGGCGCACGTGGCCATGACGCGCGTGGAGCTCATGGCGGCATGGGTCACACTGATGTTGCGGCCGGCGAAGAACAGGTTCTCGATGTCTTTCGAATACAGGCAGCGGTACGGGACGCCGAACGGCGATGGCGCCGGGTGGAAGATCGTCGGCGCGCCGGGGTGCCGGATGCCGGCGGGATGATGGTCGTCCATGGACCAGCCGCCGTACGCCACCAGATCGTCGAAGCGCCCCTCGGCCCGCACATCGTTCTGCGTCAGGATGTGGTCGCCCTCATAGCGGCGGCTTTCCCGCTTGCCGGGAAGGAAGCCCACCCAGTCCAGGACCCAGTTGGCGGCCTTGTGGTCGCCCCGGTTCTTGATGTGGTCCCACACGCCGAAGGCCAGCTTCAGCAGCTCATCGCGCAGCAGCTCGGTGTCGTGGATGGAATCGAACTCCCCGCCCAGCTCGAGCCACCAGAAATTCTGCCAGCCTTCGATTAGGTGGTGGCGGTTCGGTAAATCGGCGTCCGACGCGTAGACGTTGGCCCACGCGGGCGCCACGAACGGCTGGGGCGTGTCTGTTTCCCGCGCCTGGATCAGGCAGCTCATGCCCATGGTCTTCCGGTCGGCCACGGCCGGCTCGATGTCCTCGTTGAACTCGGATGCGGCCTCGCGCCCCACGCGGAATGACGCGCCGGTCAACGGCGCCAGGATGCTGTCGCCCGAGCAGTCGGCAAACAGCTTCGCCTCGACCGTATGCCACGTCTCCGCCGTTCCCTGCCAGCCCTTGATGGAAACGATCCGCTTGCCGTCCATGGCCGCGTCGGTGCAGGAACAGTTGAGGAGCAGGGTCAGGTTGGTCTGGAAGCGGGCTTTTTCGTAGAGGATGCTGTCCCAGATGGAATAGGTGGGATAATTGTTCCGGTACAGGTTTTCGAGGTGGATTTCCTCGACGAGCCCGGTTTCCTTGTTGTTCTTCCCGTGCGCGCCACAGACCCACATGCGGATCTCGCTGGAAGCGTTGCCGCCCAGGACGGGCCGGTCCTGCATGAGGACCGTCTTCGCGCCGCGCCGCGCCGCCGCCACGGCGGCGCACAGCCCCGCCAAGCCGCCGCCGACCACACAGAAATCCGCCTGATGTTGAATGCTCTTCATGCGCCGGTCTCCTTTTTCCAAATCCGGAAGACCCTACCATATCGCCAAGTGGAGCGATTCGCAATGCCATTCCTAGTCGCGCCTGCTCTGATATGAAATACGCAAAAGGCGCGGCGTTCGGATGACCCGCATCGTCCCTTTACTTTGATTTCATCTGTGCGTAATGTGGTTCCCATGCGTTCCGACAAGGAAAAAGAGGTTTCCGTTTCCGAGCAGAATCTGCGGGATTCGCTGCGCCGGGTGGTTGTGGCCTGGCTGTTCGGGGCAGCCTGGATGTATCTGGTCAGCGGCGCGAGCTTTACCCGCTTCGCCAAGCTGCTCCACGTGAGCCATTTCGGGTTCGGCCTGCTGGCGACCGTTCCCTTCGTCGGCGCCCTCGTGCAGTTGCCGGCCAGCCTGTTGCTGGAGCGCTACGGCGGCCGCAAGATGGTATTCCTCTGGTGCGCCTCGCTCTCCCGCGCCTTGTGGCTGGTGATTGCGGCGCTGCCCTGGCTGTTCCCGCCGGCGTGGCAATGGCCGGCCCTGTTGCTGACCATGCTCGTCTCGACGGTGCTCGCCAACATCACGGCACCCGCCTGGATGACGTGGATGGGCGAACTGGTCCCGGGCCGGATCCGCGGCCGTTACTTTTCCCGGCGCGTCCAGGTCGGGCAGGCCGTCGGACTGGTGCTGTCATTCCTCTCCGGCCTGGCTCTGGATTGGCCGGGAGAGAACCGGGAGCTGCTGAGAAATGTCATCAGCGGCCTGTTTGCGCTCGCGGCCATCTTCGGCGTGGCCGACATCCTGATGTTCATCCGGGTGCCGGACACGGAGCGGGCCCCGAGCCGGCCGGCTCTCGGTTTCCTGAACCTGGTGCGGGCACCGCTGGCCGACCCGAATTTCCGCCGGGTGCTCGGCTTCTCCTTTACGATGACCTTCGCGACGGGCTACATCGGCCAGTTCGTCTGGCTTTTTCTCTTCGACGTGGCCGGAATGGGCAACAGCCGGGCCAACGTGCTGCTGGTAACGCTCCCGCTCGTGGTGGGGATGGTCTGCTATCCCATCTGGGGCAGGATGGTCGACCGGTTCGGGTCGAAGCCCGTGATGATCGCCGCCGGCCTGCTGGTGATCAACGGCGCCACGGGCTGGGTCTTCGTCACCCCGGAACACTGGGTGTGGGGCTACCTGCCGGTGCTGCTCTCCACGGCGGCCTGGCCGGGGCTGGACATCGCGGGCTTCAACCTGCTTCTGCGCATGGCCGAGGCGGGCGAGCCACGTCAGCGCCGGAGCAATACCGCCGTCATTGCCATCAACAGCGTCGTGGTGGCGGTGGCCGGCACGCTCAGCGGGCTGTTCGGCGGCGCCGTGGCCGAATGGCTGGGGGATGAGTGGCGCGCCACGCTGGGCAGCCGGGTGCTGACCTATCACGGCGTGCTGTTCATCGGCTCGGGTGTGCTGCGGGTGGCGGCCCTGCTGTGGCTGATCGGCCTTCAGGAGCCGACGCGGAAAGTGGCGACCCGCGAGGCGCTGGAGCAGATGGCCTCCGGCCTCTACACGAACCTGCTCCAGGCGACCTTTTTTCCTGCGCGCGTAATGCTGCGGCTGGCGCGGACGACGTGGAAAATTTTTCCGGGAAAGCCGCCCGCCCCATAGCCGGCCGCCGTCAGTGCGGCTTTTTCTCGTGATAATGCGTGTGGAGCAGGTGGTGCGATTTTTCGCCCAGCGGCTTCTTGAGAAACTCGTCGTAGAGCGTCTTCACAGCCGGATTCTCGTGCGACTTGCGCATCGGCTTGCCCTCGTCTTCCGCATAGATGGCGCCGATGCGTTTCAGGCGCACGGAATCGTCGGTGAACCGGGGCTGGCCGCCGCCGCCGATGCAGCCGCCGGGGCAGGTCATGACCTCGATGAAATGATGGGACGGGCCGTTCGCCTTCATGTGCTCCAGCAGGCGGCGGGTGTTGCCCAGGCCGTGCGACACCGCGACCTTCAGCTCCACGCCTTCGAGGAATCTCCAGTCCGGCTTCGTGCCGGTGATGGTGAGGGCCGCCTCCTTGATGCCCTGCAGGCCGGCGATGGCCGTGACGTGCAGGTTGGTCACGGGCAGCTCGCGGCCGGTCACGATTTCGTAGGCCGTCCGCAGGGCCGCCTCCATCACGCCGCCAGTGTTGGCGAAGATGTCGGCCGCGCCCGATGACAGGCCCAGCGGGGCGTCCATCTCCTCATCGGGAAGCGAGGTGAAGTCGATGCCGGCCTCCCGGATCATGCGGGCGAGCTCGCGGGTGGTCAGCACATAATCCACATCCTGCACGCCGCTGGAATTCATTTCGGGCCGCTGCGCCTCGAACTTCTTGGCCGTGCAGGGCATCACGGAAACGACCACCAGCTCCCCGGGCTTTTTGCCGATCTTCTGAGCGTAATAGGTTTTGGCCACGGCCCCGAACATCTGCTGGGGCGACTTGCAGGTGGAGAGATTGGGCAGGAACTGGGGATAGTAGTATTCCGCGAAATTGATCCAGCCCGGCGAGCAGCTCGTGAACATGGGAAGGGCCACTTTCTCCTTGTCCACCAGTGCTTTTTTCAGGCGGGTCAGCAGCTCGGTGCCTTCCTCGATGATGGTCAGGTCGGCGGTGAAGTTCGTGTCGAACACGCCGTCGAACCCGATCCGGCGCAGGGCCGCCGCCATTTTTCCGGTCACCCGCGTGCCCGGCTCGTAGCCGAACTCCTCGCCCAGGGCGGCGCGGATGGCCGGCGCGGTCTGCACCAGCACGGTTTTGGCGGGATTCTCGATGGCCTTCCAGACGGCCTCGACGTGGCTTTTTTCCGAGATGGCGCCCACGGGGCAGACGGCGGCGCACTGGCCGCATTGAACGCAGGCGACGCCTCCCAGATCCTGGGTGAAGGCGGGTCCGATTACGGTGGCGAAGCCGCGGCCCTGGGGGAAGAGGGCGCCCACGCCCTGGACCTCGGCGCAGACGGTGACGCAGCGCCGGCATTTGACGCACTTGGAATTATCGCGCACGAGAGCCGGGGTCGAGGCGTCGATGTGATGCGACGCCTTTTGGCCCTCGAAGGGAAGGCGGGCCACGCCGAGCTCGTCCGCCAGCGCGCGCAGTTCGCAGTTCCGGTTGCGGTCGCAGGTGGGGCAGTAGCCGTCGTGCTCGGAGAGGAGCAGCTCCACCACCTGGCGGCGGGCCGCGCGGGCCCGCACGCTGTGCGTCTGCACCACCATGTTGTCCGTCACCGGGGTGGAGCAGGAGGCCGCCAGAGTGCGCGCGCCCTCGACTTCGACGAGGCAGACGCGGCAGGCGCCGATCGGCTCGCGGTGTTCCATGTGGCAGAGGGTGGGGATCGAGACGCCGGCCTGGCGGGCCGCGCCCAGGATCGTGGAGCCCTCGGGCACGCTTATTTTGCGGGAATTGATGGTGACATTCAGCATGGTTATTTCTCCCCTTCGGTGACCGGGCAGGGCTGTTTGCCGTAGTCGCACCGCAGGCAGCGCCGGGCCTGGCGGACCGCCGTGCTTTCGCTCCACGGCTGTTCGACCTCGGTGAAATTATGGCGCCGCCGTTCGAGCCCGATCGTCTGCAGGCGTTCGCGCGGGTCGGCCGACGGATCGGCGCCCGGGTCGAACCCGACGGACACCTCCGCATAATTCCGCCAGAAGGCGTGCGAGGCGCCGGTGAGCGCGGCATCGATGGCTACGGCGGCCCGTTCCCCGGCGGCGATGGCCTCGGCCACCGACGAGGGGCCGGACGCCGCGTCCCCGCCCGCGAAGAGCCACGGGATCGAGGTTCGGCCGGTGCGGGGGGCGGCCTTGATCCAGCCGCGGTCCGTCAGCTCCACCTCCAGCCCCTTGAAGAGGGGCTTGGTGTTCAGCGTCTGGCCGATGGCGAGGATCACCTGATCCGCCTTCAGCACCTCCCCGGCGTCCGTTTCGCCGGCCTCCGGCCGGCGCCGGCCGGAGCGGTCGAACTCGCCGAGCTTCATGGAGCGGCAGCAGACGCCGGTCACGCGGCCGGCCTCGACAGCGAGGGATTCGGGGTTGGTGAGGGTGCGGAGCTGGACGCCTTCCTGGAGGGCTTCCTCGATCTCCTCGGCGTAGGCGGGCATCTCCTCGCGTGTGCGGCGGTAGAGCACCGTCACCGTGGCGGCGCCGAGCCGGATGGCGGTGCGCGCGGCGTCGATGGCCGCGTTGCCGCCGCCGATGACGGCCACGTGCTTGCCGACCGGCACGGAGCCGCGGATGTTGTACTGGCGCAGGAAGGCCATGGCTTCCGTCACGCCCCTGGCGTCCACGCCGGGGATGTCCAGCGTCATGCCCTGCGGGGCACCGACGGCCAGGAAGACGGCCTGGCAGCCCTTATCGCGCAGCCCGGGCAGCGTGAAATCCCTGCCCAGCGCCTTGTCCGTTTCGATGCTCACGCCGAGGTGCTCGATCATGCGGACCTCACGGGCGAGCTCCTCGCGCGGGAGCCGGTAGGCGGGAATGGCCTGCACCAGCATGCCGCCCGGCCGCTGTTCGGCCTCGAACACCTCCGGCTTGTACCCGAGTCGGGCCAGGAAATAGGCGCAGCTCAGGCCGGCGGGCCCGGCGCCGACGATGGCGACCTTGCGGGCGGCGTTGTCGGGGTTCTCCCGCACCTCCGGGACCTGGAGGGTGACTTCTTGGTCCACCATGTAGCGTTTCACGCCGCGGATGGAGACGGGCTCATCGAGAGAGGCGCGCCGGCACTTGTCCTCGCAGGTGTGGAAGCAGACCCGGGCGCAGACGGAGGCGAACGGGTTCTTGTCGCGGTGCAGTTTGAGCGCCTCGGCGTAGCGCTTGTCGCCGACGAGGGCGACGAAGCCGGGGACATCCACGCCGACGGGGCAGGCGCTCAGGCAGGGGGCCCGTACGAGGGCGGGGCAGACGCCGGCCTCGCAATGCCGGTCGCGAATATGGGCCTCGTATTCGTGGCGGAAATGGCGGATCGTCGAGAGCACGGGGTTGGGGGCGGTCTGGCCCAGTCCGCAGAGGGACGACTCCTTGATGAACTTTCCGAGCTCCACGAGGCGGTCGATATCCGCCATTTCGCCCTTGCCCGCGCAGATGCGTTCGAGGATTTCCTGCATGCGCCGGGTGCCGACGCGGCAGGGGGGGCACTTGCCGCAGGACTCCTCCTGCACGAATTCGATGAAAAAGCGGGCCACGTCCACCATGCAGGCGTCCTCGTCCATCACGATGAGTCCGCCGGAGCCCATGATGGCGCCGAGGTCGGCCAGCGATTCGTAATCCAGGGGGACGTTGAGGTGCTCGCGGGGGATGCAGCCGCCGGAGGGCCCGCCCATCTGGGCGGCCTTGAAGCGTTTGTTGTTGCGGATGCCGCCGCCGATGTCATAGATCACCTCGCCCAGCGAGGTGCCGACGGGCACCTCCACCAGGCCGGTGTTGCGCACGGCGCCGGCGAGGGCGAAGACCTTGGTGCCCTTGCTCTTGGCCGTGCCGTAGCCGGCATACCACGCGCCGCCTTGGGTTAGGATGGCGGGCACGTTGGCGTAGGTCTCCACATTGTTGAGCACGGTGGGTTTTCCCCAGAGTCCCTTTTGCGCGGGGAAGGGGGGGCGGGGCCGGGGCTCGCCGCGCTTGCCCTCGATCGAGGCGATCAGGGCGGTCTCCTCGCCGCAGACGAAGGCGCCGGAGCCCATACGGATTTCCAGGTCGAAGGAGAAGCCGGAGCCGAGGATATTCTTGCCGAGCAGGCCGCGCTCGCGGGCCTGGGCGATGGCGATGGCGAGGCGTTCCACGGCCAGCGGGTATTCCGCGCGGACATAGACGTAGCCCTGGGTGGCGCCGACGGTAAAGGCCGCGATGGCCATGCCTTCCACGACGCTGTGGGGATCGCCCTCGAGCACGCTGCGGTCCATGTAGGCGCCGGGATCGCCCTCGTCGGCATTGCAGAGCACATACTTGGTCGTTTCGGGCGCGAGCCGGGTGAAGTTCCACTTCAGCCAGGTGGGGAAGCCGGCGCCGCCGCGGCCGCGCAGGCCCGAGATCTTCATCTGGTCGACCACGGCCTCGGGCGTCATGCCGGAGAGGACCTTGGCCAGCGCGGCGTAGCCGTCTCGCGCCAGGTAGTCGCCGAGGCGTTCGGGGTTGATCCAGCCGCAATTGCGCAGCACGATGGGCGTCTGGCGCTTGAAGAAGTCGAGGTCCGCGCGGGCGGGGAACGAGGCCTTGCCGGCGGGGTCGCGGACCAGGAGCCTCTCCACCCGCTGGCCCTGGTGCAGGTGCAGGCGGACGATGTCGGCGGCGTCCTCCGGCTTCACGCCCTGGTAGAAGGTCTGGTCATCGCCCATGAGCAGAACGGGGCCGATGACGCAGGGTCCCATGCAGCCGGTTTCGACGAGGGCGACTTCGTCCTGAAGGTGTTCGGCCTCGAGGGCGGCGCGCAGGGCATCTCGGACCGGCTTGGCGCCGGAGGCCATGCAGCTGCCGCCGAAGCAGCACAGGATGCGGCGCTTGCCGGATGTTTCCGCGGAGGGATTGGTTATCCGCTCCTGCTGGCGCACGGCTTCGAGATCGGCGAAGGAATGGATTCGGGCGGGGGAGGAGGGGCTCATGGACGCTCCTGGGTGGCCGGTTTTTCATCTGCCGCCAGGACCCGGTTGAGCAGGTCCCCGATGCGGGCGGGCTTGACGCGCTGGTGGACGGTCTCGTTGATCATCACGACGGGGGCCATGCCGCAGGCGCCGAAACACCGGCCGACTTCGAGTGAGAAGAGACGGTCGCCGGTGGTCTGGCCCACGTCGATGGCCAGCTTCTTTTTCATGGCCTCGAGGACGTCCTTGCCGCCGCGCACATAGCAGGCGGTGCCCATGCAGACGCGGACGAGGTATTTGCCGCGCGGGTGGGTGGTGAAAAAGGAGTAGAAGCTGACGACCCCGGCGACTTCGCTGTAGGGCATGCCGAAGCCGGCGCTGATTTTCTTTAATGCCGGTTCCGGGAGGTAGCCGAAGGTGGCCTGCGTCAGCTGGAGCGCCGGGATCAGGCCGCCGGGCTTGTCTTTATACTCGGCGATCACCTCGTCCAGCCGGGCGTCGAGGGTGGCCTTGGAAACGGGTTCTCCCGCTTGGCAAGCGCAGGGAGCAGGGGCGTTTTTTTTGGGCATGAGACTCTCCGGTGGGATTCTTGCAGGCGGTGGTGGGAGAGCTGACCGCTGTCCGGTCTCCCGGGCACGTGCGGTCGATCTATAAGGAGCCCTCGATATATTTTTCCAGATTGCGGATCATCAAGTCCTGTTCGACGGCCATGAATTTCACCACGTCGCCGATGGAGATGAGGCCGCACACTTTATCGTGCTCGATTACGGGAAGGTGGCGGAAGCGTTTTTGCGTCATCACCGACATGCAGTCGTCCACGGTAGTGTCGGGTGTGATGTAGATGACTTTCTTGGTCATGACGTCCTTGACCAGGACGGACCGGGGATGTTTTTCGAGAAGGATGACCTTGCGGAAGCAATCGCGTTCCGACAGGATGCCGGCCAAGGTGCCGTTTTTGTTCATGATCAGGAGACAGCCGACTTTCTTGGCCTCCATGAGTTCAATGGCTTCGAAAATGGAGGAGGATGATGAAACGGTGACGACGTCCCGGCCCTTGCGGTCCAGCAGTTGACTGATCGGCGTATTCATGATGTCTCCTTTTGTTTGCTCTCATTTTAGGGAACAGGCTGCTTGAACGTCAAGGTATAATCAAACTATACGAAAAAAGGAAGATAAGTAAATACAACCATGTACGGGATAACATCCTGTTGACAGGCTGGCGGAGAGAGAGGATATTGAATTTACCTGACAGGGGTGAAACTGTTGAGAAAAAGCCAAGGAGAATGTCGGATGAAAAAGATTTTTGGAAGCATGGTGGTTGTGTGTGCGGCTTGGTCCTGGGTGGCGGCGCAAGCGCCCGCGGCCGCTATTACGCCGGCGGCCGGGGTGGTGACGAATGCTCCCGCCGCGGAAATTCTTTCTGCCGCAACTCCGGAATGGACGGGTTTTGTGCGGGTGCTACGGGACAATAAGGGCGATGTGCAGGCTGTTCGCCTGGTGGTGGGCGAGAAGCTGGTGGCGGTGGAGGTGAACGAGAAAGCCCGGGAACTGGCGGCAACGCCCAAGACCCGCAAGGTGTGCGTGAATGGTTCGATCGAGCGGCGGGATGGTCGGGACTGGTTGATTGTTTCGGCCTTCAAGGATGCGCCTGAGTCGCTCCCGCCCGCGCCGGTTCCGGAGCCGGTGGCGGTGACGCCTGCGCCGTTGGCCGGCGCCACGAATGCGGCATCGACTACGGGCGCGACGAATGCGCCGGCTACTTCGCCGACCCCTTGACGGGGATCTGGCGCGATAACCGTCCCGCTTCTTCCGCATATTCCCGGAACAGCCGCGTGTACAGTTTGTAGTCCTCGTAGGAGACGCCCGGCGGGGTCTGGTGGTCGCAGGAGATCAGGAACCCGCCCTGGGCGGCGGTGGGCACGAGCCGCTCGAATTCCTTTCGCATGGCCGCCTCGCCTCGGTTCATCACCATCTTGTCATAGTGGCCGATGAACCGCATATCCGGATGATCGGCCCGCAGGCGCGCGATATCGACGCCGGCCTGGCGTTCCAGGGGCAGGACGCCCTGCACGCCGACCGCCTCGAACCAGCGGGCCGGCTCCGTGATGTCGCCATCGGAATCGACGATGATCAAGGTGCCCTTTTGCTGGAGGCGCGGGCAGAGCTCCCGGTAGTAAGGGGCCAGAAAGGCGTCGAACAGCTCCTTGGAAAGCAGGGACCCATTGTTGTAGCTCATGTCCTCGGCGAAGGTCATGAAGTCGGGCGTGCAGATCGAGAATATCTCCTCGATCACATCCCGGATCCACTCGGTCAGGTCCCCGTTGATCCGGGTGATGAGCGCGGGGTCGTCATAAAAGGCGAGCAGGTGGGCCTCCGTGCCGAGGATGCGGCGGGGGAACCAGTAGAAGCCCTCGACCGTGAACCAGAGCACGGCCTTGCCGGCGGCCTGCAGGGCCGCGCGCTTCTCCCACTCGGGCCGGTTGATGGCCGGCCGGGGGAACAGGAGGGGGCGGATGACCTTTTCGTAATGATCCCGATCGCGCACGATGCCGATGCCACGGGCGCCGTCGGGCGCCGGGCAGCCGGGTTTGAACGCCCGGATCCAATCCTGCATGTGCCGGTCCAGCCCGAAATGGTCGTGGATGCCGTAAAAATCCAGGTCCGCGGGCAGGCCTTCCTGCCGCCAGCGCTGGGTGGTGTCGCCCCACCAGCCGGCCCATTCGATGAGGGGCAGGCGGTCAAAGGGCTTGAAGTTCATGGCGGCCTGGAACCGTTCGCGGGGGGTCATGGATTGGGTTTATCCTTGAGCGGAGGCGTTCAAGCCGAGATGAGTGGCGAGGAAATCATAGGCCCGGCGGCCGCTGATCTGGTGGCGGCCGTCGAAAATATCGGAGGCGACCTGGGTGGCGGCGTCGAAGCGGGCGTAAACCCGGCGGGCGGCGGCCAGCCCTTTTTTAACGGCGGGCAGCGGGAAGATGGGGTCGCGGATTCCGGCCTCGACGAGCATGGGGCGCGGGGCGATGAGGCCGGCGAGATCGCTCATTTCGCCGAACCGGCCCAGGCCGGGGACGAAGTTGCAGGGGCAGTGATGCATGGCGAGGATGCTGTCCCGGAACGTGCTGAAGTACCCGCTCACCACGCAGGCTTTGATCCGGGGGTCGAGGCAGGCGGAGAAAAAGGTGTGCATGCCGCCGCCGGAGATGCCCATGGCGCCGAGCGCCGCGCCCTTGACCTCGGGGCGGGCCAGGAGGTAGTCGGCGAGTTTTCGGGCGTCCTGGATGCGCAGGCCGAGCACGGTGCCGCCGAGGTGGGAGGCGAGGAAGGCGGATTGGGTGCAGGTGGAGGGGACGGGGGAGCCGAGACCCTTGTAGAGCCAGGCGAAGTCGGACTGGCGCTCGCCGAAGCAGGAGATTTCGGGTGCGGCGACCACGAAGCCGCGGCGGCAGAGCGCGACGCCGAAGTCCTTGTGATAGCCGTCGGGGGTGTTTCGTTCTTCACCGTTTTCCCAGAGGCCGACGATGTCCTTGACGCCGTAACCGTGGCCGTGGAAGGCGAGGATGGCCGGCGTGGGGCGGCGAAGCCCCTTGGGAATGAGCAGGTAGACCGGCATGAGGGAGTCGCGGGAGGTGCGGAGCAGGATTTTTTCACGGACGTAGTCCCCCTTGTCCACGCGTTCGATCCGGCGGGGCGAGAGGGCGGCGGGGGCGAGGTCGGCGAACCCGAGGGCGGCCGTGAGTGCCGCGCGGGTGCGGGCCTGCCAGCGGGCGGCCTCGGCGGGGGTCCGGGCGGTGAATCGGAACGGGGCGTCCCCCGGGCGGTAGCGGGCCCATAGGAGTTTGGCGGGTTGCAGGCGTTTTTCCAGCTTGAAATCGAGCACCGGTGAACTCATAAGCCTCCTCACGTTGTAGCGAAGGAGTTTAGGGGGACTGACTCGTGGCTGTCAATGGCGGCCTCGTTTTTGAGGGGGAAAGAATTGACACGCCGAAAAGAATACCCGATACTTCTAAATGCTAGGTAATGGCTGAGGGCGGAGGGGTCTTCCGGGAATAGGAGTATTTTATGAAATTAACATCGTGGGGCGGGCTGGGGGTGGCGCTGTTGGCGAGTTTAGCCGGATATGCTAGCGCGGCGCCGATTGCGGTTACTCCGGACACGTTGGTTTTTTCCGTTGCCGGAAATATTCGATTCGATGACAACCGGGATGCCACGGAGCAGGGCAAGGAAGCCATGACCACGCTGAGCTTCACCCCGGGCGCGCGGTTGACCTTGGACGATCTGGTCACGCAAACCTTCATTTCCTATACGCCTGCCCTGTTGTGGCGGGACAATCCCCGGCCCGATCAGAATGAGTCGGAGCTGTATCATGCCGTGGAGGCCAGCGTGCAGCATGCGCCGTCGTACCGCCTGACGCTGGGCGCTGTAAACAAGTTCGAGATGACGGACGATCCGAATGTCACGCAGGGCGGGGTCACGGTCCGCGAAAATGCGAGCTATTGGTTCAACCAGACCAAGGGATGGCTCGCCTATGGCGTCAGTGAACGAACCCAGTTGAGTGTGGACGGGTCCTATTTGTTCAAGCGGTATCAGGACAGCCAGTTTGCCGATGTTGGCGACGAAGACCGGCTGGAGTTGAACAGTTCGCTGGGGTACCTGCTGGAGCCGGATTATCATGTTTTCGCGTTCGTGGGGTACGATCAGCCCACGTATAAAAACAGCGTGCGGGGCGATTACAAGGGGTATCTGGCCGGTGTGGGCGTAGATCGTTCATTCAATGAGCAGCTCAAGGGGGCGATGTCCCTCGGGTACGAGTTCGTGGATTATTCGTCCTCGGAGGACAACTCGGCCATGCCTTATGTGCTGGTGTCCGTGGAATTCAAGCCGGTCAGCTGTTTGAAAGTCGAAGGAGCTACGGAATATTCAACCCAGCCCTCCGACCGGTCCCTGTATGCGTCCAAGGAGAACCTCCGGTTTTCCCTGAGGGGGACCTGCACGTTGTCCGAGAGCCTCTCCCCGTATGCCCAGATTGTGTTTGATAACGGGCAGTACAAGGTCAAGCATGCGGTTGCGGGGGATCCGGCCGCCTTGGGTCAGGCGCTTGTGGATGGCGACGACACCCTCGTCGATTACCAGATGGGCTTGCTTTATTGCCCCAAGGGGAGCCGGTATTCCGGGCGTGTGACGTACGAGCTTGAGGACTGGACCTCGGATGTCCGTGAATCGTTCACGCGCAATACGTTGTCCGTGATGGTGGCCGTCAATTTCTAGAGCGTGGTTGTGCCCATGGAACAAAATCAAACCCAGTCCAGCGCTGTCCATTTCTGGGATTATTGGCAGGTCGTCCGGTCACGCAAGGAAATCGTGATTGCGATTTTCCTGTTCATTGTGATTACGGGCGCGGTGGTCACCTATTATCTTCCCAAGACGTTCCGGGCGTCCACCCGGATTGCCGTGAACCGGGAAACGCCGAGCGTGGAGGGGATGAAGGGGCAGGGCTTGTCGACCACGGTGTACGATCCCTTTTTCCTGCGCACGCAGTTCGAGATCATCCAGTCCAAGCCGATCATCTACGAGGTGATCCGCAACCTGCGGCTGAGGGACCATTTTGGCCAGATGTACAATGATGACGGCGTGGCGGTGTCGTCCATCCGGGCTTACGAGCTGGTGGCGGGAAGCATGAAGGTGCACCAATACCGGGACACCAATTTGATTGAAATCCAGATTGAGCGCAGCACCTACCGGTCCACGCCGCAGGAGGCCCGCGTGGATGCGTGCCGGATCGCCAATGAAATCGCGGCGGTGTACCGGGATCAGCGGATGAAAGTGAACCGGACGGAGAAGGAGCGGGGACTCGTGGCGCTTCAGGAGGCGTACCATGAGAAGCAGCAGAAGGTGAAGGATCTGGAGGACAAGCTCGAAGCGTTGCGCAAGGAGCTGAAGATCACCGGATTCGGAGGCGGGTCCGAGAGCGCGGGCAGTATGGATAAAGGCCGGATTTCCGAGCTCGAATCGGACCGCATGCGGGCGCAGAACAAGATGGTGGACCGCCAGACCCGGCTGGAGGCGCTGAACGCCATGCAGGGGGAGCAGCTCCTGTATGCTGCCGCCAGCCTGTTGGGCGACACGATGTTGAACAACCTGCGCCAGCAGCTCGTGGAAAGCCAGCTGTCGCTCAGCCAGCTCCAGGGCGCGCTGGGGTCCAAGCATCCCGATGTGGTGCGGATGCAGACCGTCGTGGGCGAGTTGACCCGCAAGATCGAGGAAACCCTCAAGGGGTTGAAGGCGGGGCTCAAGACGGAATTCGAGATCTCCCAGCGCGAGCTGGCCCTGATTGACCTCAATCTGGAGCAGGCCCGTGCGAGCGACATTAGCGCCTCGAGCGAGAAATACCTGCCGTTCCGCAAAATCGAGCATGAGCTGGATGCCCAGCGGGCGATCTGTGATTCGCTCGAAATGCTGGTGGTGAAGGAAGAAACGGACCTCCAATTGCCCCGGACGCCGGTTGAAGTGATTGAGATGGCCGAAGAGCCCGACCAGCCGGTGGCGCCCAACATGATCATCAACATCACGCTCAGCGTCCTGCTCGGACTGGGCGTGGGAATCGGCCTGGCCTTTTTCCTGGAATATCTGGACACCTCGGTCAAAACCGTGCAGGACATCGAGGATTTCATTGGCGCCCCCATCCTGGGCGTTATTCCCCAGAAATGCCGCCCCCTGAACACGCAGAAGGGCGACGGATCGCACGCGGAGTCGTACCGGGTCCTGAAAACCAATATCCAGTTTTCCAAGAAGTGGGCGCATGGCAAGGTGCTTTGCATCACCAGCGGCGGCGAGGGGGAGGGGAAATCGCTTTCGTTGTTCAATCTGGCCTTTGTCTTCGCCCAGCTCGGCAGCCGCGTGCTGCTGGTGGATGCGGATATTCGCCGGCCGACCCAGCACAAGATGATCGGGCTATCCAATCGCGTGGGATTGTCCGATGTCCTTTTGGGGAGGATGAAGCCGGCCGAGGTGATTGTGCCCACCTCCATCGAAAATCTTTCTTTCCTGTCCAGCGGCAGGTCGGTTTCCGGGTCGCATGGCATTGTGGATTCCCCCCGGATCCGGACTTTGCTGGATGCGGTCAAAGGTGATTATGATTACATTTTCCTGGACTCGCCCCCCATCCTCGGCGTCAGTGATGCGGCGGTCCTGTGCAGCGAGGCCGACGGCACGTTGCTGGTGATCGAGCACCGGAGCTATCCGCGCGATGTGGCCGCCCGGGCCCGCAGCATGATCCAGAACGCGGGGGCGAACCTGGTGGGGGTGGTGCTCAACAACATCAACATTCACCGCGATTCGTATTATTACTATCATTATGTCGGAAGTTATGCGTATAAGAGTTATACGAGTGAGTCGGACCCGGATTCGACCCGGAAGAGTTCAGCTTCATGAAGTCGTTTAGCCTTCGATCCTTTTTCCTCCTGCTGGGCGCGTTGGTACTCGCAGGCTGCTCCACGCTTCCCCGCCGCGCCGGGACGGTGATGCCCTACCATCCGGACGTTGAGGCGCTGGACATTCGCAAGGCGGCGGTGGAGCCGGCGGGGGCGGTGACGCCCCGCCCCCCCGTGTCGCCCGTGACCGGGTTGGCCGGCGCGGCGGAGGAGCCGGCCCGACGCACCCTGCTGCCCGGCGACCGGCTCGTGATGACGTTCCGGGTTTATCCCAAGACGGAGAATTTTGAGTGTGTGATTGACGAGAACGGGAGCATTAATCTGGATCTTGTGGGGCGGGTCAAGGTGGGCGGACTGTCCACGGCCGAGGCCGAAAAAATAATTGAAAAAGCCTATGTGGACGGACAGTTTTACAAAACGATCACGGTGTCCATCATCCCGCCGGTCCGCGAGTTTTTTGTCAAAGGGTACGTGATCCGTCCCGGTAACTATCCGATTTCCGGCGCGAAAATGACGGTGTTGCAAGCCCTTTCCGTGGCTGGCGGGTGGAATGAATTTGCCGATCCCAATAAAGTCCGCCTGGTCCGGGGCGGGGAGATCATGGTCCTGAATATTCCTAAAATTCAGGCCCGGACCGAGACGGATGTGTATATCGAGCCCGGCGACGTGATCGATGTGCCCAAGCGGTGGATGTGATTTTGCCAGAGCCTTGACATGGGGCGAAAACGGTTTTAACATATTAAAAAACAGGAGAAGAAGCTTATGCGCGCAAAACTGATCTTGTTGGCTGTGGCGTTCATGATGGGGGTTGGGGTTTCGCAGGTCTTGGCGGAGTCGGCTTCGGAACTGGCCAAAAACGCCGCGAATAAAGCCGAGCTGGCCGCTTCCCAGACCGCGGCGTTTGCCGCCGAGGGTCATTCGAAAACGCAGGCGCTGGCCAAGGCGGTGGCGGATCTTCAAGCGACGATCAAGACACTGGAAGCCGGCCCGGACAAGGTTGCGCTTGAAAAGGCCCGCAAGGAATTAAAAAAGCTCACTGTGCTGCTGAATCGTGCGGTGGTGTTTGTGAGGCAGTTGGATCGCGCGGCGGCGGAGGCGAAGGCGGCCGCTCTCGTGGCCCGGGCGGCGGCTAATCGGGCGTCGGCGGAAGGCGTGACGGAAGCGGAGGCCCGGGCGGCGGCCGGACAGGCCATTCGACAGGCGAAAAAAGCGGATATGGCCCGGGACAGCGCCGGTAAGAACATGGATTACCTGTCCCAGTGGGTCGCGGGAGGAGGCGGTGATGGCGGCCCGCAGGTGCCGCCAAAGGTGACGACGCCGACCACGGTCACGACCACCACGACCACGACCACCACGACCTCGTCATCGACCACGACCACGTCGATTCCGCGTCCGGGTCCGACACCCACGGAAGTGGGGCGCGGCCGTCGCGGAACACTGTAATAAATGCGGTTAGGGCCCTCTCCGGTCAACCGGAGAGGGCTTTTTTGTGGGGTTCAGCCGGATGCAAGCTCACCGGGAAATCGCCGATCAGGTCCGCATGATTCTGGGGGCGTTGGGGGTTTACCTCCTGTTGTTCGGTTTGGCCGCCACGGTTTGGTCGGTCCGGGCCGCCGTGGGGCAGAACCAGTATGCCGAACTCCTGATGCATCCGTGTGATGCCGAGGCGGAATTGAGGCTGGCCCGGCGTGCCTTCCTGGCGTATCCCCGGAACTATGCAATCTGCATCCGCGCCGCGGATACGGCTTTTAAAGCCGCGGAAGCTGCCCCCGATTCTGAAACCGCAGGACGTTTATGGGGTGAGGCGGACTATTGGGTGGGGCGGGGGATGGATTTGAATCCCCATCTCATGGAATTGCATTACTTGAAAGCCCGCCTGCTGGCCCGGCAGGACGCCGTCGCGGCGGCCGAGGCCTGGAAGGTTTATGTGGATTGGCATTTTTGGGATCCCAATAATCTGGAAATCCTGGCCCGGTTTCAGGAGGCGGCGGGTCGCGATCAGGATGCGTTGCAAACGTTGCAGGTCTTGAAGCCCTGGTCGGCGTATGAGGCGTGGCGGGTGCGGATTGAAGCTCGGATGGGAACCAATGGGGCCGGATTTATTCAGTCGGCTCCACGTGAACCGGCCCGGCCTTAATGTCGGCTTCGGCCACGCGCTTCAGGATGTCCGCCACTTGCGAAAGGCCTGTGGAGGGGATGATGATGGTGTCCCGCCGGCCACCCACATCTTCGGTGATGCGGAGAAAGCGGCCCCGTGGATTTTCGCGCAGGGAAAAAGAAAAGAGCTTCCGTTCAACCTGCACCTGTTCGTTGAGCAGTTCATTATCCATTGTCGTAATCCCTTCTTGAAACATGCTCCACTTGTCATCTTATTGAATCATGCGCCATTCAGGGGGGGGCTGTCAACGCGTTATTCCGGGTTCGGCTCGGGTTCCGGGTTGCATGCCGGGTCGGGCTGGTGTTAAATGGGGCTATGAAGGACCGCGAGTGGATCGTGGTGGCGGGCGCCCGTCAGCACAACTTAAAAAACATTACCGTGCGAATTCCCCGGCATGCGCTGACGGTCATCACGGGGTTAAGCGGGTCCGGTAAATCGTCGCTGGCTTTCGACACGCTTTACGCCGAAGGGCAGCGGCGCTATGTGGAAAGCCTTTCCGTGTACGCCCGTCAATTCCTGGACCAGCTCCAGAAGCCGGATGTGGATTCCATTGAGGGGCTTTCTCCGGCGGTGGCCATTGAGCAGCGTTCGGGAAGCGCGAATCCCCGCTCCACCGTGGCGACCACCACGGAGATTCACGATTATCTTCGCCTGCTGTTCGCCGCCATCGGCCGCCGTCATTGTCCATCGTGTGGCAAGCCGGTGGTTCGCCAGAACGCCGAACAGGTGGTGGGGGCCCTTCTCGTTCTTCCGGCCGGGACGCGTGTCCAGCTCCTGGCTCCGCTGGTCCGCGATTTCAAAGGTGACGGTAAGGCCGCCCTGGCGCTTGTCCGGCGCAAGGGGTTTGTGCGGGTGCGAGTGGATGGTGTGGTGGTCGAACTGGATGCGGTGCCGTCTCTCGACCCCCGGAAAAGGCATGCGCTGGACGTGGTTGTGGACCGTGTGGTGATCGGGGCGGGCGTCCGTGCCCGGCTGGCGGACTCGGTGGAGCTGACGCTGCGGGAAGGCGAGGGGCAGATGGCCGCGCTTGCCGAACAGCCGGATGGGAGCCGGACGGAAACGCTCTTTTCGGAAAAAAATGCCTGCCCCGACTGCGACCTCCGGTTTGATGAACTCAAGGCCAGTCATTTCTCCTTCAATAGCCCGTATGGCGCTTGTCCTGTTTGTCTTGGACTGGGCACCCGGTTCGTGTTTGATGAAGGGCTGATTGTGCCGGATCCGGCCCTCTCCATTCAGGACGGCGCCATCCAGGCTTGGAAACGCGGCGGCCGCCGCCTGATCATTTATTATAACCGGCTGCTTCGCGCGCTGGCCAAGCATTTTGAATTTTCCCTCGAGACGCCTTACCGCGAGTTGCCGGCCCGGGTGCGGCAACTCCTGATGCAGGGTTCGGACGACGAGTCCATCACATTTGGACGGTGGCGGGGGGCCTCCTGGCGCCAATATAAAAAGGGGTTTGAGGGGGTGATTCCCAACCTCGGCCGGCGTTTTTCGGAGACGGATAGCGAGACGACCCGGGAAGGATTGCGCCGGTTCATGGCCCGCCAGCCGTGTGAAACCTGCGAAGGCCGCCGGCTCAAGCCCGAAAGCCTGGCCTGTTTGGTCCGGGGTGTTTCCATTGCCGCCGTGGCCGCCAAGTCGGTTCGCGAGGCGCTGGCTTTTTTCGAGGGCTTGTCTCTGGCGGGGACGGAGGCGGCGCTGGCCGGTGAACCGGTTCGTGAAATCCGGGCCCGTCTCGGATTTCTGGACGAGGTGGGCCTCGATTACCTTACCCTGGACCGGGAGAGCGCCACGCTGTCCGGCGGGGAGGCCCAGCGGATCCGGCTCGCCACCCAGATCGGATCGGGGCTCACCGGTGTGCTGTACGTGCTGGATGAGCCGAGCATCGGCCTCCATTCCCGCGACCAGGAACGGCTGTTGAAAACGCTTTTCGACCTTCGCGATTTGGGTAACACCGTGGTGGTGGTCGAGCATGACGAGTCCACGATCCGGCGGGCGGATTACCTGATTGACCTGGGGCCCGGCGCCGGCCGGCATGGCGGCGAGTTGCTGGCACAGGGGCCGCCTGCGGAGGTGCTGGCGCATCCGCGCTCGCTCACGGGCCAGTATTTGAATGGCGAAAAGCGGATTCCCGTTCCTCTATCGCGCCGGCCACCCGGTCCCGAGGCCCTGACCATTATTGGCGCGTCGGCGCACAACCTGCAGCGGATTGACGTGCGGATTCCGCTGGGCCTGTTTGTCTGCGTGACGGGCGTTTCGGGGAGCGGCAAGAGCACGCTGGTGGATGACATCCTGCGCCGGGCGCTGGCCCGCCGGCTGTACGGGTCCCGCGAGAGTCCGGGCGCCCATGAGCGCATTGACGGGCTTGAGAAAATCGACAAAGTGGTGGTCATCGATCCGTCGCCGATCGGACGCACGCCGCGCAGCAATCCGGTGACGTACACCGGGGCTTACACGGACATCCGGAACCTCTTTGCCTCGCTCCCGGCGGCGAAGGTGCGCGGGTACGGGCCGGGCCGCTTCAGCTTCAACGTCAAGGGCGGCCGGTGCGAGGCCTGCCGCGGCGATGGCTCGCTGAAGCTGGAGATGCAGTTTTTGCCCGATGTGTACGTCACCTGCGAGGCCTGCGGGGGCAAGCGATTCAACCGCGAGACGCTGGAAATCCGGTACCGAGAAAAAACCATTGCGGAGGTGCTGGCGCTGACGGTGGACGAAGCCCTTGTTTTTTTCGAGGCCATTCCCCGTGTGGCCCGCAAATTGCGCACCTTGTCCGAGGTCGGCCTGGGCTATCTGGGCCTGGGTCAGTCGGCCACGACCCTTTCGGGGGGCGAGGCCCAGCGGGTGAAGCTTTCTGCCGAACTGGCCCGCCAGGCCACGGGGCGGACCTTGTACCTGCTGGATGAGCCCACCACGGGCCTTCACGCGGCGGACGTGGAACGGTTGCTTCAGGTGTTAACCCGGCTCCGGGATGGTGGAAATACTGTGGTGGTGATTGAACATCATCTCGACGTGATCAAGTCGGCGGATTATATTGTTGATCTGGGTCCGGAAGGCGGGAAGCGGGGCGGGCGGCTGGTGGCGTGTGGAACGCCGGAGGCGGTGGCCGCGTGCGAGGCGTCTTACACCGGGTTGGCGCTCAAAACAGTTTTAGGTGGACATGCGTAAGAAAACGATCAGGCAAAGCCGGGGCACGCCCAGGGTGTGGGCGGCGCTGGGGCTTGTCTTCGGGCTGGGGCTGGCCGGCGCGGCGATGGCGGATCCCGCCAGCCCGGAGCCAGAACTCCTGGCCCGTCATGGACGGGTGGCGCTGGAGGACGGCCAGTACGAGCTGGCGGAAAAATTGTTCCGCCAGTGCCTCGCCTCGGTTCCGGCCGGAACGCTGGCCGCGACCGATGCGCGGATCAACCTGGCCCGTGTCGCGTATGGCCGCAAGGCGTATCGCGACATGCTGGACGATCTGCCCGTGGCGGGGGCGCCCCGGCGGAGCCAGTCGCGATCGGTGGCCTACCGGTATTATCGGGCGTTGGCGTTATATGAACTCGGCTCCCGGGAGGAAGCGCTTTCCGAGCTGGATGATCCGGATATGGCGGTTGACACGGGGCCCCTGGCCGTGGATGCCCGGCGGTTAAGGGCCTGGCTTTACCTCAAACAGGCCCAGTGGCCGGAGGCGGATCGTGCGTTCGGGGTGTGGGAAGCGCTTCCCCTGTCCGAGCCGGTCCGGGTGGCCAACAGTTTGGATTGGGCGTCGGCGTTGACGGCCACGGGCCGGTTTCCGCAGGCGGTTGCTGTTTTAAAGCGTTTGCTGGACCGCCGGCCGGAGCTGCCTTTGGAATGGCAGATTCGTTATGGGCTGGCGCGGGCGCTGGCCGGACAGGGTCTGGTCAACGAGGCGGAGAGCCAGCTGGCGTTCGTGCTGGTTCCCGCGGTGCCGCCTGTGATCCGGATGGATGCCTGGCTGGCGCAGGCGGAGCTGGATGAGGCGCGCACCAATTGGCCGGACGCCACCCTGGCGGCGACGAATGCGCTGGCGCTGGCGGTTGATCCCGCCGGCCGTCGGCGCGCCCGCACGGCGTGCGGGCGGCTGATGCTCCGGAGCGGGGCTCTGAAGGAAGGCGCGGAAATGCTTCAGGCGGTGATTGCCGAAGAACCGGGCGACCCCCAGTCGCCGGTGTTGCAGCTGGCGCTGGCGCGTGCGTTTCTGGATGCCGGCCGGGCCGTCGAGGCCGAGGCGAATTACCAGTATTATCTGGAGAGCTTCACGAATGCGATCGGGGTGGCCGAGGCGCTCGAAGGGCGGGCTTGGGCCCTGCTCGGGCTGAAGCGGTTCGCCGAAGCGGCGGCGGGCTTCGAAAAGGCGGCCGCCGGCGTGAAGGAGCCGGCCCGCCGGGACCGGTTGATTTACAAGGCGGGCGATGCCTATTTTTCAAACCGCCAGTATCAGCTGGCCTCGGAGGCCTATGGCAAGGTGGCGGAGTCGCAGTCCGATCCCGCGCTGGTGCGCGAAGCGCGTTTTCAGCTGGCGGAGACGGAGGCCCGGCTGGGCCGGGTTACGGAAGCCCAGAACCGGTTTATGGCGATAGAGGCCGCGTCGGCGGGGACGGAACTGGCCGAGCGGGCCGCGTTGCGGGTGGCGGAATTGTACCAGGACGCGGGTGCGCTTACGGCTGCCGAGGCCGCGTACGACCGGTTTCTCGGGGTTTATTCGAACAGTCTGCGCACGGCGACCGCGCTGTATAATCGCGGGCTGGTGGATTACCAGGTGTATCGGTTCGAGCCGGCTCTGGCGGATTTCAACGCGGTGCTGAACCGGTTCCCCGACAGCCCGCATGTGGAAAACGCCGCTTATATGCGCGTCTGTGCCGCGTTCGAGTTGTATAACGATCCCCGCGCGGAGCGCCTGGCCCGGGATTTTCTGGAGGCCCGCCCGGTTTCCACCTGGACGCCTCAGCTCCGGTTCCGACTGGCGGAATACGCGTTCAACCGGGGGCTTTATGAAGAGGCGGAGCAGGATTTCCTTGGCGTGGCGGACGGGTATCCCAAGGATCCGCTGGCCGGCGATGCGCTTTTCTGGGCTGCCCGTGCGGCCAGCGCGCGGAAGCAGTTTAAAAAAGCGATTGAGCATGACACCCGGCTGGTGCGCGATTATCCCGGGCATGCCAAGGTCGTCGAGGCCTTGTTCTTCCAGGCCGAGGCGCTCGTCGAACTGGGCGATTACGCGGGGGCGATCACGCTCTTCGACGAGGTGGTCAAGCGCCAGCCCGATGTCTTTCTGGCCTACGCGGCCAAGGGGCGGCGGGGGGATTGCCAGTTTACCCTGGGGGCCGAGGATAGCGCCCGGTTCGAGGATGCCATCCGGTCCTATACCGAAGTGGCGGACAATCCCAAGGCGCCCTTCGAATTGCGGCTCCAGGCGGCCTTCAAGATCGGCCGGGGCCGGCAGAAACTGGGCCGGACGGATGAGGCGTTCGAGCAGTATTACACGAACGTCATCCTGGTTTTTCTGGAGGCGCGCCAGGCGGGGACGCCGATGAACGAGTCGTGCACGGCCTGGTTTACGCGCGCCGCGTTCGAGGGGGCGGCGATCCTGGAGGGCAAGGGGCGCTGGCGGCAGGCCGTCCGCCTCTATCAGCGCGTCGCGGATGCGGGGGTGACGGCGGCGGATGACGCGCGCCGGAGGATCGAGTCCATTCAACGCGAACATTGGCGGTTCTTTTAACGAACAGCGAGGACGGCATTATGATGCAAGTATGGCTTCAAGGCGGCCCCCTGGTGTGGGTGATGCTGGCGATCGGCGCGATCGGCCTTTTTGTGTTCCTGGAACGGTTATTCCATCTGCACCGGGCCAAGATCCGGTCCGAGGATTTTTTGCAAGGGCTCTTTCGCAACCTGGAGTATGGCCATGTGGAGGAGGGGCTCAAGATTTGCGACGAAACCGCCGGGCCCGTGGCGTATCTGGCCAAGACGGCCATCCTCCACCGGGATAATGAGCCAGACGCGTTCAAGCGGGCGATGGACAACGCCGGCCGGTCTGAGATCTCCCGCATGGAGCGCCGGCTCGTGATCCTGGCTACGACCGCGCAAGTGGCGCCGCTGCTGGGGTTGCTGGGAACCGTGCTGGGGATGATCCGGGCCCTTCTGGTCATGAACCAGCAGGGGCCCCTGGTCCAGTCCGCCGATCTTTCGGGCTGGCTGATGCAGGCGCTGGTCACCACCGCGCTCGGCCTGATGGTGGCCATTCCGGCGTATGGCGGGTATAATTTCCTGATCAACAAGGTGGAGAAGATCGTGCTGGACATGGAGCGCGCGGCGTCCGAAATCACCGCGTTTCTTCAAGCGGCCCGGATGCGGAAAGGTGTGTCGCCGTGAACGATCAGCCGTTCCAGTATCACTGGCAGGCGCGGACGTTCGAGGCCTACCGGCCCCCGAACCGCCTGAACCGGGGACTGGTCACCATGGCCCCGTGGTTGAACGCGGCGCTGCTGGTCGTCTTTTTCATCATGGTCACCTCCCGGTTTGTGCTCCAGCCCGGCATCCGCATCCGATTGCCGGAATCGCCCTTCAGCGAGGGCGTTTCACCGTATGGGCTTATGGCGGTGGTGGTGGCCCAGGAGAAAACGCCCGGAGATCGCAATGAGGCGGAACTCCTGTATTTTGATGATGAGCGTTTTGTGCTTTCGGACCCCGCGTCTCTGGGCAAGGTGAAGGAAACGATGACGCGGGCGGCCCACGACAAGCCCGGTCAGGCGATGGTGATCGAGGCCGACCGGCTGGTCCGGCACGGCACGATGGTGACCTTGATCAACCTGGCTGCATCGGCGGGCATTCCCCAGGTGTTTGTGGCCACCCGCCCGGCGGGCGGGGGCGGGGAGGCGCCATGACGACCTCCTATGTGTCCACCCGGGGCGGCCGTGACCTTATGGCGTCCGGGATGGGCATCCTGCTCCTGACGGCGCTGCTGGTCCTGATAGCCGCCTGGTATGTGAAGCCGCGGCGTGCGACCCCGGTTCCGCCGCCGCCGTGCCGGGTCATGTATATCCGGGAGGGCGCGGATCGCACCGCCCTTGCCCCCATTCATTTCTCGTTGCCGTCGAAAATCGGGTTCAGCCGCACCGTTCAACCGGGCGACCCGCGCCTGACCACTACGCTGGGCTCCCGGACGGAGGACATCCGGTTTCTTCCCCGGGATCCGGGCGCGGAGAACGTGATCCCGGTTCAAGCGCTGGCTCCGGCGCCGCTGTTCCAGCCGGCACCTGAGGAGTCGCCGGTGTTTGCGCCGGTGCCGTCCGGCCCATTGGCCTGGAAAATCGTGGTTGAGCCGCAGGACGGGGCGGGTTGCGTTCTGCCGGCCGGACTGGAGGAGTCCGCGCTGGGCCTGGCGGAGGGGGGCTGGACGGCCGTGGTGCGGCTGCAGGCCGGCCCGGACGGCCGGGTGTCGCATGCCTTTGTGATGCCGCCAGCGCTTGCCCGCGGCGTGGGGGAGAAGCTGGAAAGCCTGATGAGGCGGGTGCGTCTCGAGGGGGGCGTGCGCGAATGCCGCGTGAAAATCAGCCGGGTCGAGCTCCCGGCAGGACCTGCACAGGAAGGAATGAAGCCGTGAAGGGCAACGTGGAAATTGTGACCTGGTCGGGGCGTCAACCCAGCGCCCGGTTGACTTCGTTTTTAGGCCGGCCGGCGGTGGATGAGGCGGCGGAACGGACGGCCCGCGACGTGTTGGCGGATATCCGGGCGCGCGGCGACATCGCGGTGCAGGCTTGCATGCAGCGGTTCGACCGCTTTTCGGGCGCGCCCCGGGAGTGGCGGGTGTCCGAGGCGGCCCTGCGCGCGGCCGCGGCGGCGGTGGATCCGGCTTTTCGTCGGGCGGCGGCCGAAGCCCACCGGCGTATCCGGGCTTTTGCCCGGGCCGGACTCCGGAAAAACTGGACGATGAACGACGGCCGTGGCGCCCGGCTGGGCGAGCGGTTTGTGCCCTATGATCGCGTGGGCGTCTATGTGCCCGGTGGCGCCGCGCCGCTCGCCTCGACGGTGCTGATGACGGTGACGCTCGCAAAAACCGCAGGGGTGCGGGAGATTGTCGTCTGCACGCCGGCCGCCTCCGATGGATCGGTGAACCCCCACATTCTCCACGCCCTGCGCCTGGCGGGGGCCACGGAAGTGTACCGGGTGGGCGGCATTCAGGCCATCGGGCTGATGGCCTATGGCACGAAAACCGTGGCGAACGTGCAGAAGATTGTCGGCCCCGGCGGCGCTTTTGTGACGGCCGCCAAGAAGCTCGTCTATGGCAACGTTGCGCTGGATTCCGTGGCGGGGCCCAGTGAAATTGCCGTGCTGGCGGATGCGGACGCAGATCCTGAATTCGTGGCCGCCGACCTGCTTTCCCAGGCCGAGCACGGCACCGGGCATGAAAAAGCGCTGCTCGTGACGGATTCCCTGGCGCTGGCGCGCGACACGCGGACCGCCTTGTTCGCCCAGGCTGAGAAACTGGGACGCGGTGAGGCCATTGAGGCCGTCATGAAAAAAAGGGGAATCCTGTTCGTCGTGACGCCGTCGCTGGCGGAAGGCGCGGCCTTGTGCAACGCGTTCGCGCCCGAGCACCTGGAGTTGATGGTCCGGAATCCGGAACGGTGGCTGCCGGCGATCACGCGCGCGGGCGCCGTGTTCATGGGGCCCTGGACCCCGGAATGCGTGGGCGATTATGCGGCCGGCCCCAGCCATGTTCTTCCCACGGGAGGGACCGCCGCCCTGTTTTCGGGCCTGACGGTCAACGATTTTACCCGGCGGATCAGCGTGATCCGCTATACCCGCGCGGCGCTCCAGCGGGCCTGGCCTGTGATCGAGGCGTTCGGCCGCGTGGAGGGGCTGGATGCCCACGCCGCCTCTGGAAAGCTGAGGTTGAAAAAACGATGAAATCGCCGATTCGACGAAATATCCAGGTCATGGCGGGGTACGAGCCGGGCGAGCAGATGGAGGGGCCCGGACTCGTCAAGCTGAACACCAACGAGACGCCGTACCCGCCGTCGCCCCGCGTGGCTCGGGCGTTACGGGCGCTTGAGCCCGCCCGGTTGCGCCTGTATCCCGATCCGGTCTGTTCCAGGATCAGGACGGTGCTGGCCGCGCGTCACGGGGTGCGGCCGGAACAGGTGTTCGTGGGGAATGGCTCGGATGAAATCCTTCGCCTGATCACGTTGGCCTTTGTGGAGGACGACGGGTCGATCGGTTCCTTTACGCCCTCCTATTCGTTGTATGAGGTTCTGGCGGAGTCCCGGAATGTGCCGATCCGGAAAGTCGCGCTGCGGCCTGATTTCGGGTGGCGCATGCCCGCGTCGTTTCGGGCGTCTGTTTTTTTCCTGACCGCGCCCAACAATCCCACGGGCGTGTCGTATCCGCCCGCCGAGGTCCGGGCATTTTGCAGCCGGTTCAAGGGATTGGTGGTGATTGACGAAGCGTATGCGGATTTTGCGGACTGGAACCACCTGGAGCTGGCGAAGCGATTGCCCAATGTGCTGGTGATGCGGACGTTATCCAAGTCGTTTGCGCTGGCGGGGGTGCGGCTGGGCTACCTGGTGGGCGCGGAATCCCTGATTGACGCGCTGGTGAAGCTCAAGGATTCGTATAACGTCAACGTGCTGACCCAGACCGCGGCGCTGGCCGCGCTGGAGGATTTGCCTTACATGCAGAAGCTCGTCGGCCGCATCCGGGCCAGCCGCACGCGGTTGGCGGAGGGCTTGGCGGGGTTGGGCTTTTCCATGGCGCCCTCGGAGGCAAATTTCCTTTGGGTCCGGCCCGGCCGCATCGCGGCGCGGGCTTTGTTTGAAGGGCTGCGCGCCCGGCGGATCCTGGTGCGGTATAATCCGAAGCACTGGCATCCCGAGTATCTGCGGATCACCGTGGGCACGAACGCGGAAATCGCGACGCTGTTGAGGGCGATCCGCGAGATCCAGGGGTAGCGGCCTGCGACTTATAGCTTCCGCATGAATTGGAAGATCGTGTCGGACAATCCGGGCAGCCCTTCGTGGCCGAAATCCGGGTAAAGGGCGAGCGATTTGGGCGCGCTGATTTTGTTGTAGGCCGCGAATTGCGTGGAAGGCGGGCAGATGGTGTCCATCAACCCCGTGCCCATGAGGATTTCCGCGCGGATGCGGGGGGCGAGGAACTGGCAGTCGATGTAGCCCAGCTTCGTGAAAATCGCGTCTTCGCGTTCGTGACGGGGATCGAACAGGCGGAAGTAGTCCTTCAGCTCCTGGTAGGCATCCCGGGCCTGGTCCATTTCCCACACCCGGCGGTAGTCGCACAGGAAGGGATAGATGGGCGCCGCCCGTTTGATGCGGGGCTCCAGTGCCGCGCAGGCCAGGGTCAGGCCGCCGCCCTGGCTTCCGCCGGTGCAGCCGACCCGCTCGGGATCCACCTCGGGCAGGGCCATGACAATCCGGGCCAGCTGGGCCGTATCCAGGAACATGTTGCGGAACGCCATTTTTTCAGGCGCATCGTCGATGCCGCGGATGATGTGCCCGCGCAGGGTGGGCCCGTGCAGGCTGGTGCGGTCTTCCGAAAGCCCCCCCTGGCCCCGGCAGTCCAGCGCGGCGACCACAAAGCCCTCGGCGGCATATCCGAGCGGGCCGGTCCAGTCGCCGGCATTTCCGGAATAGCCGTGAAACAGGAGCACGGCGGGGCGCTTGCCCGGGACGTTGCGGGGCTTCCAGAATTTGGCGTGGAGGCGGGAGCCGCCGACGCCGTTGAAGAAGAGATCGGCGCATTCGGCGAATGACGTCTGGAAGGCGGCGGGCCGGAATTCCCCCTTGGGGTCCACGGCGCGCATCTCGGCCAGACTGCGATCCCAGAAGGCGTCGAAATCGGCGGGTTTCGGATTGAGGCCTTGATAGGTCTTGAGTTGAGCAAGCGGCAGGTCGATCAGGGGCATGGGATTACCTCGGGTTGAAAGAGCAACGGGATATTAGAAAGTCAGTTCGGCGCCGACGCCCGCGACCAGGGCCTGGTCGTCCCAGTAGAGGGTCTTGGCGCCATCGGCGATGTCGGAATTGAGCAGCGTCGACCAGCTTAGTGTGCCTTTGAACGTCAGCCAGTCGCGGCAGGCGTAGTTGAGGGTGGTGGCGGCAGTCAGGTCGTTCCAGGCGGCTTTGTTGACCTCGAAATACCAGGTGTTGTAATCGGCATCGGCATAGCCGGCTGAGAGGGAGAGGTCCAGCAGCAGGCGCCCGGCGTTGTCGAGCGCAATGTCCCCGGCCTCCACGCCGGCGCTGAAATAGAACCCGTCAGCCTGGCTGAAATCATAGGCGGCGGAGAAGAACGGGTTGAGGATGATTTTTTCCTGGACCAGCGGGAGGTTGAGCCAGAACTTGGCGGCGGCCTCGTCGGTTTGGCTGCTGGGCTGGGGGACGGAGTAATGGGTCACCGAGACGTCCGCGCCGAAGACGGCGTCTTCGGGCGCATATTCGAATCCGGCATAGGAATCAAACTCGGTGCATTTGAATTCGGGGTTGTAGGAGCCGGTGACGTTTCCTGCCTCATCTTCCTCGACGCTCCGGTTGCGGTCGGTCAGGTCCCCATTGGCCCAGACGCCGACATAGAAGCCTTGGGAGGAGGCCAGGGTCAGGGATTTCTGGATGACGGGCCGGTCGTTGATGACCTGACCGCGCCAGACGTAGTGGGTCAGCAGGGAGGCCTCAAAGGATCCTTCGGCGGAGGCGGGCGCTTCGGCGGCGGCTTCGGGTTGTTGGGCCTGGGTGGAGAGGGCGGCGATCAGAAGGGTGGCGAACAGGCTGGATCGGCTGGCGAACGACATCATGGCGCGGGTCCTCCTTAAGAATGGAATATTCAAGGAGCGTACCCGCGCCATCCGGCGGAGTCAAGACCGCGATGCGCTCAGGATTGGCGTCCGGACACGAGCAGGTCCAGGTCTTCTTTGAGGGCCTGGAGGTCTTCTTCGTGCAGGACTTCGTCGCTGAGGATTTGGAGCACCAGGTTGTAGGTCACGGGATCGGCTGTCAGGGTTTTGTCCATCAGCTTCTTGTAGGTCGTGATGGCGCATTGTTCGCCCTTGATGTTCTGGTCCAGCAGCACGCCCACGAAGGGGTTGTCTGGCGCGTCATAGCCGCAGTTTGTTTTTTTCATCCACTCCTCGGGGGAGAGGGGCGGCACGCCGCCGAGTTGGATGATGCGGAGGGCCAGCATGCCCGCGTGGCGCATTTCATCGGCCGCATGCTGGATCAATTCGGCGATGATGGCGTCTTTCATGGGGCCCTTGGCGAGCTTGGCGCCGAGCCAGTATTGATAGTGGGCCAGCCACTCGTCCGCGAAGGCACGGTTGAGCAGTTTGACCAGTTCCTTGACGTCCATCCCTACGATTTCCCGGCCTTTGGTGCCCATGATGTGCTCCTGTGTTAGGGGTCAGTTTGACGAGTCTGTTTTGATCTGTCGCGAACGCCAGAGCAGGAAGAGCGCCGGGTAAACCAGCAGCTCCATAAGAAAGGAGGTGAACAGGCCGCCGACCATGGGCGCGGCGACCCGCTTCATGAGGTCGGCGCCGGTTCCGGCCGACCACATGATGGGCATCAAGCCCATGGAGGCGGCCGCCACGGTCATCAGTTTGGGGCGGATGCGCTTGACGGCGCCGTGGATGATGGCCTCGTGCAGGTCGGCCAGATGGCGCAGGCGGCCGTCTTTCCGCGCCTGTTCGTAGGAGAGGTCGAGGAACAGCAGCATGAAGACGCCGGTTTCCGCGTCGAGTCCCATCAGGGCGATCATGCCCACCCACGCCGCGATGGACACGTTGTAGCCCAGGAGGTACATCAGCCACACGGCGCCGACCATGGAGAAGGGGACGGCCAGCATCACCAGCGCCGCTTTGAACGCGGACTTCGTGTTCAGGTAGAGCAGCACGAAGATGAGCAGAAGGGTGATCGGCACGACGACTTTCAGGCGTTCCCGGACGCGAAGCATGTTTTCGTACTGGCCGCTCCAGGCCAGCGAGTAGCCGGTCGGCAGCTTCACCTCCCGGGCGACCACCTGCCGGGCCTCGGCCACATATCCGCCCACATCGCGGCCGGTGATGTCCACGTAGACGTATCCGGCCAGCATGCCGTTCTCGTTGCGGATCATGGCGGGGCCGTTTTCGAGGGTGATGTCCGCCAGTTCGGATACGGGGACCTGAACGCCGGTCCGGGTGGTGACCAGGATACGTTGGAGTTCGTCGAGGTTGGCCCGCAGGTCGCGCGGATAGCGCAGGTTGATGGAATAGCGCTCGCGTCCCTCGAGGGTGGTCGAAATTGTTTCGCCGCCGACAGCCGCCATGATGACCGCGTGGACATCGTCGACGGCCAGGCCGTATCGGGCGAGCGCATCGCGGTTGGGCGTGAAGTCGACAAAGAATCCGCCGGCCGCGCGTTCCGCAAAAATGCTGCGGGTGCCGGGCACCGGGTGCAAGGCGCCTTCGATCTGTTTCCCGATGCGCTCGATTTCGGCCAGGTCCGAGCCGAAGACCTTGATGCCGACGGGGGTTCGTACGCCCGTGGAAAGCATGTCGATCCGGCCCTTGATGGGCATGGTCCAGGCGTTGATGCTGCCGGGGATCTGCAACGCCCGGTCCATGTCGTTGACCAGCTCTTCCCACGACAGGTGTTCCGGCCAGATGTGTCCCAGCGCGCTCCGGAGGGGGGCGGGAGCCCACGTGGTGAACCAGCGTTCCCGGGGCCGCCACTCGTCGGGCGGCTTGAGCACCACGGTGGTTTCCATCATGGAGAACGGGGCCGGGTCCGTGGAGGTGTCGGCGCGGCCGGCCTTGCCGAAGACCGAGACGACTTCAGGGAAGGTGCGCAGGATCCGGTCCTGGGTTTCCAGGAGCCGTTGGGCCTCCGTCACCGAGAGGCCGGGCATCGTCGTGGGCATGTAGAGAATGACCTCTTCATTCAGGGGGGGCATGAACTCGTGCCCCAGCTTGAAATAGACCGGCACGGTGGTTCCGACCACCAGGAGGGCCAGCGCGATCACCGTTTTGGGATGATGCAGCACCCAGCGGCAGGGACGCTCATACATCGCAAAGAGGACGCGGCTCACGGGGTGCTTTTCTTCGGGGTAATAGCGCCCCACGAAGAGCGAGGTGAACAGGCTGGAGAGCCAGCGGGAGCGCAACCGGAAGGGCTCCATGCGGGTGAAGAGCATCCGGATGGCCGGATCGAGGGTCACGGCCAGCAGGGCGGCCAGCGCAATGGCCAGGGTTTTGGTGTAGGCGAGCGGCGTGAACAGCCGGCCCTCCTGGTCCACCAGCGTGAAGACTGGCAGGAACGAGACCGCGATGACCAGCAGGGAGAAAAAGACGGAGGGCCCCACTTCCAGGAGGGCTTCGAGCCGGATTTTGTGGAAGTCCCCCACGCGGCCGTTTTCCTGCCAGTGCTCCAGTTTCTTGTAGGCGTTTTCCACCTCTACAATGGCCCCGTCCACCAGGACGCCGATGGAGATGGCAATGCCGGCCAGGCTCATGATGTTGGAGGTAATGCCCAGGAAGTACATGGGGATGAAGGCGAGGCTGACCGAGATCGGAATCGTGATGATGGGCACGATGGCTGACGGAATGTGCCACAGGAAGAACAGGATGACCACGCTGACAATGAGCATTTCCAGCAGGAGTTCGCCCTTCAGGTTGTCGATGGATTTCCGGATCAGCTCCGAGCGGTCGTAGGTCGTGACGATTTCAACGCCTGCGGGAAGGGAGGGCTTGAGGTCGTTCAGCTTGGTTTTCACGCGGTCGATCACGGTCATGGCGTTTTCGCCATGCCGCATGACGACGATTCCGCCCACCGCGTCTCCGTTGCCGTTGAGATCGGCCAGGCCGCGGCGGATCTGGGGGCCGAGCGCAATGTCGGCCACATCGCGCAGCAGCACGGGGGTGCCCCCGGCGTTGGTCTTGACGACGACTTTACCCAGGTCTTCCGTGGATTTCACATACCCGCGGCCCCGCACCATGTATTCCCGGCCGCTCCATTCGAGGAGCCGCCCGCCGACTTCGTTGTTGTTGCGCCGGATGGCCTCCGTCACCTCCATCAGGGAAAGCCCGTAGCTCTGGAGCCGGTTGGGGTCCATCGTGACCTGGTACTGCTTCTGGAAGCCGCCGATGCCGGCGACCTCGGCGACGCCGGGCACGCTTTGGAGGGCATAGCGCAACACCCAGTCCTGGAATGTCCGCAGGTCGGCCAGGGAGTGCGTGCCGGACTTGTCCACCAGGGCATATTCGAACACCCAGCCCACGCCGGTGGCGTCCGGCCCGAGCTCCGGGGTGACGCCGGCCGGCAGGGTGCCGCGGATCTTCGAGAGGTATTCCACGACCCGGCTTCGCGCCCAGTAGAGGTCGGTGCCGTCCTCGAAGATCACGTACACATAGGAGAAGCCGAAGTCGCTGAACCCGCGGATGGCCTTGACTTTTGGGGCGCCCAGCAGCGCGGTGGTGATCGGGTACGTGACCTGGTCTTCCAGGATGTCCGGACTGCGATCCCATTTGGTGTAGATGATGACTTGTGTATCGCTCAGGTCCGGGATCGCATCGAGCCGGATATTCTGCATCGTATACACGGAGAACGCCACGGCGGCGGCGACCAGCAGGATCACCAGCCACCGGTTGTTCGCGCTGAATTCGATGAGTTTCCGGATCATGGTCAGTGTCCTGTCAGGGCTTCCAGCGCAGCCCGCATGGAGGATTCCGAATCCACGAGAAAGGTGGCGGACGTGACGACCCGGTCTCCCGCGTTCAGTCCGGACCGGATTTCGTAAGCGCCGTCGTTGAGCCCGCCGACCTTCACTTCCACAGGAGTCAGTTTGCCGGCCCCGCTGTCGACAAAGGCGTAGCTGCGTTCGCCGGTGCGCAGGATGGCGGATTCCGGAGCCACCCGGCATTCGCCCAGCGAGTAGTCGAGCCGGGCATCCGCATACATCTCGAGTTTCAGCAACAACTCGGGATTTGGAATTTCCAGCCGGATCTTGAGGGTTCGGGTCTCCCGGTCGAGGGCGGGCGCCAGGAAACTCACGTTGCCGCGGAATGTCTTTTCGGGCCAGTAGGGCAGGGAGATTGACAGGGGCATGCCGGTCTTGACGTAGGGCAGGTCGATTTCATAGAGATCCGCCTCGCCCCACACGACCGAGAGGTCCGCCACCACCAGGAGGGAGTCGCCCGGCATGATTTTTTGTCCGGCCAGCACGGTTTTCTCCATGACAAATCCATCCGACGGCGCCACCAGGGTCATGGTTTTTTCGACGAGGCGCGTCTTTTCCAGCCGGTCGATCTGATCGTTGCCGATATCCCAGAGCAGGAGGCGCTGCCGGGCGGAATCCATGAGCCGCCGGGCGCCTTCCACCGCCTCGCCGCTGGTTCCGGCGGCCAGGGAAGAGGCGGCCTGCAGCGCGTTCAGGTATTCCTGTTGGGCGGAGACCAGCTGGGGGCTGTAGAGCGTCAGCAGGGGGTCGCCTTTGTGGACGGCCTGCCCGGTCACGGAAACGAGCAGCTTGTCCACCCAGCCTTCGACTTTGGTCGTCACGCGAACCAGGCGTGTTTCGTCGGCGACAATTCGGGCCGAGGTGCGGATATGCCGGGATACCATCCGTTTTTCAACTGTTCCGAGCGTGAGGCCCATGCGCTGGCGGACTTCCGGGGCGAGGGATACGGCGGCCCGGTCCGGGACGGCGGAGGTGCGGTTCGTTCCGACGGTGATTCCTTCCAGCGGGACCAGTTTCATTCCGCAGATGGGGCAATCGCCGGGTTTGCCGGACATCACGGAAGGGTGCATGGGGCAGTGGAAGCCGGCGTGTTTTCCGGAGGCTTGTGGGGAATTGTTCCGGGCGCATCCCCCGGGCAAGAAGGCGAGCCCCGCTCCGAGACTTAACAGGACCATTAACCGGAACAAGTGGTTTTTCATTATTCTTTTCCTTGTGGATCGGGACTCACGGCGGGCGGCGTTCCCACGGCGCGTTCCATCCGGGCGGCCTGTATGCCCACGGTTCCTTCCGTCATGGCGATCATGGTTTTCACGCTCAGCAGGAACCGTTCGCTTTCGAGCAGATCCGTGAAATCCACCTTTCCGGTCCGATAGCCGGTTTCGCTGGCGTTGAAACGGGCTTCCGCCTGGGGCAGGAGCTCCGTGCGGGTCAGGGCCAGCGTGCGCTGGGCGGTTGTGAGCTTGAAGGCGGCATCCTGAACGTCGAATGCGCATTGCCGCTCAGCCGCTTCGCGCGCGTTCTGACTGGCCGTTCGCAGGGCGTCCGCCTCGCGGACGCCGCCCCGGATCTTCGACCGCCATATCGGCAGGTCCACGCTGACGGTGAACATGACCATGTCCTCAGCCTTTCCGATCTCGCGGTATTCCAGCCCGAGTGTGTAGTCTGGCACGGAGTCCTTGGCCATCAGCGTCTGCTCGAGGGCATGCCGGTCGATTTCCGCCTGGGCGGCCTGGATTTCAGGGCGGTTGGTCGCGGCGAGGGCGAAGAGCGTGTCGTCAAGCCTCTGGAACGCGGGCTCTGTCGGCGGAACGACGACGGCGAGGGGGGCGTCTGGCCGGCGGTTGAGGAGGGTGTTTAGTTTGGCCTGGAGTGTGTTTTCCTGGGCCTTCAACTCCAGAGATTTTTGCTTCAGCAGGGTGATTTCGGCTTGTGCCTTGAGTACATCGGCTTGCGAGCGTTCGCCGGTGGCGTAGAGGGTTTCGGCGGTTTTTTCGAGACGTCGGACGACTTCGCCTTCTTTTTCCGTAAGGGCGATGACCTGCTGAATGGCGGCCAGATCCAGGTATGTTTCCTTGACCCGCATCACCACCTCCAGGGTCATGGTGTCCAGCTCGCGTTGCAGGACTTCGGCGTCCTTGGAGGCGATACCCTCCCGGAGTCCGCGTTTGCCGGGCGAGGGGAATTCCTGCTGGACCATATAGCGCTTCTCGGCGGTGTCGGGCCAGGACCCGCTGTCTGCCGGGTCCATGCCGCTGTAGGTGAACATCGGGTTGGGCAAGGCCCCGGCCTGGGCGGGCCGCTCCCGCATGGCCAGCCATCGGGCGCGCAAGCTCAGCAGTTCCGGGTTTTCACGGTAAGCCTGGTCCACGGCGGCGTGGAGGGAGAGAGTCGGGGTGTTCGTGGGCGTCTGGGCCGAGACGGCTCCGGTTCCCGCGAGGAAAAGGACTAGTGACGCCAGACTTAGCAGGATAATAAATCGAGGGCCGCCACGGCCTTCCGTTGGATGGCGATGCGTATTCATCAACAGCCTCCCATAGCTATTCAAAATAGCCCTTTGCGAGGCCCGAGTCGATGGAATTATTGATGGTATTGACCGGGTATTGGCTTTGCCGTATTGAGGCGTGTTGGTGTTTGACATCATCCTGAGGATGAACCAGAATTAAAAAAATGTTCGAGAGGTTGTTTTTTCGATAAGCGGCAGAAATATGGATGCAAGAAAACAGATGGATCCGCGTATCCTGCTCGACAGAGTGGGTTTTCCCGTCTGGTTGTTTGTGAAGAGGATTGAACGCCGGCTGGGGTGGCGGCGCTGCTCGGTTTCCTGCTGAGCATCCCAACGCTGGCGGCGCCGAAGTGGGTGGCGATCGGGGAGTTCCAGGCCGGAGGCGAGGTGAAGGCCGCCGCGTTTATCGGCACGATATTGGCGTGTCGTTTTATTTGCACGGAAGGTATGGTTACCGTCAATGCCTGCGTGGTGCTTGAAGCCCAGGACCGGACGCCGCTTATCGCCTGGAGGTGTTGAGGGTTTGGGCGGAGTGGGCGCGGCGGGTCCCCCGCCGCCGGAGGCGAATAGCGGCGCGGCCCAGGGGCAAGTCGCGTTCACCAAGGGGAATCGGGAACGCATCATCGCGAGCATCCTTGCGGAAGTCCGTGGTGGGCGACCAGAGCGACACCCATGCGTTTAAGGAGGCCCTATGAAGAGTGACAATCGGTTTACGAGGATTCGGACTATCGCCTTGGGGGCCCTGTGGCTTGCGTTGTCCGGGCAGGGCCTGGCGGCAGGGGATGCCGAGCTGATCGCGGCGGTCCAGGATGTCGCCAGGAATGGCGCCCGTGCGAAGCCTGCCGCGCGCGCCCTGATCCTCTCCCGGAACAAGGATTTTCAGCGGCTGGCGCTCGATAGCCGTCAGATTTTGCCCGCCGACTTCGAAGCCTGCCAGGGCTGGTATGTGGACACGGTGACCCGGTATGCCGAGGAGGCGGGGAAGAACCTTCGCCCGCCGATCAAGGTGACGCCGCAGACCGCCCTGAAAAAACCCAAGAAACCGGGGCAGGTGTATATGGACTATAATCCCGGCACGGATTTGGACCTGATCACCGGAGCGACCACGCCTGAGGAGATCAAAAAGCTGCAGGATGCCCTGAACACCCGCATTACCGAAGAGGTGGAGAAAAACCTTCCGGGCTCCGCAGGCAAGGCCAACTGGCTTCACGCGAACGACATCGACATGATGGCCGATCCGGCCAAGACGTCTGCCGAAAATTTCAAAGCGATCAGTAAAATGAACAATTTCGCCTACGAAAGCCGGGGCGCGGCGCGATTCGAGGCGTGGAATCGGCTTGTGGCCGAGGCGGAAAGAAAAGGCCTCCCGCCCCCGCCGGTGGTTTTTAACGACTTGGCCGATTATCTGAACGAGATGAAGAACGCTTCGTCGCGCCGCAGCGAAGAGATAGCCGGCCTCAAGGAGGCGCTTCGCAATCCGGAGGCTGGCCTCACCGAAGCGCAAGCGCTCGAACGCGCGAAGCTACTGGAGAAAGACCTGTATATTGCGCAGGCGCAACAGGCCAAACTGGTGGACCGCATCAATGATGCGACCGACGCGATGCTCAAGCAATACCCGGTGCCCGAGGGGTCGGTGGTCCGGGGCTCTACGGCGGCCTCTCGCGGCAAGGTGCGGAGCATGGACCTCAATCCCTATTCGCCGGGCCTGGCCAACGAGTTGAACGACTTCGCGCTTCAGGAGGCCTACATGCGCAACGCCGAAGCCCTGTCGGCGATCGCCAAGGAAAACCCGCAGATGGCCTCGTGCTGCGCTGATCAGATTCGAAAAACATGCCTGAACCTGTCCCCGAAAAACCGGGCTGAAGTGCTTGAGCGCATTAAAGTGTTGCACGGCGAGGAGGCGGCGGAATCCATGAAGGCCGCCATCTTCGGGACGCTCCCGGAGGGCTTTAACGGGCTTGGCGGAAAGTATTCAGCCCCCTATGCGATCGGCTCCTCGGCGAGGACGGCGGAAGAGGCCGCCGAGGAATTAGCCGCCGCCCTGGCCGCGGGAAACAACCGGAAAGCCATGGGCGCCGTCGAGGCGATGAATGACCAGATGAAGAAGGCCCGCAGCCTCGCCTCGCTGGCCGGCGCCTCCGCGACCACGGGGCTGGAGGGATTCGCCGATGACTTTGCCCGGATCCGGAACGCCGCCTCCAAGCTCCCCCTGACCGAGCAGGCCGCGTTCATGGACGCCGCCCTGAAAAAGCTCTTTGCCTCGGGCGGCTACGAGGGCCGCATGGCGGCGGCGGTCAAGCGCGCCGCACAAGACGCGGCGCTCCTGAAGGTCATGGCCGACGAAGGCAACGCCATGCGCAAGGCGATCATGCGGGACATGCTGCAAGGCGGGAAAGGCGCGGCGCCGTCACTCTGGGCGGAAATCCGCACCCTCGCCGGCGCCCTTCCGATTGAGCAGCTGCTAATCGGAACCTTTGCCTACCTGGATGTGGCGGCCACCGCGCAGTTCATGAAAGAAGGCAAGACGGACGAGGCGGGGCGGAAGGCGCTGGAAGCCCTAGCCATGACGCTGGGCAACCCCGTCACCGGGGTTGCCGTGGTCATCAGCAACCTGATCATCGATGCGGCCAAGGACGCCGGCTACTCCATTGCCACCAACCAGCAGGATTTGGACGATCTTCTCGCGGGCATTATCAGCGTGAAGGGCTGGGAAAGCGCCGACGGGTCCGGCATTGAGACTTCAATCGAGCGTCTTGCCCTCGATTGCACGACCGAGGCCGAGGTGAAACAAGTTCTTAAGGATGTGATCGAGCGCGCTTCCTTGAACAGCAGCGACGCCGCTAAAGTCACCGCCGGGAAGAAGCAGTCCCTCCTCGACGAAAATCTTCCCAAAGTGGTGGCGAAGTGGCGTGAAAAACGGGTGGAGTTTGCGCAGGACTTTCTCAGCACGCTTCCCGCGCTGGATCAACTCATGGATGGCGTCAGCGTGCGAGTCGATTGCGCCCCGGATCCCGTCCCGCTGCTGAAACGCCGGGCGGGCGACAAGAGAGGCACGGGCAACGTCCGCCTGTCCGTTGATGGTCCGATCGCGGATTTGCAGTATCTGGCCCTCGATCTCGCGGCCCGGTTAAACAAACTGGGCGGAAAACAGCACCTCCTCATCCTCAGCTTTCGCCAGCGGGTTGCCTGGACCCTGGATGGCCAGGCGCAACCGGAGGTGCGTTCGTATGGCCTGGAACCTGTGATTCTGGAAAAACCGCTCCATTTCACGGAGGCCGGCCCGCATCGGATTGCCTGCCAAGTGACCTGGGAAATGGTTCCGGTCAGCGCCATCACCGAAGACGCCGATTTCCGCGGCCGCCAATGGACGATGAACCCGTTGAAGAGTTCCTCGTATACCAAGGAATCGGGTCTCTCGTTGACCTGGCAAATGATCGGGCGTGAGGACACCTTCAAGCCGGGTGACGTGGTCGCGCACTACGCCAAAGATATGACCCGCACCTACGCCAGGCTCGGAGAGGGCGTCGTCGTCGTGGTCGACAACAACGAGGACGACCGAATAGACGTCTTCATTTCGGGGAAAGTGCAGGTAATGCCGGACGAGACCGCCGTTCTGACGCCCGTTTACAAATGCGCCGAGGGTGTTGACGCGAAGGCCTTCATCTTCAAATGGAGCGGCCCCGTCCGGGGGGCGGGGGACACCGCCTTTTTCAAGCAAACCAAGCCCGGTTCCTACGAGGTCGGCCTGACCGTTTATCGCGGCGGGAGCGGCGGGCCCGTCAAGCTGGCCACGGCCGCCCCCGTCACGATCGAGGTTCTTCGCCCCGATGACGCCGAGTTTTCCTTGCGCGTGGACGGCCCGAGGCGCGCGAGCGTGGGCGAGGACATCCGGCTTCGCGTGAAAACATTCTGCGGCAACCCGGCGGCCGAACACCTGCTGCAGGACCGGAATGTCTGGATCGAATGGCATGTGAATGGCCAGCCGATCGACACCAGCGATTCGCTGTTCACCTCTGCCACGACGCCGGGTGCCTATGCGTTCGAGGCGAAACTGGTCTGGCACGGCGAGGCTGGCGACCGGGTTCTAGCCTCGGCTTCCCATGCCGTTGAGGTCGGGGAGGCTGAGGCCATCCGGCCGGTTGATGACACAAAGCCGACAAGGCCAATTGGCCCCGACGGCGGCACAACGCCCTCCGGAGTCAAGCCCGCGCCGCCGGATCCCGCACCGAAGACAACAGACCGAGAAGCCACAACCCCGGGCCTGACGCCGGTTACGCCAAGCACGGGCTCGGGCACACCGGGCGGGGGTGGAGCCGTCATGGCTGGCGTGCCGGGCGGAGATGTGTTCTACGGGTCCACCGTCAGCCTGACATTCGGGCCGCCGCCGGGCCCGGTTTTCGACCGGAAGGCATTGTCTGACGCGTTACAGGCTATTTCAGAGCGACCTACCAAGGTTCCTACGCCCGAAGACAGGGCCAGGGAAACGAAGGAAATCATGGACGCCCTGGCGGCGATGCAGAACACGCCATACATCCCTGGGGGCGGGGCCCAGAGTGATGACAATGGCCGGCCGCTGCAGTCCTCCGACGTCTCGCCGGATAATAATTTTGCTCCGGGAACCCAGCCTATTCCCTTGGAACATCCGGACGCATCCTGGATGGGGGAGCCCGATGATTCTCCCTCGCCGCCCCCGCCGCCGCCGGATAATACCATCACTCCGCCGGTTACAGCGCCGTCCCCCGCTCCGCTCCGGTATGTTTTCCTGTCCTCCCCGACGCTGACGTTCAGTCCGCCCGAGAGCGACAAGGGCGCGACGAAGGTCACCTTTGACCGGATGGGGGAGGTTAAAATCTGGGCTCAGATTTTCACGAATGCGTCGGCCCCGCCATTCGAAACACCGCAGGCCCTCTATCGCGTCAAAGGATCGGCGCTCTCGATCGCCTGCGCCCCCGCCGGCGCCAAGATCGGGGAGGAAGTCCGCAGCCAGGTGACGGCCGCGCCTGCGATCCCGGATGGCCTGGTGAACTACTATTGGAGCGCTCCGGCCTCCAGCGATCGCATGGAGTATTCCGGCAACTCGGACAAGATCGGCTTTATGCCAAAATCGGGGGATCCGATCACGCTGCAGGTTGAAGCCCGGACGCCGGCTTACAACGAAACGATCGGCTCCGCTTCCGCCACCTATGCCCCCGCCGCCTATTCGGTCAATGCCCAGGTGGTTGGCCGACTGGGGCCGAAGCCGATGGTGTGGAGCGCGTCCCGCGGAGGGCTGGTGCCCGCCCCGGACAACGCCTATGTCGTGGACGAGGCCATCCGGCTTCGCGCCACGCTCACGGGCGAGCCCCGGCCGGATCCGATCCGCTGGAGCTGGAGCGTCAATGCGGGCACCACGCTGCGCTCCTCCGGCATCGGGGACGAGATCAGCGTCTCGCGCAGCGAAGCTGGAACGGCGGGCGCCACAGTCACGGTGAAGGATAAGAACAACAACGTGCTTGGCACGGCTACCGCCTCGTTTACGGTTTCTCCCAATGAGCCGCCGCTGCCGCTTTCCGTCAAAGTGGGCGCCGGTGAAACCAAGCTCCGCTCGGGCGATCGCACGGGCCTTCAGATCACGATCACAGGGGGCGTGCCGCCCTATTCTGTGGTGTGGACCGGCGCGAAAGGGGCGGGCGTTTCCGCTTTTTACGCCGCCGGCCAAGCCGGATCCCAGACCATCACGGCGACGGTTACCGACAAGGGCGGAAAGACCGCGACCGGCTCCATCACTCTCGTCGTGGAGGCCGTGCCCCTGGAGGTGACGATTCAGGCCGAAAAGCGCGATCTTCTGCCCGGCGAGACGGTGGCGCTGCAGGCCAGCGTGACCGGCGGAACGGCGCCGTACCGTTTCACGTGGACCGGGACCGCCCGTGACACCGGGGAGGATGCGGTATTTGAAGCGGCTCGTCTGGGTCCTGTCACTGTGAGCGTGGATGGGGTCGACTCCGCAGGCAACACCGGTCATGCGACGTGCGGGTTCACGGTGAGCCCGATAACGATCCGCGCGGTCGTCGCGGGGGTCTCCGGCGAACCCGCGTCGCTCTGGCATGAAACGAGCCATGTGCTCAAGCCGCTCGCCGCGGGGCGGTATGCGGCGGGCCAGCGCATGCGTGTTCGAGCCTCGGTCGTTGGGACCACGCTTCCGGCCGGCGCTGGATTCATCTGGACGCCAGTGTCCGGATGCACGCTCGCCGGGAGCGCGAACGGGCCTGAGGTGGAGGTGACGCTGACGGGCAAGGGCACGGCAGAAATCGGCGTCCGCCTTGTTTTGAAAGAGGTGACTCAAGGGACGGCGGCGGTGAAGATTCCGGTTGAGGTATCAGCCGAGGACATCGCGGCGGCCAAGAAAAAGGAGGCGGCCTGGAACCTTGTCCAGGACAACGAGCGCAAGGCCAAATCGCTGCTGGTCCAAGGGTATGAATGCGAGAAAAAGGGAGAACTGGGAAAGGCCGTTGAAATATATCGCGCGGCACAGTCTCTCGCGAATGATCCGAAGGTTGCCGATCATATTGCCGGTTTGGAGAAGATGTCGGCCGACCGCGCGCAGGCTCGGAGGTTGGTGGACGAGGGTTATGCGCTGGAGAAGCAGGGGAAAATTCCCGCCGCCATCGCCAAGTACCGTTCGTCGCTCGCCTTGGTGGACAATCCCGGCGTTCGGTCACATATCGCCGAGGTGAAGGCCGCCGCCGCTAACCCGGACGAGGCTCCTTCCGCGCCGCCCGTGGTTACGCCGAGCACGCCGGCGGGCAGGTCCCAGGGGCAGGCTCCCAAAACAACGCCGGTCACGCCGGCCGGTTCGTCTCCGGTTAAACCTTCCCCAAGTCCCGTGGTCACGCCAACCGCCAAACCGACCTCCACGGTGCCGTCGGTCGCTCCCAGTCCGACCAACCGGGCGGTCGTCGCTCAATCCGCCAGGAACAAACAGGGTGTGACAAATGCCGCCCTGAATGTCACCGGGGTGTTCAAAACCAGGATGGAGCATGACGGCCAAACCCTTAACGCGACTATGACCCTGCAGCAGAAAGGGGTTCGCATCACAGGGCATATGACGGCTGTTCTGGCGGGCGTGACGAAGACCCAGCCGATTAGCGCCACGCTCAAGGGCAATAAGATGGTGTCGGATATCAGTGACGCTAAAGAAGACCAGATGACGATCAGCCCGGACTCCAACACGCTTACGCTCTCGGTGAAGGAGGGGCAAATGGTATTCAAGCGGGTCAACTGATCGGCATCATCGTGCGCTAAAGAATGGTGGCTAGGGTCGGAATCGAACCGACGACACACGGATTTTCAGTCCGTTGCTCTACCAACTGAGCTACCCAGCCCCTGAATTAAGAGGGGTTAATATACAAAAGAGGAATCCCGGACGCAATAGTTTTTTGCCGGGCGTTTACTCCGGTACTCCGTTACTCCGGGCGTTTACTCCGCCTGGATCAGATAGTATGGGCTTGGCATGGTTTCACCGAGTGTGAAGTGGAGCGTGCCGTCCTGGTAGCGACTGGGTACCGCTCCCACGAAAAACCCTTCGGCGTTGACTGCCCACACCTTCAGGGTGGCCCGTTCCGTTTTGATGGAGATGACCGCCTCGATCACTTCGACCAGAATCGGCGGCTTGCCGTAGTCGGTCATCTTTTCGCCTTCGAATTGGGCATCCGTGTTTCGGGCTCGACCCACAGCCGTCAACAGCAGGTTGTCCGATTTTTCGATGGGTGCATCGGTCAGCGACGAGAGCGCGATGACCGCGAAATCGGTGCGCCCGGTGACGCTCAGTCGAGAGAGGGCAATTTCGCCGTTCTTCTGGAGGAACCCGTACACGCAGGCCGACCGAGGGGAGTCGATGGTGCCGTAGTTCTTTGTCCAGGACCGGTAGAGCTCTCCCGTATCGGACCGTACTTCGCCGGCTGTCTCGTTCACGACCGTCTCGGTTTCGGCGACGACCTTCCGGGCGGTATCCTTCTGGCCCTCGAACTGGACGCCAATCTTGCACTGTTCGCACGCCACGCGCACGGCTGGCGGCGCGCCCTTCGTCAGGTCCTTGATCAGGACGGCGACGGCGTTTTGGGATTCGGCGACATCGCCGCGCCGGGCGATCAGGGCGGCATGATAGAACAGGCCGTACTTGGCGGGGTCGTTCCAGGTGCTGAAAATGCCTTCGCGGTAGGGGACGCCGCCGATGCTGTTGGAGGAGACTTCCTTGCCCAGGATGGCCATGGTCTCCAGGCGCGCGCCGTAGGCATAGGTGTGGATGGCCCAGCCGTCCCAGCCTTGCAGGGCGCCGACGGCGGCGAACAGGATGGGGCTTTCGGCGCGGAATTCGTTGGGCCAGGGCATATCCCATTCGGAGACGAACAGGGGCCGGTCGAGCGCGCGCAGGCCGGTCATATTCTCCATGCCGAACACGGGCGACTGCGTGATGGCCTTGTTCATGCAGGACTTGATGGTCTCGCCCCAGCGCCAGTCGTAATAGTAGGTGTGGCTGTCCATGAAGTCGTTGACCAGGTTCGACTTCGTGACGGCGCCGTTGATCAGCCAGTTGGTGCCGGCGATCGGGATCTTGACGCCCAGTTCGCGCAGGCAGGTGCGCATTTCGTTGTAGTAATTCTCCTGCACGAGCATCTTGAACCGCACGAGGGGTTCGCTGTTTTCGTTGACGTCGCAGCCGGCGGCGTCATAGGCGATGCCGTTTTTCTTGCACCAGTCGCCCAACAGGGCGCGGAATTCGCCGACATAGGGTTCGACTTTGAGCTTCCCGCGGGAGAAGAAGTCGCGTTCGTTGATGATTTCGGTGAGGACGAAGACGGGGTCGTCCTTGTAGGCCAGGCCGGTGTAGGGGTTGACGTGGTTCCAGATGTCGCGGAAGAATTGCTTCTGGAGCTCGATCAGCTTGCGGTTGTAGTAGCAATAGGGGTCGGCCGAGTCGCCCAGCTCGAAGGGGTTTTCAACGTCGTCACCGGACTTGAAATTGCGGTAGGTCAGCATGTCGAGGTAGCAGTAGAGGCCTTCCTGTTTCAGGCAGTGGACCAGGTAGTCCAGCCGCTTCATGCTTTCGGGATGGAGCTGCAGGGTGTGGCCAATCCGTTCGCCCTTGCTGAACGAAAAGATGTTGGGGGTGTTCCACTCGGAATCCAGCTGGTGGAAACGCACGATATTGCAGCCCGTTTTCGCCAGGCGCCGGGCGATTTTTTCGCTGTAGCCGAATTCCGGGAAGCAGGCGCCGCCGTTGAAGTTGACACCCCAGAAGCGGCCCGGAGCGCCGTCTTCGAACACGAAGTGGTCCTTGTTGATCTTCAGGAATCCATGCCGGCCGGCGGGCTTTTCGTTTTTGAAGACAAACGAGAGGTCGATGGGCATGTCGTCGTAATACGCGGGAAAGGGAATCCATCGGGCCATGGTTGATCCTCCAGGTCAGGGTGTTGTTGATGAGTCCGAAGAGTACTGAAAAGCGGGTTTTTTGTCCAATAGGGTCTTGTCCGCTTTTTTGGTGGAATCAAGGGGCTTCCTTGACAAACCCGGTGGAAGCGGAGAGACTATAACCCATCGCACCTGTAGCGCAATTGGACAGAGCATCAGACTTCGAATCTGAGGGTTGCAGGTTCGAGCCCTGCCAGGTGCGCCAATTAAATCAAGTGTTTCTTCGAGGTTGACCGTGTTTTGCCCTCTCCGAAATTGAAAAGTGTGCCCACTTTTGTGCTGTTATTTTTAAAATTCTGATGCTAGACTCCCGCTGCAACATTGAGCACAGTCACGGGAGGTTGTCGATGTCCACCCTCTACAAAAGGCCTAACAGCCCCTACTGGTTTGTCCGGTTCCAGCTGGATGGTAAGGTCCACCGCGTCAGCACGAAGGAAATAAAGAAATCCGAGGCGGAGAAGGCCTTGGTCCGGTCTATGGCTCAGGCCAAAGGGACCACCACCGTGGACAGTCTGATGGACGAGGTCTTTGCTCACCTTGCGACACTGCCGCAGCAGAAGCAGGACAAGAAACGACAGGAGATCGCCGCCCGTCTCCTCCAAGGGTTGACGGCGAAGACGGCGTTGAGTGAAGCATGGAAGTCTTGGGAGCTCAACCCGCGGAAGAAGAACCCCACCCCGGCAACGATGGATAACTACCGGGTAGCATGGGATCGTTTTGCCAGCTGGATGGGGACAACTCAGCCCAAGGTCACGCATCTTCACGAGATATCTCCCCAGATGGCTGAAAACTACGTATCACATTTATGGGCGGCCAACATCACCCCATCAACCTACAACGCGCATCTCACATTCCTGAAAAGTTGCTTCAACGTGCTGAAGACGGCCGGCGGTTTAACCCTCAACCCTTGGGCTGACATACCCCGGATGCAGAAAAACCAGGAGAGCCGGCGACCGTTGACGCCGGACGAACTGTGTACGATCTGTTCCAAGGCCACCGGCGCCCTCCGCTATATGATTGCGGTGGGCATCTACACGGGGATGCGCCTGGGAGATGTTTGCACCCTGAAATGGGATGAGTTGGATCTGAAGAACGGGATCATCGAGCGAGTGCCCCTGAAAACCCGCCGCAACAAGAAGGCCATTCGCTTCCCTATCCACACCGTTCTGCTGGCAATGCTCGAAGAACTAAAAGACAAGTCTTCCGGACCGTACCTTTTCCCGGACGAGGCGGTCGCGTACCGGAAGGATCGCTCAACCACGAGCAAGAACATAAACGCCTTTTTCAAAGGGTGCGGGATTGCGACAACGGAAGCCTCCGATGACGAACACCGTCGCCGATCTATTGCCAGAGCGGGCTTTCATTCGCTGCGGCACAGCTTCGTGTCGCTATGTGCAGCCAACAACGTCCCACAAGTCGCCATCATGGAGATGGTCGGCCATGGATCCCCGGCCATGACCCGGCTTTACAGCCATGCGGGCGATGCCGAGAAAGCGAAGGCCATCATGGCCCTGCCCGATGTGTCTCTGGCGACAAGTGAACCGGTGAAGGCCTGCAAGGGGAAGGGCAGGAAATCACCACGGGGGAAGCAGGCGTCATGAAAAAGGTTTGGACGCTCAAGGATTATCAAAGAGTTGGCGACGCAGCCGGGGTCATGGTGCTGACGCTACTGGCATACCGCAAGGCTATTCATGATGCCTTGAAACGCGCCGACGCCCTGAAAAAGAGGGGCAAACCACTAACCAAGGCCGAGCAGCTCTATGTGCGGCTGGTGGAAAGGGGAAAGGACGCCCCGGTACTGGACAAGCTGGAGAAGACCTTTGCAGGGCGGGCTCCCGTAGCGTTCGCCGATGTCGCGACCCGTTACTTCCACAGCATTTTTCCTCCAGTTCAAGAGCCCCCTGCTGCTGTGCACGCCAAAGTAATTGTACTACCGAGGATTTCGTCGATCATAATCCGCGCTGGAGAGCTCATCCATTTCCCGCGTTTCATTAGGGACGCTCCCCAGAGCTGGGCGCCTGAAAGCCGGTTCTTTAAGAAGATGGATCTTTACGCGGAGCAGTTAGCGAAGCGTTCGGATTTCAAGAATGACGTCTCTAATCTGCGCAAACGGTTCATGTCCCAGTTTGTCATACGGAAGGCGCCGTTCCTCGACGACCCGAGCACATCCACCGCCCTCGACACGCCTGACCACGAGCTTGCAGTATTATGCATGAGGTACTGCCTCTTGGGTGTTACAGGTCGGTTCGTGCCGATTCCACGACCTGTCCAGCTCTCACGCAGAGCAGACAATGTCTGCATCATGGTGCCCAACTACATGGAGTTTAACTGGCGCGACGACTTGCCGGGCGACGTCTTCAAGTTCCTGCAGCACAGGGTCGATATTGCGTATGACACGGTCCCGCAACGGCTCGCGAAACAAGACCGCCCGACCAACGACAGTCCGGATGATGCATCCCTGCTCCAAGATTACTGCAAGCTTGTCAGCGCCGGCCTATCAGGCAACAAACTCTGGGACGAACTGATTGATCTCCACCCGTGGGTTACCCGCTCCGACGACCCCGAGAATCGTCGCAAAATCGTGCGCGGGAGAGTCAGTCGTCTTGAAGAACGGCTCAAGAGCTAGTACGTCTCCGACCAGTCCCCGCTGCGACACCGTGACGTCGATCACGGCTCTCTGTTTTTCTTCGTGAACGGACCGTGATTTTCCAGCATCTACCACGCCGGGACGTTCTCTTGCCATTGTGATCTAATGGATCCCAATACACGACATGGTGATTTCGTTTGTGCGTAATACCGGGACCGGACAGCAAGTTTCCAGAATCTGGCAGTCCGGGATCAACCTCGCGGAATTCGGTATACTTGATGGTGATGCACAAGGTGTCACCACCGGTGTGCCAGATACTTGGGACACAGCCAAACCCACGGAGCCACTGAGCACCGGGGAAAAGCGAGGGCAGTCGAGATGAAGAAGTCAGGTTTTCAGATGGTGTATGAGGCGGCGTTGGCGAGCGATGCGGAACTGACGGATGAGCAAAAGAAGCGGATCAGGTTGGTGTTGAGTGGCAACACTCATCAGGAGGATGCGGTCGAGCCACTACTGCTAACTCAGCGCCAGACATGCAAGGCGCTGGGTGTCAGCCGGTTTACGATTTTCCGCATGGTTCAGGACAGGCAACTTCATCCCGTCATGATTCGGGGTGCGCGACGTTACCGTCTCGCGGAACTCATGGATATCAGCCGGACAGGGGTGGCGGCGTGAGCCCCGCTACCCCAAAAATACCGGCCGCTTGGGCGGTCGAAGATTTGCGTCGATCAGGAATATCACCGGAGGCGGCGGTGGACGCCGGATTCCACATGGTGCCGGCTACGGGATGCGGTGAGATCCTGGGCTTTTGTCCCGCCGGCATGCCGGAGGCCTATGCGATCCCGTTTCGAGATCCTGCAACGGGCATGGCGATGTTGACGCCGGACGGCAAGCCGTTCGTTCGACTGAAGCTCCAGCGCTCGATCCGGATGGGCGATAACGACGCCAAATATCTGTCGCCGCTGGCTGGGGGGACCCATGTCTTCATCCCCAAGGTGGCCCACCAGGCGGCTCTGGGTGGCTCGCCTATCACGATCACGGAGGGGGAGAAGAAGGCGCTCTCCGCGACGCTGGCCGGCATCTCGACGTTTGGCCTGACCGGCGTTTTTGGAGGCCTGGAATCGGCCACTGGGGCCATCCATCCGGATCTGGGCCCCTATTTAAAGGCGGGCCGGGAGGTGACGTTCGTCCTGGATAGCGACGCCGCCATCAACGTGAACATCGCGCTGGCCGCCCATCGGTTCAACGCCGCCGCCGTGTTGAAAGGCTGCTGCGTTAAAGTGCTGGTCCTGCCGGCGCATTTCAACGGGACGCACTACGAGAAGGCCGGTATGGACGACATTCTCGTTCGCGATGGCGTCGAGCAGTTGCGGGAAATCTTGGCCGCGGCCGAGCCTTTGAAAGGGACCGTGGCTGAGGTTTATTGTGCATGGATGCTCCGTTTCTGCGCGGCTTGCAAAACAGCGGGAGTCGAATCGAAAGCGCTGGCGCAGGACGCAGTACGGAAGGGCTTTTACGACCACGTCAACTCGGCCACGCGGCGCAAGATATATCAGACGTTGGAAAAGGACTGGCCGGAATTGGTAGTGGCTATCAAAGCGACCATTCGGGCCCAGATGGAGTCCGAATTCTCAGCGGTGATTGCGCCTGAGCATGGCGGCGAGAATATTTCGGACAATGCGCGCGTAAAACTCCCCGGCTTCGAACACCCGGGGAAGGTCGATTCCATCGAAGGCGATGTGGCGTTTTGTTTTGAGCCGGGGAAGCCTTATTGTAGCCGGCCGTTCTTCAGTAACCATCTGGAAAAGGCGGGGAAAGTGTTGCCCTCAGCTGTGCCTGCTGCGAATGCTGACATTCGTTCCAAGCTCTGGACGATCGCACAAATCCCGAAGTTATCGGCACCGGAACGAAGTCAACAGATTGCCGAGGCCGTTTTGGAATGGCTCCATGGGCGGGGCCGATTCTATTTTCATGTAGACCATCCGGACTTTGCTAGCGTCATGTATTTTGATGCGGCGCGGAAGCTGCTTCTGCCGGTGCAGAGTGATTCCTTTCAGGCCTGGTTATCGGACTGTCTTGGGATCAACCGCGCCGACCGGACCTTTAGTTTCATACAGTCCGCAGTTGAGACCGAGGGATTGTCAGAGCGTGCTACGGCAATTGAGCCCTCAACTTTTTGGGCAGCTAGGCCGGGGGTGATCTACCTATCCTCCGGGCCCGGCCATATGGCGCGTGTCTCTGCCGGGGGGGTCACAATGGTGGATAACGGGGTCGATGGGGTCTTGTTTCCTTGCGGCGCGACGCTGGCACCGTGGAACCTGACCGACCCCGTGGATCCCTTTGAGGGCTGCAGGCTATTCCGCGATATGTCAACGTCCGCCCCTCACGGGCGTGATCTGTTCGATATCTGGACGATGAGCCTTCCGACCAACCAGCGGACCAAACCTCCACTTGTGATCTCTGGGGATGTGGGCAGCGGGAAGACTCGTTTGATTCGAGGAGTGTTTGAACTCTTCGGAATTCCGGACCGGATCAACGCGGTTCTTAAAGACAAAGAAGATGATTTTTGGTCTGGTGTGAACGTGGGTGGTTTGTCCTGCGCCGATAACGCCGATACCAAAGTCGAATGGTTTCCCGATGCCTTGGCGATCGCCTCGACTGGCGGCTCACGTGAAAAGCGGAAACTTTACACCGACTCCGACAATGTGGTGCTCAAGGCGCGGGCGTGGATTTGCGTGACGTCGGCGAATCCGTCATTCGCATCTGATGCTGGCCTCGCGGATCGCCTGTTGGTTGTCCGCTTGGACCGTCGAAAAGGTAACACTGCAGAAACGACTCTGTCAGATGAAATCGTTCAGAAGCGCGATGCAGGGCTCTCCTATATCACCTACGCCTTGTCACGTGCGTTGGCGGATGAGGAGCCGGTTCCTGGGGGATTAAATAAGCGCCACCCCGACTTCGCCCAGATGGCGGTCAGGATCGGGCGTGCAGTTGGGCGTGGTGCTGAAGTGGTCATGGCTCTGATGGCGGCCGAGGCCGACAAGGGGATGTTCAGCATCGAAAATGATAATATCGGGGCCGCCTTACTGGAACTCGTCCACATCGGGCCGTTCAAAGGCACTGCGGCGGAATTGGTGGGTGCTATCACTCGAGTGGACCCATCCTTTATGGGTAAACTTTCGCCAAAAACGCTTTCAAAACGAATGGCTAAGTTATGGCCCCATCTGGAGCGTGTATTCAAAATCGGCCAGGAGAGGGATAACCACACGAAAATGCTGATTTATACACTTCAACCGCCCGAATCTGCGGTGTTTGCGGTGATTGAAAAGCCGTTTCCGGTAAACTCCTTATGTGGAGATTATATTAAAAGTCTTCCGAAAGTGCCCTCTGAAACACCGCAAACACCGCAAATCGATGAGACGCGTTCGTTGATCGGCGCCCCCTCAGTTGTGGTTGTCACTGAGCCTGAACTGGACTGGAATGATGGGAAAGTGAGAGTCGCATGAAGATCAATTTCAAGGATCTAAGAATTGATGCATTTGTCTGGCACCCCTCCATGGGGCGGGTTGGAGAGTGCTTTGCGTTTGACACCGAAACCACGGCCTTGGACGATCCCCGGGTTATTCAGGATTACGTGATTGGATCCGTGTTTGACGGGCAGAACGTTTTTTTTATCCGTCGGCAGGATCTCGTGGCGTTTTGGGACATTCATCACGACTGCCGGGTGTTCATGCACACGGCTTCCTTCGACCTGGAGGTGACCGCCAAGGCTTCAGGCTTCGACTTTCATCCAATGGTCGAAGCCGGGCGCATCGTCGATGTGAGCATCCTTTTCAGGTTGCTGGTGACGGCCAAAACAGGTGATGTTGCGCACCGTTACAGTTTAGATTACATGACGAAGGCCTTTCTCGATGTGGAGTTGGATAAAAATGCGGACATTCGAATGGGTTTTGGCCGGTTCCTTGAGAACGGCATTGTCGATTACCCCGCAATTCCATCCGAATACCTCATCTATGCGGCGCTAGACGCCGTGGCGACTTTTCAATTGGGTGCGCTGCTGGAACCGGAGTGCCATTCGGTTCAGATGAACGTTCTTCAGCAGAACAGCGTATTTGGCGCCCTAGGTCATGACATCCAGTTGAAAGGGGACATTGCGCTGCGGGCCATGGAGCACCGTGGGATGGGCATTGATCTCGCGGCTGTTGAGAAACTGGATTGCCAATTGGCGACAGGGATCAATCAGGACAAAACCATTTTGGCGAATTATGGGTATGTCCCCGGACGGCCCGGCACCAAGAAGGTGTTTAACAAAGTTGTAACCCGCATAGCGCAGGAGCGTGGATTGGCCCTTCAGGTGACTCAGAAATCGGGAGATGTCTGTCAGGCAGCTGACGCCCTCGTGGCTATGGCGGATCATGATTTTGTTAGGGCATTTTTAAGTTTTAAAGAGCAGGGGAAGTTGCGTTCGACATATGTTGGGCATCTTCGTGAAGCCGGCGGGCAGACATTTCCGCATTATAATCTCCTGGTGCGGACTGGCCGCACCTCTTGCAGCCGACCCAACATCCAGAATCTTCCACGTTCAGGCGGGATTCGTGAATGTCTGGTGCCGTCGCCCGGGCATGTACTGATCGCCTGCGACTACTGTGTGTTGGAATTATGCGCTCTGGCCCAGATCTGTTATGGCCGGTACGGCAAATCCCACATGCTAGAGTTGATCAACCAGGGTGTGGATTTACACCGACATGTAGCCGCCATGATCACGGGAATACCTGAGTCGCAGGTGACCAAGGCCGAACGACAGAAGGCCAAGGCAGTCTCATTCGGCCTGCCGGGAGGCATGGGAACACGGGGCCTTCGTGGCTATGCCAAATCGGCTTACGGGGCCGACTTGACCGAGGAGGAGGCCGAGAGCTGGCGGTCAGCGTGGGTGAATCTGTTTCCTGAAATGGAACCCTACTTGGCTCAGGGGAACACGCTGGAACAATTGGGCGTGACGCTCGATTTGGACCGCTACCCCAGGGGTCAGATCGGTGCCGAGACAGGCGCTGCAATCGTGATGAGGGTTGCGGGCGGGAAGCAGGAGACGTCAGCCGGGAGGGCGTTCAGAGCCGATGAAATTGAGTGGGCGTGGAACCAGGTCGAGAATAGTGAAGCCAGCCGGTATAAGCTCGCACGCGAAATGATCCTTACCCGCCAGGGTTCCCGGTTCCTTCAGTGTTTGCTGGTTCCCGGCACAACAGTTTCAATCCCGACTGGTCGCGTGAAGTCCGATTGCCGGTACACGCAGGAACACAACTGGCCGTTCCAGGGGCTCTCCGCCGACGGAGCCAAGTTAGCTCTGTACGAATTGAACCGCGCCGGCTACCGCGTGGTGGCATTTATCCACGACGAGGTGCTGGTGGAGGTGGCGGAATGCGAGGATTACAGCCAGTCGGCCGATGACATATCGAGGATCATGGTAGCGGCCATGCGGCAGGTTTGTCCGGACGTTGAGATCCGCACGGAGTATGCGGTGATGAGGCGTTGGGATAAGGCCGCAAAGGCCCTCTATGACGCGCAGGGGCGATTAATACCGTTTGGATGAACGATACGATACTGGGGCGTACTATTGGTGCCCCTTAACACGACAAGGAGACCAACGATGAGTGATGAAATGAGTGATGGGATGAGCGAGGGTTTGAAACTCTTGAACGAGTTGACCGAACGGTTACCCGAGGTGCCGGACAGTTTACCGCCACCGATACCGGAGGAATGGCTCGAAAGGCAGGCTTCTTGGGAAGCCGAGCTCGAACGCCGTGAACGCGAGAGCGACGAGCGCAGGAAACGCGCCTATGAGGCCAGCGTGCGCGCCGCTTACGCGGACTCCGATGCGCCCCCTCTGGCATCCGATGCCGTTATCCGTTTGACCGGTGTGTCCCGCGAGGGAGCCCCGGGCCATGTCGGCCAGCTACTGGCGGCGCAGCTGACCCAATCACGTGCGTTAAGCGAGGGTGATATGCTCAAGCTGATACGCATGCGGGAGATCCCGCTGGACGCCATCGTGACGGGGATGTGCGGCACGGCGTGTCCGGATTCTTATCAGGTTGATTACACCGACCAGCAGGGGCAGCGGCACACAATCGATCTGGGGGCTGACCGTGTGATCGCCGAATGGGCGGAGGGAATACTGGCTGAGCGCAGGTGGTCAGCGTCGCCAAGCGCCCGGAGGTGGAAGCATCCCAGGCCGTCGGATATCGAGTGATATGCAGTCGTACCCTTCGCTAAACCGTTGACCGGTGACCAGCCATGCAGCGCCTTCGGCGCCAGTTGGGCGATCATCGATCATCGATCATCAGGGTAGCGGGGGCGTACGCCGAACACGCCAGTTACGCCGGACAGGGAAAGGCCAGTACACGGTACGTTCGGGCTGGAGGCCAGGCTTGCTTTTCCCGTAACCATTTGATATAAAGGTAGTTAGAGAAACCACAATCTGGCGAACCCCAATAGAGAAGCGTGCAATGGGTTTGTCAGGTGGTGGGTGTGATTCATAACATATCTTCAGTCCCTTTATGCCGGCTGCCTTTATTGGCGCCGGAATGGCTCCGAACGGGATCCGGACAATTGCTAACTGCCATCGCCCTGAGTGACCGGCTACCATACCGGCCTTCCCTCTATCTGGATCGGAGCATTCGGGGTAAACCGTATTTCAAGCTCCAGTTCCGTATCCGGCCCCGCCAGCGGCGCACGTACTACATTGGTGGGCTCACAAAGTCTGAGCGCCAGTTACTGGGTCAACATATCGCCAACCGCTGGTCGACTGCGCAACATGCCACGCGAATCCAAGACTTGACCAGCCTGCGCCAGGCAGCTCACGATCGTGCCGTCTTGGTGGCTGCGAGGACGGGGTATCACTTCCTTGGCCATCGCCTATTCCGGTGCGGTTCCGTGACCGTCGTGGATCAGGCAAGCCTCGGGGAACTGCGGCGACTGATGGTGGAAATCCGTGAGCTTGATGGGCAACGTTGGGCGCAGCACAAAGTACTATTGGCCTATCTTTCGCCCCACGGGCAAAGCAGAAACTGCATGACGCTACGGCGGATCAGCCGAGCCATGAGGGCCACGGACGAGTCCATCAGGAAACTTGGGCGAGTACTGGAGAAGGAGTTCGTATGACGGTAAATGGAATTGAGATCACGACCCCGGCGGATGACCCAATCGGATTCACGATGGACTGGCGCTATAGGGTCGCTGGTGCAGCTGAAAGGGTGCTGCCCCTGATGGGACGGGATCCAGATCTTAGGGCCTGTTACCAGCATTTACACCAGCGTCCAATTCCCGCTTTCGAGCGAATCGTCGGGTGGCACGGCACCATGACCGGCCAACTCGTGGAGGCCTATTGGGTTACCGGTTCTCCAGTTGAAGCGATCGCCGTTGAGCTTGGACTGGACGCCCAGGACGTTAGGCTGTACGGTCAGATATTCTGGGCCGTCCGCGATACACTCGACAGGCCGCTGCAGGGCGTTCTGTTGCGCCTCAGGGCCTCGCTGTCACGTGAGCCGCATGATGATGACCGCTTGATCCGTGCCGCGCTCCTGGGCGGTTTGGAGGGCCTCAGGGGGCAGTTGGGCGCATCGAAGCTCGGCAGCGACCTCAGCGCCATCGTCGAACAGGAATTGACACGCAGAGCGATGGGCGGAGAATTGCGTACGGGGGATCTGATCCGTCTGCGGGGTCACGATATTTTGCTTAAAAAAATGGAAATCGACTCACGGGACGAGCGCGTTCAGGATCAAACGGCAACCCAGTTTCTTTTCGAAATGCTGGAGAAACTGGCCCCCCGGATGAAAACGGTTCACCAGAACGCCGAGCAGGTCACGGCCACCAATGCCGCCATACAGGGCCGGCTTGAATCTCAACGCCTGGCAACAGGGATTGGAGTGCCTTTAGCTGCCGGCGGCGAAAAACGACTGGATGCGCTGTTGAAAAAAGCTTAGCGATCGCCAAGCGTACGCGGGGTTGAACTGTCGATGGGTTGAACTCGATAGACTCGTTGACGGGTGGTAATCCTTTGAATAATAAGGGATTCGCTGGGCGCACATTATTGTAAGAACAACAACCCGTTCCATTGGCATCCGGACCCATCCAGTACTCCGCCGCCATCACGTTGTGGGTTCGTGCCTCTGCGCTTCGGATGCGTGCCCCACCGCTGCGTCGTCCCGCCGCAGCCAGGGCAGTGGGAACTTGGATGCCAGATAGAGCGGGTAGTAGTGCTTCCTCAGGCGCTGATCGGCGCCAAGATTGCGCCCGCTGAACACCGCACTGAAAGGGGGGCGGTATTTGTCGGCGAAAACTTTCAGGCTCTTGGCTTGCGTCACCCAGCCGGACTTGACTTCCATGGGAATGACGGCGCCGTCCACCTCGCAGATGAACTCGACCTCCGCGCTTCCCTCCCGCCAGCACGCGAAGTTGTCCCAGTGGCATGTTTTGAATTCCTGCGCGGCAAAGTTTTCGGCATAGAACCCCTTGTACGTTCCATAATCGTAGTCGAGCACACTCTTGACCGGCAAGCGACAGAGCGCACCGAGGATTCCGACGTCAAAGACGAAAAGTTTGAAGAAACTCTCCTTTTCATACGCGGGAAAAGGCAGCAACCCGCTGTTGGCAATGGGCACACGAATGATCAGCCCGGCAGCCTCAAGCCAGTCGATCGCCCCGGCCAACCGTTCGTAACCCCGGATCCCTGGAAGCACGTCCTTGAACACGAACTTGGGCGCCGATCCGCTCTGATCGCGTCCCAGTTGGGCCGGAATGTGCCGCCACAATCGTTCGAGATGCATGGCGTTCTGCTTGCCGCAGTGCTTGGCCATGTCGGCGACGTAGTCGGAAACCAACCGCGTCTGCACTGCCCGGACTTCCTGGAACGCCGCGAAAAGGTCGGTCCTGTTTCGGTTGAACGCCGCGACAACTTCCGGCAATCCGCCCGTGACCAGATAGAGCTTGAACTCCTCCCACAACTTGGCGTGCAGTGCATCGGATAAAGGCATCAGTTCCTGGATGGCCGCGAACGCCTCATGGAGCATGGGGTTGTCGCCGGCGTGGAGAAACTCCTCGAACGTCAGCGGACCCATCCGCAACGCATCGACCTTCCCGACCGGAAATGGGCTTTCGCCCAGATGGACGCCCAACAGCGAACCCGCCGCGCAGACCGCCAGTTCCGGCATGCGCTCTGCGAAGTACTTGAGACTCGTCAACGCCCGCGGGCACTGCTGGATTTCGTCAAAGATCAACAGGTCGGTCTGTCGATCGATTGGCGTGTTCAGGAGCAAGGACAAGTCCTGGACAACGCGGTCCGGGTTTAGGTCTCCACCAAACACGGCCGTGAAACGCTCCTGCTCCTCGAAATTGATGTAGTGATGCCGTGGAAAACCATTCCTGCCAAACTCCCGCAAGGAAAAGGTCTTCCCCACCTGCCGTGCGCCTTGAAGAAGCAGCGGCTTACGGCCGTTTTTCGTCTTCCAAACATCAAGTTGGTCGCTGATTATCCTTTTCATGGCCGTCAATATATCACAACCGGTATAAAGTGCAACCAGAAAGTACCGTTTGTGTGCGATATTAATGTTAAATGCGCACTCACTGGCCACCCTGTCGGGACGGATGGCCGGTCAACCATTCCGCAAACCTTCTCATCGGATGACGATCATGGTTCCCTTTTTGCGAGACTGGGCGCCGACGAGGAGTTTGCCGGAGCCCGAGAACAGCATGTCGTTCTGGAAGTCGGCGCCG
>CAMDGM010000006.1 GCA_945898015.1 PVC group bacterium | reverse complement strand
CCGTACGCCATTCTACAGATTTTGAGCGTTACTTTATTCGAGAAAACCCCCATTCTACAGGTGTTTGCCGAAAACCAACCGACTTCGGAATCACACGGCACGCAGAATCAACCGTGTTTACCGGGGTTTTTAACCGGACACTAGTGATCTTTAATCTGAAAGCTTTAATCTGAAATTAATAAACTGAAAGACCCAGGAGAAACCATGACCACCCCCAGACTCGAAACCCTGGCGTTGCACGCCGGACAGGTTGCCGATCCGACAACCGGTTCACGCGCAGTGCCGATCTACCAGACCACCTCGTATGTGTTTAAAAGCTCCGAACATGCGGCGAACCTCTTCGCGCTGAAGGAATTCGGGAATATCTACACGCGCCTGATGAACCCCACGACGGATGTGTTTGAGAAGCGCGTGGCGGCCATCGAGGGCGGCACCGGCGCCCTGGGCGTGGCCTCCGGCCAGGCGGCGATCACTTACGCGCTGCTGGCCATCACGCGGCTGGGCGACGAGATCGTGGCGGGCAACAACCTCTATGGCGGCACGTATTCGCTCTTTCATTACACGTTCGCCAAGCTCGGGCGGACAGTGAAGTTTGTGGATTCGCGCGATCCCGAAGCGTTCCGGAAGGCGATCGGGCCCAAGACCCGCGCCGTGTATGTCGAGACCATCGGCAACCCGAAACTGGATGTGCCCGACTTCGAGGCGATCGCCAAGATCGCCCACGAGGCCGGGATTCCGCTGGTGGTGGACAACACCGTCGGGGTGGGGCTGGTGCGGCCGATCGATCACGGCGCGGACATTCTGGCCACCTCGGCCACCAAGTATATCGGCGGACACGGCACCTCCATCGGCGGGGTGATCGTGGATTCGGGCCGCTTCAAGTGGAACAACGGGAAGTTCCCGGAATTCACCGAGCCGGATCCGAGTTATCACGGGCTGGTGTATTGGGATGCGCTGGGCAATGTGCCGGGCATGGGCAATGTGGCCTTCATCCTGAAGGTTCGTGTGACATTGCTGCGGGACCTTGGCGCAGCGCTGAGTCCCTTCAACGCTCACGAGTTCCTGCTGGGTTTGGAGACGCTTCCGCTGCGGCAGCAGAAGCATTCGGCCAACGCCCTGGAGATCGCTCGGTGGCTGAAGACGCATCCGCGCGTGAGCTGGGTGAATTACCCCGGGCTGGAGGACAGCCCCAACCACGCGGTGGCGGCGAAGTATCTGAAGCGGGGCTATGGCGGCCTCGTCGGCTTCGGAATCAAGGGCGGGTTGGCGGCCGGCAAAAAGTTCATCGATTCGGTCAAGCTGCTGTCGCACGTGGCCAACATTGGCGACGCCAAGACGCTGGTGATTCATCCGGCGTCGACGACGCACCAGCAGCTGACGGCCGAGGAGCAGAAAGCCACGGGCGTGACCGCGGACTTCCTCCGCCTCTCCGTCGGGCTGGAGAACGTGGACGACATCAAGGAAGACATCGACCAGGCGCTGAAGGCGGCTCCATGAAGATCAGGAACGTGGTTGTGCGTAGCGAACACGGGTTGCACGCCCGGGTGGCGGCATCCGTGGTGAAAGTGGCGCACAACCACGAGTCCTCCGTGTCCATCCAGTGCGAAGGCTGCCCGCGCGCGAATGCCGGCTCCATTATGGAACTGTTGATGCTGGAGGCGGGAATGGGAACCCGTTTGCAAGTGATGGCGGAAGGGTCCGATGAGGACGCGGTGGTGGACGCCATCGCGGACGTGTTCGAACAAGGCGACGGAATCTAAAGAACAGAAAAGGAAGGCGGGTATGAGTCGGATATATGTGGATAACTCGGAGTCGATCGGCAACACCCCGTTGATCCGGCTGAACCGGATTACGGAGGGCAGCAAGGCGATCGTGCTGGGCAAGGTGGAGGGGCGCAACCCCTCCTATTCGGTCAAGTGCCGGATCGGGGCCGCCATGATCTGGGATGCCGAGGCACGCGGCGTGCTGAAGCCGGGCGTCGAGATCATCGAGCCGACCAGCGGAAACACCGGAATCGCGCTGGCGTATGTGGCCGCCGCACGGGGCTACAAGCTGACGCTGACCATGCCGGAAACCATGAGTATCGAGCGCCGGCGGGTGTTGGCGGCGTTCGGGGCCAACCTGATTCTCACGCCCGGCGCGGAAGGCATGAAAGGCGCGATCGCGCGGGCCGAGGCGCTCGCCGCCTCGGATCCGAAGCGCTACTTTTTGCCGCAGCAGTTCAAGAACCCGGCGAACCCCGCCATTCACGAAAAGACGACGGGCCCGGAGATCTGGACGGATACGCAAGGCGCGATCGATGTTCTGGTGTCCGGGGTCGGCACCGGCGGCACCATCACCGGCGTGTCGCGCTACATCAAGAACACCCGCGGCAAGAAGATCCTGTCCGTGGCGGTGGAGCCCAAGGAGAGTCCGGTGATTTCCCAGAAGCTGGCTGGCCAGGAACTCAAGCCCGGCCCGCACAAGATTCAGGGCATTGGCGCGGGTTTTATTCCCGCCACGCTGGATCTTTCCCTGGTGGACCGTGTCGAGACGGTGGAGAGCGCGGAGGCGGTATCCACGGCGCGCCGGCTGGCGAAGGAAGAAGGGCTGCTGGTCGGCATCTCCTGCGGCGCGGCCACGGCGGCGGCGCTGCGGCTGGCCCGCCTGGAGGAGTTTTCCGGAAAGACCATCGTGGTCATCCTGCCGGACGCCGGCGAACGGTATCTGTCGACGGTGCTGTTCGAGGAGGGCGAGTGATCGGGGGTGTAAGACAGAATTCTGATACCCCTTTAAAGACGGGGCCTTAATGGCACGCCTTGTGGCTGACTGGCGGAAAGGTTGAGCGGCATGCGGCGTTTCGGGCGTCCCCTGACAGGTGCTTTTGCGCGCTGGCGTTTTCCGGCTAGGGGTTCACGGGCACGAGCCCAGCTCACCCCGCCGTCACTCGCCATCATCGCAAAATCACCTCGTCATGGTCCGCCTGATCGAAACGCCGCAAGCCCAAGCGCCTCGCGCGCCCGACTCGCTGTCGCTCGCTTCGGGCGGCGCGCGACTTCGGTTCCCATGCCAAGCCCGCAGTAATATTGGCGTTCAAAGAGTCGAGCCTTGGTCTTACGGGCATTTGTTGGAAGCCGTCTCGCGCGCCGCCCGAACGTGCTCGAAAGAGCCGTGGGCGCGCGATGGCTATGGGGTTGCGCCGTTTCGACCCGCCACGGCCTGACGAGGCGATTTGCCGATGATGGGGGGCGACGGCGATGAGACGTGGAATAAGGGTCCCGGCTCATCCAGCCGGAGCCCCTCAGCGCGGCAAAGCGCCCGTCAGGCCGTGGCCGAAACGGAGCAACCGCAGCGGACACGCCCACACGGGCAACCAACAGGCCTGTCGCGATTCGACGGTGACGACGACTCACGCTGAAGCATTACATTCTCCCGGTAACCGGTATATTCATCTGTATATCCCAAGCCAGTTGAAATAAGGCCTTTTCTTGCTGCCGTCAGAATTTTGTCTTACACCCGGTGATCGGGATAAGCGGATTTGAGTCTAGGCACGCGGTCTGGAAAATGGTAGAACCAGTAAATATCAGAAGGGCAGGGCGGCATGATGGAAGGGCGACAGTCGGCGGACGGGGTGGAGTATGTGGCCATTGCGCCGGCCACGGCGGCGCATCCGCGCAACGATTCCGCGACGATTGCGGAGCTGGCGGATGGCTCGCTGCTGATGGCCTGGATCGAGATGCATGCCAGCCCCGACGGCGGCCACGACGGGGCGCCCTCCAGCATCGCCTCGATGCGCTCGACCGACGGCGGCCGCCACTGGGGCGAGCACCGCATTGAAATCGCGCCGGAGGCCGGCGACCTGAATGTGTATAATCCCAGCCTGATCGTCCTGCCCGGTGGCGAGGTTTTGTTTTTCTACCTCAAATATCACCATCTCGTCTGGAACGAGCCCTTGCAGGCCTCCGGCCTGCTTCGCCGCTCCTGCGACGGCGGGCGGACGTGGTCGGAGCCCCTCGCACTCTGGGATCATCAGCCCCGCGGAGGCGCCAACCACACCTTTACCCGGCTTGCCTCCGGCCGGCTCCTGAAGTCGGTTGAGCATGTTCCGGTGTGGGGCTCCTTTCCCAAGTGCGTGTCCAGCTCGAGCGCCTATCTCAGCGAGGATGGCGGACGGACCTGGCGGGAGCCCGACTGCTGGGTTACCCTGCCGCTCCGCGGTACGATGGAAAACCATGTCGCCGAGACACACGGGGGGCTCCTGGTCATGGCCATGCGCAACCAGCTCGGGTCGGTCTTTCTTTCCCGCTCGCGCGATGCGGGGCTGACCTGGAGCAAGCCGCAGACCTCCGGGCTCAGCTGCGGGGAGTCGATGCCCAGCCTGACCCGCATCCCGACGACGGGCGACCTCCTGCTGATTTGGAATCATTCCGAGTTTGATCCGAAGTTTGATCACCAGGGCCGCCGCTCGCCTCTGGCCTGCGCGATATCACGGGATGGGGGCGCCACGTGGATCCACCGGAAGCGGATCGAGGACGATCCCGCCATCGAGTTCAGCAACGTGGCCTGCTCGTTCACCCGGACCGGTCAGGCGATCATCACCTATTTCACCTCTCGGATGGAAAACCCCGATCCGCCGGGAAAACTCGGGCGCGCGGCGATGTCCCTGAAGGGCGCGATCCTGAACCTCGATTGGTTTTACGCGAGCTGAATGCAGGCGTTCGAGCCGTAGCGCGCATCGCCTATTTAACGAAAGCCGCCCGTGGCGGATCCTGTCCGGCCATGCTCTATTCCCGCCGCGGAACGAATAGTGATTTCTTTCCGAGGTGAACACCCATATAATCGGTTGCAACAAGGGTCAAGCGAGAGATGGGGTTGGGGCATGTCGATAAGAGAAAAAAACGCGCCGGGCCGGGTGGCGGTGGGCATGAGCGGGGGCGTGGACTCCACCGTGGCTGCCCTGCTGCTCAAGCGGCAGGGGTGGGAGGTGGTCGGCATCACCATGTCCATCTGGGACGGGGCCGTGGCGCTTCCCGACACGGGCCGGTCCGGCTGTTTCGGGCCCGGCGAAGCGCGCGACCTGGCCGCCGCCCGCGCGGCCGCCGAACGGATCGGCATCGCGCATCACACGATTTCGCTCGCGGGGGAATATTCCCGCGACGTGCTCGACTATTTCCGGCGCGAATACCGGCAGGGGCGTACGCCCAACCCGTGTGTGGTGTGCAATCAGCGGTTGAAGTTCGGGCTTCTCCTGGAGAAGGCCCGCACGCTGGGCGTGGCCTTCGAGTCTTTCGCCACCGGTCATTACGCCCGGATCCGGGCCGACTCACCCGCCGGCCCGTTTCACCTGCTGCGCGGGGTCGATGCCGCCAAGGACCAGTCCTATTTCCTCAACCGCCTGACGCAGGACCAGCTCAAGGGGATTCTGTTCCCGCTGGGTGAATTGGAAAAGGCGGAGGTTCAGCGGCTGGCGCGCGAGGCCGGATTCGGGGATGTCGCGGACAAGCCGGAAAGCCAGGATTTCATCGAGTGCGAGAACTACGATCCCCTTTTTGAGGCGGAAGACCACCGTCCTGGCCCGATCGAAGATTCGCAAGGCCGGGTGCTGGGCGAGCATCGCGGGCTGATCCATTATACGGTCGGGCAGCGCAAGGGGCTGGGTGTGGCCTCCGGCGAACGGCTTTATGTGAAGGAAATCCGTCCCGGCACCGACACCGTGGTGCTGAGTTCCCGCGAGGAGCTGCGGCGCGACTCCTGCCGGGTGGATTCGGTCAATTGGATCCGGGGCGAACCGCCGGCTGACGGTCTGTCGTGCGAGGTGCGGCTGCGGTACCGCCACGCCGGCGCCCGGGCGGTCCTGCACGCCGATGGCGCGTCCTGGCGGGTCCGGTTCGAAGAACCTCAATATGCCGTGGCGCCCGGGCAGGCGGCGGTGATGTATGACGGTGACGAAGTTCTGGGTGGCGGATGGATTGGAGAAGGCCTGTGAAGAAAAAGAGTACGATCGCGGTGGCGTGGCCCCGCTCGATTAAAGCGAAAATCGACGAGCTGACCGGCTGGCTGACCGGCCGGCAGGGGGTGCTGGTGGCTTGGAGCGGGGGGGTGGACAGCACCTTCCTGGCGGTGATGGCGAGCCGGACTCTGGGGCGTGCGGCCTTGGCGGTGACGGCGGATTCCCCGTCCTTCCCCCGGGCGGACCTCCGCGAGACGCGCGCGCTGGCCAAGCAGTTCGGGCTGCGCCACCGGGTGATTGCGACGGAGGAGATGGCCAACCCCGTGTTTACGGCCAATCCGCCGGACCGGTGTTATCACTGCAAGTCTGAGCTGTTCGGCGCCTTGCGCCGGCTGGCCGACCAGGAGGGGTTGGCGGATGTGGTGGACGGCAGCAATGCGGACGATACGGGCGATTACCGGCCGGGGACCCGGGCCGCGCGGGAGCACGGCGTGAAGCGGCCGCTGCAGGAGTTTGGGTTCACCAAGGCGGAGATCCGCGCGGCGTCCCGGGCGCTGGGTCTGCCCACGGCGGACAAGCCGGCCACCGCGTGCCTGACCTCCCGCATTCCGTATGGCACACCGATCACGGCGAAGAACCTGTCGGTGGTGGAGCAGAGCGAAAAAGCGCTGGCCGCCCTGGGTTTTTCCAATTTCCGGGTCCGTCTGCATGGCGAGATCGGGCGCATCGAGGTGCCGCCGGCCGAGCTGGAAAAGGCCGTGGCCCGGCGGGACGCCATTGTGGGCGCGTTGAAAAAAGCGGGCGTGCGATATGTGACGCTGGACCTGCAGGGGTATCGGATGGGGAGTTTGAACGAAGCGCTGAAGTGAGGGACTATGGACGGACTTATTGAAAAAGTGATTACGCTGGTGCTGGTGTTCGGGTCGGTGATCTTGCATGAGATCGCCCATGGGTATACGGCCTGGCGGCTGGGCGACCCGACCGCCCGCATGCAGGGGCGGTTGACCCTGAACCCGCTGGCGCACATCGACCTGTTCGGCACCATCCTGGTGCCGCTCGTGCTATCGTTCACCGGCGCGCCGGTGCTGGGCTGGGCGAAGCCGGTGCCGTTCAATCCCTCCTATTTCCGGGATCCGAAGCGGGACATCATGCTGACCGGCGCGGCGGGCCCGGCCACGAACTTCGCCATCGCCATCCTGGCGGCGTTGCTTTTCCGGGCCGCGCAACCCTGGCTGGCGCCGACCGGGCTTCCGATCTTTATGCTGGCCACCTTGTGCGTGTGCAATGTGTTCCTGGGCTTGTTCAACCTGATCCCGATCCCGCCCCTGGATGGATCCCGCGTGGCGGTCGGATTGATGCCGAGCGAATGGGTGGCGCCGTATCTGCGGATCGAGCGGTTCGGGTTTCTGATCCTCATCGCCCTGCTCTGGACGAACGCGATCGACTGGTTCCTGAATCCGCTGGCCGGCTTTGTGATCAAGATCCTGCTGTAAACGCGCTTATTCCGCGGCTTTGATCGCGTCCCAGACTTTTGTGTATTTGGCCTGGTTGGCGCCCAGATCCTCGATGCTTTCGCATTTGGCGAGCAGGTCCGCCGGGATGAAGATGGAGGCGTCGGCCTTGAACTCCTCGCTGAGCAGGGGGTAGGAGGCGGTGTTCGGGCAGAGGTAGCAGACGAATTCGCTGTTTTCCGCCGCCACCTTGGGTTCATGCAGGAAGTTGATGAACTTGTGCGCGAGCTCCACCTGCTTGGCGTCCTTGGGAATCACCATTTCATCGAACGAGATTGAGCAGCCTTCCTTCGGCACGGCGTAGACGATGTTGGTTTTTTCATCCATGACCTGCAGGATGTCGCCGTTGTAGCCATGCACGAGCAGAAATTCGCCCGAGGCGATGCCATTTTTGTACTGCTCATTCTCGAATTTCGCCAGGTTCTTTTTCCAGCCGATGACGATGTCTTTCGCCTGGGCCAGTTCCTCGTCGTTGGTCGAGTTCAGGCTGTACCCTTTGAATTTCAGGGCGGCCCCGATGGTTTCGCGCATGTCGTTGAGCATGGTCATGCGGCCTTTCAGGTCGGCGTGGCTGAACATGTCCCAGGACGGTTCGAAATCTTTGACCCGGTCGCCGTCATAGGCGATGCCGGCGTTGCACATCATGTAGGGCACGCTGTGGGTGAACGAGGGGTCGGCGATCATGCGGCGGATGGCGGTATCCACATGCTGGACGTTCGGGATTTTGGCCAGATCCAGTTTCTGGAGCATGTTGTTCTGGACCATGAGCTTGACCATGTAGCTGCTGGGGAAGATCAGGTCGTAGCCCGCGGCGCCGGCCTGGATCTTGGCATACATGGCCTCGTTGGAGTCGAAGGTGTCCACGCGGACCACGCACTGGTTGTCCTTTTCGAACTGGGCGATGAGCTCGGGCTTGGTGTAGTCGGCCCAGTTGTAGACGTGGAGCACCGGTTTGGACGGGGCGCACCCGGTGGCGATGGCGAGACTCAGACCCAGACCCAGCATGGCGATACGATTCATGAACGTCCTCCTTTGATGCGTGAAATATAGCGGACGAGGGTCCGGGATGTCGAGCCACCATGTTCGTCGCTGAACTACGCCGCCGCCGCGTGGTTGTCTGGCGGAATGGCTGAGCGGGTCGCGTCGTTTCGGGCGCAAATGGCCGGCCGCTTTCGGGCGGATCCGCCTTCCGGCTCGGGGTTCGCGGGCACGAGCCCTGCTCACCCCGCCGTCAGGCGGCTGCGCCTCGAAATCGGCGCGTCCATTTTCGCCTGATCGAAACGCCGCAACCGGGTCCACTCGCGCGCCCGGCTCGCTGTCGCTCGCTTCGGGCGGCGCGCGATTTCGGCTTCCGTTACAAGCCCCTAGTTATATTGGCTTTCAGGGAAGGAAGCTCGGGCTCACGGGCTTTTTCCGCGCAGGTCGTCATGCTCCGTGCCATGCCTCACTTGCGAGTTGACAAGGGGGGGGTGATAACGAACTATGGCTGCGTGGAAAAGGGTCAAACAACCAGTCGGGCGGCACGCCCGCCAAAACATCCGGCCTCCGGTGTGCCGGCGTTGGCCGAGTTCGAGAAAGCGGCGATGGCGGCGGTGCCCCAGGTCCGGAGCCTGGGCCTCATGCTGTTTGATCCGGTCTGGGCGGAGCGCTGGCACCAGTCGGGAAACTGCGAGCTGTTGCATGTGACGCGGGGCACCGTCCGGATGGAAATGCCGGGCGCGGTTTACGAGGCCGGCCCCGGCGACACGCTTCTCCTGCCGGCGCACACCCTGCACCGGGACCGATTCGATCCCGGCAAAGGGCTGGAGCTCTTTTTCTGTTCGTTTTCGTGGTCCCTGGCGGAGCCGTATTTTGCGGCCGTCGGCAATGCGGACCTGGCGGCGCTCTCCGAGCCGCAACGGGCGGAGATCGGGTATTTATTCGAACCCCTGCGCATGGACCGGGGCGGCCTCTCCGCCGGCGACCGGCTGATGACGGGCGTCCGGGTGCTGGCCGTCCTGCTGATGCTGTATCGCGTGGCGGAAAGCCGGCGGGGGCCCCGCCCGGCGGCGGCCGGGCCCACGTTCACGAGCCGGGCCCGCCGCCAGGAGCTGTTGCGCCAGGCCAAGGTGTATCTCAACCGGCACTATGCCAAACCGATGACGCTCGACGACATCGCCGAGGCGTTGCGGGTCAGCCCCTATCACCTGTCGCATGTGTTCAGCCAGGAGAGCGAGTTTTCCCTGTTTGCCTATCTGACCGTGCTGCGCATGAACAAAGCGAAAGCGCTGTTGCGGGAGCGGCGGCTGGCCGTGGCCGAGGTCGCGCGCGCCGTCGGGTACGAGGACGCCAGCTATTTCGCCAAGGTGTTCCACAAGCATGCCGGGGTGGCGCCCCGGGACTATGCCGTCCGGAATCTTTAGCGGCGCAACAGGTTACCGGATATCGCAACCCTTTCCGGTTGCGCGGGAGGCCGGGGTGCCTGATACTAGACGGAATTTCATTAACCGGTTCCAAGGAGTTTGTCATGACACAGTCGACGTTGGCGATTTATGGCGGCGCAAAGGCGATTCCGGCGGGCACCTATAAAAAGTGGCCGCCGATTGACGACACGGACCGCCAGATGGTGATGGCCTCGCTCGAGAGCGCCAACCACGCCCACGGCTTCAATTGCCAGGCCTTCGAAAAGGAATTCGCGGCCTGGAACGGCAATCAGTTCGCCATCACGACCAACAGCGGCACCGCGGCCCTCCATATGGGCATCGCCGCCTGCGGATGCGGCGCCGGCGACCAGGTCCTGGTGACCGCCTATTCCTGGTCCTCCAGCGCCACGGCCATCATCCATCACAACGCCGTCCCGGTGTTCGTGGACATCGACTTCGACACGATCAACATGGACGTGGACAAGATCGAGGCGGCCATCACGCCCCGCACCAAGGCGATTATCGTGGTGCATCTGCACGGCCTGGCCGTGAACATGGAAAAGGTGATGGCGATCGCCAAGAAGCACAACCTCAAGGTCATCGAGGATGCTTGCCAGGCCCACGGGGCGATGTACAAGGGGCGCAAGGTCGGCACCTGGGGCGACTGCGCCGCGTTCAGCTTCAACCAGAACAAGTGTCTGTGCTCGGGCGAGGGCGGCATGTTCGTGGCCAACGACGAGGCGACCTACCTGGCGGCCCGCCAGCTCTGGAGCTTCGGCGAGACCCGGTCGCCGGCCGAATCGCGCGACTACCACGCCTATGCGCTGGGCTGGATGTACCGGAACAACGACCTGACCGCCGCGTTCGGGCGCTCCCAGCTTGCCAAGCTGAACGGCTTTCTGGCCACCCAGCGCGAGAATGGCGCGCTGCTGAACAAGGAACTGAAGGGCACGAAGGGCCTGATCCTGCCGGTGGAGCCTAAGGACCATTTCCACAACTGGTACAACTACACCTCCCGCATCGACTTCAAGGCCATCGGCTACACGGGCGACAAGTCCCTGTTCCGCGACGCCGTCGTGGCCGCGATCCAGGCGGAAGGCGCGCCGGTCGGGGTGTGGCAGAAGTTCATCCTGCCTGCGATGACCGTGTTCCGCGCCAAGAACGCGTATGGCAAGGGGTGCCCGTGGCACTGCCAGGGGAATGACGATGTGAATTACGACCCCGCCCATTTCCCGGTCGCCCAGTTTCATACGGACACCCATTTCGGCATGACCACTCCGTTGCGCGCTCCGCAGGGCGCGGATGCGGTCAAGCACACGGCCGCTGCCTTCCGCAAGGTATTCGAGCGCATCGGCGAAATCGATCCGGCCAAGATCCTGAAGAAATAACAGGCGCGCAGCCGCTGCGGGGGATTCATGAAAGCGGGATTTGCCGAGATCGACATCACGCCGCCGGTCGGCACGCACAAGATCGGATGGCTCAAGGATATCGTCAGCGAATCGATCCTGGACCCCCTGTCGGCCCGGTGCGCCATTTTTGAGCAGGGCCGGGAGCGGGTGGCGTTCGTCCAGTATGATCTGCTCTGCATCCGGTGGACGCAGGTGGCCGATTTGCGGAAACGGATTGAAAAGAAATTCGGGTTCCCCGGCGACCGGATCATGGTCGGCGCCACGCATAATCATGCGGGCCCCGCGGTGGCCAACCTGGGCGATGTTCCGCGCGACGAGGGCTACATCGAGACGCTCATGCAGAAAAGCGTGACGCTTTTTGGCGCGGCCTTGAAGGCGCGGCGCGGGGCGAAGCTGGGTTTTGCGAGTGTGTTCGATTTCGAAGTCGGGCACAACCGCCGCATCATCATGCGCAACGGCACAACCCGGACGCATGGGGCGCTGACGAATCCTGACGCGGCGTTGTGCATTGAGGGGCCCATGGATCCCGAGGTGGCGGTGATCGCCGCCCGCGACCTGAAGGGGCGGATGCTCGGCCTGATGGTCAATTACACCTGCCACCCGACCCACCTGGGCGGCGGCACCGTCCTGTCGGCGGGGTATCCGGGCATCCTATGCCGGACGCTCCAGGCGCAGGGGGTGCCGGTGGCGCTGTTCCTGAACGGCGCGGCCGGCGACGTGCACACCAACGACCCTGTGGCGGCCCGGGATGTAACGCTGGAAGAGGCGGGGCACAAGCTGGCGGCCGACGCCCTCGCCGCCGTGGCGAAGATGACCTTCGAGGCGGGGTGGCCGCTCGGCGGCGGGCGGACCACGGTGCAGTTGCCGTATCGCAAGCTGACGCCGGCCGAAGTGGCGGGCACGCTTCCAGGAACGCAGCGGTCGGTCGATCCCGCGATTTACGAGAGGACCATGCCGGGGCTGGTGGCGCGGATCCGGGCCCGCAAGACCCAACCCGCCGAGGTGCAGGTGTTGCGGCTCGGCAATCTGGCCATTGCGGGAATTCCGGCCGAGTATTTTGTGGAATTTGGCTTGCGGATCAAGCTCGACTGCTGGCCGGTGCGCGCCCTGGTGGCGGGCTTCACGAACGGCATGGTGGGCTATGTGCCCACGGTGAAGGCCTTCCAGTACAAGGGCTATGAGCCGACGCTGGGCCCGCCCAGCAAGCTGGCGCCCGAAGCCGGCGACCAACTGGCCGATGCGGCTGTCCGGGTCGTCCGGCGGTTATGGAAGAGCAAGCCCCTCCGCAAGCGCTAAGCGGCATTCAGAAAACAGGATGGAAGCGACGTGATCACCAGTGATTGGCATTTTCATTCCCGCCATTCCTGCGACTGCAAGGACGGCAATATTCCGACCACCCTGGCCGAGACGTTTGCGGCCATGCGCGCCAGGGGCGTGACGGATGCCGGGGTGACCGACCATATCCACACGCCCGTGAATCGGCCTGACCTGGAGGCCTCCCGCCGGGCGTTTGACGCCTTGCCGCCGGATCCGCGCCTGCATTTTGGCGTGGAGGTGAGCGTGGTTTCGGCCTGGGAGCTGGAGGAGATTGCCCGCGGGGGAGCCGGCCAGCCGGTGTATGGCCTGCGCTCGGGGGGGCCGGCCGGCGGCGAGCTCGCGATCGGGCTGACGGAGGAGGACCGGACGCGCCTGGGCATCGAATACGTGGTGGGCGGCACGCACTGGCCGATGTATGTGCCGATCGAGCGCGAGGCGGTGATCCGCGACTATCACCGCCAGAATATGTTTCTGGCCGTTCATCCGCAGGTGACGATTGTGGCGCATCCCTGGTGGTGGTCGGGCGCCTGGCAGGGGGCGGACAAGAGGTACAGCACGGATCCCTGGTTTGACGATTTCCGGAACGTGTCGGCGGCCCTGCATGACGAATTCGCCGCGGCCGCCCGGGAGCACGGAAAAATTGTGGAAATCAATGTGTGCTGCATGCTGTTGAACCGAAGTTATCCGGACGGGTTCAAGCGGCAGTACGTGGAATATCTGGCGGGGTTGAAGGCGGCAGGCGTTCGCTTATCCATCGGATCGGACCATCACGCCCAGCTTCACGAATATGGCGGGATCGATTTTGCCCGGGCCGAAGCCATGCTGAATGAGGTGGGGATCCGCGAGTCCGACTTCTGGCGATTGCCGCCGGCTCCGACAGGCGCTCGGCAACTAGGCGAAGGACTTATTCCTTTGTAAATTTCACGTCCTTCAAAACGAGAAAACGCACCCGACTCGGTCGTCCATTTGTCGATTGTCGAGATATGAGGTCTATCATCAAGATCAAGGTGTCAGGTCTAAACTTTACTGAAGATCAAGGTGTCAGGTCTAAACTTTAAACTATTTCGCGTTTTATGCATTCCACATGCCGCTTTAGGATAGAGTTGCGTTCCATTTTCTGCTCCAACCGGCGAATCGCCATGTGAACCGATGCGTAATCCATGCCGCCCATCTGCTCGCCCAGAGTCCGTAAAGTTAGACCGCATAAATCCCGAGCCAATAGAAAGCTCATATCCCGTCCGACCCCGCCCCGCTTGCCCTTCACCACGGGTTCGCCCAACCGTTGCTCCACCGCCTTCATTACGTGCGCGAGCGACACCACGCCCTTGACTTTACCCCGGCCAACCATCTCCCGCCCCGATTCCCGCAAGACACCCCGGACTTTCTCTGAGAATGTTTCCGAACCCACCGCCAGGGCATCGCGTAGCCGCTCCATCCGTTCCCCCTCGACCCCGCCGGTTAACCTCCTCTGCACCGCCTTGCGATACGCGCCCCGCGTGTTCCGCCCGCCCGCCCGCTCCCCAAGAGTCGTCGTACTCAGCCATTTAGGCGCGCCACAGTAGCCAGCATAGGCGCGGTAGGAACTCCAAGGGTTCACGCGCAGGACGCGCAACAGCCGAGTGGCTTCCTTTCTTGTCAGGTCCTTCTCCGGCACAACAGCGCCCGCCTGCCGCTCGATCCGGCTCAACTTGAACCGCGCCAGTCGTAGCGGGTTTAGGTGCAGGTAGAGGCTCAGTTCATAGGCCCAAATGCCGTCCTCGATCGGCACACTCTTGAAACGCCCCTGAAACAGCGGCCCCAACCGGTCATGCTTCAGGTTATGCCAGATCGAATAGGCTTGCTTGAGCCATTGAAGGCTGGCGCTGAGATTACCCTCCGGGGTTTCCACCAGCAGATGAAAGTGATTGTTCATCAGCACGTAGGCGTGGATTCGGATCCGAAACCGTTCCACGGCTTTTCCCAACAATTCGAGAAAACGCACCCGATCCCGGTCTTCCAGAAATATGGCGCTCCGATTGATCCCCCGGGACATCACGTGAGCCCACCCTCCGGGATGCTGAATACGTAACGGTCTTGTCATAGAAACAGATTATCTCATTCTCCGCGTCAGGTCAATGTTTATTGTTTAGACATGACACCTAACGTATATTGTTTAGACCTGACACCTAACGTATATAACGTACATGACACCTAACGTACAGTTTCATTCCGGCGTTGGGAACGTGCGTAAAAGGGCGGTCCTAAAAACAATAAACAAGCTCATTTCCCAGATTCCCGTTCGATAGTTGCCTCTCTTTTCGAAATGTGTTTCCAGGATATCTAGCCCCCCTTGCATCGGGAAAAGGTTTAAAGCTTAGACCTGACACCTCTGCCTACCTTTACCTACAAGCCGTCATCGACTTCTTCAAACACGAGGTGGCGGTCGTCAAACAGAAGGCCGTGAAAAAGGGCGCCAAATGACCTATGGCGGGAAATCAAACACACATTAACACATTGCCGCGCAACGCGTTACAACTAAATCCAGCCGGCTGGATTTGGGAGTTTTCGGACGAGCGACAAATTGTTTCTTCATCGATACAGGGTGAAATAGTCACCAGTCAGTGGTGAATTTGCACGGGTTATTTATCGGGCGCGAGGACTTCGGTTCCCGTTGACGCGAAAGAGCGCCTATTCCTTCGTGAACTTCACGTCCTTGCGCTCTTCCAGGCGGTCGAGCTTGCCGTCGCGGATCCAGGCGATGCGGTCGGAGATGGCCAACATTTTGACGTCGTGCGTGGCGGTGACGATGGTGGCGTTGTGCTCGACCTGCAGGCGCTTGAGCAGGTCGATGATTTCGGCGCCGGTGGCCTTGTCCAGATTGCCGGTGGGTTCGTCGGCCAGGATGACGGACGGCGCGTTCACGAGCGCCCGGGCAATGGCCACGCGCTGCTGCTGGCCCCCGGACAACTGGCCCGGCAGATGGTGCAGCCGGTGGCCGAGCCCGACCTGGTCCAGCACCTCGGCGGCCCGGGCGTCGCAGGCCTTCTTTGACGCGCCTTTCAAGACCATGGGCAGCGTCACGTTTTCGAGCGCGGTCATGACGGTGACCAGGTTGTAGGTCTGGAAGATGTAGCCGATCTTGTTGCAGCGCACCCAGGCCTGTTTTTCCTCGGGCAGGGCGAACAGGTCGGCGCCCATGAATTCGATCGTGCCGGAGGAGGGGATGTCCAGCGCGCCGATCATGTTGAAAAAGGTGGACTTGCCGGACCCCGAGGGGCCCATGATGGAAAGGTACTCGCCCTCGTAGATATCCAGGGAAATGCCCTTGAGCGCCCAGACGGTCTCCTTGCCGAGCTTGTACTGCCGCTTCACGTCGATGGCCCGGGCGATGACGTTTCTCATGACGGTCTCCGGAGTTGGGCCTCGGGCGGGACTTTCAGCACGATCAGGTTTTCGATCATTAATTTCTTCGTGAACAGCACGCCCCACTTTTCCATGTCGGCGGCCGGGGTTCCCGCGCGGTCGGCCAGGGCGTCCACGATCTCGCGCAGCGTGTGGGCGCCGTCCGCGAGGGTGTAGTAGAGCGTGCCGTTTTCGTCCAGCTCCACCTTCCGGGTATAGTCGTAGCCGAGGTGCCGGGAGAGCCATTTCCGGACGCCGCGGAGCGGCAGGTTCAGGCGCAGGTGGACCCGGCCCCGGCTGTCGTGTTTCAGGTCCACGTTATCGGGTTTGAGGGGCACCACGGCAAAGGGGTCCTGGATCCGAACGGGCGGCGTTTTGGCGAAGAGGGCGGCCATCAGTGGACCTCCTCGATCTGGATCTGCATCTCGTCGGGCGTGGAGATTTTGGAGATCCGGCCGTCCTCGATCCACACAATCCGGTCGGAGCGCTTGAGCATCTTCAGGTCGTGCGTGGCGGTGATGATGGTGACGCCCAGGTCGGAGCGGAGCTTCCAGAACAGCTCGATGATTTCCTCGCCGGTCTTGAGGTCGAGGTTGGCGGTGGGCTCGTCGGCCAGCACGATGTCGGGCGAATTGGCGAGCGCGCGGGCGACGGCCACGCGCTGCTGCTGGCCGCCGGACATCTCGGAGGGCTTGTGGAGGGCGCGGTCGGCCAGCCCCACGCGCTCGAGGATATCCATGGCCTTGTCGCGGGCGTCCTCGCCGCTCACGCCGGCGAAGGACATGGGGAGCATGACATTTTCGATGCAGGACATGACCTGGATGAGGTTGAAGCTCTGGAAGATGTAGCCGACCTTGCGACAGCGCAGCCAGGCGAGCTCGTAGGGGTCGAGCTGGGCAATGTCCACCTGGTCGATGTAGACCTTGCCGGAGGAGGGGCGGTCGAGTCCGCCGATCATATTGAAGAAGGTGGTCTTGCCGGAGCCGGAGGGGCCCATGATGGAGAGGTACTCGGCGCGCTTCACGTCGAGCGAGGCGCCGCGCAGGGCGTGGGTTTCGACCTCGCCATTGCGGTAGACGCGTTTGACGTCCACGGCCCGGATCACGTAGCCGCTTTTCTCGGCCGTGGCGCCGTCGTTCAGCAGTTGTTGGAGGTCGTTGTCCATGGGTTACACGTTGGTCCTGAGCGCGGAGGCGGGCACCATGCGCGCGGCGAAGTTGGCGGGGTAGATGGCGGCGAGCATGGAGAGGACGGTCCCCCCGGCGATGCAGGCGGCGGCGGCGACGAGGAGCCCGCCGACATTCAAGGCGGCGGTGATGAGGCCGAACCCGAAGGTGAGCCCGTATCCGGCGAAGGAGAGCAGCGTGCCCAGGGCGGTGCCGATGACGGCGCCGGCGAAGCCGAGCATGGCGCTTTCGATGAGGAAAAGCTTGCGGATGAAGGCGGACATCGCGCCCAGGCATTTCATGGTGCCGATTTCGCGGAAGCGTTCGGTCACCGACATGAGCAGCGCATTGGCGATGCCGATGATGGTGACGAGGATGGAGATGATGCCGATCCAGAGGGTGCGGAAGGTGGCCTGTTCGGCCTGCGTCTTCAGCTTGTCGGCCTGCTCTTCCGATTCGCGGCCGAAGAACAGTTCGCGGCGGACTTGGGCGAGCGAGCTGCCGGGCTTGGCGGACGGATAGGCGCGCTCCGCCAGCGAATCCAGAAGCACGGGCTGCGCCATGCCGGCGGTGAGGATATCCGGAGAGGCGGTGGCGGGGCCGGCGCCGAGCACCAGCAGCAGGTGGGCTTTGCCGCCCAGGGCTTCAGGGGCGCCGAGCGTGAGGCCGGGCGTCTTCCGCAACACGGCGAGCAGGTCGCGCTCCGAGACCGTGGTTTCCCCGAAGGTGGCGAGGGCCACGGTTTTTCCGGACAAGTCGCCGATTTCGCTTTTCATCAGGGTCAGCATCAGGTTGAGCGTCTGGCGCTGCTCGCGCTCGTCGGCGATGGCCTGCTTGATCAGCTGGGAGGTCACGTTGCTCATGAAGAAGGCCACGCCCAGGACGACGCCGCTGACGGTGACCAGCGAGCGGCCGAAGCGGATCCGGATGCCCTGGACGGCGATCTGGAGCGCGCGCCCGAGCGGCAGCTTGACCTGTTTTCCGATCTGTTCCATGTGTCTTTCCTAGAAGGGCGCGCCGGAGACGGCGCTGACGATCAGGTTGGCGGCCACGCCGATGAGCGCCACGAGCCCGACCCCGGTTCCGTAGCCCGCCAGCAGCACGGGCACCATTTGGAGGAAGTGTTTTTCGCCGAACCGTTTCTTGAAATAGAACTTGCCGACCAGCGCCCCGACAATGATCAGGATGAACGAATGAGGCATTTGACCGACGCTCTGGACGAAGCCGAAAATGGCCATCACGGGAAGCTTGAACGCGGTGAGGATGGCGAAGATGAGGATCGAGAACGAGAAGGAGCCGCCCATGACCATGGGGTGGAGAGCCTGGAAGAAGAGGGGCTTGACGCCCTCGGTCGGGAGCGTGGAGGAGTAGAGCAGCACGGTGTTCTTGGCGTTCAGCTCCCACATCTTCTGCGCATAGGGGTAGAGGTCGGAGGGAATGGCCCCGGATTTCCAGATGAAGGCCCAGAAGAGGAAGCTCAGCAGGAACCCGAGCGGCATGGTGAGGGCGTAGGATTTGATGTTGGAGAAGAAGTTGGTGCCGGTCAGCTCCGTGGCGCGGAAGCCGGACACCTGGCCGGCATACTGGCCCACGGGGATGGGCGCGAGCCAGATGTCGATGCCCTTGTAGCCCGAGAGGATGATGGCGGCCTCCTTCATGAGGGGGATATCCACGGCCAGCCCGCAGATGCCGGACAGGCGGGCGTCGACGTAGGACATCAGGGGGGTGTAGAGGAGCGTGAAGAGGAAGAGGAAGTAGACGGGGAACCGGGGCACGAGCAGGTGGCAGACCCAGATGACCAGGAGCGAGCCGGCCACGTAGAGGGCCACGGCCAGCCAGGGCGCGAAGTCGCCGCGGCCGGGCGGGGTGTCCCAGATATTTTCGCGGCGGGCGGTTTCGCTGGCGCCGGCTTTCTGGTCCGCCCGGATGCGGCGCATATTGCGGGTGAAGTCGCGCACGGTCTGGTAGATGGAGATCACGGCGATGCTGAAGGTGACGCCGAGCGAGAAGCTCATCCAGAAGTCGAGCGAGTTGTTGAAGGTGGTGGAGATGGTGTCCATGCCGGGCTGCCAGCGGGTGAGGATGCCGAGCTTGTGGAGCAGGGGGTTCATGATCGTGGTCAGCAGGATGCCGCTAGCGGTGCCGATGACGGCGGAGAAGGGGATGAGCATGCCGGTGAGGATGAGCCCGAGGTCGATCACCACGCCGAAGGGCGTGGCGGGCAGGATGGCTTCCGTGAGGGTGGTCATGTCGTACCAGGGCAGGGGGATGAGCATGACAGGCTTGGTGAGGAAGGCGCCGGTCATGAGCGGAATGCCGAGCTGGACGGCGGCGAAGCCGAGGCCCAGGAAGGCGCCGAGCGAGAAGACCTTCCACTTCCAGGTGGCTTTCTTCTCGCCGGCCTCGGCGAGGGCCATGGCGCCCTGCGCATGCACGGCGGCGAAGGGGAAGGGGAGCTTTTCCACGTCGGAGGTGACGCGGAAGAAGAAGTAGCCCAGCGTGTAGCTGCGCAGCGTGCCGACCACGGAGAGGAAGACCATCAGCATGATGGGGACGAACCAGTCCGAGTGGAACAGGTTGCGCGAAAGGATGGCCTCGCTGGTCGGCTGCGGGGCGAACCAGGAGGGGAACTGGCCGAGCAGGCCCATGTCGCGCACGGCATCGGAGCGGATCAGGTACTGGCGCCAGATGAGGTCGGCGATGGGGCCGCCGGCGGACATGGCCCCGGCCACGGAGAGCAGGACCACCAGCTCCTGCTTGTTGAGCGACTTCATGGCCCGGCGGGTGACTTCCGAGAAAATGATCAGGGTGACCCACGAGGCGGCGATGCCGCCGCCGGTGATGAGGCTGAGGTAGATGGACCCGGGCATCATGAGCAGGCCGCAGAAGAAGGCGCCGGCGACCGTCACCCAGGTGAAGCCGTTCTTGAATTCGGTGGGTTCCTCGAGCAGGGAGCGGTAGACCTCGAGCTCCTTGTCGCCGCTGACCCGTTGGCGGGGTTCGCTCATGAACGCGTCTCCTTGATGGGGCAGGCGGCCAGGAGGCGGGTCGCCTCCTGGTACATGTCGGCCCGTTCGTCCAGCCGGGCGGCGCGCCAGGTCAGGAATTGTTTGCGCAGGACGGCGAGGAAGGGCTTCACGGCGCGGGCCCAGGCGGAGGCGGTGCCGCTGAGCCGGGTGAGCGTGATGGTGGCGATGAACTCGCCGGTCTCGGGGTCGGTGGGCAGCGTGATTTCAAGCCGCTGGGACACGCCCAGATCGAAAGGCTTGAGCCAGACGGTGGCGGTGACGCCGGGCACGAGGCCGGCTTGGCCGGGCTGGCCGCGCGTGAGCATGGGCTGGGGCGGGGCGCAGAAGAAGGGGCCGGACGAGCCCTCGCCGTTGGAGTCGAGCCACCGGTGGAAATAGGAGATCACGGCCACCCGGTCGTGGGGGGTGAAGGTGAAGGGGAGGTTGAAGGCCATGGTATCACCGTCGGCCTTGGGGATTTCCCACTCGGTTTTGCCCGAGGGCGAGGCGAGCTTGGCGGCGCTGCGGGCCGGGATGAGGGTGGAAAGCATCACGGCGACGACGATGGCGAGGGAGGCGTAGATGGTTTCGATGGAGCTGTAGCTCATGTTCATGCCGCCGGTCAGGTGCAGGACGGAGAGGAGGCGGCCGGTGGCCTGGCTGAGCAGGTAGCCCAGCATGGCGCCGACGACGGCGTAGACGGAGGCCTCGGCCATGAACATGAAAAAGACGTGGTTGGGCGCGATGCCCACGGCGTTGTAGACATAGATCTCGTCCTTGCGCTCGTAGACAGAACTGCGCATCGTGTTGAAGACGGTCAGCGAGGCGATCAGGATGGGGATGAGCAGTTCGAGGAGGCCCGCGAAGGTGCGGGCGCGGGTGCGGGAGCCGAAGTAGGAGGTGCCGTCGATGGCGTAGTACGCGGGCTGGCCCAGCCGCTCGAGGTAGTCCATCACGAGGCGGCGCTGATCCTTGAAGCCGAGCGGCGGCAGGGGGGGCTGGCGGGGGTTGATCGTATAGCTGGCGCGCGGGAAAAGAATGCCGCAGGAGACGAGAACGTCGCCGTCGCGGTCGGTTCGCATCGGCAAGGTGTTGACGATCATCACCTGCGCGCCGGGCAGCCGGGGCGAGTCTTCCGGCATGATGGCGCCGCCGGCGGCGGAGCGGCCGAGCGTCTGGACGGAGTTGAGGTCATAGGGAAGCAGGCTTTTCCCGTCGAGGTCGATGTGCTTCTGCAGGCGGGCTGAATCGATGATGCCGAGGACGGTGTAGGGGTCGCCGCGGATGGTGACCGTGACGCCGCCAGCCTGAACTTCCTCCGCCGAGAGCTCCAGGTCGCGGGCGGCGGCATCGGGCAGGATGACGAAGCGTTTCTGGGTGTAGCCTTTCGCGAGCGCCGCCTGGCGCTCCGCGCGGCTGCTGGGGCCGCGGGGGAACCACGTGCGGCTGGTGATGAGATAGCGGTCGATGCCGGAGAAATCGGGCTCGTTCCAGTCCATGCGCAGGGCGGCGCTCAGGCGGGCGCGCTTCTGGACCTTCTGGCCGTTCACGTCGAATTCGCGGTCCACGAGAATTTCGGAGTTCTGGAGGCGGTCGGAGTTGAGGGTGCCGCAGAACCAGGCGCGGGTGGTCACGGGGTAGAGGCGGCCATAAATCTGCTGGATGGTGGCGATTTCGGAGGACGCCAGCGGCGTGAAGCCGGGATTCCGGAGCAGGATGCCGTTCCAGGGCGAGCGGCCGGTGGCGTACTCGATGTTGACCAGGTCCGACGAGACGGAGGTGAAGCAGATCATCACGAAGGTGATGAGCACGAGGGTGATGGACGTGAGGCCGGTGCGCACCTTGCGGCGGCGCATGTTGTTGAGGCCCAGCATGAACGCGGTGCCGATCACGCCGCCCCGGTCGATGTCGGCCCCCTCGATGGTGCCCTCCTTCTGGCGCAGGTCGCGGATGTTCTGCTTGAATTTGCCGCCCACCATGAGGATGACGAGCAGGGTGAGCAGGAGAATCACGAAACCGATCAGGATCATCAGGGAGGAGCGGACCATCTGGAAGGCGGGGTGGAAGAAGCGCAGCAGCAGGAAGACCACCAGGAAGATCAGGCCGCCGGCGAGAAGCTGCTTGCGGACGTCGGTGAAGCCGAAGACCAGCTTTTCGAAAAAGAAGACGAAGGGGACGAGCAGGCCGAGATACCAGAGAATGCCGATGATGGCATGCGAGATGCGGCTTCGGATGACCGGGTGGTTGTTGATGGCGTAGGCAAGGCTGGTGTCGGCGGCGAGCACGGCGGCGAGCGGATTCTTTTCGGCGAGCTGGGCCCGGGCGATGTCCAGCCATTTGCGCCCGCTCTCGTGGAAATCGAGCATGAGCGAATCGGCCATGCCGTGCAGGCGTTGGAGGCGGAGCCGTTTTTCGTTGGACCGCAGCATGGATTCCGCGGCGTCAATATGGGCGAAGGCGATGTTGGGCGTGTCGGCCGCCAGGTAGCCCCGGCCCTGGATTTCGGGCTCAAGGGTGGTGATGGGGGCTCCGGGCTCGGCGTTCAGCATGAAGGCCCGGTAGGTCTGGACTTCCTTGTTGTCGGCGGCGCCGGCCATCAGGCCGAGATAGAAGTAGAGGTCGGGGTCAAGGAAGGCGGTATAGGTGTCGTTGCGGAAGTTGGGCGGCTCGGTCAGGCCCTGGCGCGCCAGGTAGTTCATCCGCTGGAACGATTTCATGGTTTGGGGGTTGTTCCAGTCGAATTGCTGGACCCGTGCGCAGCGGAAGACCGAAATCAGGACGGGCTTGGGGCTCTTGCCGCCGGAGACCACGATGTCGCCGGAATTGACAGCTTCGTTCTTGAAGACGGACTGACCGCTGGCGGCGGCGTTTTTGAAGTAGGCGATGAGCCCGTTCGTCTGGAAGCGGGCGGCATCCGCCTTGAGGGGGCTCGCCCAGCGGCCCACGAGGCCGAAGGCGAGTGCTTTCTCATAGCGGCCGAACGGATCGGTTTTCAGCAGCGGGGAGAGGTTGACGCCGCGCGTGACGGAATCGGACTGGTTGGCGGAGGTGACGATCCGGACGAAGGTGTTTTCGGCCATGGGATGGCTGGGCGTGAGGGTTTGGGCGCCGGCGCTTCCGAAGACGGCGCCCTGGAGGGAGTGAATGCGGCTCCGGCGATCCGAGGGGATGGACTTGAACGGCACACGGCCCTGGGCGAGGGAGAGAACGCCCCGGGCCAGATAGGGAAGCTGTTCGTCGAGCACGCCGGCGGAGAGGGTGTCGAAGGTGTCATCGGGGGACCCGATTTTCGCGGACTTGAAATTGGCATTCAGGAGGGTGAAGGCCAGGCGGCCGCAGAGCACCCAGGGTTCCGATTCGAACTGGATGCGGTCCGAGGCGTGCAGGTTGGGTCGTTCGCGGGTGCCTTCAACATCCTTGCCGCCCCAGTGAATGACGCTGAAGACGGGGGCGTTGTTGGTGAGGGGGATTTTATCGAGGAGGGCGTTGGCGAGCTGCGTCACCTGCGGTTCCACGTCCGAGCCGATGCCGAAGATGCCGGTGAGAAGCGAGCAGGTCTTGCTCTTCCGGGCGCCGCCGGACGAGAGCTCCAGATTGAGGACGAGGGTTTGCCTGTAGGGCTTGAGCAGCGCCCGGACCGCCTGGGTGTCGTCGAGTTCCCGGATCGCCTGGCGATGATGAGCGGCGAGGGCCAGAAGCCGGGTGCGGAGCCGGTCCCGGTAGGGCCAGGCCATGAATTCCGGTTTTTCGACGAGCTGCCAGAGGGGCAGGCCCATGAGGCCGGCGGATTTATTGACCGTCTGCTGAGCCTCGAGGAGCGCGGCGAAGAGCGGGTGGCGGTTGGCGGGGGCCTTCCGCTCGTCGTCTGTGGTCCGGACCGAATCGAATCCGTCGCGGAACACGGGGCTTCCGGCGCGGAGGTAGGCGAGCCGGAGTTCCAGCGCCTGGTCTTTAAAGTCCAGGTTGAACTCCCCGGACACCCGGGTGACGCACGTGTCGAACCAGGTGCGGAACGCCTCGTCCTGCGCGAGCCAGCGGGCCTTGAAGTCGGACTGGCTGCCGGGGCCCCAGAGGGAGTCGTCCCCGAGTCTGGCCAGCGCCTGTTCAGTCAGGACCAGACCGGCTTCGTGTTCGGCGCGGCGGGCTTCGGGGGGGGTGTAATTGGGGCGGTTGACGGTGAACGTTTCGACGGCCTCCATCAGGCGGGAGACGCCGGAAAGGGCCTGGGCGTGGCCGGCGGTGGCGATGAAGATCACGTCGCGGTTGAGCGCGCCGCGATAAGGGGCGAGGGCGCGGAGAAATTCCAGCTGAACGGCCAGGGGGACGGCCTGTTCGGCGCCCGGGGCGAGTTCGGGCACGATGGAGGAGCTGTCGTAGTAGGTGTTGAGAATGAGCGCTTCGGATTTCGGGTTGTCGCCCTTGAGCACGCCGATGAGGTTGCGGACCGTTTTTTCTTCCCAGACGACCTTGGCGCGGATCCGGAGATTCCGCCCGGCATAGGCGGTGAGCGGGCCGCGCACGAGGAAGCGGGGGAAGGCGATTTCCTCGCCGCAGAACAGGGAGTCCCAGGGGGCCGGTTCATCCGGATTGTTGCGCAGCTTCCGGGCCAGGTTGTCCTCCATCACGAGGATGGCCTGGACGCCCACGGAGGCAAGTCCCCGCCAGCCGGCGGCATCGTCGAGGTAGGTGGCCACAAAGGTGGTGGCCGGCAGATGCCCGGTCAGGTGGATCATGTCGGTGCTTTCCGTGATCACCAGTTCGCCGGAGAGTCCGGCGGGGGGGAGGGCGATGGGGGAGAGTCCGGCGGGCTGGAAGGGGAAGAGCTTGATGTCGGGGAGCGGCGCGCCGGATTCGTCGAGGATTTCGCAGACGACGGTGGCGGGCACCACGACGCGGAACTCCTGGGTCTGGAGGGTGAGTCCGGCTTCGCGGAAGGCATCCCGGATGAGGGACTCGGTGCGGTAGAAGCCCGGGGAGCCGGTAAACCGGCCTTCGCCCCGCTCGCCGGGTGCGGCGCCGGCGGCCCGGATGGCGGCCAGGCGCTGGGTGATGGCGCCGGCGGCGAGGGCCTGGTCGAGGGGGGCCTCGGAGTACTGGGCGGTAAAGGCGGGCCGGGGCTGTCGGGCGGGCGGCTCGATGAAGGCGACAAAGCCGGCGAGGGCGAGGAGCGCGAGCACGGCAAAGAGGCCGGCCACCACCAGGTGGTCGATCCAGGAGACGCGGGTTGGCGGTGTGGCGGTCATGGCATGGCACTGTAGATGTTGGTGATGCCCCGGTGGCGCAGGATCAGGCCGGCGGCATCAAAGAGCACCAGGGAGGCGATGCAGGCGAGGAACATGCCGATGCAGAAGGGGATGAGCCCCTTCCGGATGACCTGGGCGCCGCCGATGCGGAAGACGAGGGAGCGGATGGCCCAGGCGATCAGGAGGGTGAACCAGGCGCCGGACATGAAGAAGGTGGAGGCGAGCAGATATCCGAGCGGGTGGAGGGGGAACCACATGAACTGGCTGCGGAGCCAGGCCAGGACGATGGTGATGACCGCGCCGATGCCGAGCCCCTGGGCATTGATGTTGTGGGCCATGTTGAGCATGCCGGTTTCGGGAATGGCGTGGAGCGTGCCAGCCTCGAAGGCGCGGTCGGCGGCGGCTTCGGGTCCGCGGAAGTAGTTGAAGTACCAGTTCTGCTGGTAGGGCCAGGTGGTCTGGAAGTTGTTGGCGCCGTAGCCGTAGGCCCAGCAGAGCAGCACGAAGCCGCCGACCAGGAGCCCGCCGACGAGGCCGAGCACGAGCCCGCCGCTGACATCGCGGAGGCGGACATCGAAGTGGCGGCCGAGCTCCATCATTTCCACCTGGACGGGGGCGATGAGGAGGAAGCAGGCGGTGGTCATGAAGCCGCTGGCGATGGTGGCCACAAGCATGCCGGTGGGGCCGAAGAAGGCGAAACCGCCGAGCGCGCCGGCGAATTGCATGCCGATGTAGGGGGTGATGTAGCCGTAGGGGGCCCCGCATTCGGCCCGGATTTTCCCGGCCGTGAAGCCGAGCATCAGCATATACCCGAAGAAAAGGAGGCTGGGGAGCGCGCCCATGCGGGTCCAATTGCCCCAGAGGGCGAGCCCCGCCAGGGAGACCGCGACGAGGGCGAGGGCGATCCGGTAGGTTTGGGCGGTGCTGCGAACCTCGGGGTCTGCGTGGGGCCCGGCCCGCCGGAAGATGAGCGTGAACACATCCGCGAGGTGGCGGCGCGCCACGACGAGGGCGACGAGGGCGTAGCCAAAGTAGGCGCCCATGGTCTGCTGGTCTTTCCAGGGATAGCCGGGGATGCGGTTGAGGTTGAGGGCGGGCCCGCACAGGTTCCAGAGCTGGAAGAGGAGGAAGAACGACCAGAGGGAAAAGAGAATGTGGGTCTCCACCATCAGGGCGATGGCCAGGATACAGAAAGATCCGCTGGCAATAGTGATGTTCTGCAGGTAGGCCTTGGCCAGCGGGCTCGTCACGTATTGGGCGAGGGGGGTTGCGGGAATCTCCGGCGTCGGCACGGCGGGATTATAGAAGTGCAGGCCCTTGAGGATCAGCAATGGGAGCATGCAGGCGAACCCGATCCACATGACGCGATTGCGGAAAATGGCGAGGCGGGGAGCGCCGTCGGGCCCGGGTGTTTCCGTGAACAGGTGGCGGGGCAGGATGGTGAGGGGGAAGGAAAACCGTTCGTGATCGGCCCATTGCTTGCGCATCAGCAGGTTCAGGCCGAGAAATCCGGCAAAGAGCGCCGCGACGAGGGCGGACCAGGCGAGAAAGGGCCGGATCCACTGGCGCATGGGGATGAAGCCGGTCGCGAGATACTGGAGGCCTTTGAGGGAAAAGAGGTGGTCCGGCCGGACGACGGTGAAGTTGCGGTCGTTGGGCCCGAGCTTGGAGAGGTCGCGTTCACGGGCCACGTTTCTGCCGGAATAGAGGCCCTGGACGGCTTCGACGTTGAAAAACTCGACCTGGCGGACGCTCAGCCGGCCGGGCCCGCGGATGCCGATTTCAAAGCGCATGGTTTTTTCGAGATCGGGCGGCACGTTCAGCGGGCAGACGCCGATGCGCTCGTAGCCGTCGGGGAGCGCCAGGGTGGCGCGGGTGGTGGCGGTGAGCGTCAGGATCGGGCGAAGCGGGCCGGAATCGGTCTGGCCGGCGAGGAAATAGGAGGAATTTTTCTGGAGCATCTCGGTTTTGACGAGCGCGGTGAACAGGAAGGCTTCCCCCGGCACGAGGCGTTCGCGCCCCTTGGCGTCAAAGCGGTCCACGGTGAAGACCAGCGTGGCGGGTGTGGTCGTCTCCGGGTCCGTGTTTTGAAGGACAGCGGGTTTGTCGAGCGGGCTGCCGGTCAGCAGGTTTTCGCCGTGCGGCCAGAGCTGGGGGGGGAGGCTGGTGTAGGACTTGAAGTCCTGGTTGTTGGGGATGGCGACGATGAGGCCCGCGAGGCGGCCCCAGAGGCCCTGGGTCATGAGGGGGGCGGCGAGGACGAGGGAGGCGTAGATGACGACGAGTTCGCGGGAGCAGAGGCGGAGCGAGGCGCGGAAGCGGTAGAGCACGGCGCCGATGCCGATGACGAGGAGAATGATGCCCACGGCGCTGTTGGGCGGCGAGTTTTCGGCCAGGGGCCCCCCATAATTGAGGAAGCGTTCGACGTATTCGATCCAGATCCCCATAAACAGCAGGGCTGCCAGGGATACCACAACGGATCGGAACGTCAGTCCACCGGGCTGGGATGGGGGGGGCGCATCAGCCAAACAAACCTCTCTCTTTTATGCCCAAAAGAAAGGCTAGATCGTACCGGAAGCATTCCTCCGGAGAAAGGAAAAAACGTTTCTTTTTCATTTTCCGGATTAGCGGTTCCGGAAGGCCGCGCTGGGCGCCGGCCCGGAACAGCCCGGCTTGGGGGATAGGATAGGGGTCTTTCATGTGGACTAGGCCTCATATCTCGACAAGGTAACGGCGCTCTCAACAGCCCTATATTAAGCAACGGTATGACTTCCTATCGACGGGCCGCTTCGTCCGCCAGCCGGTGAGCGTGGTCGATCAGATAGAGGGGCAGAGAAAGAAGGCGATAGGAGATTTTGGCTCCGTCGTGCATCGTGTCGGTGTCATCCAGCAGGGAGGGTTTGTCGGCGTTAAAACGCAGGGCCAAACGGGTTTTTTTCTCGGCCACAAATTGCCACAGCGACCGCAACCGCCCCGTTTTGCCCGCCTTGACCTCCACCGGAACGATCTGTCCGCCGCAGGTGATTACATAGTCCACCTCCGCCGCGGACGTGGGCTTCTCCCTCGCCCAGTAGAAGAGTTCCGGTTCCTCCCAGGGCGGTCTTGCGTAAAGAAGGTGTTGCCCCACCACTTGTTCGACCGCGGCGCCGGCGTTCACCAGCATCAGATCCGGCTCGCGCTCCAAGGCCGCCGCTCCAAGACCGCCGGCTCGCAGAAGCAGGCCGCAGTCGAGAAACAGTAGTTTGAACGCATTCTCCTTGGCTGCCGCCCCCACCGGCAGTCCGGAGCACGAAGACTGGCGGACCTTGTAAACGAGCCGCGCAAGCTCCAGCAGGTGGAGACAACGCCCGATCTCTCGCGCCGAGTCCTCCCGCGATACGTTCACGAACTTGAATCTCTGTCCGACCAAAGCCGGCAAGCGCCCAAACACCCTGAGCAACCGCTCGTGGTTCACACTCCGGCTGTACTTGGTGAAGTCGTCGCGAAGGGTGCTGAGGATCGATTCTTTGATCCGGTCGGCTTCCAGCAAAGAATGCGTACGCGCATACGTCTCGACCGCCTCGGGCATGCCTCCCAGCGTCAGGAAGGTGCGGAATAGCCGCAAGAGCGTGTGGTGCGCGGTATCGGGCATGGCCCCCCCGCAACCGAAGGCGAGGAGGAAGCCGGACCATCGTTCGTTGCCGGTTGCGTCAAGAAACTCGCCGAACGTCATGGGGCCGAGGTGCAGGTACTCGATGCGTCCGACCGGCATGGAGAACGAATGGTCTTCCAGCACGAAATCCAAAAGCGAACCTGCCGCTATGACGTGGAGGGCGGGTATCTCCTCGTAGAAGTAACGGAGTCGTGCGAGGAGTTCGGGAACCGCCTGGATTTCGTCGAAAAAGATCAGCGTCTCCCCGGGAATGAGTCGCCGGTCGTATTCCAGTTCCAGTAACTGCAACATTCGGGCTGGGGGTTCTTGGACGATTCTCCGCAGGAATTCCCGATCGCGATCGGCATTGACTGTCAACTGGATCGAGAACTCGCGTTTGGCAAAATCCTCGACCAAGTATGATTTCCCCACCTGGCGAGCGCCTCGCACCACAAGGGGTTTTCGTTTCTCGCGATTCTTCCATTCCACCAGATAAGCAAGCGCATTTCGCTTCACGATGCACCTTATTAGGGGTTATTTAGAGGTTACTGTGCATATTAATGGGGGTAATTGCAAGCACTTAACGCCGGCTATCTGACCGCCGGCCTCATCTGGCATTCGACAATGTAACGGCGTTCTCAACCATTAGCATCCCATAGGAACTCCCGGATACCTACTGGATTCCATGCCCAATTTGCATGACAGGGGGGTAACGGCGTCTCTGCCTTAGCGGCCTAATTTTTCCGTGAAGAAATCGATTACGAGGGCATTGGTCGCAACGTCCCCAGCCGCCGCCGACGGCCCAGAGAACCGCGGGCGCGGGGCGTTTTGTGTCCTTGGGCAGGTAAAGATCCAGGTGCAGGGGGAGTCCGTCCGGGCAGGCGTATTCGAGGTTTTTGATGCCGGGGCTGGGTGTCATGATGGGCGTCTTGTAACCCACATCGGGGGAGGCGATCAAGTTATTTATGGGTTGATTCTTTCCTCCATTCTGGCAAGGTACTCCGCAATGGAAACCAGCAAAGGAGCGGTCATGAAATTGGGCGTCAGTTCGTATAGTTTCAGTCAACTGGTCGGCAAGGGCGTGATGAGCCAGTTGGACATTATTCCGAAAACCAAGGAAATGGGCTTTGACGTGATCGAGTTTTCGACGCTCTCGCTGCCCAAGGGCGAAACCGCGCTGACGTTCGCGCCTCGGATCCGGGAGGCGTGCGACAAGGCGGGCCTGCCGATCGCCAATTACACGATTGGCGCGGATTTCCTGAAAGGGAGCAACGGCGACTGGAAGGCCGAGGCCGCGCGGCTGAAGGACGAGCTGCGCGTGGCCCAGATCCTGGGCGCGCCGGGCATGCGGCACGACGCCACGGGCGGCTTTCCGGCCGGGCACAAGGGGCCGCGCGGGTTTGACGATGCCCTTCCCACGTTGATCAAGGGCTGCCGGGCGGTCACGGAGATGGCGGCGGACATGGGCATCAAGACGATGGTGGAGAATCACGGGTATTTCTGTCAGGACAGCGAGCGGGTGGAAAAGCTGGCCAATGGCGTGAACCATCCTAATTTCGGGCTGCTGGTGGACATGGGCAACTTCCTGTGCGCGGACGACGATCCGCCGAAGGCGCTGGGCCGGGTGATGCCGTATGCCTGTCACGTGCATGCCAAGGATTTCCATGTCAAATCGGGCAGCGGGCCGAATCCCGGCCAGGGCTGGTTCCGTTCGCGCGCGGGCCACTTCCTGCGCGGCTCCATCATCGGGCATGGCGATGTGCCGATCGCGCAGTGCCTGGGAATCATGAAGCGGGCGGGGTATGACGGGGTGCTTTCCATCGAGTTCGAAGGGATGGAGGACCCGATCAAGGGGATTGCCGTGGGCCTCGAGAACCTGAAGCGGTTTGTGGCGGAAGCGGTTTAAGTGACGGCCACCCGGATTGTCTCCGATCTTCCGTATTACTCCCCGGAGCGGGCGGACCTGACGCCGTACCAGCGGGAGCGGTGCCGGCTGGACGTGTCGGCGCCGGAGGGTGCGACCGGGCTGCCGGTGGTGGTCTGGTTCCACGGGGGGGGGCTGGCCTGGGGGGACAAGGCGATTCCGGAACTTTTCCAGAACCGGGATCTGGTGGTCATGTCGGCCAATTACCGGCTGTCGCCGCAGGTCCAGTGTCCCGCTTATCTGGAAGATGCGGCGGCGGCGGTCGCCTGGGCGTTCCGGCATGCGGCCGAGTATGGCGGCCGGGCGGACCGGATCTTCGTGGCCGGCCACTCGTCCGGCGCGTATCTGTCGCTCATGATGGGGCTCGACAAGCGGTGGCTGGGGGCGCACGGGATCGACGCCGACCGGCTGGCCGGGCTTGTTCCCCTGAGCGGGCACGCCATCACCCATTTCACCATCCGCAAGGAGCGGGGCATCACGGAGCGTCAGCCGGTGGTGGATGACGGGGCGCCCCTGTTTCATGCGCGGGCGGCCGCCTTCCCGATTCTGCTGGTCACGGGCGACCGCGAGAAGGAGATGCTCGGGCGATACGAGGAGAATGCGTATCTGATGCGCATGTTGAAGATCAACGGCCATTCACGCGTGACGTTGTATGAGCTGGAGGGCTACGGCCACGGCATGTTTGAACCGGCCGTGCCGCTGATGATGGAATTTATCCAGTCGGTGATGACTGCCGGCGGCGGGTGAGGTGTGTTTCGGCGTGTTCGGGGAACGAGGAGGGTTGACATGTTATCGGCAAAAGAGATTTTCGGGGCGGAGATCCAGTATTTTCGCACGGATCCGCGGTACTGGCCGGTGTTGCTTGAACGGCTGAAGGACACCGGGCTTCGGTGCGTCACCACGTATGTGCAATGGGGCACCCACCTGGTGGGCGCGCCGGACAAGCGGCATCCGGCGGGCGTGCTCGACTTTGAGGGCAAAACCAACCCGAGGCTGAACCTGATGAAGTTCCTCGACCTGGTGCAGAAGTCGGGGCTCAACCTGAATTTCCGCTGCGGCCCGTTCTGCTGCAACGAGATGGTACATGGCGGCTACCCCCCCTGGCTGGTGCTGGGCGATCCCAACACGATGGTCTGGGATTATCAGAATCGCACGACCCAGGGCTATTGGATCGGGAAGAAGGAGGGCTCTCAGCCGTCCTATCTGCATCCCGAGTACCTGGACTGGTGCCGGAAATGGTTCGCGGTGGTGGATCCCCTCATCCGGCCCCGCCTGAAATCGGCGGGCGGTTGCATCACGATGGTCAACCTCGACAACGAGATCAGCTATATTGTCCGGGACGGATTCCTGGATTCCGACTACAACCCGGTGAACGTCGGGCCGGGTGGATTTTATCACCAGTTCCTGAAGGAAAAATACGGCTCGGTGAAGCGCCTGCCGTACGGGCGGGCCTATGCGTCCCTGGACTCCGTGGCGCCGCCGCGCGCGGTGCCCGAGCAGCTGGGGGAAGACCTGGCCTGGTACACGGACTGGGTGGAGTTCAAGTCCTGGTGCATGTGCCGATACATCCGCGAGTTGCGCGCCATGCACGAGGCCAACGGGGTGAAGGAGGTCACCTTCATGACCAATTTCAACCCCCACCTGCCGGAAGGCGTGCCGACCCGGATGCCGGCGTTCGAGAAGGCGGTGGGCCCGGGCGGGCTGGTGGGCTATGATTTTTATCGCGGCACGTTCATGAGCTATTCGGGCTATCAGTCGATGGCCCGCGTGCTGAAGCTGATGAACGCCAGCGTCGGGTATACCTGGTCGGCGGAGTTCATGTCCGGCACCTGGAACAAGGTGCTGCCGACGCGCGTGTCCGACGACCACATGCGGTTCATGGCGCGCTGCGCGCTGGCGCAGGGGTGCAAGGCCATCGACTGGTTCATGTTCCACGATCGCGACTGCTGGGGCGACGCGCCGGTCAGCTCGCACGGTCATCCGCGGCCCAGCCTGCAGGTGTTCCAGGAGACCACAGACCTGCTGTTCAACCGGATCCGGGAGTGGGACGCCCTCGTGCCGCAGACGGATGTGGCGATCGTGTACGACCTGCTTCAGCACGTGCACACCGCGGTGGGCGATCCCATGCCGTGTGACGACAACAACCAGCACGTCGGTGCGCCGTCGATCGACGGTGTGGCGGCCGGCCGGGCCTCGCAGGAGTATTACGGGTTGTTCCGGCTGATTGAGGAGGCCGGCCTGCAGCCCGGCGTGGTGGATGTGCTGGCAAAGCCGGAGCGGCTGAAACGCTATCCGATGGCCTTCCTGCCGGGCTCCCCGGTGATCGAGGCGGCGGCCAGCCGGTCCTTGCGCGCGTATGCGAGCCAGGGCGGCGTGGTGGTGGTGAGCGGCCCCTGGCCGGGCCGGAACGAGCACGGCCGGGCGATCCGGTTCCTGGGCTTGCGGCGGCCGGGCGGCACCAAGCCGGTCGTGGAGGTGCGGCTGGGCAAGGGCCGGGTGATCTGGCACCGGGACTGGCTGGCGCAGGAGAAGCCGGAGGAGGAAAGCCTCGCGAGCATCCGGTGGGTGTCCGGCCTGATTCTGCAGCACGGGATCGAGGCGGCGGTGCGCATTGAACCCGAGACGGTGGTGCGCTGGGTGGATTGGAGCGGAAAAGGCGGGCATCAGGAGTTTGTGCAGCCCCGCAACCTCGGCTCCGCCATTCTGCACAAAAGCCGGAACGAGACCGTGCTGTTTGTGTTGAATCACTATCCCGAAGCGGCGCGGTTCCGGCTGACGTTCGGGGCGGCGAGCGGCGCGGTCTGGCTGGTGAATGTTGACACGGGCGAGCGCGTTCCGGTCAAGGCGGGCCGGGCGGTGGTGGATATCGACCGCAAGGCCGCCTCGATTTTCAAAGTGGAGCGGAGCTGAAGGATCCGGTCGGCCTGATCAGGACCCGCGCCGGTAATCGTGTAGTTTTTCTTCCATCACGCGCAGGCTGTCCTTGAGTCCGCCCTCGCGGTTGCGGGCGAGCCAGAGCCGGCGGTGCTCCGACATGATGGCCACCAGGTCCATGGCGAGTTGGTGATGCCGGGCCTTGCCGGTGTCGCGCCGGCGGATGGCGAGCCCGAGCTGGCAGGCGTGGAGCGCCAGCCGCGCGTTATTGATGAATTCACGGACCACCCAGTCGCCATCCGGCCGTTCCAGCTGGACCTCGTCCAGCTCGGACAGCGCCTCGCGCATATGCGCCACGGTGGCGAGCAGCGTTTTTTCGGTGATCCGGTCGGGCAGTTTGTGCTTGAAGCCGTCCCGCACCAGCCGGTCCAGGAGGTTGGACTGGGTCACGTTTTCGCCGACGTGCTGCCAGGTATCCGCCAAGGCCAGGGCGGTTTTTCCCATCACCTTGGCATGATCGTGGAAGACATGCGGATCGAGGGCGGCGCGGATGGCTTCGTCGGGGTTGGCGGGTTCGCACCAGGCCATGGCGGCGCCGGCGGCGAAGCCGATGAAACTGATGGGCAGGTATTGCCAGTGGCCGCCGTCCCCCCAGTCCGTGTTCAGGATGCCGCCGGCGCCGCAGGCTTTGGCGGCGAGGGCGGCTGAGCGGTTGCTTCCGAAGGCGGCCTCGTTGCAGCCGACGAGGGTGTTCCAGGTGGCGGTGCCGGGGGCGAACCAGAAGGGCCGCCCGGCGGCGGCCAGCTTTTCGCCGTGGGCGCGGAACGGGTAGTCCCGGTAGTAGCCCCAGTCCACATGGATCATGCCGGGATCCAGCTCCGCGAGGCGGCCCGGGAAGTGGTTCCACACCATATCGCCCCAGTAGAGGGCGGTCCGGCCGTGTTTGGCGGCCAGTTCTTTCACGTTCCGCAGGTGGTTGAGAAAGACGCCGGGCAGGCCGATGCGGCGGGTTTGCTCAAGGCTCCGCCCCTGTCCCAGTTCCCAGGCTTCATCGCAACCGACATGGATTCGCCGGCTGGTGAAATTGGGAAGCAGTTCGCCGTACAGTTCGTCGAGCAGCGCCCGGGTCTTTGGATTAGCGGGATCCAGCGTGCCGGGCTCGCGCCGCCATTCTCCGGAGGGGAGCGTGAATCCGTCCGGGCATTCCGCCAGGTCCCGGTAGGGGGCGTGCTTGAGCCACCGCTCGAAGTGGCCGAAGGAGTTCTGGTTGGCGGCCAGCTCGATAAACCGGTCCCGGCAATAGGCCTCCAGCGTGCGCACCTCCGCGGCCGTGAAGGGGCTGGCGTGGGCCCAGACGTCGCGGTGGCCCGAATAGGCGAAGGTGTGCTCCATGTAGAGCTGGAGGTGGTTGATTTTCCATTCGGCGAGCGACTCCACGAGGCCGAAGAGGGTTTGCAGGGTCGGCACCTTGTCCCGGCTGATGTCCAGCATGACGCCGCGCACGGGGATGTCGGGGGAGTCCTCGATGAGTCCGCAGGGAAGGGTGTGCCGCGAATGGCGGAGGAGCTGCTTGAGCGTCATGATGCCATAGAAGGCGCCGGCGCCATCCGCGGCTTCGATCTGGAGGGTGGCGGGCGTGATGACGAGGCGGTAGGATTCGGGGCTGAGTCCGGTGGTCGGATCGACGCGCACGGTCATGGGGCGCCGCGGAGCTGGAAAGGGGTTCGCCTCGGTGATTCGCCAGACGGGTTCCCGGTTGTCGTGGAGGGCGTGTTCCAGGCGGGGGGCGAGGCCGGCGAGGCGGTTGGAGTCGCCGATCAGGTGGAGGCCGGCGGGGGTTGGAACCCTGAAAAAACCGTCTTCCGGGCGGATTTTCCGGGGTTGAGGCAGGAGGGGCAGGGTGTTAAGCGGGCGCATTCAGCACGTCCCGGACTTTGTCCGCCAGATCCTGTTTCGAGAAAGGTTTCTGGATGAAGTTCAGCCCGGCATCGAGCACTCCGTTTTGTGCGATGACGTTGGCCGGATAGCCGGACATGAAGAGGAGTTTGAGGTGGGGATCGAGCGCCAGCAGGGTTTTGGCCAGGTCCCGGCCGTTCATTTCAGGCATGACCACATCGGACAGGAGCAGGCGGATTTCTCCGGCATGTTCCTTGGCCAGGCGGATGGCTTCGGCCGGGGAGTTGGCCGCCAGGACGGTGTAGCCCAGCCGGGTCAGCAGGATCGTGGTGGTTTTGAGGATGGCCGGCTCGTCCTCGGCCACCAGGATGGTTTCATGGCCGCCGGCTACGATTTCCGCCGGGGCTGTTTTCGGCGCCGGCGTGTCTTTTTCATGATGCCGGGGCAGGTAGATCGAGAAAGATGCGCCTTGTCCGGGTTCGCTGTAGGCGTTGATAAAGCCGCCGTTCTGCTTGACGGCGCCGTAGACCGAGGCCAGCCCGAGGCCGTTTCCCTTGCCGCCGCTCCGGCTGTTGAAGAACGGCTCGAAGATGTGGGCCCGGATGTTTTCGTCCATGCCGCAGCCGGTGTCGCTGACGGCGATCCGGACGTATTCCCCGGGGACCACCCCCGGCCGCTCGGCGCAGTAGGTGTCGTCGAGGGTGGCGTTTCTTGTTTCGATGAAGATTTTTCCGACCCCGGTGATCGAGTCCCGGGCATTGAGGCACAGGGTGGCCAGGAGCTGGTTGAATTGTGACGGATCGATTTTGACGGGCCAGAGCTCCGCGGCTGGCTGCCAGATCAGCTGGATATCCTCGCCGATCAACCGGCGGAGCAGGTTGAACATGTCCGTGATGATGTCGTTCAAGGCCAGCACCTTGGGGAGGATGACCAGTTTGCGGGCAAAGGTCTGGAGTTGCCGCGTGAGGTCGGCGGCGCGTTTGGTTGCGTTGCGGATTTCCGTCAGGCTGCCGTGAATCGGCTGGGCGGGGTCTGTCTGTTCCAGCGCCAATTCGGTATAGCCCTGGATGACCAGCAGCATGTTGTTGAAGTCGTGGGCGACTCCGCCGGCCAGCCGGCCCACCGATTCCATTTTTTGAGCCTGGTGGAGCACGGCCTCGAGCTTGGCCTTTTCGGTTTCGGCCTTCTTGCGCATCAGCGCCGCGCCGATGTGGGAGGCGATTCCTTCGAGGATTTCGATGGTTTCAAGGGAAAAACAGTCTTTGCGCCGGTCGGTGAGGTGAAGGAGTCCGACGATCCGGTCCTTGCTCCGGATGGGCACCAGGGCCATGGAGGCATAGCCCTCGCGCATACATTGGTTGCGGGGGCGGAAACGGGGATCCTGGGCGGCGGGAAGATCGAGCAGGGGGAAGGAATTGTTGATCCAGAAGCTGCCGCCCCGGGTGAAGATCGGCAGGGAGGGGTCGGTTTTTCCGGAAATGACAAGGCCGCAGGTGCATTCTAACCGGACTTTCCCGTCTTGATCCCGGCACAATCCGTCCTGTTCATCGTGGGCGAGCAACGAGTTTTCGGTCAGCAGGAAACTCTTGGGGAAGCCTTCCTGGGTGAAATAGGGGAAGTCATCGCCGTCTTGCAGGCGCAGCCCTGCGCTGTCGCATTCGCTCCGAGTCTTCAGGGTGGCGAGAATGCGCTGGAGGGCGTTCTGCAGATCGTCCGGCTCGTTGAGGATTTGGAGGATTTCGCGGCCCATTTCGCGGTAGGCTTCGGCTTTTTTGCGTTCCGCGATGTTGCGGAGCACGAAAATCATATTGACGGGTTTCCCCTCGGCGGTTCGAAGGACGTCGCTGTTGACTTCGAAGTCAAAGTGGCTTCCATCCGCGCGCAGGCCCCGGTATTCGCTCGGCCCGGTCAAGGCGCCCTGGCGCAGGACGGTCAGGTTGGCCAGGACCCGGTCCCGATTCTCGGGGGCGACGAATTCGGTGATGGAACGGCCGGCCAGTTTTTCTTCCGGCTTGTAGCCGAAAATGGAAAATCCGGCGGGCGATACCGTGAGGATGCGGCCGTCGAGGTCCGTGATGGTGATGGCGTCGGGGGATGCGTTGAGAATGGAGCAATACCGCTCCTCGCTCGCCCGCAGCGCTTCTTCGGCTTGCTCGTGCTGGATCACTTTTTGCCGCAGGCGCGCGTTGGTCCGGGCGATGTAAAAGGTCACGGCAAGAATGCCGGCGATTCCGAAAACGGCCAGGCCGAGCATGGCGTACAGCCAGGTCAGGTCCGGGTGGTGAGGATGGGGGTCATAGAGAAAGCCGTTCAGGTCAAAGTTGGCCTTCATCATGCCGAGGTCGGCGTAGGTTTCGGCGATGTGGCGCCAGCGTCCGGGATACATATAGCCGATTTCGATCAGCTCCGGGCGCAGCAACGGGAGCATTTGCTGGGCTTGGAACAGCAAATAATCGCGGGAGTGGCGCTGCGAATATCGGGCGAGGATCAGGTCCGCGATTTCCTCCTGGTGCGCCATGGCGTATTGCCAGCCTTGCAGGCTGGCGGCCCGGAAGGCTTTGACGCGGGCGGGGTGGTCGCGCAGCTCCTGTTCCGTGGTGAACAGGTTGTCGCCGTAAAAATCGATGCCCGCCGAACGCGGGGTGTAAAGCTCATGCGGAATGTTCGCGCGATCGAGGTAGTAGGGTTGATTGATGACATAGGCGGAGATGGCGTCAACACGGCCGTCGATCAAATCCTGGAGGTCGAAGCTGTGCGGAATCCGGGTGAGGCGGTTGAGGGGCACGCCTTCCGCCTGGAGATAGGCCAGGAGTTCTTCGGACTGCGGCTCCATCATGACGCGCTTGCCGACAAGGTCGTGGATGCCCTGGGTGGCGTTTTCATGCCGGGCAATCAGGACGTAAGGGGAATGTTGGAAAATGACCGCCAGCGCGACCACCGGTTTGCCGGCTTTGCGCTCCAGCAGAAGGCTGCTGGTGCCGACTCCGAATTGGGCCCGGCCCTCCAGGACGGTTTGGATCGGGTCCACGCCGGGCGTGGCTTCGGCGAGGGTCACGTCGAGTCCGGCTTCGCGGTAATAGCCTTTTTCCAGGGCGGCGTAATAGCCCGCAAATTGGAAGGCGTGGGTCCACTTTAATTGCAAGGTGACGGGGTCTTGTTTCCGGCTGTTTTCGGCCGTGGCCTCCGCGGAAAAGGGAAACATCAGCAGGAGCATCAGCGCAAGACTGTAGCCGGCCCCACGGAAGAACACCTCCGTGGTGACGCGGGGACTGAGCATCTTCATCAGGACCACCTCATGGGCGCGTTATCAACCGGGGTCAACGACGGACATGTATCTTGGCGCGGAACCCGTCAAGCCTGCTAAGGAAAGCTAATTCTGGAGTTTAACTGGACTGGGCGGCCTTGTCATCTTTTTATATTCCGGAAAGTCGGCTTCCGGGAAGCGCCCGATTCTAAAAAGGCATGAATTAATGTTGAAAGCCCAACAGGGGGCCTGTAGGATAACGAACATCACTTTAATTGGATAAAGGACAGGCATGTTAAAAACGGGGCTTGCTCGGAATTGTCGTTTTGTCAGGCAGGTGTGGGTTCCCATGCGGGATGGCACGCGTCTGGCCACCACGATTTTTCTTCCGGAAGCGCCCGGCCGCTATCCGGTGGCTCTCCAGCGAACCCCTTACAGCCGGCTGGGGTGGTTGTCCGGCTGGGAGGAATGGGTCAAGAACGGCTACGTCTTTGTCTGCCAGGATACCCGGGGTCGTTATGATTCGGAGGGCGAGTTTTCCCCGTTCCTCCAGGAGATCAACGACACCCCGGACACGATTGCGTGGATTCGCCAGCAGGAGTGGTGCGACGGCAAGATCGGCATGACGGGCCCTTCCTATCTCGGCTGGGTGCAGACGCTGGGCGTGGCGCACGACACCGGGCCGAAGCCCGACACCCTGATTCCGACCTTTCTTCCGGGCGATCCGTGGCTGCGCGGTTTTTATAACAGCGGGCCGCTGAGCCTGTTCCTGGTCTTCTGGTGGCATTGTTTCGATGTGGGTTCGCGGACCAATAATTCCGGCCTGATGGGCATTTACGATGTGGCAGAGCTGATGCGCCGGCTGCCGCTGGAGACCTTGGACGAGTCCTGCGGCGCCGGGCGCAGCGCCCGCTGGCGGGAGGGCATGGACCATCCCGCCTACGGCCCCCATTGGAAGGCGAGCAGCACCCGCGGGTGCCATCATCAGTTCACCATGCCGACCCTCCAGATCGCCGGGTGGTACGACTATTATCCCGCCGAAGCGCTGCTCAACTGGAAGAGCCTGGTTCAGGCCGCCGCGACGCCGGAAATGGCGGCCCAGCATAAGCTGGTGATCGGACCCTGGGGCCATCACCACGGGCTTGAGCCCACGGCGGACGGCCAGCGGGTCCTCGATTTCGGGCCGAAATCCCGGTATGACTATGTGCGCCTTTACCGGGCCTGGTTTGACCGTATCTTCAAGGGCATTCATCCGGCTGACGGCCTGGGCGACCGGCCGATCCGGTTGTTTGTCATGGGCCGCAACGAGTGGCGCGACGAGGATGAGTGGCCTCTGGCGCGCACCCGCTACGTCCGCTTTCATCTCCACAGCGCCGGCCGGGCCAATACACATCACGGGGATGGCCGGCTCGACCCGGCCCTGCCTCAGGCCGAACCGGCGGACCGCTTCGATTACGATCCCGCCAATCCCGTGCCGACCCGCGGCGGCAATCATTCCGTCGGCCCGTGGAACGATGCCTACAAGGCCATCATCTGGTGCGGGCCCTGCGATCAGCGGCCCAACGAGGAGCGGCCGGATGTCCTGGTCTACACCGGCGACCGGCTGGAGCAGGACCTGGAGGTGACCGGGCCGATTGTGGTGCGGCTGTGGGCGTCGTCCGATGCGCGGGACACCGATTTCGTGGCGCGCCTGTCGGATGTGCATCCGGACGGCAAGTCCGTCAACATCACCGAGGGCGTGGTGCGCGCGCGGTACCGGAATGCCGCCTGGGAGCAGCCGAAGCTGCTGGAGCCCGGGGAGGTGGTCGAATACACGATCGACCTGCAGGCCACGAGCAATGTGTTCCTGAAAGGCCACCGGCTGCGGCTGGACGTGACCAGCAGCAATTTTCCGCTCTGGGACCGCAATCTGAACACGGGCGAGGATCCGAACCGGAGCACGGCGATGCGGGTGGCGCGGCAGGCCATCCTGCACGACGCCGCGCATCCGTCCTATCTCGAATTGCCGATCATTCCGTAAGGGTTGAAAAGGAGGCGGTTATGCTGGTGTCGAAGTATGAGCAGATGGTGAAGATTCTCAAGAAATCCATTGAGCGGGGCGACTTTCCCGTGGGCGCGCGGCTCACTTCCGAAAACGAGCTTTCCCGCCAGCACGGCATCAGCCGCAACACGGTGCGGGAGGCCATCAGCTCCCTGGTGCAGCAGGGCTACATGACCCGCACGCAGGGGAAGGGCACGTTTGTCACCGGCCGGCGTCCGGCGGGCCCGACGTCCGATTCCTACGCCATTTTCCTGCACGCCCACAGCCACGTGTTCGAGGCGGAAACCCGCGCGCTGGTCCGGGCATTCCAGCAGGCCGGCTCCCTTCCCATCGTGTTCGATGTGGAGGATTTCAAGGAAACCGCGCAGGCCGAAGCCATTCTGGCGAAAGTGCTGGACCAGGGGGTGACGGGGCTGGTGCTGGAGGATCAGTACAGGGGCCTCGTGGTGGCGGTCTGCAAGCGAACGGGCCGCAAGCCGCCGCCCATGGCGGTCGTCAACTTCGGCGCGGGGCCGGACAGCCTGCCCGTCAAGTGCGTGTACTCGGATTTCCGCTTCGGGACGCATATGGGCGCGAAGCATCTGATCGGCCTGGGCCACCGTCGCATCCTGTTTGTCATTCACCGGCAAAAATATGCAGAGCCGGGCGTGTCGGTCGAAAAGGCCACGGGGTTGTATGGCGAGGTTTGCGGCGGCTATTCGGATGCCCTGGAGGAGGCGGGGCTGGGCGCTCAGAAGGATTATTTTTTTGTGGATCATGAATTCCGGTTGCCCGGGGATGACCGGGAGCGGCTGAAAGCCGTCCTGATGGGTCCGGACCGGCCCGATGCGGTGTTTGCGTTCGGCGACTACCGGGCCAAGCATGTGATCGACATTGCCATGGAAGCGGGTCTTCGCGTGCCGGACGACCTGGCGGTGGTCGGATATTGGAACACGCCGTGGGCGGAGATGACCCGCGTGGCGCTGACGTCAGTCTCGATCCGCGAGGATGAGATTGCCCGCGTGGCGGCGGACAAGCTGCTCCAGGCGCGCCGGGACGGGAAAGGCGAGCCTGAAATGGTCATTGTCAAGCCGCGCCTGGTGGTGCGGGATTCGTGCGGGGCGTCCCGGAAGTCGGCGTAAAGCAGGATGGCGGATCGGACGATCAGAAAGGTGGCTTCCGCGTGATGGCCCAGCACAAGCACAGGACTGTGAACCGGCGTCAATTCAAACCCTCCGCCCGGCGGTATTTCGAGGCGTTCGACCGCTGGACGCTCCCGGCGTCGCCGCCGAACATCATGCGCGACATGATGACGCCGGAGGAGATCCGGCTGAAAGGGCGCCAGTTCCGGTCCGTCCTGGACAAGCAGTTTGAGGTGGTGTGCAAGCCCTACGACTGGACGCAGGACTGGGACAAGGGGCACGGCAAGGCCCTGGCGAAAATGGAGCTGGCCTCCCTGTACTACCTGTTCACGGGGGATTTGAAGCGGACCCTGCCCGTTGCCATTGAGGGGTTTGAGGCGGCGGAGCGATGCGACCGCAAGCATTTCACCTATTCGTCGTGCCTCGGGGTGCTCGACATGGACTTGCGAACGGCGCATGTCGCGCACGGCATGGCCATGATCAAGAGCTGTTTCGGCGACCTGATCCCGGTGGCGGTCCGCCGGCGCATGTCGCACACGATGGTGACCCGCATCCTCGCCCCCGGGCTCGAGGCGGAGCGGAACAAGACCTATCCCTGGATGCACAGCAAGGCCAACTGGCGCCAGATCCTGTGCGGGGGCCTTGCCATGGGCGGCATGGTGTTTGCCGAGGATTTTCCGGAGTACCGCGAGCTCATGGAGTATGCCATCGAGGGCGTGCTGGTGGGGCTTGAAACGGGGGATCGCGCCGGCGGCTGGAACGAGGGGCCGGGGTATTGGAACTACGGCCTGGGCTTCACCGCGACCGTCTGCTGGGCCCTCCGGGTCTTCACGGGCGGGGAGGTGGATCTCTTCCGCCACCCGTTCCTGCAGCGCACGAGCGACTTCTGGCTTTATATGCACACCCGGCGCGACGGCTTGTGGAACTGGTCGGACGGCGGCAAGACGTGCGGCCCCACGACCGGGGAAATGGCCTATGCGCGGGCGGACCGCAACCCCGTTCACCAGCAGCGGGCGCTGGCGCTGGGCGTGTCCACGGCCTGGCAGGTGTTCTTTTACGATCCGTCGCTGCCGGCGGTGACGCCCGAAGCCGCGGGCTATCCGCGGACCAAGCTGTTCCCGGACCTGGGCGTGCAGGTGTGGCGCACCGGGTTCGGCGATCGCGACACCTACATCGGGCTCAAGGCTGGCGACATCGTGCATTACAATCACCACTGTCATCTCGACATGGGCAGCCTGGTGGTCTATGCGGCGGGCCGGGAGCTGCTCAGCGAATTGAACGGCTGGCCCTATCCGTACGAAGGGCGGAAGGACCCGACGAAAAAAGGGTACAAGCCGGGGTTTTACGATATCGACAACAAGCGCTGGCTGAGCGCCGATTTCGACTCCCGGATGGCTGTGGGGCACAACGGCGTGATGCTGGAGGGCGACTATCCGCAGCTCCGCCTGAAGGTCAAGTCGCGGTTCCTCTATTGCCGGTCCGGCAAGGGCTTCGACGCCACGGTGATGGACTCGACCCCGTTCTACACGCCGCTGGCCCGGCGTGTGCGGCGGCACGTGGTCTTTGTGCATCCGGATGTGATGCTGGTGGTCGACGAGATTCTCGCCCGCCGACCCGTCCGCGCGCGACTCCTGTTCCACTATCCAACGTCGATCGCGGTGGCGTCGGTCGAGGGCAACGTCGGGCCGGCCCCCCTGGCCGGCGTGGACGCCCGCCTGGCCCGGGAGGATGACGCCTTCACGATCACCAACGGGCCGGCGCAGCTGAGGATGCAGTCGCTGTACCCGAAGCGGGCGGATCACCTGATCGTGGGACACGACGAGCGCGTCACGACCTATCTGCCGCCCGCGGGCCTGCAGGCGGTCCGGAATCGCTTTGTGTATATCGAGAACCTCTACCGGAAGCCCCGGCTCGTGTTTGTGTCGGCCCTGCAGTTCGGGCGCCGGGGCCTGGCGCCGGCCACCTTCGAGCTGGAGGGGGCGCCTTCGACCGACAACCGGTTTTCCGTGATCGTCCGGCGAGGACGCCGGACGGCGCGTGTGGCCTTTGATTTGGATCGTCCGGCCGCGGACGTGGGTTGACTGACCTAGGATGTGCTCCATGACGGACCGTAAGACGATGACAAGACCCTTGATCGGTAATCTTCGTGACCACGGCATCGCCGTGTACGAGGGCAGCTGCCAGACGGTCAAGCCCTGGCGTGATGCCGGGACCGGCCGGGATTACATTTACGCCGGCATCTTCACCCGGCCGGCCCTGCTTGTGCAGATGGAGGCCGAGACCGGCCGGTGCCGGCACTTCCGGCTGCCGCCGAAGTGCAGCGGGCCGTGGGGCATGGCGTTCACGATGGACGGCCACGTGCTCGTCACCAGCTGCAACGGGGATCTCTGCCGGTTCGATCCGAAGACCGGCAAGCTGTGGGTCACGGCCCGGCTCCGCCAGTGGACCTGGGATATCACGCGGGGTTCGGACGGCAGGTTTTACCTGGCGACGTCGTCGGAAACCCGCCTGTTCCGGTATGACGCGGAGACGGAGAAGCTGGAGGATCTCGGCCGGCTGCATCCGACCTTGAAGTATTTGCGCACGGTGGTTGATGGCGCCGACGGCTATATCTATGGCTCCCTTGGCATAGAGAAGACCCAGGTGGCGGCCTATCATATCGCCACCGGGCGCACGACGCTGCTGTTGCCGGAATCCGACTGCGGTCCCGATTTTCCGCAGCTGGGGCGCAGCTCGGACGGCCAGGTGTATACCCGCGCCGTGACCGGCAACCGGTATCGGCTGGCCCATGGCGAAGCTTTTCCTGAAAAAAAGACAAAGACGATGGACTGGGCGCAGCCGGCCTTGCCGGATGGCCGCCGGATCCGGCGGCTGGACCCGGATGTGATAGCCGTGGGAGAGGGGGCGAGCGCCCGGCATTTTCCCATGACCTACAAGGGGGACGGGTCCGACATTTTCCATCTGGCCGAGGGGCCGGGTAAGACCGTGTATGCCAGCACGATCATGCCGCTGTACCTGTTGCGGTACACGCCGGCCACGCGCAAGCTGGAAAATCTCGGGCGCGGCGCACCGGATAACGGCGAGGCCTATTCGTTCGGGCATTGCGACGGCAAGCTGTATTACGCCTGTTACAGCTTTGGCAACCTGATGTGCTATGACCCGGCCCGGCCGCTTCACCGGGATCCGCCCGGCGCGCGAATGTGGAAGGATAATCCCCGGCTCCTCACGCAGCTGGGCACGGGCCACAACCGGCCCCGCGCCATGTTCGTGGACAGCCGGAAGCGGGTGTGGATCGGCAGTTTCCCCGAATACGGCCGGCGCACCGGCGGGCTGGGGTGCTATGAGACGCTTCGCCAGACCTACGTGAACAACCCCGTGGTCATTCCGAATCAAAGCGTGATCGCGCTTACGGCGTCGGAGTCGGGCGACATTGTGTATGGCGGCACGAGCATTGGAGGCGGCAGTGGCACGGATCCGGTGACGAAAGCGGCGCATCTCTTCGCCTGGGATGTGGCCCGGCGGAAACTCCTCTGGAAGGAGGCGTTGAAACCCGGGGTGACCGGCATCCTTAACCTGCTTTACCGGGATGGCAAGCTGTATGGCACGACCGGGAGTGATTTCTGTTTCTTCCGGTTCGATGTGGCGACCCGCACGATGGATTACCGGATTCCGTCCCGCCTCTCGGCCTGCCGGGAGCAGTCGATGTGCTGGGGGCCCGATGGCGCGATATACGGGATCACCTGGATTTCCCTCTTCCGCTGGCGGCCGGAGACGGGGAAAATCGAGGTCTTGTACCGGTGTTCCGGCGCCCAGGTGAAAAAATGGCCCGGCGGCTCGTTATTCCATCGAGGGGCCGTGATCATTGACGGCCGCTATTATTTCTCCTGCGGTCCGAAAGTGATGTCGTTGCGCCTTCCTCTGGAGGCCGGGAAAGCATGACAGAAATCGAATCGAGGAGATAATCCGGTTTTTCTTGAGTAAGCAGATAGAGTCATTGTAGGATAACCCGACAAAAATCAAGGAGAGTGTATGCGCGCACGTCTGGATAGGCTCGAAATTCGGTTTGTGGGAATGTGGGCTGGGCTTCTGGCAATCGGGCTGTATGGCGCGACCGCCTTGGCCCAGACGGCGGCTCCGGCCGTGCCGCCAGTCAAGGTTCGCCTGTCGGACTTCGGGCCGGTGACGAATCCGGCTGCCATCCAGGCGACGTTCAAGGCCGCCACCGAGGCGCTGTCTAAAACCGGCGGTCTCTTGTTCCTGTCTCCGTCGGAATCCGAGTCCCTGAACCCGGAAAACGCCTACCAGCATTCGTTCCGAATTCCGGAACCTCCGGCGCCGGCGAAAAACTGGGGCGCCGGACCGGGCTTCACGATCGTGGAGGTCGGCAAGAGCGGGACCACCATCAAGGTGCCCCAGATGTCCGGCCTGAATTTCGAGCGCACGCTGCGCATGGACTCGAACGACAGTCTCGGCCATTGGACCACCGATCATCTCCTCAAGCTGGACAACAAGTTGATCCACGGGTCCAACAGCTACCTGGACTGGATCACCGAGCCCACGGCCAAGGGCAAGGACGCCCGGTTTTATGTGGCGACCATCCGCGGCATCCGGCCCGGCCAGTTCCTGAACGCCCATGGCGGCCCCTACTACGAGGGCGGCGTGGACCGCCTCTTCGTGAAATCCGTCGGCTATGATCCGGTCAAGAAAAGTCATTATTTCGTGGCCGATGCGACGATCGATCATGTCACCCGGGCCTGGATCCAGAACAAAAACAATGTCGGCCTGCTCTGGCTCAACCAGATCTGCAACACCGACGAGCAGACCTACGACGTCATGCTCAAGCGCAAGCAGTATGCGGCGGGCGACACCTACATGTTCTTCGCCTGGTACGACTACATGAGCGATATTCATTCCGCCGCGGGCGACGAAAACGGCACGCTCTACGGCGGCTACGTGCACAGCCTGCTCAATAATTTCAGGGCCAAGGTCCAGGCCGCCAACTGGACCACCAACACGCTGACCTTCAAGGACGGGAAGAATCCCGACACCCTGTCCAACTCCCGGCCGCTGATCAATCTGAATTCCAATAAATGGGTGACGGGCGGCAAGGTCTGGATTGTGCCGGCCGAGTCGTATTGGGAGACCGCCATGAACCACGGACTCTACACGTGGCAGGGCACTAATTACCCGACTGGCGTCAACACCAAGGGGCTCGCCATGGGCGGGTTGATCCGCGGCGATAAGGATTGTCCGTGGGACGACTCCATCATCGGCCGGTTTTTCACGGTCACCGAGCCTACCGAGGCGATCCAGCACCCTCTTTTCCGCTGGTTCTCGTCTAGCGAGGCGACCCATGCTCAGCTTTACCGCTGGTTCGAAATCACCGGCCTGAAAGTCAACGCGGACGGCACGAAAGACATCACGATCCGCCGCCTCTGGTGGGGCGCCAAGGATGCGGGCAGTCCTTCCCTGTACCGGATGGAGAACTATACGTGGGACGGCCATGAGCGGCCGCTGCCCTACGCCATTGCGCCCGGCGCTTTCGTAAACGATGTGTCCAAGGCGGTGCCGTCGGACGGCTACAAGACCCAGTCGATCCTGGGCGTCACGCCCCATCCCGATGCCGGCAAGGCGTTTGATTTCGCGGAGGGCGATGAGGTCGAGCAGGCGATCGGCCCCGATCCGTTCAAGCCGATTCCTTTCAAGATATGGATGTGGGACCGGGTGCCCGGCGCGTTTCCGTCGCCGGTGATGGATATTGCCAATCACGGCGTCCAGCGGTATGCCGTCATGCAGGTGCGGGGCGGGCCGGCGAACCGGGATGACCTTGTCAAGACCAAGGAGCAGAAGCCGGCGTGGGAAAACGGGATCATCCTTGAAACCTCCGCCGAGGTGGGCTTCAACTGCAAGGCGGACTTCACCAAGGCCGCGATCCTGTTCCAGCAGCCGTATCACGAACAGCCGGTGACCTGGTATTACGGGTTTGCGTCCAACCAGCTGCCGAAGGAGACGACGTTGACCGTCTCGCGCGAGTCGGGCGAGGTGCGCTTCTCGAACGGGGCGCGATTCGAGGGCTCCGTGACGGCGTCCGGCCTGTCCGCCGACGGCGTGCCGGCCCGGAATTTACGGGGCAAGAATGTGCCGGTCAAGGCGGGCGCCACGTCGCTGGCCGTGGTGTTCGCGATTCCGGAAGCGGATGCCGATTACGCCGTGTTCGTCGAGCAGAACTGGCTCGGGAACCGGTCGGTGGTGAAGAAGGAAGCCACCGGCTTCACCGTGCAGTTCGAGAAGCCCGCGGCCGATGGCGCCCAGGTGGACTGGATGATCGTGCGATGACAGTTTGCGTCGAACGGACACTGCTCATTCTGACCGTCGCGTGGGCGCTGGGCGTTGTCGGGGCGGATCCGGCTCGGGCCGACAGCAACCTGATCTTTCCCTCGCCCGGCGCCCTGCTGGACGGCCGTCAGTTTCCGTCCGACGCCGGCTTCGACATCCTCGACTGGAACGACGACGGCAAGCCGGACCTATACGTGCACGACGGCGGATCGATCGGTCGCGGCTGGACCTGCCTGAACGAGGGGTCCCGCGACGAGCCCCGGTTCGGGTACGGGCTCGCCTATCCGTTCAACAGCACTGAAACAACGCCGCAGACCGTCGAACATGTGTCGGCCCGGACCGATTGCGACCTGAATCACGACGGGCTTCGGGACATGATCCTGTTCGACGGCCAGTTGCGCTACGGCCCCAACACGGGGACCGCGCACGGCCCCTTCCACTGGGCGCTCTGGACCAATGACCCGGCGTTTTTCCCGGGCTCGGCGGCGATGATCCGGGAGAACGCCCGGTTTTCCACCGGGCCCGAAAGCATGTATTGGAACAAGGGCATCTTTCCCCGGCAGGTGCTCACCCTGACGGCCGCCGACTGGGACGGCGACGGCCTGGAGGACCTGCTGATCTGCCGGATGAAGGACGAGGCACCCGGGGTCCGGGGCCTGAATGTGGCGGAGCAGTGGACCGCCTGGGGGCGGATGGCCACGCAAAAGCCGGCCGATCCCGGCCTGCCGGCGCCGGATCCGACGTTCCTGGCTCCGTTGAAGGAGGCGCCGGCTCGGGGCCTGTATTTCTACCGGAACACGGGCACGAAGGCGCGGCCCCGTTTCGACGCCGGCGTGGAAATCCTGACGCCTGCCGGGGCGTCCATAGCCGCGCCCAATCCCGTCGTTGCCGACATGGACGGCGATGGCGTCGCCGACCTGGTCTCCTGCGAGGCTCCGATCCGGTGCAACGCGTTCCGTGTGGACTGGCCGACCCGGCCCGCCGTGACCTGGTTCCGCCGGGCCGCGAAGAGCGACACGGCGGTTCTCCAGCCGCCCCGGCCCCTGCTCGACGGAAAGGCCAAACCCGTTCCGGCCGGCTCCATGGCCCGTCTGGCCGATTTCCGCGGGCGGGGGACAACGGACCTGTTTGTCATGGATTCCGGCCTCAGGGGAACCGTGCGCTGGTATCGGAACGAGGCGCGGTCGGCCCGCGAACCCCTGGCGCTTCAGGAGCCGGTTGAACTGCGGGGCCGCGATTTCCTGCGGTTCGGCTTCATTTTTCAGCCGGTTGTCGTGAACTGGTTCGGCCCGAAGTCGCGCGATCTGATCCTGCACGGCGTCACCGATCACCACTGTAAATGGGGCTTGCGGCGCACGGCCCTGTACCGGAACACGGCCGTCCGGCCGGGCGACATGCGCTACGAGTTTGCCGGCTGGCTCACTTTCAACGGCGATCCCGCCCTGGTTCCCGTTTCCGCGGAAGAACGGCACTACGAGGTGTATGGCAGCGCGCTTGCCGTGTTTCCCGATGACGGGTCCGGGGAAAAGCGGCTCATGGTCAGCGTGGGCGGGAAACTGTTTTTCTTTTCCGATCTCTCCCCCGACGGCCTGACGTTCCGCGCGATGAAACGGATCGCGCTCGCGGGGGAATCCAATCGCCGCAAGGGCTGGCAGGAGGTTCCCGTTGACGTGCCCTTCAAGATCAAGGCGATTCGGATTAACAACGACCGCAACGGCATGGGCAATCTGCGTGACAGCCTGCTGCACGTCGAGAAGTTCGAGGCGCTTGGCGGGGGGGAGAATCTGGCCGTGAGCAACCGCGCCTCCGTGACGACCCCGGCCTCGGGGGAGTCGAAGGGAAACCCGATGGTCCATCGCCCGTATAACATGCTGACCCCGGGCAACGCCAATACGGAAAACGCGTTCAACGCCACCTCCTGGGGCTACTATAGGCTGGCCGCCGAAATCGCCTGGCCCGATCCGGTCAAGATCGACACGATCCGGTTCCTGTTATCGGATCGCGACAGCCGCTGGTATGACAGCTTCGTCCCCTTCTTCTGGCAGGGCAAGCTGTTCCGCACGGGCATGGAGCAGGGGGAGAACTGGTACCAGTATAAGGTGGAGGTGTCGCCCGACGGTCAAACCTGGACGAATCTGGTCAACCGCATGAATACCGGGATGCTGACCAGCCATCCGGTCCTGGTGGACTGGGACAAGGACGGGAAGGCGGACCTGCTTCTGGGCAGCACGTCGGGGAACGGTATCTGGCCCGACCGGAAGCAGTACCGGCTTTACCGGAACAGCGGCTCCAACGGCGATCCCCGGTTCGCCGACCCGGTATCGGCCACGGATGGGAGCGGGAATCCCATCGTCCCAGCCGCTCACTGGTTCCAGGCCTATGCGCCCCAATGCGGCGTCGTGCCCATCGATCTGAACGGCGACGGCCGCCTCGACCTGGTGGTGGAGGCGCCCATGGGCGGCGAACTGGACTATTACGAAAACATCGCCAGCAACACGCCAGCCGGCTTTGTCTTCAGGAAAGCCGGCTGTGTGCGCGGGGACGGCGAAAAACTCCTGCCCGGCAACGGGTATCGCTACTTCGATATCGCCGATGCGGACGGCAACGGCATTCCCGACCTGCTCCACTCCGTGGGCGAGCTCCGGTTTTTCAAGGGGGTCGAGGCCGGCGCCCCGAAACGCGTGGCGGATCTGGCCGCGACCGGCGCGGGGCCGGACGGCATTCGTCTGAGCTGGACCCGGCCCGCGGGCGCCGTCGCCTATGACGTCCGGTGGAGCGACGCGTTGGAGATCGGAGAAACCGAGTGGGCGCTCCTGCCCGGGACGAACGGGCTTTACACGGCAACCAACCGCGAACCGCAGTTCGCGGTTATCCCCGTCCCGTCTTTCGGGAAACGGCTGACCATGGCGGTCAAATCGGCGGATGCCTCCAACCGGGTGTCGGGCATCTCCCAGCTCGTCCGGGCGGTCACGCCTCCGCTGAAGGAGACCGTGCTGCGCAACGGCCCGGCCGACGGTGATTCGGCGCCGGCCTATTCCAACTGCCTGGCGGCGACGCTGGATGCCTCGCGCCCGAACGCGATCGGCGCCACGTCCGCCGTGCTGAAGGTGTTTGCCCAGATTCCGAAAGGCGAAAAGCAGAAGGTCGTGATGGTGCGCTTTGACAAGATACCGCCCGTTCCGGCGGAGCGGGCGGAGCTGGTCCTTTGCGCCGCCGGCCCGATGACGACCATGATGTCCTGCAACGCGATCACGGACGACTGCGATCCCGCCGCCGCGACCTGGAATCATCCCCGCTCGGGCCAAGCCTGGGGGGCGGACGATCCGGACCGGGGCGGCGTGTTCCAGTCCTTCGCCGAGCCGGTGTTCCTGGCCGGGCCGGGCGCCCGCGTGGCGTGGGACGTCACGAAGGCGGTCAGTCAGGCCCGGAAGGCCGGGCGCGATTCGGTGTGCCTGCTGATTCGAGTGGATTATACGGGCCACTACGTGGCGGGCGCGGGAAGCGTGTTTGAAGGAAGTGCCGGCAACAACATCGCGCAAAGGCCGCGGCTGATCCTGATCGGGCGAACGATGGGCAACGGCGAAACAGCGGAGGCCGACATGAGCATGGCGGAGACGGCGACCCGGGATCCCCTGGCCGGGGTGAAGCGGATCGTCTTCACGGGCAACAGCCTGACGGACGGATCAGCCTGGTGCGATTGGGTGGTGGAGACGCTCCAGACCAACGGGCATCCGGGCCTGGTCCTGTTCAATGCGGGCGTGGCCGGCAACAGCACGGCCCAGCTCAAGGCGCGGTATGCGAAGGATGTGCTGGCGTTGAAGCCGGATTTGGTGATTGTGAACATCGGCACGGTTGACAACAAGCCGCCGATCGGATTTCCGTGACCTTGCGGCCGGGAGACAATCACATTCTCGTTTTCAGCAACTGGTTGTTCTATATTTCACTGGGAGACATTTGATGAATACGCTGTTCAAGACTGACAAGAAGATCCGGCTGGGTATTTGGGGCCTGGGGCGCGGCATGGATTTTTACGCGAGTTGCCGGGCGCTGAATTATGACGTCGTGGCGGGTTGCGATTACAACGCGCATATGCGCGCTGGTTTCCTGAAGGCGAATCCCGGCGCGCGGGTCACGGCGGATGCCGCCGAGTTCCTGGCGATGGATTTCGATGCGGTGCTGCTCGCCACCTTTTGCGTGGCGCACGGGCCCGATGCCATCGCCTGCCTGCGCGCCGGCAAGCATGTGCTGTCTGAAGTGACCGCGTTCCACACCATGGCCGAGGGCGTCCAGCTGGTGGAGGAGGTCGAGAAGCACAAGCTGGTGTACAACCTGGCGGAGAATTACCCGTTTTCGGCCGCGAACATGTGGCTGGAGCGGAAATGGCGCGAAGGGTTCTTCGGCGACCTGATGTATGCGGAGTTCGAATATGTCCACGAATGCCGGTCGCTGGCCTACACCTACATCGACGGGACGCCCATCCAGCCCGGCAACCAGCTTCATTCGTGGCGGAGCTGGCTGAACGGCCATTACTACAACACGCATTCGCTCGGGCCGATGATGCACATCACCGGGTTGCGGCCGACGCGCGTCGTGTCGTTGCCGGGCACGGTCGGGCTGCGCGGCTATCCCTCGCGGGGGCCGAATGCGGGGAAGAAGGGGGGCGTGGCGCCGTCCCTGATCACGATGTCGAATGGCTCGGTGGTGCGCAACCTGATGGGGGCGACGACCAGCGACTCGCATCACCAGCGGATCTGGGGCACGAATGCGGCCGCGGAAATGGTGGACTTCAAGCTGCGGGTCCGCGTGGGCGCGACCGGCCACGGCCGGATGCTGGAGGTGAACCCGCGCTGGGACGCGCTCGGGGAAATGGCCGCGAAAACCGGCCATGGCGGCGGCGACTTCTGGGTGCTTTACTATTTTGCCCGGCACATTCTGTTCGGCGAGCCCGGGCCGTTTGAAATCTACAAAGCCTGCGACTGCACCATTCCCGGTATTCTCGCGTTCCGGTCGTCGTTTGAAAACGGCCAAGCGTATGACGTCCCGGACTTCCGCGATCCGGCGCAACGCCAAGCGTGGCGCCACGACCACTTCGACCAGCCGAAGCTCGATCCCCGCACGGCGTTGTTCCCGAAAAAACAGGACACCTCGGTGACCCTGCATTTTTCCGAGACCATGCGCGACCTGATCAAGACGTCCGTGCTGGTCCGGGCCTATCGGGATGCGAAGCGGATCATGGCGGATTTGAACAACCCCAGCGCCGTGGGCGAAGCGGTTGACCAGCTGCTGCCGGCGGTGCCGCTCCTCCAGAAAAGCCAGAGCATGGCTAAACGTATTATTCGCCGGCATCCCGCCAGCCTGGGCGCGCGGGTGTTGACGGATATGCTCGATCTATCCGAGCCCGCGATTTCCGGCGCCCCCGGTTTCGCGGCCAGCCTCCGCAAGGAGCGCGCCCGGCTGGACCGCCAGGCGGATGACAAATGGGTGTCGCCGTTCATCTCGGCCTGGCGGGTCAGCAAGCTGGTGAAAAAGTCCGGCGCGGGCCTGGCGGCGGCCCGGTCGGTCCGCTTGACGGACACGGCGTTGCGCTGGACGGTGCAGACGGTGACGACGACCGGCCCGGCGGCCGGATTTCTCAATGTGCATGTGCTGGCCGGCAAGGAAGACGGGCTGGTGCATGCCCTGTGCCGGGTGCGGGCGCGGGTTGGCGGGGAGTGGGAGGTCCGGCTTGGACATGACGGCGGGGCGGCCTTGTTTGTGGATCGCCAGCGGGTCCTTCAACAACGGGAACGCCGCAACCCGGCGAAGCCGGACCGCACGGTCGGGCGGGTGAAGCTGGCCAAGGGCGTGCATACCTTGCAGGTGACCCTGGATACGGAGGCTGGGGAGGGCTGGGGCTTTTTCCTGCGGTTCGCCATCCCGGCCGGCAAGCGCAAACGAGGCGCCGAACGGGTGTTTCCGGAACTGGTGTGAATTTTAGATTCGCCGTCATGCCGGTTTGGCGGGGGCGAAATGGGGCGGGATGATCGTTCGATAAACAAGGAGTCCAGATGATCTCGAAACGTTGTTTGAGGATCGGTTCAGCGTGGTTGGCCGCCGGTGTGGCTGTGTCGGCATGGGCGCAAGCGCCCGTAAGCGCAGGCGTGTCGGCCCCTGTGGGCGCGGGCTCGAATGCGCCGGAGGCCGATTCCGGCCCGTTTTATTCCCTGGATCAGTTCGGGCCGGTGGGGAATGCCTCCAACGCCCAGGCCACACTGGACATAGCGGCGAAGGCGGTCATGGCCGGGGGTGGCGGTGTGATTGTCATTCCGGCCAAGGCGGCTTCGAACTGGACGCCCAGGAACAACAGCCAGAGGGAATTGCGCACGCCCGCGCCGCCCGAATCGGCGAAGTCCTGGAAATCGGGTGACGGCGTGACCGTCTTTGATGCCCGCGGCAACATGCCGAGACTCTTTCCGCCACAATCCACCGGGCTGTCGATCGAGCGGGTGATGAACCTGGCGCAGGGGGAAAGCCTGTCGTTCTGGGGGTATTACCCCATGGTCCGGATGAGGAACACCATTCTCCATGGCTCGACCAGTTACCGGGACTGGCTGCAGGAAGAGGTCCAGCCCGGCAAGGACCAGCGCTTCTATCTGGCCACCATCCGCGGGGTGTTCCCGGGCATGTTTCTGAGTCTTGGCGAATATGGCGAGGTCGAACGCCTTTACGTGAAATCGTTGGGTTATGATCAGGCGAAGAAGATGTGGTATTTCACGGCTGACGCGCTCTTCCGGCATCCCAAAGGCGACATCTTCAGCAACAAAAATCATGTCAGCATTCTCGATTTGCAGTCGAACTCCCATAACGAGAACCAGACGTTCGACGTGCGCCTGTGGCGGCATAATTATTCGCAGGGCGACAACTACCTGTTCGATGCCCGCTTCAAGTATATGGGCGACGTGCATTCCACGTCAGGCGACGAGAACGGCGTCATCTATGCCGCGTTTGTGGAGTCATTGACGGGCATCTTCCGGGCCAAGGTGGAGCGGTGGGATCCCGTTTCGGGCGAACTGGTGTACAAGAACGCCCTCGAGAGGACCCCCGATACGCTCGGCAGCGGCCGCCCGATCATCAACCTGAATCCGGCGAAGCTGATCACCAACGGCACGGTCATGATCGTGAGCCCGGCCTCTTTCTGGGAAGTCGACGTGAGGCTGTCGAACGCGACCTTCCAGGGGAAAACCTACCCGACCGCGAGCTGGAAAGACAGGGCCGGGATTTCCGGGCTCCGGATGGGCGGGCTGATCCGCTTTTCCGCCGACTCGCCGATCAGCGAGGACGTGGTGGGCCGCTACTTTGCCGTGGACGAAGCCGACGAATATGTTCCGAAGGCGGCAAACGTCCGTCGTTGGTACCTGATCGACAGCGTGACGAAGAATGCTGATGGAACGGCGGACATCCGGATCGTCCGGCACTGGTGGGGCGCGAAGTCGGCCGGCGCTCCGACGCTGTACAAGCCGGAAAATTACAGCTGGGACGGGCATGAGAAGCCGTTGCGCTACATCGTGGCCCCGGGCGCCAATGCGTATGATGTGTCGGATGGCGTCACCGGTTCCAAGCGCCTCATCCGGCTGGTTCCGACCCCGTTTGCCGGCACGTCCGTGGATTTCGCGACCAACGACGCGATCGAGCAGGCCATGGGCCCGGATCCGTTCAAGCCGACCCCTTTCCGGAGCTGGCTGTGGGATAAGGTGCCCGGCGTCTTTCCGTCGTCGGTGTTTGACATCGCCAACAACGGCGTCATGCGCGACAGCGTCCTGTGGGTTCACGGCAATTCCACCGGAGACAGCGAAAAGGACCGGGCTTTCCATTATGACCGGCAGCTGGCGTGGAATAAATTGATGAGAATTGAATCCGCGTGCAAAGTGGGGCTCTGGTTCGGGGCCGATACGGAAGAGGCGGCGATTCAGTTTGCCCAGCCGCACCATGTCCAGCCGATCCAGTGGCACTACGGGATCACCTCCAATGCGGCGCCGAAAGTGGCGAGCTTGACGGTCTCCCGGGAGACGGGCGAATTCAATCTCACCGGCGGCGGCCTGCGCGTGGAAGGGTCGATCGGGGCGTCCGGCCTGTCCGCCGATGCCAGCCCGGCCCGCAACCTGCGCGGCAAGGATGTGGCCGTGAAGGCGGGCGAGACGGCGGTGACCATCACGTTTGCGAATCCGGAAATGGATGCGAGCTACGCGGTGTTTGTGGAGCAAAGCTGGCTGGGCAACCGGGCGGTCTCCAAGAAGGATGCCGCCGGCTTTACCGTCCAATTCGAGAAGCCGGCGCCCGACGGCGCCACCCTCGACTGGATGATCGTGCGCTAAAGGCCGCGGCCTTTGAGGAACCCCTGACATGATCAAGTTGACGGTCCGGAATGGACAAGACCCGCTGGTCGCCAAGGCGGTGGAGCTGTTCCTCAGTCGCTGGCAGGAGCGGACGCGGGTCCGCCTCCTGTCCCGCGGCGCGTCGCCGGCGGTCTACAACCGGGGCGTGTACGTTGCCACCCACTTCAACAACTGGTACGAGGCGGCGCCCCTTGAGCGCGTCGAGCGCTACATTGAAGACATGGCGCTCTGGGGCTGCGACCGGTTGACCTTCTGGCTGGACATGAACGGGTATCCGCACGGGTTCTGGAGAGACCCCCGGAACTGCGCGCCGACATCAGCGCCTGGCATGGCGGGTTTTATCCGTATAGCCAGATCTGTGCGTCCAAGCCCGGCGGGACGAGGCCGCCCTGCGCCAGGCGATCAGCCGGGCCTTCAAGCGCTGGTTCTGGTTTAATGGCATCGATTACAAGTATTTATTCCAATGAAATCCGCGGGTCAGGAGTAGAATTATGAAGCTGTGTGAGGGAGTCTTCGGCGCCTTGCGCCGGGGGGTGTTTGCGGCGGTGCTGGTGGCGGCGCTGACGGCGGGGGCGGAGGAGACGCCGGTCGGCACCGCGTTGGTGATCGATCCCGGCGCGCCGGGGGGGGTCTGCACCGCCGTCCGCATCACGGACGAGTCGGGCCGTGTCGTGTTGCCCATCGTATGGACGAACGCCTTGCCGGGCGTGTACCGGGTATCGCTCCCGCTTCGGGTGCTCACCCCTCCGGATTCCAGTTTTCCGTCCGTCCGGATGAATGTGTCGTTCGGGGGAAGCAATACGGCCTGGCTGTCGTTTCCGATTTCGCGGGCCCAGATGGATGGCGCGCCGGAGGTCTGGACCCGGTTGACCCATACGGTGACGCGCCTCGATCCGCTGCCGGGCAAGGACCGGCTGAAGATCGCCTGGAATTACAATCTGGAAAAAGAGGAAGGCAAACCGGTCAAGGTTGTCGGGCCTGAGCGGCCGGATACCGCCGGATCGTTTACGGAGGCCGGGCCGGACACGGACGAGCTCACGCTGGGCATGATTGAACAGTTGAAGGCCGATGTGCCGAGGCCGCTATCGGAGATTCAATATCCGGCGCTCCTGGTCGGCACGCCGGTGGTGGAGGCGGTCGTCACGACGCTGGCCGTGGAAAAGGTGTGGCCGGACTACGTTCACGTGTATCCGGGCGGGTCCAATCCGGTCGCGGTGACGGTCCGCAATTTCACGGACCAGAAGGCGGAGGCCCGGGTGCGGCTGGAGATGCGGACCGGGCTCGACGAGACGGCCGGGGTTGGCGAAGAAGCGATCCAGGTTCCGGCGCATGGCGCCGTGACCGCCGTGTTTCCCTGGACGGCCGGCGCCCGCGAATACGGGCATGAGGCGGTTGCCACGGTCAGCGTGGCGGGCCGTCCGGTTCATTCGCGGTCGGAATATTTCAGCGTGGGCGTACCTGTCTGGAAGACGGCGATCCAGGGGGATGGGTTCCTGACCTGGTATGGCCGGGAGCCCTATCTGGCGGATCACGTGGACGAGAACCGGCGGGCCTATATCAACGTCGAGGAGGCGTTCAGCTGGCAGCCGAGCAGCTGGACCGACCTGAATCCCACCACCGCCGACTGGTGGACGGGGCAGGGCGGGGCACATAACAGCCGGGCTGGCCTGATGGAGTGGATGGCCCGGAGCCACAGCAACGGCATCAAAATGATCACCTATTCCTGGGCCTCGGCGAGCGGCAAGTCCGGGTTTGACCTGGGCCGGCGGTTTCCGGACATCTTGTGCCGGGAGAAGATGGGGGTCGCCCCGAATATCGACCTGGAGGATTTGCGGTTGCAGGGCATCACCCAGTCCCGGCCCGAGCTGTGGCGGTACCAGAGCGCGAACTGGCTGAACAACTTCATCAACCTGGGCCTCCTGCGGGCGATCCAGCATCACGCCTCGGAAGTGATCCAGTCCTCCCGGACTTTCGGGTGGGACGGCATCCGGTTCGATTATCCCCCGAGCTGGAGCGAGATGGGCACGGCGGATGTGCACCGGGAGTTCGAGATCATGGGCGTTCAGGATTTGATGAAGCAGCTGATGCCCGAGGAATACGCTTCCACGAACAGCGCGTGGAGCAGCGTGGCGATCGGCAAGCGGAATGTGCGGTATTTCCGGCACGTGTTCACCCGCGAGCTCGGCGCCCAGTTCGCGATGTCCTATAATGGAGGCTCGCTGACGCGAATCGATACGAATGCCGTGAAGATGGCCTGGTTTCGCGAGCAGTGTCAGGCGGGCGGGCAGATCATGAACGAGGCGATCCGCACCATGGGCAGCATCTCGAATTATGTGGAGGTGGCGTGGTGGCATGCCGAGACGTGCCGCCAGGCGGGCGGCTACAGCTGCCTGTTCCAGGCCGAGCGGTGTTCTGCGCCGCTGGCCAGCGTGTATTCCGCCATCTTCACGTTTGCCTCGGGGTCCCATCCGTACCTCAACTATGGCTGGCTGGGCGCCAAGCCCGGCATGTATTCGCGGTTCATGACCCGGTACGGGGAGTACTGCTGGGATCTCGCCCTGGCCCCGGTGAGCGCGGAGGCCGCCGGCCTCGCCGTGGAGTCCCGGAATCCGCTGTTATGGGAACGGTATATCCGGCAGCGGCAAACCGGGCCGGTGCTCCAGACGGTCATGCATCTGATCGCCCGGCCGGAATTTGACCACGTCAAGGCGGAGACCCAGAGCCAGGTCCCGTGGAGTTGTGATGTGGGGGTCCGCAAAAAATGCCGCGCCGAACCCGAGGTATGGTTTCTGACGGCGGAGCCGAACATGACGGCGATCCGGCTTCCGGTTGAACGTTGCGGGGAGGGCGTGTATGCGGTGAAGGCGCCGTCCGTGCGGTTCTGGAGCATGCTGGTTTGGAGTGAAAAACAATGAAAAATCCCCGTCTTCATTTTCTGGGTCGGCTGGGCCGTCGATTCGTGGCGAGCCTGTTCGCCGTGCTGGCGTTGGCCATGACCGCGTTTTCGGAAACCGCCCCTGCCGCGTCCGCTTCAACGGAATGGCAATGGAAGTCGACGGTGCTTCCAAAAGCGGTGGTGGTGGAGGGGATTTGGGCCGAGTGGTTCCGGGTCGATGAGGCGCTGGACAAGGCTGGAATCCGCACCGGGCCGGAGGGTATGGGCCTGTCGAACGCCACGGTGGTGGTGATCGTCAATTCGGCGGTTTCGCGATTTCCGGCCGGCGCGTTGGCCCGCATCCGCGAATTCGTGCGCGCGGGCGGCGGACTGGTGGTGCTGGGCGGGCTGGGGGCGTTCGAGAACGGCGGGTATGCGGGGTCGCCCCTGGAGGAGGTCCTGCCGGTCTCGATCAGCGGCAGTTATATCGGGCATTTCCCCTCGGCGTTGAAGGGGGCGAAGCTGGCGCGGGCCGAGCAGGCGGACTGGCCGATGGCCGTCGATTTCAAGGCCGGACCCACGGCGTATTATTTTCACACGCTGGTTCCCGCGGCGGGCGCGAAAGTTCAGGTTAAGGTGGGCGATCAGCCGGCGCTGATCAGCGGGGTGTTTGGCAAGGGCCGGGTGGTGGCGTGCGCGTTGACGGTCAATGGGGAGCCGGACGCCGGGGTGCTGCCGTTCTGGGAGTGGAAGGAGTGGCCGGTGGTGCTGGGCCAGGCGCTGGCCTGGGCCGGTGGCGCCCGTCCGGCGGGAGTCGCGCCTCCTCAGGGACCGGCGGCCCCCTCGTCGGCGGCAAAAGGGGCGGCAACGTCGGCCGATCTGGGGCTGGCGGAATTGGGGCTGGCGGAGTTGCCCAAGGATTTTGTGAAACAGGCGCTGGCCCATCCGGACGAGGCGACGGCGAAGACCCTGCTGGATCTGGCGACGACGGAGAATGGCGAGGCGACGTGCACGCTGGATGTGGTGCTGCCGGCGATTCTTCCGTACGCCAAGCCGGAGTGGGCGGACAAGCTGAAAACCGCGGCCGACACCTGGAATCCGAACCTGGAGACCCGGAAAGCGGCGCTGATCCTGATGGGCGCCAGCCGGTCTCCGCTGGCCTACGACCTGCTGGTGAAAGCGGTGAAAGAAAAAAAGACGGAGCTGGCGGCCATGGAGGGGCTCGGGCGGCTGGGTCAGGTGGAGGCCATTCCGGTTCTTCGCCGCCGGCTCAAGGAGGTTCTGGCTCCGGCCCGGCTGCGGGCCGGCCCGGACCGCTGGGAGCCGGTGGAATTTTCGGATGCGGCCCGGCCGGCCGCCTATGCGGCGATCGCGCTATACCGGCTGGGGGATCCGGACGGGGTTGCCGGGCTCTGCGCGCTGGCCCGGGACCTGAATCTTTACCGGCGGATCATGCTGAACGCCTCTCAGCGGTGGCCAAGGGATCCCCAGGGGAAGATGATAAAGGAGATGATCGTTGACTGCCACGGGAAATTCCAGGCGGCGTGGGCGGTTGTGGTCGATCAAGCCGGGCCGATTCCAGCCGTCCAGGGCGAAGCGTTTGTGCGCTATGCCATGACGGTGGAGGATCCGGTTCTGATCGAGTTCCTGGCCGGGGCCATGGAAAAATCCGCCGGCAAGGCGCCGCCGGCAAACTGGTCGGCGTTATCGGGCGCCAGGAGTGGAATCCTGGCCCGGATGAGCGCGGCGGTAATGACGTCAGCGGTGAAATAAGAAAAAGGAAAAGCAGATGGCGGATTTGACTCCCGGTGAAAAGCGGTGGACCCTGGTTTACGGTTCGTATGAGGGCGTGGAACAGCAGGCGCTCACAGAATTGTATCGAGGCCTGAATTTGTACGTGAATTATGTCCTGCCCGTTCGTCCGGCTTCGGACGTGGATCCGAAGACGCTGGCGCTCCGGCTGAAGCCCGGGACGGACCGGCAGAGCCGGCGCTATCAGCCGGTGTGCGAGCACGTGGTGCTGCTCGGCACCGTCCGGAGCAATCCGGTCATTGCGCAGCTCGTGGCGGACAAGGTCATTCCGGCGCCGGCTGGGGCGCAGGGGTTCACCTGGTGGGTCGGCCCGGCGCCGTGGAACGCGGAGCATCGGCTGATGGTGGTGGCCGGCGCGGACGCGGTGGGCGTTTATTACGGCGCGCAGGAATTGCTGGCGGCGCTGTCGGACCAGGTGGTGCCGCTCGACAAGCCGGTGGAGCGGCGCGCAGCGCTGGCGAAACTGGCGGACCGGTCGGTCGTCGAGGCCCCGGCGGTGAAGGAGCGCGGTATCTGGACGTGGGGGTATGTCATCTACGATTACCGGCGCTTCCTCGACAACATGGCGCGGTTGAAGTTCAATATGCTGACGATCTGGAACAGCGAAGCGCCGGTGAATCTGCGGGAGATTTGCGACTACGCCCACCAGCGTGGCATCAAGATCATTGCCGGGTTCAACTGGGGCTGGGGCTACAAGCGCGACATTTCGACCGCCGAGGGCCGGGCCTTCATCAAGGAGCTGGCGCTGGACGCGTACCGGGAAGAGTATGCCGGGCTGCCGATCGACGGCCTCTATTTCCAGTCCGAAACGGAACATAAGACCCAGGAGATCAACGGCCGCTCGGTCGCCGCCTGGTGCTGTGACATGGTGAACGAGATCGCGAAAGAGTTCTACGCGCTCGATCCGAAGCTGTCGATCCAGTTCGGGCTGCACGCGACGTCGATCCGCGCGCATTACACGGACCTGGCGGGGCTCGATCCGAAGCTGGTCATCACGTGGGAGGACGCCGGCGCCCTGCCGTTCAGCTATTCGCCGAATCCCAGCCAGGATGACGGGTTCGAGTCCACGCTGGCCTATTCGAAACAGCTTGCCGCATTCCGGCCCGGCTCGCCGTTCGCGCTGGTGCCGAAGGGGTGGATGTGCCTGCGATGGGGGGACGAGTTCGCCAAGCATGGCCCGTTCCTGCTCGGCGAGCGCGATCCCGCCTATCTCCGGGAACGGCTGGCCGCCCGGCAGGGGGAGTGGAACGGGATTAATGCCGGCTGGTTCCGGCATTACCCGCTGGCGGCCCGGTTCTACCGGGAAGTCTGCGCCGTCAACCCCAACGTCTGGGCCACCGGACTCGTGGAGGATGGCTTGTTCGACGGGCGCGTGCAGCCCAGCGTGTCGCTCTTCGCCGAAACGCTCTGGAATCCCCACCAGTCCGACGCGGACCTCCTCGCGCGCGCGATGCGGCCCTATGTCCTGTCCGAAACGGTGTAAGGGATCGGGAACAAGGAACAGCGATGGCCATTCATCGAAAAGCGTTCAAGCCGGCGGAGCTGGCCTTTTTCAAGGCGTTTGACCGGTGGGAGCGGAGCGGTCCGCCGCCGAATATTTTCAGGGACGTCCTGTCGCCCGAAGAAATCCGGATCAAGGCGGACCGGTACCCGGCGGTGTTGAAGGCCGAGTACGACCTGATGATGAAGCCCCTGGACCCGAAGGAGGACTGGGACTCCCGGTGCGCCAAGGTGTTCCACAAGGCCCAGCGCGCGGCCCTGTATTACCTGTTCACGGGCGATCGGCGGGCGATTCCGCCGGCGCTTGAGGCGTTGACGGCGTTTGAGACGTGCCCGCGCCCCTACTGGACCTTCTCCTCCTGCATCGGCGTGCTGGACATGGACCTGCGGACCGCCGAGGTGGCGCTCTGCCTGGCCATGATGAAGAGCTGTTTCGGCGAGGCTCTGGACGCGGGCGTCCGGCGCCGGATGGCGGACCTGATGGTGAACCGCTGCCTGAAGCCGGGCCTGGCGGCCGAGCGGGCCAAGACGTATCCCTGGATGAAAAACAAGGCGAACTGGCGCATCATCCTGCCGGGCACCTTCGCGGTCGGGGCCATGGCGTTCGCCGAAGAGTGTCCCGATTATCGGGAATTTCTCGAATATGCGATCGAGGCCATGCTGGTTTGCCTGGGCACGGGCGACCCGGCGGGGGGGTGGAACGAGGGGCCGGGGTACTGGGATTACGGGCTGGGCTATGCGGTCCTGTTCGCGCGGACGCTGAACATCTTCACCGGCGGAGCGGTGGACCTGTTCAAGCATCCGTTTCTGAGAAAAACCGGCGATTTCCGGATGTTCATGCAGACGGGGAAAGATGAAATCTGGAACTGGTCGGATGCGACCAAGAAGGTGGGTCCCTCCATCACACTGCTGGGGCTGGCCCGGGCCTATCAGAGCCCGGCTTACCAGTGGGCGGCGCTCCGCCAGGGGGTTAAATCCCTTAATCAATTGTATCTGCTGGATCCCGCCCTGAAGGCGGAGGCGCCGCCGAGCGGCAAGCCGGCAAGCCGGTTTTTTCCAGGCGTGGGAGTGGCGGTCTGGCGCGGCGGGTTCGGGCCGCGGGATTCGTATATCGGATTCCAGGCGGGCGATATTCCGCACTTCAACCACCACTGCCAGATGGATTTCGGGAACCTGGTGATCCATGCGGAAGGCCGTGAATTGCTGGCCGAGGAGGATAAATGGTCGTATCCGTACGAGGGCCGCAAGGATCCGAAGGTCAAGGGCGCCAAGCCGGGCTACTACGACATCGAGAATAAGCGCTGGATGCGGTGGGACTTTGATTATGTGGCCGCGCTCGGGCATAACCTGGTGACGCTGGAGGGGCAGTATCCCCAGCCGTTCGTCGGCGCCCGCGCCCGTTTCCTCAGGGTCGAGTCCGGCCGCCGGCATGAGGCGGCGGTGGTGGACATGACGTCGGTGTACAAGCCTTTGGCGACGAGGGTGCGCCGGTATGTGGTGTATCTGCAGCCCGACGTGGTCCTGCTGGTGGATGAGGTCCGGGCCGTCCGGCCGGTTCGTGCGCGCGTCCAGTTTCATCCCGCCGGCGGGGTGGAGTGGGGCGGCGACCGCTTCGCCTTCACGAACGGGCCGGCGCTGTTGCAGGGGACGCTGTTGTCCCCGGCGAAGAACGATCATCTGATCATGGGGCTGGATGACCGGAAGACGACATACCAGCCGCCGCCCGGTCTGGCGGAACGGCGCCTCCGGTACCTGTATGTCGAAAACCTGTGCCGCAAACCGCGGCTGGTGTTTGTTACCGCGCTTCAATTCGGGAAGAAGGGGTTCCGTCCGGCCGCGTTCGAACGGCAGGGGGCGCCCATGACGGCGGAGGCGTTCACGGTGAGTGTCCAGCGCGGCCGGCGGTCGACCACGGTGACGTTCGACCTGAAGCAGGCGCGGGTGGACGTGAAAGACTGAAGCGGATGGGGCGGATTATGAAAACGATGAAAACAGTGCGGCTGGCGGCGGCCCAGCCTTTGAGCGCGAAGGCGCGGCGGATGAGGCAGTTGCCGAATGATCCCGCCGGCCGGCGGGATCATTTCCTCAAGTACAATCTGGGTGCCTCCACTTATGACGAAACCTACGTCCGGCAATACGGCGAGTCTTATCTGCTGTATCTGGAAGCGTGGGTTAAAAAGGCGGCGGCCCGGAACGTGGAGCTGCTCCTGTTTCCCGAGTTCTGCTTTGTGCCGGGGGTGCTGGCGTCGCCGGCGCCGGAGATCGCCCCGAACCCGCATGCGGTGAAGGATGCGGTGCATCTGTATGCGTGGTCCGGCCGGCTTTTCGCTGAATCCCTGGCCCGGTGGAGCCGCGAGCATCGCCTGCTGATCGGGGCGGCCACGCTGATGTCGCGGGGCGGGCGCCTTTACAATACCGGGCTGCTGGCGGACGTGGACGGGACGCTGGTGCTTCAGTACGACAAGATTCACCTGCCGTCGGATGAGGCGGTTCATTTTACGCCCGGGCGGACGTATGATGTGGCGGAGACGACGATCGGACGGATCGGGTTCGCCATCTGTTATGACATCCAGTTTCCGGAAGCGACGGCCGCGCTGGCCGTTCAAGGCGCCCAGCTGGTCCTGCATCCTTCCGCGGGCTATACGCTGCCCGACGAGACGCGCGACATGGGACGCAACCGGCTTCGTGTCCGGGCCAGCGATCATTTCAGCGCCCTGCTGTACAGCTCCTTCGCGCCCCTTGAATCGGGCGGGCCCGGCGGGTCCTGCGTGATTGCGCCGAATGGCGATGTGCGGGCCGCCGTGCCGGGTTCCGGCACGGGGATGGCGGTGGGCGAGACGACAATCCAAGAAAAACGGAAATGGCCGAACGATCAGGAGAGCGCACCGGACCGTGAGTCCGTGCGGCGGCAGTATCGGCGGCCCGAAACGTATCACGTGTTGGCGAAGCGGTCCGCGGAAAAGACAGGAACAGGCGAATGATGAAGAAGGGGGCTGAAATGATGGCGGCGATGACAGGATTGACAGTGTGGACATCGGGCGGCACCACGGTGCTTCCCGTGCAGGAGCTTCCCGAGGGCGGCAAAATCATCCGGTTCGAGAGCGAGCCGGGTCTGCTCCAGTTTTCGCTTTTTCTGGATGCCGCCCAGTTCGACTGGGAATCGCTTTACCAGGTGCTGAATGTGCACCACAACGAAAACGAGCGAACAGGGCCGTGGGATTTCGAGCTGATGACCGCCCGGCCGGTGGTGCCGAGCTACTGGATCAAGCTCGACGGGAAAAAACTGGGGCTATGGTATGTCCAGCGCGTGTCGCTGGAGGATGTGGCGGCCAAGCGCTTCCGCGGCCGGTTTTCCATGGATATCCGGGCGGCCGGGTTGCATGAGCTGTCTTTCGAGCCGTTCCGCCCCATGAAGGTTGCCTGGCTGTCGGCGCGGCTGGAGGCGGATCCCGAGGACACGCTGCGGCCGGGCCTGCGCCCCACTCATTCGCCTTCCGCGCTTCCGGCCGCGCAATTTTCGGATCCGGCCTTCTGGTCCGGGCAGCGCCGGAAACTGGAGACCACGCACCAGCCTTATCAGAAGGCCATGCGGGCGGTATTTGATTGGGCGAAACAGGCTTCCGGCGGGCAGGATGCGATTCCGGTGCTGGTGGCCGCGTATCACCTGGACGGGCAGAAAGAGGCGCTGGCGCAGGCGTTGAAGTTGGTGGATAGCGCCATCGAGCTGCCGGCGTGGGGGCGGCCGGCGGAGGATGTGTACGGCCATAATGGCGACATTGGCGCCGGGGCCATGCTGCGGAATATGGCGCTGGCCTACCATATGCTGGGCAACGAGCTGGGCCCTGAACGCAAGGAGCGGCTGTATCGGAAGCTGGTCTATCAGGGCGAAGCCTTCTGGGTGCAGATCCTGCTGATGCGCGATTACTGGGGCGGCTCCCTCATCCAGGATCACGGGCGCAAGGCGGTGCATGATTTCGGCACCGCCGCCATGTGCTTGTGGGGCATCGCGCCCGAGGCGGATCGCTGGGTCAGCTACATTGTCCCCCGCATCGAGCGCGGCCTGGACGCGGCCGCGCTGGACGGCGTCATTCCGGGCAGCTCCTACAACGGGTTGCACATGTATACCGACGGCGTCATGTGGTACCGCGACTCGCTGCTCGCCCGCACCGGCGTGGATCTGCTGGGGCATCCGTCTCTGAAGGCGGTGCCCTCCTTCATAACCACCGTGCTGGACGAAAAGGACCTGACCCTGCTCATGGTGGAGTGCGGCGACAAGGCCCCGCTGTTTGGCGGTGAGCTCTTTCTGGAATCCATGGCGGCCACGTGGCGGGATGGCGAGGCCGCCCGGGTCGCCCGGGTGATGCGGGACCGTCCGGCGGAGGTGTTGAAGACGGGCGCCTGCACGGCGGCGCTGGGGCTGTTGTGGGGATTCCTGGCGCACGATCCGGCGTCGGATTCGCTGCCGGTTCCGGTCCGCCCGAGGCGGGATCTCCGCCTGTTCGAGGATTCCGGATTTGTCCAATATCGCAATGACGATACTGGCGTGGCGCTGTCCGTGAAATGCGGGCCGTGGCTGGGGTACAACACCCAGCGGCGCGCGACGGGCCCGTGCGACATGATGGAATGCCTCCCCGGGGCCGGGCATTTTGCCCTGTATCTGGGCGGTCGCCCGGTGCTGGTCAGCCCGGACATCGGGTACAAGCTGCGGTCCGCCGTCCGCTCCTGCATGCTGGTGGACGGGCAGGGTCAGATCGGCGACGTGGGGTATCCCATGTCCATTCCCTCGCAGCCGCACCGGGGCGACCGGGTGGAGGAGGTCCGCTGGAATCCGGCGACGGGCGAGGGGCTGATCCGGCTCGACTTGAAGCGGGCCTATCCGCCGGAAGCGGGCGTCGCGCACTATACCCGCGAGTTCCGGGTGTCCACCAACCGGTCGGTGACGTGCCGGGATTATGTGGTGCTGGACAAGCCGCGCAAGCTGTCCTGGCTCTTCCAGATTCGCGCGGATGCGGGGGGCACGATGGAGGGGCTTGAAGGGCGTGTGGGGGACGGCCCTCTGATGCGGCTGACTCCGACGGCGGCGGGCGCGGAACTGTCCGGCTGCCTGGAGCCGACCAAGGTGGTCTATTCCTATTCCAGCTCCTTTGCGAAATACAATCACTTCCGGTATGACACCCTGGCGCCCACGGCGGCGGTCACAGCCGATTTTGTGTTCCAGTGGTGAGGGTGGTTGGGATGGCCGGGAATCTGCTTTTGACAGCGGCGCGCCCCCTTTGATATGGTTTAAGGCTAGCTACGGTGGATAGGTTTCATCGGGCAGAAGCAGGATGGGGCATTGTGAAAGCATTTGGATATCAGGGCGGCGAGCTTTTTGCGGAAGGGGTTTCGGTTCGGGAACTGGCGGAGCGCTACGGCACGCCGTTGTATATTTACAGCCGCGGGCATTTCATTTCCCGGTACCGCGCGCTGGCGGAGGCGATGAAGGCGGTGAAGCCGCTGCTGTGCTATTCCGTCAAAGCCAACTCCAACGGGGCCGTGCTCCGGACGTTTGCCGAGCAGGGGTCGGGGTTCGACATTGTGTCCGGCGGCGAGCTGTACCGCGTCCGGCAGGCCGGCGGGGATCCCGCCCGGGTCGTGTATGCCGGGGTGGGCAAGAGCATGCCCGAAATCGAGTACGCCCTGCGCGAGGGGATCCTGTTCTTCACGGTGGAGTCCGAGCCCGAAGCGGCCATGATTTCCCAGGTGGCCCAGCGGCTGGGCGTGAAAGGCCGCGTGGCGTTCCGTGTCAATCCCGGGGTGGATCCCCGGACGCACACCTACATCTCCACGGGCAAGAAGGAAAACAAGTTCGGCCTCGACCTGGAGCGCGTCCGGCATGCCTATGCCGCCGCCGCCAAGATGCCGAACCTGGAGATCGTGGGCCTGCATATGCATATCGGGTCGCAGATCCTGTCGGCCGAACCGTTTGCCGAGGCCATGAAGGTGGTGGCCGAATTGGCCGCGGAGCTGAAGGCGCTTTATCCCGGATTCCGGTATATGGATATCGGCGGGGGGATCGGCATCCAGTACAAGCCCGATCAGGACGCCCTGGACCCGAAGACCTATGCTTCGGCGCTGACCCCCTGGCTGCAGAAGCTCGGCCTGGAGGTGGTCATGGAGCCCGGCCGCGGCCTCGTGGGCAACGGCGGTATCCTGGTCTGCCGTGTGGTGGCGGTCAAGGACAGCTATTTCAAGAAATTCGTGGTCATCGACGCGGGGATGAACGACCTCATCCGCCCGGCCCTTTATCAGGCGCACCATGAGATCCAGGCGGTCCGGGAAACGGACGCCCGGGTGTTTGGCGACCTGGTGGGCCCCATCTGCGAGTCGGGCGATTTCCTGGCGGCGGACCGGGAGCTGCCGGCCGCCCAGGCGGGTGATCTGCTGGCGGTGATGAGCGCGGGCGCCTACGGGTTCAGCATGTCGTCCACTTACAACAGCCGTCCGCGGGTGGCCGAGGTGATGGTCGAGGGAACCCGGCAGGCGCTGGTGCGGGAGCGGGAAGCCTGGCCCGACCTGGTGCGCGGGGAACGGGCATTTTCATCATAGCAAGGAGTCTGTGTCATGTTTGAAGGAACATATACCGCGCTCGTGACGCCGTTCACGTCTGCGGGCGCCGTGGATTACCGCAAGCTCCAGGAGCTGGTGGAGTTGCAACTGGCGGCCGGCATTGACGGCCTGGTGCCCGTGGGTACCACCGGCGAATCGCCCACGCTGGATTATGACGAGCACAAAAAGGTCATCGAGGTGGTCGTCAAGGCCGCCCGCGGCCGGGCGAAGGTGATTGCGGGCACGGGCGGCAACGCCACGTCCGAAGCCATCGAATTGACCCGGCACGCGATGGATGTTGGCGCCGATGGCACGCTGCAGGTGACGCCGTATTACAACAAGCCCAGTCAGACAGGCCTGATCCGGCATTTTTCGGCCGTGGCCGATCTCGGACTGCCCGTGGTGCTGTACAATGTGCCCGGCCGGTCGTGCCGGGAAATCGAGGTGGCGACAGTCGCGGAGCTGGCCCGGCACCCCAAGGTGGTGGCGGTCAAGGAGGCCGGGGGCAGCGTGGAGCGGGTCAGCCGGATCCGGGCCGCCTGCGGCATGACCGTGCTGTGCGGGGACGATTCCCTGACCCTGCCCATGATGGTGTGCGGGGCCGAGGGGGTGATCAGCGTGGCGTCCAACATTGCGCCCGGGCCCGTGGCGGAGATGGTTCGTGCGGCCCGGAATAATGAGTGGCTGAAAGCCCGGGTGATGCACGACCGGCTGTTTTCGCTGTTCACCGATCTGTTCCTGGACACCAATCCGATTCCCGTGAAGGCGGCCATGGCCATGGCCGGGCTGATCGAGGAGGTTTACCGGTTGCCGCTCTGCGAGATGGCGCCCGGTCCCCGCGCGAAACTTCGGAGCACATTGGCGGCGCTCGGGCTCGTCACGGGCTGAGCGAAACGGGAGACGGTATGATCAAGGTGGCAATAGTGGGAGCAGCCGGCCGCATGGGCCAGGCGCTGGTGCGCGCCAGCCGCGCGGCGGAGGGCGTGGCGCTGGTGTCCGCCGTGGAGATTCCCGCCAATCCCTGGGTGGGGCGGGACGCGGGCCTGGCCGCCGGAATCGGGGACATCGGTGTGCGGATTGGCGCCGATACCCGGGCCGCGCTGATGGCGGCGGATGTGGCGATCGACTTCACCTTTCATACGGCGGCGCCCGGTAACGCGGCGCTGTGCGCCGAACTGGGCAAGGCCCTGGTGCTCGGCACGACGGGTCTCGATGCCGCCGAGTCCGCCCGGGTTCGCGAGGTGGCCGCGCACGTGCCGGTGGTCTGGGCCTCCAACTACAGCCTGGGCATGAACCTGCTTTTTTCACTGGTGCAGCAGGCCGCCAAGGCGCTGGGCCCGGACTACGACATTGAGATTGTCGAAGCTCATCACCATTTCAAGAAGGACGCGCCGAGCGGCACGGCCTTGAGTCTGGCCAAAGCCGCGGCCGCGGGCCGGCAGCAGGAGCTGGACCGGGTGGCGGTGTATGGCCGACACGGCATCACGGGCGAACGGCCCCGGGGTGAAATCGGCATTCACGCCATCCGGGGCGGGGACGTGGTGGGCGACCACACGGTGCTTTTTGCCGCGGCGGGGGAGCGTGTGGAATTGACCCATCGGGCGTCGGGCCGGGAAGCGTTCGCGCCCGGCGCGGTGCTGGCCGCGCGGTGGGTGACGGGCCGCGCGCCCGGGTTGTACGATATGCAGGACGTGCTGGGCCTGAAGTAGAGGACCTATGGAATCGGGGTTGAGCCTGGGATCCAACCGGGGCAACCGGATGGGCCACCTGCGTCAGGCGGTTCGCCGGCTCGCGGCGTTGCCCGGGCTGCAGGTTCTTGCCAAGTCCCGCGTCTATGACACCGAGCCGGTCGATGTGCCGGAGGATTTCCGGAACCGGACTTTTTTAAACGCCGTGGTCATTGTGGAATGGCCGGGCTCCGTGCGGGACTTGCTGGCCGCGACCCGGGGCATTGAAAAGGCCGCCGGCCGGAAGCCGGGCGTGCGGAATGGCCCCCGGCCTCTCGACATCGACATTCTTTATGCGGGTTCCTGCACAGTCAACGAGCCGGACCTGGTGGTGCCGCATCCGCGGTGGAGCGTCCGGCGGTTTGTGCTGGAGCCGCTGGCCGGCGTGAGGCCGGACCTGGCGCCGCCGGGAAGCCGGCGAACCGTGCGCGAGGCGCTGGCGGCCCTGCCCCTGGACGGCGTGCGGGTGTGGAACGGAGATTGGTAACGAAACGGGAGGCTCCATGGCAGACATCGTGAAATGGACGGCGTCCAAAATCAAGGCGCTCAAGGGGCGCGAAAAATTCGCGTGCCTGACCGCGTATGACTATTTCACCGCCCGGCTGGTGGACGAGGCGGCCCTTCCGCTGGTGCTGGTGGGCGATTCGCTGGGCATGGCCATGCTCGGGTACGAGACGACCCTGCCTGTGACCCTGGAGCAGATGCTGGACCACAGTGCGGCGGTGTCGCGCGCGGTCCGGTCGGCCCTGGTGGTGGGGGACATGCCTTTCATGTCCTATCAGGTGTCCCGCGAGCAGGCGCTTCAGAACGCGGGCCGGTTCGTGAAAGAGGGCGGGGTGGGGGCGGTGAAGCTGGAGGGCGGGGCGCTGCGGGCGGATACCATTACCGCGCTGGTGCAGAACGGGATTCCCGTGCTGGGGCACATCGGGCTCACGCCGCAAAGCCTGCGGGAGCTGGGCGGGTATAAGGTCCAGGGCCGCCGCCCGGAAGAGGCGGAGCGGCTGCTGGCGGATGCCCGGGCGCTCGAAAAGGCCGGCGTGTTCGCCATTGTGCTGGAGTGCGTGCCCCGCGAGCTGGGGGCGGAATTGACCGCCGCGGTTCGCGTGCCCACCATCGGCATCGGGGCGGGCCCCGATTGCGATGGCCAGATTCTGGTCTGTCACGATATGTTCGGCATGACGCCGGCGGAGGCGGTTCCGAAATTCGTCAAGCGCTATGGCGAGGTGGGCGCCGTCATGCGCCAGGCTTTGTCCGCCTATCGCGACGAGGTCCGGACGGGCCGTTTTCCCGCCGATGCCCAGAGCTATTCATGAGCAAGCCCCTTGTTTTTCAGGAGTGACGCATGGCCGTTAAATTCAAAGATTATTATGAGGTGCTGGGCGTTCCGTCCAGCGCCAGCGAAGCGGACATCAAGAAGGCGTTCCGCACGCTCGCGAACAAATACCATCCCGACGTGGCCAAGGACAAGCGGGTGGCCGAGGAGAAGTTCCGGGAGATCAACGAGGCCAACGAGGTGCTCAGCGATCCGGATAAGCGGCGGAAATACGACGAACTGGGGGCTAATTGGAATCATCCCGAGCGGGAGGCCGCCCGGCAGCGGGGGTTTTCCGGCCGCGGGTTCGAGGAGGGTTCCCAGTTTCATTTCGAAGGCACGGGGTTCAGCGATTTCTTCGAGCAGTTCTTCGGCCGCGGCGGGCGCGATTTTGGCGGCGCCGGCCGGAGCGGGGGGGCGTATGGGTTTGGCGACGAACCGATGGCCCAGCGCGGACAGGACATCGAGAGCGACATCGTGGTTACGCTCGATGAGGCGGTGGGCGGGTCGACGCGCACGATCCGGCTTCAGCGCCCGGATCCGCGCACGGGGCAGTCGGCCATCCAGACGCTGGCGGTGAAGATTCCGCCCGGCGTCCGGGACGGGCAGCGCATCCGGCTGGCCGGCAAGGGTCAGGAAGGGATCGGCGGGGGCGAGCCCGGCCATTTGTATTTACGCGTTAAGTTTGCGAGTCATCCCGATTTCCGGGTGCGCGGTTCCAGCCTGCATCACGAGCTGGAGCTGTCCCCGTGGGAGGCGATCCTCGGCGCCACGGTGTCCATCCCGGCGCTGGATGGTCCGGCGTCCCTGAAAATCCCGGCAGGCACGGTGGCGGGTCGTCAATTCCGGTTGCGGGGCCTGGGCCTGCCGGTGGCCGGCGGGACTCGGGGTGACCTGTACGCCGTGGTGTCCATCCAGGTGCCGGCGCAGGTGACGGCGGAGCAGCGGAAGCTGTGGGAGCAGGTGGCCGCGAAAACGGAGTTCAATCCGCGAACGGGTGCGTGAACGTTTGACACGATTCGTTGTCAGTCCGGTGTGAATGTCTGTAAGGCGAGGCGTTGTCCGAGCCGCAGGGTTGAGGTTGGTGGCGGGTTGTTCCGGTTGCGCCGTTTCGGGCGTCCCCTGCCGGTTGCTTTTGGGCGTATCCGGTTTCCGGCTGGATGCGCCGGGCCTATAGGCCACGTCGCATCGCCGTCAACCGCCTACGCCTCAAAATCAACTCGGCCAGGTCCGCCTGATCGAAACGGCACACCCCCCGAGCCATCGCGCGCCCTGGCCATCTGCCGATGTGCCTCGGGCGGCGCGCGAGTTGGTTCCCCAAGAACAGCCCGTTGACTGTCCTTCTTTTTGCCGAACGGGCTTCCTCATGGAAGCCGTAGTCGCGCACCAGCCCGCGGCCGAAACGCCGAACTCAGCTCAACTGACAACACAATCGCAAAGAGAACGTGCCAAAACTCAGAGATGAGCCTGGCGGTCAGGCCAGGTTGCGATCATACTCCCGGCGCCAGCCGCCGGGCGGTTTTCCGAATACGGCCCGGAATTCCCGGCTGAGGTGGAACTCGTTGCAGAATCCCGATTTCGCGGCGACGACCCGGAGGGGTTCGCGGTCGGCCGCCAGCAGGCGGCAGGCTTCCGAAAGTCGAAGCTGTTTCAGATGGTGCATGGGCGATCGCCCCATGAGTTCCCTGAAAAATGCGTGAAACCGGGGAGGTGAGAGGTTGGCTTTCCGGGCCAGGTCGGCGACGGTCAGCGTGTCCGCCAGGTGCTCCTTCATGAACGCGAGGACAGGCTCCAGCCGGTCTTTATGACGGAGCCGTTCCAGGGCGTTCTCCCGCCACGGCGCCAGTTCGCCCAGCAGGCGCAGGGCTCGAAACGCCAGTTCATGGCGATGCGCCAGCCATGCCACCGAGGTTTTCGGCGTTTGACGGTCCTGCAGGAGAGCCTCGATCACGGCGGCGAAGGGCTCGCCTTGTCGCCGGGTCACCCGCAGCGGCAGGGCCAGCAACGATGTCACGTCCAGGGCGCCAAAGATCGTGAAATGAATGTGGATCCACCGGGCCCGCATGCGGAAGGCCTTTTTCGGGTCGCCGTGATGGAGAATATGCAGCGGGAGGTTCGCGCCGGTCAGGAACGCCTCGCCTTCGGCCAGGGTCTCGTGCCGTCCGTCGCCGCAGGTGATCTCATAGCGTCCCTGAACCGCCTGGGCCAGAATGGTGTATGGACAGGTTTTGCGATGCGCCACCCCGGCGAGCAGGCTGTCGAGACTGCCGGCTGTGCACAGCTCGACCGTCAACGCCTGGATCGGTATGGCCTCGATCGGATTCATGGTCGACCTTTCGTTTAACGATCAATAGTTCTGTATATGAAATGGATATGCCTGTCAATGGATTCCGTACGAGATTCGGTCTATTGTATATGAAACAGGAGGAGATAGCATGCCGGACAAGAAAACTGCGCGCCTGAGCCTTGCCACGCACGAGCTGGCGGATCACTACCTGTCGGGCCGGATCGGCCGCGCCATCCAGCCGGTCGCCTTCACCCCGGCTCCGGAGTTTCTCGCTCAGGCGCCGACACCCAACCGGCATTATGCCGAGGCCGTCCGCCTGATTGCGGCCCAGGCTCCGCTGCGCATTCTGCCCGGCGAGCGGCTGGTGGGCGCCGCCACCCTGAAAGAGGCGATGCAGCACCGTATGCCGGCGACCCCGTTCGGGTCGCTCAGCCACTCGACCCTCGGATTCGAAAAGGCGATGCAGGTCGGCTACCGGGGCATCCGGGCGGAGATCGAGGCCCGGATGCGGCGCGGCGGACTGGATGAGGAGGGCGAGGACCTGCTTCGCGCCATGCGGGTCTGCCTGGAGGCGGCGGCGGTCTGGCAGGCCCGCTATGTCGCGGCCGTGGAGCAGCTCGTCTCCGATTCGGCTGGAGAGGACAAGCGCCATTACGCCGGCGTGCTGGCGGCGTTGCGCCGCGTTCCCGAGAATCCGCCAGAAACCTTCCGGGAGGCGGTGCAGGCGCTCTGGCTGCTCTGGGATTTCCAGCGGCTATGCGGCAACTGGAGCGGCCTCGGCCGGATCGACAAGATGCTCGGCCCGTTCCTCCGGCGCGATCTGGAGGCCGGCCTCATCTCGATTGACGAGGCCCGCGAACTGCTCGCCCACTTCTGGATCAAGGGATGCGAATGGATCACGGCCCAGGACCGGGGAAGCGGCGACGCCCAGTTTTACCAGAACATCATCCTGGCCGGCGTGGATGAGGCCGGCGTCCCGGTGCTCAACGAGGTGACCGGCCTGGTCCTCGATGTGGTTGAAGAGCTCCACATCAGCGATTTCCCGATCGCGGTGCGCATCGCCGCCGACACGCCGGAGTGGCTCCTGCACCGCATTGCGACCCTTCAGCGCCTGGGCGGTGGCATCGTGGCGGTGTACAACGACGACCGCATCATTCCGTCCCTTGTCCGGTTCGGGTATCCGCTTGAGGAGGCGCGCAACTACGCCAACGACGGATGCTGGGAAATTCTCATCCCCGGCAAGACCCGGTTTGGGTATCAGCCGTTCGACGCCCTGCTGCTGCTTCAGGAGACCCTGGGGGTGTCGGCGGCCGAAGCCAGTCCGCGCCAGAACAAAGCCGAATGCACGGAGTGGATCGCCCGCCCGCGGGGAGCCGGGACGCTGGAGTGTTTCGCCGATTTCGAGGCCCTTTATGCCGATTTCAAGTCCCGCCTGGCACGCGAAGTGAACCGGTTGCTGGACGAACGTCCGTTCGACAAGGCGCCCTGCCCCCTGTTCTCCCTGCTTGTGGACGGGTGCGTGGAGCGCGGCCGCAGTTATCTCGACGGCGGACCCTGCTATACCGTGCGGTCGCCGCATGCCGGCGGTCTTCCCGACGTCGCCAACAGCCTGTTGGTCATTCGCCGGCTGGTCTACGAAGAGAAGAGCCTGACCCTGTCCCGGCTGGCCGAGGTCCTGTCGAGCGATTGGGAGGGGCAGGAACTCCTGCGGCGGCGGATCCAGGCCGATTTTGATTTCTATGGCAACGACAACGCCGAGGCCGATGCGCTGCTTCAGCGGGTCTTCAATGATTTCACGGACCTGGTGGGCGCGACGCGGGAGCGGCACGGGGTGTTGCGGCCGGCGGGCATCAGCACCTTCGGTCGCGAGGGATCGGGCTTTTTGCCGCATCGCACGGCGACCGCCTCCGGCCGGAAGAAGGGGGCGATCCTGGCGCCGAACTTCTCGCCGTCGCCCGGAACCGACCAGCGCGGGCCGACCGCCGTCATCAAGTCGCACTGCTCGGTCGATTTTTCGAAGCTGCCCTGCGGCACGGCGCTCGACCTCAAGATCCTGCCGGCCAGCGTCCGGGGGGAGACGGGCCTCCAGGCGTTAGCCGGGCTGATGCGCGCCTTTGTCCGGCTGGGCGGCATCTTCATGCAGATCGATGTGGTGGACGGCGCGCTGCTGCGCGCGGCGCAGGAGCATCCGGAGCTGTATCCGAACCTGTCTGTGCGGGTCTCGGGATGGTCCGCCCGATTTGCCACCCTGGCCCGGGACTGGCAGGACATGGTCATCGCCCGCACCGAGCAGACCCTATGACCCGGGGCGTCGAACCACCGCCCGTGACCGGTTGGGTCTATGATATTCAGCGGTTTTCGATCCATGACGGCCCCGGGATCCGGACGACGGTCTTCCTCAAAGGCTGCCCGTTGCGGTGCGCGTGGTGCCACAACCCCGAGTCACAGGACTGCGGCGTGGAGATCGCGATGAACCCCGGGTTGTGCATCGGGTGCGGCCGCTGTCTCGCGGCGTGTCCGCGCCAGTGCCAGGCGATGGAGGCGGGGCGGCGGCTCTTCCGTCGCGAGGGCTGCCTCCGGTGCGGAGCCTGCGCCGCGTCGTGTCCGGTCCGCGCGCTGGAGGTGATCGGCAAGGACCGGACGGTGGAGTCGGTTCTTCAGGAGGTCCTGCAGGACAAGCCGTTCTACGAGACCTCGGGCGGCGGGATGACGCTTTCGGGCGGCGAGCCGATGGCCCAGTTTGCCTTCACCCTGGCTCTGGCGCGGGCGGCCAAGGAGGCGGGACTGCATGTGTGTCTGGAAACCTGCGGGTTTGCCGCCTGGGAGCAGTACGAGCAAATGCTGGAGGTGACCGATGTCTTTCTTTACGACTACAAGGAGTCGGACCCGGTCCGGCACCGCGAGTTCACGGGCGTGCCGCCTGACGCGATACTTGACAACCTGAGACGACTGGATGAGCGAGGCGCGGCGCTGGTGCTGCGGTGTCCCCTCGTGCCCGGCTATAACGCACGGGACGGGCATTTGCGGGCGATTGCGGACTTGGCTAACGGGTTGCGCCATGTTCAGGAGGTTAACCTGATGCCCTACCATCCCCTGGGCGAAGCCAAGTGCGACCGGCTGGGCAAGGAAAGCCGTTTGCGGGAGAGCCGCTTCCCGGATGAATCCGAGGTCAGCCGCTGGCTGGAAACAGTGGCCGCCCAAACTCGTGTGCCGGTCAAAAGGATCTGATTCGAGCGCGGGCGTGGCGCCCGAAAACGCTACAAAAATGGCGAATCCTTCATCATTGTCGTTTTGGTTTGATTTCCCTCCCCCCTCCGTTATAAGGTCCGCCTAACCCAAGGAGACCTCCCATGCCGCGACGCAACGACATCCACAAAGTGCTGATCATTGGATCTGGACCGATTGTCATCGGACAGGCCTGCGAATTCGATTATTCCGGTACCCAGGCCTGTAAGGCCCTGCGCGGGATGGGGTACCAGATCGTGCTGGTCAATTCCAATCCGGCCACCATCATGACGGACCCCGGCATGGCGGACGCCACGTACATCGAGCCGTTGAATGTGGAGCGGATCACCCAGATCATCGAGAAGGAGCGGCCCGACGCCCTGCTGCCTAATCTGGGCGGGCAGATAGGGCTGAACCTGTCCTCCGAGCTGGACAAGGCCGGTGTGCTGGAGAAATACGGGGTCAAGGTGATCGGGGTCAACCTGGACGCCATTGCGCGCGGCGAGGACCGGCTCATTTTCAAGGAAACCATGAAGGGGCTCGGCATTGAAATGCCGAAGAGCGACCTGGCGTATACGGTGGAAGAGGCCGAAAAGGTCGCCGCCGTGCTCGGCTATCCGGTCGTGCTCCGGCCCGCCTACACCATGGGCGGCACCGGGGGCGGGCTCGTCTACAACGTCGAGGAGTTGCGCGTCGTGTGCAGCCGCGGCCTGGCCGCCTCCCTGATCGGCCAGGTGCTGGTGGAGGAGTCCGTGCTCGGCTGGGAGGAGCTGGAAGTCGAGGTCGTGCGCGACGCCAAGAACCAGATGATCGTGGTGTGCTTCATCGAGAACATCGACGCCATGGGGGTGCATACGGGCGACTCCTTCTGCTCGGCGCCCATGCTGACCATTTCGCAGGCGGTGCAGGACAAGCTGAAGGAGCAGGCGTTCCGGATCGTGGAATCCATCGGCGTGATCGGCGGCACGAACGTCCAGTTCGCGCACGACCCGAAGACCGGCCGCATCGTCATCATCGAGATCAACCCGCGCACGTCGCGGTCCTCGGCGCTCGCGTCCAAGGCCACCGGGTTCCCCATCGCGCTGGTGTCGGCCAAGCTGGCCGGCGGGCTGACGCTGGACGATATTCCCTACTGGCGTGACGGCACGCTGGAGAAGTATTCCCCGTCGGGCGACTATGTGGTCGTCAAGTTTTCCCGCTGGGCCTTCGAGAAGTTCAAGGGCGTGCAGGACAAGCTGGGCACGCAGATGCGCGCCGTGGGCGAGGTGATGAGCATCGGCAAGACCTACAAGGAGTCCTTCCAGAAGTCGATGCGCTCGCTCGAAAACGGGCGGCACGGCCTGGGCTTTGCGAAGGACTTCAACCGCAAATCGCTGCCCGAGCTGATGACCTTGCTGCAGGAGCCCACCAGCGAGCGCCAGTTCATCCTGTACGAGGCCCTGCGCAAGGGCGCGGATCTCGGCGAGCTGTTCCGCCTGACCCACATCAAGACGTGGTTCCTTCAGCAGATGAAGGAGCTGGTGGAGCTGGAGGAGCGCGTGCTGGCCTACAAGGGCGGGCTGCCGCCGGACGAGCTCCTGGTGCAGGCCAAGAAGGACGGCTTTGCGGACAAGTATCTGGCCACGATCCTGAGGGTTCCGGAGTCGGCCATCCGGGAAAAGCGCAAGGCGCTGGGCTGCGTTGAGAGCTGGCATGCCGTGCCGGTCAGCGGCGTGGAGAACGCGGCGTATTATTATTCGAGCTACGTGAAGTCGGGGGCGTCCCCCGTCTCGGCGAACCCCAAGAAGATCATGATCCTGGGCGGCGGGCCGAACCGGATCGGGCAGGGCATCGAATTCGACTACTGCTGCGTGCATGCCGCCCTGGCCATGCGCGAATTCGGGTACGAGACCATCATGGTCAACTGCAACCCCGAAACGGTGTCCACGGACTACGACACCTCCGACAAGCTTTACTTCGAGCCGCTGACGGTCGAGGATGTGCTCAGCATCTATGAAAAGGAGAAGCCGGCGGGCGTGATTGTGCAGTTCGGCGGGCAAACCCCCCTCAACATTGCGGCGGACCTGGAGCGGGCGGGCGTGAAGATCCTCGGCACCAGCATCGAGGCCATCACCATTGCCGAAGATCGCGACCTGTTCCGCAAAAAGATGGAGCGGCTCGGTATTCCGATGCCGGAGTCCGGCATGGCCGCCACGATCGAGGAGGCCGTCGTCATCGCGCAGCGGGTCGGGTATCCGCTCATGGTGCGGCCGTCCTTCGTGCTCGGCGGGCGCGGCATGGAGGTGGTGTACGACGAGTCCATGCTGCGGGAGTACGTGGGCAAGGCGGTGGGCGTGACGCCCGACAAGCCCCTGCTGGTTGACCGGTTCCTCCAGGAGGCGCTGGAGTGCGAGGCGGATGCCTTGTCCGACGGCGTCGAGGTGTTTGTGCCGAGCGTGATGGAGCATATCGAGCTGGCCGGCATTCACTCGGGCGACTCGGCCTGCGTGATTCCGCCGGTCACGATTCCCGCGAAGCATCTCAAGACCATCACCGACTACACGCGCCGCATCGCGCAGGAGCTCAAGGTGGTGGGGCTGATGAACATGCAGTACGCCATTGAGAAGGACCAGGTGTACGTGCTGGAGGCCAATCCGCGGGCGTCACGGACGGTGCCGCTGGTCTCCAAGGTGTGCGGGCTGTCCATGGCGCGCGCGGCCACGGAGCTGATGCTGGGCCGTAAGCTGTCGGAATTGAAGCTGAAGGCGAAAGTCTTCAAGCATTTCGGGGTGAAGGAGTCCGTGTTTCCCTTCGACAAGTATCACGAGGTGGATCCGGTGCTGGGTCCCGAGATGCGCTCCACAGGCGAGGTGCTGGGGATGGCGGACAATTTCGGGCTCGCGTTTTTCAAGGCGGAGGAGGCGGCCTCGTCCGCGTTGCCACGCGAAGGCACGGTCCTGATGAGCCTGGTGGAAAAGACGGGGGTGGCGCTGGAGGTGGGCCAGGCGTTTGTGAAGCTGGGCTTCCGCATCACGGCCACCGAAGGGACGCACGCCTTTTTTGCCCAGCACGGGGTGGCGTGCGAGCGGATCAACAAGCTCATGGAGGGCCGGCCCAACATTGCGGACGGCATCATGAACAAGGAGATCCAGCTTGTCATCAACACGCCGGCGGGGAAGAAGAGCGTGACCGACGACTCCTACATTCGCAAGACTGCGATCAAGTACAAGGTCCCCTACATCACCACGCTGGCGGCGGCGCGGGCGGCGGTCAAGGGCATTGAGGCGGCCCAGGCGAGTGGCAAGGGCGGGGTGAAGTCCCTCCAGGAATATCACGCTGATATCCGTTGATTCCCCGGCTTTTTGTGGTGGCCGGTTGTGTCGGTTGCCAGTGCGGTTTCCGGCTAAAGTCAAGAGGCGGTCAGGGTTTCAGCCAGCTGGACAGCCAGGCCACGGCGCGGGGCCAGACGCGGAGCGTCCATGGATTTTCCGGACTGTAAACAAAGCCATGGCCGGAGCCCGGCGTGGGCATGAACTCGAAGGGGCGCGCGACGGCCATCAGCGCGTCGGCGAACCGGGTGCTCTGGGCATAGGGCACGGTGGGGTCATCCGGCGCGTGGACCAGCAGCATGGGCGCGGTGTCGGCGTCGACGAAGGCGAGGGGCGAGGCCTCCCGCCAGGCCTCGGGCTTGTCGGCCAGGGATCCCCCGAGAAACGCCTCCGCCGTGGGGTGAAGCCGGGCGCCGTTCAAGGCGGCGAAGTCGTGAACCCCATGCACATCGACAACGCCTTGCGCCTTGCTGGAAATGCCGCTCAAAGCGGGGTCGTCATCAAGGCGCGTGTCCCGCACGCCGAGGCAGGCGACCAGGTGGCCGCCGGCGGAGGAGCCGAAGGCGCCGAGTCGGGCCGGATCGAGGAGGAGCGCCTCCGCGTGCTTGCGCAGCCAGCGCATGGCCGCCTGGCAATCGTCCAGGGCGGCGGGGTAGGGATGGGCCGGCGCCAGGCGGTAGCTGGCGGAGGCGGTCACGAAGCCGGCCTTGGCCAGCTCCTGGGCGTGCCAGGTGAACTGGCTCCGATTGCCGCCGCTCCAGCCTCCGCCGTGAATGAAGAGCACGCCCGGCCGGAGTCCCGCCCCTGCCTCGGGCGTGTAGACGTCCATCTGAAGGGCGGTGTCGCCGATCCGGCGATAGGTTACGGTCTGCGCGGCGGGCATGGTTATTCTCTTGGTGTGCAAGAAGGCCGGAGGACTCAGCTTCCGTGAGGCCGGTGCTCATGCGCCCGGGGCGGCGGCAGCGGGGGGAGGAGCTCGGCGTCGGGAACGACGACCTGAATTTCGCGGCCGATGAACTTTTCGATCTCGGGCAGGACGAACGATTCGTCCTCGCACGCGAAGGAGATGGCGGTGCCCTCCTGTCCGACGCGGCCCGTGCGGCCGATGCGGTGGACGTATTCCTCGGGCTCGTAGGGGAGATTGTAGTTCACCACGTGCGAGATGCCGTCCACGTGAATGCCGCGGCCCGCCACGTCCGTGGCCACGAGCACGCGGATCTTGCCTTCGCGGAAGGCTTCCAGCACCCGCATTCGCCGTTCCTGGGGCACATCGCCGGAGAGGAGCTCGCACTGGACGCCTTTTTTATGGAGCCGTTCGGTCAGCTCCCGCGTCTCGTCCCGGCGGTTGGAGAAGATGAGGACGCGCTCCATGTTCTCCTTTTCCATGAGGTTGAGCAGGAGGCGGAGCTTGTCGCGGGAGGAGACGGCGTAGACGATCTGCTTGACGGAGTCCACGGTGACGTGTTCGGACTCGATCTCCACGATGTCGGGGTTGCGCATCCACTGGGAGGCGAGGCGCATCACGTCGTCGCTCAGCGTGGCGCTGAAGAGCATGGTCTGGCGCTGGTCGCGGGGGGGGAGCTGGCGGAGGATGCGGCGGATATCGGGTATGAAGCCCATGTCCAGCATCCGGTCGGCCTCGTCGATCACGAGGATCTCGATGTTCCGCAGGTTGATGACGCTGCGGCCGCAGAAGTCGAGCAACCGGCCCGGGGTGGCGGCGATCAGGTCGATATGCCCTTCGGAGAGCTTGCGCTGCTGGGACTTGAACTCCATGCCCCCGTAGACGGCCAGGGTGTTGATGGGGCAGTATTTGCTCAGTGCGGCGGCGTCCTTGTCGATCTGCACCACGAGTTCGCGGGTGGGGGCCAGCATGAGCGCCCGGGGCGAGCCGAAGGGTCGGTCGGCGGCGGTGGGCTTCTTGATGAACTGGTTCAGGATGGCGAGCAGGAAGGCGGCGGTCTTGCCGGTGCCGGTCTGGGCGCGGCCGGCCACGTCCTTGCCGGCCAGGGAGAGGGGCAGCGATTTGCCCTGGATGGCCGTGCAATATTCGAATTTCAGGTCGGCGATCGCGTGCATGATCGGATCCGGCAGGCCCAGGTCGTGGAAGCGGACCTTGCCTTCCTGCGGGGCCACCTGGAACTCGTCCGGATTCCAGGGGATGGCCGGTTCGGCGGGTTTGACGGGGGCCTGGATGCGGGAGGGGGCCGGGCCGCCGGCGGCGTCGAGCATGGCGGGGCGTCGCGGGCGGGAATCGCCGGGTCCGCTGTCACGGGAGTCGCGGCGCGGGCCGCGGTCGGGGCGTCCGCCGGACCGGCGGTCATCGGGCCGGCCGCCGGGGCGGCGGTCGTCGCGCCGGCCTTCGAACCGGGCGCGGTCGCCTTCGGGTGCCGGCCGCCGGGGCGGGCGGGGGGCTTCGCCGCGGTCGGGGGTGGCGGGCTGGGCATGAGGCTTCGGGGCATCGGCATGCGGCTTGACGGGAGTGGGGTGTCCTTCTTTCGAGGGGGCCTTGGATTTTCCAAAACCGAACATTTTGCGGGCAATCTTCTTCAGCAGTCTGGTAACCATATCAACCTTGCTTACACCCGGGACGAACGGGCCTTGGCCCATTCCCGGATCTTTTTCTTGGCGCCGGGCCACCCGGCTTTGTCGGTCCGCTCTTCCAGGAAGCGGTCGTAGAGCGCGAATAGCATATCCCGGAAGCGATCCAACTGGCGGATCCGGGCCTGGAAACGGCTCATGGGGTCGAGGCTCCCTTCTTCTTCGGGAACCGTGAGGCCGCGGCAGACGAAGCCGTCGGCGTCGAACATGCACTTCCACAGCTCGTTGCCCAGGCCGAATGTGAGCCGGGACTGTTTGAGCTTCTTGCCTGACAGCAGGCAGGTTTTGGCTTCGGCGCTGCCGATGGGCTCGCCTTTCCGGAGCACGATCACGTGCGCGCCGTCCCCTTCGTGCATGAAGGTGAGCGGCCCTTCCAGAAGGACGCCGAGCTCGCCGATGTCCGGCAGGGGCACGTTGCCCCGTCCCGATTCGGCCTTGAACCAGAGCCAGGTGAGAAAGTCGCGGCCCGGCTGGGCTTCCATGAGCCCGTCGTCGACATCCGGGGAGAAGCTGACGGGCAGCAGGTCCTGCACATCCACCTTGCGGAGGGAGAGGGCGGCCGACTCCGGGGTGACGGGGATGAGGTGGTAGCCCATGGTTTGCAGGAAACGCGCGCAGAGCAGGTCGGATTGTGTGTCGTTCATGGCGCCGGCATAGAGGATGTTGGCGCCGGGCTGGTGCACCAGGGGGATGCCCTTGAGCTGGGGGGGCATGTTTGGCAGGAGCCGTTCAGTTACCGCGTCGCGGATTTCCGCGCGTTTGCGGCGGTTGACGAAGGCGTGGCCGTCGGCGGCGCAGGCGGCGAGCTCCTCCATGCGGCACTCGGCCTGCAGGAGGGAGGTGGGAATCTTGCGCTGGCCCTGGCGCAAGGTGATGCGCAGGTATCCGGCGTAGGTGATCGAGTCTTCCGTGATATTCCTGTCCAGCAAGTGCCGTCCGGTCACCCAGCCCGCGCTTTCCTCCGCCTGGATGGCGTCAAGCCCGCAGGCCGCATGGGCGGCAAACCGCTTGACGGCGTCATCGGGCAGGGGGCGGGGCAGATAAAACAGGCGGAAACCCATTGTTCCGCTTTCAAATCCCATAGATCCTCACGTCGCTTTCACTCGTTGAGCGTTCATAGTGCTCTTTCGCGGGCGGGAAGGAAAGCCTTTTCGTGTAACGGGTCAATTATCGGGGGATTGACAAGCGATGCAGATTTATTTTGAATCCGGCATTGAATTATTTTCTTGAAGATGATAAAAGGATATATTTGAACACAGAAGGGATGGCTGCTTTGTGAATCCGGAATCCGGCGATAATAAAATAGACGTGCTGCTCGACTTGAATTTTGTGCCCACCTGGGCGCGAAAGCCCCCCGAGGCGAGCCCCTATGGCGAGTTTATCCGGGATGACGGATCGCCGTCCCGGCCGAGCCGCCGGCACGATGATCGTCGTGATGGCCGGGATCGGGATCGGACGGACCGGACCCGTCGCCGGGATAGCGGCGGGGGGCGGGATCGGAACGATCGCGACACCAGCCTGCCGCGCCCCCCCCGGGCCGAGCCGGGTCCCGGCGCTTCCGCGCCGGAGCGGGATCGGGCTCCGGCGGGCGACTGGGATCGCGGCGGCGCGCCCCGGGGTCCCCGGACAGAAGCCTTGCCGCCGCCCTTTCCGGTGGAGGTGACGTTTGTTCCCGAGCGGGCGGGGCTGATTGCCATTGCCCGCCGCATCGCCAAGGTGGGCCGGGCGTTTTCGCTGTTTGACGTGGCCTCGCTTTTCCTGAGCCAGCCGGATTATTTCACGCTCAAGCTGAACGCCATTTCGGAGCCGGCGGTTTCATCCGGTCCGGGACCGGCTCCAGAAGGTGCGGCGCCGCCTCCGGCCCCGGTGGCGGCCGCCCCGGCCGTCAAAACAACCCTGTTCCAATGCCGGGAGTGCAAGCAGATTTTCGCGGACCGGGCGCAGGCTGTCAGCCACGCCATGGCCCGGCATCTGGAGGCGTTCTATAAACGCGAGGAATTGGTCGTTGATCCTCCGCAGGGCGCCTTCACGGCCGTGGCCCGCTGCGGATTTTCCGGGGAGCTGTTGGGCCCGCCTAACTATCATAGCTTCAGCGATCGCGTCATGGAGTTGCACCAGACCCGGTATTCCCACCTTTCACTGGATGAATATCGCCGCCGGATTGAGAATGTGCATGATGCGGCGCTGCTGGAGCAGTGGAAGGAGCAGATGAAAAAGCGGACGGTTTACCGCGTGGTTGCCGCTCCGGACCTTGCTCCGTTGCAAAGCTTTTCGGAGGTGGAGAAGCATTTTTCCGAGCATGGTGCGGCCGAGGTGGTGAAGGAGGGTTTCTCCTTCACCATGGCCGGTCCGGTTTCGCGTGAGCTGGAGGATCGGCGTCTGCGCCGGGCTGTGATGGATGCGTGGCATCGGGAAAACCGGTTCCCGCTCAGGCTGTCGATCACCCTGCGGCTGGCTTTCCGCCACTTGGGCTTGCACACCTTCAAGACCGCGGCGGGCGGCAATTTTGTGACGGCTGTTGTGCCGTCGGCCCTGGATCCGGAGACGGCGATTCCCCTGATCAAGGAGATCCTCCAGGTGCTGGAGACGAATCCCGGCACGGAACGGGCCAAGCTTCTGGAAACGCTGCGTCCCGGGTCCGCCCCGGATTCCCCGCTGGCTCACGAGCTGCTCACGCAGCTGCGCTGGCTGGTGGACAAGGGGCATGTGATCGAGTTTTCGGACGGTCGCCTGGCGGTTCCGAGAAGCGCGGTCCGCAAGGTGCAGCAGGCCAAGCGGGAAGAGCGCAAGCACGGGCGCCCGCCTGGACGCCCGGACGCCGAATAAGCCCTGGGCGGCGTCCGGCACGAGGGATTATAACGAGGAATCGACTATGAAGACACGCATGGAAACCGGTTGTCGGCTAACCTTCGCGGCGGCGCTTTTGATGGTGGCCGCGGAACTCCGGGCGGATCAGCTCATTATGAAAAACGGGCAGGTCATGGAGGCCAAGTCCGTCCGGTTCAAGTCCAGCACCCTGGAGTATATCGTGACGACCGCGGACTCCACCGTGCCGGTCGCGGCCAAACTGGTGGACCATGCGGTGGTGCCCCGGCCTCCGGCCCTGGACGCGGCGATTGCCAATGTGGACGCCGGCAAATATGACGCCGCGATTGCCGCGCTGGAAACCGTGGTCACGGAAAACACGGGACTGGAGTGGGACAACGTGGCGCGCGATGTGCTGGGTCAGGCCTACATGGGAAAGAAGGATGGCAAGAAGGCGGTTTCCACCTATAAGGAGATTCTGGAAAATGTGCCCGTCGAGCGTGTGACGCTTGGCATTCGCCGTCATTACTGGGAGGCGTTGAAGGCCGCCGAGTTGTATCCGCTGCTCAAAAAAGATCTGGACGATGTCATCGCCATGGGGTCGCGCGAAACCGCCGCCATGGCCCAGATTTTACGGGGCGACATGTACCTGGCGCAGGGGCAGAAAAACGAGGCCTTGCTGGATTATCTGCGCACGGTGATTCTCTATGAAAAAGAGGCGGCGCTTCAGCCCGAGGCGCTGTACAAGGCGGCCGGATTGCTCGAGGAGCTCCGGGATCCCCGCGCGGTGGACTTGAGGAAGAAACTGGCAACGGACTATCCCAACAGCCCCTTTGTCAAAAAGAGTTCGGGCGGAAAATAGAACGGGCGTTGGGAATGCGGGCTCGCTTCAATCCGCGGTTTATTTACCCTGGGACGTCATGCCGGACCGACACATCCAGATTCTTTCCGATGTCGTCGCCAACCAGATTGCGGCCGGCGAAGTAGTCGACCGGCCGGCGTCGGTGCTCAAAGAGTTGATGGAGAACGCGATTGATGCCGGCGCCGCCCGGATTGATGTGGACATCCAGGCCGGGGGTATCAAGCGGATTGCCGTTTCGGATGACGGCAGCGGGATGGATCGTGATGATGCGCTCCTTTCTGTGGAACGCCACGCCACCAGCAAGATCCGGGATGCCGAGGATATCGCCCGCCTTGACACGCTTGGATTTCGCGGCGAGGCGCTGGCTGCCATTGCTTCCGTGTCGCGTTTTCGTCTTATCACCCGTCTGTTCGGGGCCTTATCGGGAACGGAATTGACTATCACGGGCGGGCGCCTGGGCGATGTGCGGGAGGCGGGCGGTCCCCAGGGCACCACGGTTGAAGTGCGGGACCTGTTTTTCAATACCCCGGCCCGTCGCAAGTTCCTGCGCGCTCCGGAGACGGAGTCCGGCCATCTTCGCCTGGCGTTCCTGACCCAGGCCCTGGGCCATCCCGCGGTGGGCATGACGTTGCAGGCCGATGGCCGCCCGATTTACGCCCTGGCGGGCGACGCCACAGTGGCTGATCGCATCCGCGATCTGTTCGGGCTCGAGTATCTGGCCCGCCTTCGTCCGGTTTCATACGAGCACGGATCCGTTCGTGTTTCCGGGTTCGCCGGCGTTCCCGCCGCCGCCCGCCTGGATCGCGGTGAGCAATACGTCTTCATCAATCGCCGGCCCGCCTCCGCGCCCACGCTGGCCCGGGCCGTGCGGGAAGGCTACCACACGCTCCTGGCCTCCGACCGGCATCCGGTGGTGTTCCTGTTTCTTGAAATTCCGCCTGACCGGGTGGATGTCAACGTTCATCCGGCCAAGCGGGAGGTGCGTTTTCGGGATCATGACGAGGTGCGCGACGCCGTGATTGGCGCGCTTCGCCGGTCACTTGCGTCTGACGGGGCCGCCGTTCTGGCGGCGGGGTCTGGCCCTTCGGCGCCGCCTGCGGCCTTTGGCGCCGAGTCGGCGCCGGCCTCGTTTCCCATCACCGACCTTCCACCCGTTCGCGCCTTCCGCTATCCACGGCTGCCGCTGGGGCCGGTCTCCGAGCGACCGCTTCCGCCGGACCTTCCTGGCGGAGAGCCTGCCGCGCCGACCGCCGCGGCCCCGTCGGATGGGAAAAGTCCGTGGGACTGGTGCCGGGTCCTGGGCCAGGCGGGTTCTCTTTACGTGGTGCTGGAGACGGCCGAGGGCCTTGTCTTACTCGATCCTCATGCCGCCCACGAACGCGTGCTGTTCGAACGGTTCATGAAAGCGGTGGCCGCCGGACGGGTGGAGAGCCAGTCGCTGCTGGTGCCGGAAACGATTACGCTGACGCCGGCCACCGTCCAGCCCTGCCGCCGGCACCTTGAGCTGCTGCGGGCGATGGGGTTCGGCATCTCGGAGTTCGGGGGCGATACAATGGTGGTGGATGCGCTGCCCGCCCTTTTTGGCGGGGCCTCTGCCGCCCGTCTTTTGCCGGACCTGGTTTCGGAGCTCGAATCCACCGGGCCCCGTGCCGACCGGTCCCGCTGGAGCGAGGAGGGGATTGCCCAGGCGGCCTGCAAGAGCGCCATCAAGCAGCGCGATCGCCTGACGCTGGCGGAGATTGAAAAGCTGGTCCTGGACCTCGCCTCCGCGGACATGCCCTACACGTGTCCCCACGGCCGGCCCACCATGGTGTGGCTCTCGTTTTCCGAATTGCACCGCCGGTTCGGCCGGACCTGACCCCGAGGAACCGCATGTTTGTGCTGGGAGAACATCCTTTTGCCAAGGACACCGGAGGCCGACTCCGGTCGCCGATTGCCACGTTGTTCCTGCGCACGCCGGGCCTCGTTACGCTTCCCGGCATTCACGCCACCCAGCGGGTGGCCTGGGTGGATGCGCTCAATGTGCTTCGCACGGCCGAGGGCCGGCCGCCGCTGGACCCGGCCGAGGTCGAGCTCGAATGGGCGGAGTCCGTCGACCTGATTATCGAGTCGGACACGCTGCTGATCCGCCCCGATCCCGAGGCGTTAGATCTGGCCTTCCGCGGCGACGAGCTTCTGCTGGAGTTTGTTTCCAAGCGGCAGATCCGCTTTTTGTATGTGACGAACCTCAAGGTGCGCAACGCCTTGCGCGACCGGGGCGAATACTGGCGGATGAGCCCGCTCCCGCGCACCGGCGAGGAGATGCGGGAGATGATCCTGGCCTCGCGCCTGGGCATCGGGGGCGGCGTCATCTATTATTTCAACCGCGTCACCGGGACGCGGTACCTGACCCTGGCCGAGTTCCGCAGCCTGGCCCGGTTTAGCGACGAGGACTTGCGGGTTCATCTGGTCGAAATCCAGACCAATTGCCGGCGCCGCAACCGGGTGGGCAACCCGGAGATCGATTTTTTTCTCGCGGAGGGCCGGTTCGGGGAGGCGGATTTCAGGGCTCTCGACTTCAAGGAGCTGGACGCCGCGGCGGTGCGGGCCGCGCATGCGGAGCTCGGGGGCCGGTTTGAAGGTGCGGTGCCGGCTCATCTGCGCGAGGATAATCCGGAGGACATCGAGTGGCGGAACCGGATGTTCGGGGTTTTGCTCGGGCAGCGCGATGAGGCGATCAACGAGGATGTGCTCATGGGGCTGAGCCCCGAGTTTTTCATGCAGGTCGAGTGGCTGCCCGGCGGCCGCATCGAGGACGAAGAGCTTATTTTTGACCCGGTCTTTGACGAGTTGGACCGCGCCCCGGAAAACCTGATCTTGCGCCGGCTGTGTGATTTGCGGGCCCGCGCCTTCATTTTCAATTATATCCGGGAATACGGGAATATTGAATATGTGAATATCGGCCGCATCAGCCGTTCGCTTTCGTACCGGTCCTACATCGGCGGGCTGCGGCATAACGTCTACATCGCCCAGGTCAAGCGGCGTGACCTGGCCGAGCCCGTGGTGCACATCGTGCGCGTCCAGAAGTGGGGCGTGCCCGATCACCTGGATGCGGGCAAGGAGTTTTTTGCCGCCGTCATGGAATCCGACGAGTATGCGGACTATGTGCTCGACCGCCGGCTGGGATGCCGGCAGCTGGGCATGAACCTCCCGCCCCGCGTGGTGACCCGCCGCATTCAGGAGCGGTATGCCGGGCCGACGAAGCGGTATGCCGGCGCCACGTACTGGCTCAGCTGTTTCGAGCGCGATTACATTGACGGACGCGCGACGGACAAGCTGCCGCCCGCCGCCTACCGGATGCCCGACTATGCGTTGCGGCTGGCCGCGTTGCTGGGCGAGGCCGCCGCGCCGAACCTGATCGTCGGCAGCACCGAACGCGACGGCAGCCCGGTGTTCGACGAAGGCGACGAAGTGGTCTGCTTCGACGAGCAGGGCCTGCCCGCCCGGATCCAGGTGGCGGATCACACCGGCACCTTCATGGATTTCACCTCGCCGTTCGTCCGGCTGGCGCCGGCCTATGCGCTTCCCGTCAACAGCCGGCTCGGACTGCTTCCGGATGCGCGGGCCTTTTCCGAGGCGTATCTGGCTGCTTTCGTCAGTCGGTTTACCCACATCCAACATGATTATCGCCGGCATCGGCGCGCGTTCAGGGCCCTTTTCCGGTACCGGCCGCGCGACGAGAAAGGCAGCTTCGCCTACCGCTGGGAGCGGGTCCTGGACCGCCTGGAGGCGGCCGATCCCGCCGCGGTGGGGGGCGTGATCCGGGAGCATGTTAAGCATTCAACGACAGGGATTGTACGATGAGCCGTATCTGGGCGCCGATTCTCCTGCTGACCATTTCGAATGTCTTTATGACGTTCGCCTGGTACGGGCATCTGAAGTTCAAGTCGTCCCCGCTCTGGATCGTGATCCTCGCGAGCTGGGGGATCGCCTTTTTCGAGTACTGCTTCCAGGTGCCGGCCAACCGGCATGGCCACAAGACCTTGACGGCGGCCCAGCTTAAGACCCTCCAGGAGATCATTACGCTGGTGGTATTCAGCGTGTTTTCGATCTTTTATCTCAAGGAGGAGTTCCGGTGGAATTATGCGGTCGGATTTGTCCTGATCGTGGCGGCGGCGTTTCTTATTTTTTCAGGTAAACCGTCTTCAACCTGAGGGCGGGTTTCGGGCCAACAGCGAGGGAGGCAGGAGGATCATGCAGAAAAACAGGAATGGCTGGTGGCGGGCTGTTTGGGCGATGGCGGTGGCAGGGGTGGCGGGCGGGTGCGGGACCACCACCGTCACGCTTCCGCGGCATAATCGGATGATGGCGGATCAGGCGGTGACGGTGATCGAGCGGTCCGCCCAGTTGAATGCCATGACCCGCGAGCCCGCGCTTGACGTCGGAGACAAACAGACCTGGGCGGATGCCGACGGGTGGTACGCGGTGGAGAACGGGCGCATCATCAAGCTCTATTACGCCGACATTGAATCGGTGACCCGCAGTTATGCCCAGCGCGGCGACGTGGTCGCGTCCGCCTGCGTGGCCGGCTTGATGGGCCCCTTCAGCGGCGCGTACGTGGAGGTGGTCATGAAGGATGGCCAGGCGTGGCGCCTGAAGACCGACCCCGAGGGCGATCCGGCCGTGTGCCTCAATTGCGCGCCCCTGTGGCTGGTCACCTTTCCGAGGCCGATAAGCAAGACGAAGCGGGTGGGGGAGTCGTTCGAGTTCATGCGGGTCCGGGCGAATCTGGCCCCGCCCCCTTGACGGGCGGAAAATCACACCTTGTTGTCCGGAAAAAAGGGTGTTAAGGTTTGGCTTGTCAGCCCCCGTCAAACAAACGGGTGACGGAGTGGGTCGGCGTTTCGGCGGATTGGCGAGGAAAGAGGAGGTTCTCATGAATGAAACCATGAAATCCGGCCGGCGGCAGGCCAACATCATGATCGTGGATGACATGCCTGCCAATCTGCAGCTTCTGGTGCATTTCCTGCGCAACGAGGGGTATAAGGTCCGGCCGGTCACCAGCGCGGCTGCGGCATTGGAGCTTGCCCAGCACATCCGCCCCGACCTGGTGCTCATGGATGTGAGCATGCCGGAAATGGATGGATATGAGGCGTGCCGCCGGATGAAGGAAAATCCGGACCTGAAGGAAGTGCCTATTGTTTTTCTCAGCGCCATGGGGGACTTGCTGGACAAAGTCCGCGCGTTCGAGGTTGGCGGGGTCGATTACATCACCAAGCCGTTCCACATGGAAGAGGTGCGGATCCGCATTGAAAACCATCTCCGCCTGGCCGAATTGCGCGGCGAGATGGAGGAGAAGTGCCGCCAGCTGGAGTCGTCGCAGGAGATGAACGCCCACCTGGTTCATTTGCTCATCCACGATATGCGGACGCCCCTGTTCAATATATCGGCCTCGCTGGATTTGATCGGGTTGTCTGATGCCCTGACGGTCGATGCGCCGGTCCAGCATCATTTGACCGACGCCCGGGATTCCATCGGCATGCTGGAGCAGATGATCGCGGACATCCTGGATGTGTATAAAATGGAGAATGGGGGCCGGCTGGTGGCCCTGGCGCCCGCGCCCGTGGCCGGCATTGTTTCCGATGCCATCCGCATCATGGGCGGATTGATGAAGCATCACCGCTTTTCGTATACCTTGCCGTCCCCGGACTTGATGGCGCTTTGCGATTCGGCCCTGACCAGCCGTGTGCTGATCAATCTTTTCAGCAACGCCGTCAAGCACGCGCCCAACGGGTCCGTGATCCGGCTTCAGACCGTGGACGAAGGCGATGTGATCCGGCTTTCGGTGACGGATCAGGGCCAGGGGGTGCCGCCGGAGCTGCACGACCGGTTATTCGAAAAATTCGGCCGGCTGACGAACGATTCGAACGCGAAAAAGTCTTCAATCGGTTTGGGCCTGGTGTTCAGCCGCATGGTGATTGAGGCGCAAGGGGGCGAAATCGGCATTCGCAGCAAAGCCGGGGAAGGCTGCGTTTTTTGGTTTTCACTGCAAAAGCCCACCGGCCATAAAGAAACCCGCCCGACGACCGGGTCATGAACGACCGATTCCCGCGAAAAAGAAGGGGCGTCGCCCTTGCCTGCCTGGCCCTTGGCGTGATGGCGGCGAGTTCCTGGGCGCAGGACGACAGTCCTTCCGGTCCGGGGCAAGCGGGTTCGTTTCGCGATGCGATTTCACGGGAGGAGGCGGGGCTTCTCACCCAGCAGGAAAGCGACTGGATCGATAATCATCCGGTGATCCGGCTGGGCTTCAACACGGACTGTCCCCCCTTTTCCTTCGTCACGCACGAGGGCGAATTGGGCGGGGTCGTGTCCGATTACGAATTTCACCTTTCCCGGTTTATTGGATTCCCGTTTTCCATTCAGGCGCACACGACGGAGGATTTGCTCGACCTGGCCCGGTCCGGGAAGATCGACGTGATCGCCACCCTTGACGATCAGCCCGAGCTTCGCTCGGAATTCCTGTTCATGCGGCCGTTCGTGTTGTCACCGCTCGTGGTGGTCATGCGGGCCGATGCCCCGGTTGTGGAAAATTTGGCGTCCCTGAAGGGCAAGCGGTTTGTGTTTCAGGGGAGGTATCCGGGCGCCTACCGGCGTTTAAGACAGGATTACCCCTGGATGAAGCCCGCTCCGGTGTCCACCGTCGAACAGGGCTTGGAGCGGGTACGCAGCGGCCAGGCCGATGCCTGCATCGGCAGCCTGGCGACCGTTGTCCCCGCCCTCAACACGATCGGCAGCGATCTCCGGGTGGTGCTCTCCACCCCGTATTCCGCCCGTATCGGATTCGCCGTTCGGAAGGATTGGCCGATTCTCGTGGACATTCTCAACAAGGGGCTGGGGGCCATTTCCAGCGCGGAGCGAGACCGCATCCTCACCACCTGGGTGGCCACACCGCGCGACAAGTTCAACTGGCGGCGCCTGACGACGGTGGCGCTCGTGGTGCTTGGGGTCGCGGCGTTGCTCCTGGTCGCGATTGCCGCGTGGAACCGCCTGCTCATGCGCGAAATCGCGTTCCGCCAGAAGTATGAGTTGGAACTCCGTCAGGCCCGTGATGCGGCCGACGCCGCCAACCAGGCCAAAAGCATGTTCCTCGCCAACATGTCCCACGAGATCCGCACCCCGCTGAATGTCGTTATCGGGTTTGCTCAAATCCTGGCCCGGGATCCCGCCCTCCCGCGGGAAAGCCGGGAACAGGTGGACACCATTCTCCGCAGCGGCGAACATCTTCTCGGGCTCATCAACGACATCCTTGAAATTTCAAAAATCGAAGCGGCCCAGATCTCCGTCGATCCGATTTCGTTCGACCTTCTTGATCTGCTGCGCGACCTGGAGACCATGTTCCTGGTCCGGGCTGGAGCCAAGGGCATCGGCCTCCGCGTGACGGCCGAACCCGGAGTTCCCCGCCGCATTGTCGCCGATCTTGGAAAAATCAGGCAGATTCTCATTAATCTGGTCGGCAATGCCGTCAAATTCACTCAGGCCGGCCGGGTGTCGGTCCGGGTGGCCAGCCTCTCTGTCGCGGGACACCCCCGGTTGCGGTGTGAGGTCGAGGATACGGGCCCCGGCGTTTCCCCGCAGGATCAGGAGAGCATCTTTGGGGCGTTCGTGCAGGGAGAAGGCATGAGCGGTACGCGCGGCGGAACCGGGTTGGGTCTGACGATCAGTCGCCGGTATGCCAAGCTGCTCGGGGGCGATATCGTCCTTGTTCGAACCGAGCTGGGCACGGGCAGCCTGTTTGCTTTTGAAATGCCTTTTACGCCTGCCGAATCCGGGCCGGCGGCCTCCGTTTCCGTTTCGCGGGAGGTGATCCATGCCCGCATGCCCGACGGGCGTGCCCCCCGGGTCCTGGTGGTGGAGGATGAGTCCATTAATCGACGCGTCATCGTGCGGGCGCTCGAAACGATGGGTTTTGAAATCCGGGAGGCGGCGGATGGCGAAGAAGCCCTTGCGCAGTTTGACGCCGGCCAGCCCGATCTGGTGCTGATGGATATCCGAATGCCCCGCATGGACGGCATCGAGGCCACGGCCCGGATCCGGAAACGTCCCGGCGGCCAGTCTGTCCCCGTGGTGGCCTTGACGGCCAGCGCCTTCGAAAGCGATAAGGACCGCATTCTGGCCGGCGGCCTGTCCGGGTATATCCGCAAGCCGTTCAAGCTTCCCGAGCTGTTGCAGGTCATCACGGAGCATGTTCCGATGGCGTATGAGCAGGTCCCTGCGTTTGAGGCGGAAATGCTATCGATCGAGGGCGGGGCGCTGGCCGAGGCGATGCGCTGGCCGGCCCCCTTGCGCGCCGCGATCTGCCAGGCCGCCCGGGAGGCCGACGTGGCCGAGATCGAGACGTTGTTGTTGACCGTTCCGGATTCCGCCACGGTGGTGGCGATCCGGCGGTTGCTCGAGGCGTACGATTATCCAGCCCTGGTGGCGGCGCTCTCAGAGCCTCCTGCCGGGCTGGCGACAAAAGGAGCCCTATGAAAGAAAAGCCGATTGTGGAGCCCGCTTCGGCGGGAGGACTGACTCCGGTGTTGAAAGCGTCCTGGTATGCTTTCGAGGTCGAGGAATTTCCGCCCGCCTGCCAGGGGCGGATAGTCCGGGGCATGCTCTATGAGCAGGTGGACGCCGTGGCGGCAGGCTGCATTTCCACCTTTCTCAAGACCGGCGCCCTGGATGATGAATGCCTGGCGATGCTGGATGACACGCTGGTCCGGTTATTGGAAATGGCGGCGGCCTCGCCGGACGCGGACGAGCGGGCTTATTTCACCCGGCTTGGGGAGATTGGCCTGGAAGTTCGTGCTGCGGCGCGGCCCGCACCGTGATGGCGCGCCGGGGGCGGGCCGGACAGTTGGCCTGGCAGGCCCCGCAACCCCGGCAGTGGCGGGGCTCCACCACCGGGCAGTTGACGCCTTTTTGTACCACAATGGTAATGGCCGAGTAAGGGCAGGATTCCTGGCAGGCCATGCAGTAGAGGCCGTCTTTCCACGCCAGGCAGCGGCTTTTTTCCACCCCCGCGGTGCCGAGTGCCAGCTGGCGTTTCTGTTCCAGCGTCAGCGCCCGGATTGCGCCGGTGGGGCAGGCCTCCGTGCAGGCCTTGCATTGTTCGAAGCAATAGCCGTTTCCGTATTGTATGATCGGGGCCAGCAATCCGGCCGCCCCGGCTTCGCCCAGATCGGGAAAGAGAATATGGCGCGGACAGGCCCGGATACAGGCTCCGCACCGGGCGCACAGGCCCGTGAACCGAGCTTCCGGCGCCGCGCCCGGCGGTCGGATCACCGCCGTTCCCGCCGGCCGTCGCCGCAGGAGCAGTCCGGCCAGCCCGCCGGCCGCCGCACCCAGGAAGATGCGGCGCAGGGGAAGGGCGGCGGATTCGTCGGCCGAAGCCTCCGGGCGCCGCCGGGATCCGGCGAACCGGGCAAGGCCATGCAGGCCGTCTTGCAGGCCGCCCAGCGGACATAACCGCAGGCACCACAAATGCGGCCGGGCCAGGCTGATTAACAGCACGAGGATGAAGCCTGAAGCGAGCGGAGGAAGGCCAGCCTCGAAAGGCCGGCGCCAGGCGCTGAAAAATCCATTGAAGAGGGAGAGGGGATCCAGTCCCAAAGCCAGAGGATAGCCGATGGCCGCGCTGCCGAGCAGCAGGAGCGCGAGCCCGCCTCCGAGCCGGGGCCAGGTTCCGAAATGCGCCGCCGCCCGGGGGTTCAGCCGGCCGGCGGCTTCCGCGCACAGGCCGGTGGGGCAGGCGTGATAGCAGAACCACCGCTTGTGGGTGAAGGCGAGCAGGAGGATCGGAAAGCCCATCAGGGCCGCCGGTCCGGCGGCGCGCCGGGCCAGCGCTCCGCCCAGCCCGAGGATCGGGCTCAGGGAGGGGAAAAGGCGGGCCGCCGGTTCCCAGGGAATGAGTTGAAGCGCCAGCACCGCGGCGGACACGGCGATCAGAATGTGAATCGCGCGCCGTGTCGTTCGGTGTGTCATGTGGAGTTACGCTAAAAAGGCGCGGGTGAACAGCCTGGGATTCTGGTAGAGGCCTTGGCGGTGGCCATAGGTGGGGTGGCCGATATCGGCGCCTTCCGCATTGGCCACGATCAGCATCCAGTCGAGTCCGATTTCGGAGGGCGGCATCGTGTTTTCCGGCAGGAATTGTTTGAAGGGAATGGAGAGGGACAGGTCGCACCCCTCGGCGGTGCGGCGGACCTGAAGTCCCAGCTCGAGCTCTTTTCCGGATTTGGCCTTCGCGCCGCCAGGCTCGTTCAGCCAGAGGAAGATTTGATCCACGCCGTCCTCGTAGGAATTGCGGGCGCCGCGCGAATGGGGCCGCAGGTCCACGTAGAGCTCCACCCGGGCGCCGGCCATCTCGGAAAACTTGGCCAACCCTTCGAGTTTGGAGCGGATAGCCAGCCGGGCGTGGATGGCGTCGGCATCCCGCCGGAGAAAAACGGAATAGCCGACTTCCCGGGCCACGCCCGGAACGCTGAAGGCCTTGGCGTCGATCACGGCCTCGTGTTTACGCCAGACGCCGGAGGGAATCAGGAAGAAGGGCTGGAAGAGAGGCGTGATGCGTTCTTCGTCCCCGCTCGTGGTGTGAATCGCGCCGCGGAGTATGCCCACGCCGTCAGGCACGGTCAGGGTCACGGCCTGGCGGGCGGATTCGTCGGAGGCGAGCGGGCCCGTGGTGAGCGATTCGGGGGTTGCGGTGACGCCGTCCTCCAGGGCGAACGAGACGGCGAAGGGGGCCGCAGGTTTGCCCAGGTTGCGGACAATCACCAGGGATTTGAGTCCGTTCGTCGTGGCGCCGGTGGGGGTCATGGCCGACCCGAAGCCCTGGCAGGAATCATCCAGCTCCGTCATGATGCGCCGGAGCAGTTTGGGAATGGAGAGCTTCTGGGGGCAGCGGGCGAGGCAGGCGCCGCACTCGGTGCAGGCGGCGGCCGTGCGGGAGAGGGTGGCGTAGGCGCGTTTGGCGGCGGCGGTCAGCCCGTAGAGCTTGTATTCGTTGTAAATCTTGAAATGCTCGGGGATGTCCACGCCGGCGGGACAGGGGAGGCAGTAGCCGCAGGCGGGACAGTTGACCCCCGTTTTGGCGCGGACCTGGCCGAGCTCGTCCTCCATGGCTGCGATCTGGGCGGGGGTGAAGGGATCCTTGCTGGAGACAATGCCGCAATTTTCCTCGACCTGCGCCAGGGTGGTCATGCCCGACAGGGCCACGTTGACCCCGGGATGGGCGAGCACGAATCGAAGCGCGGCTTCGGGGGTGGACTTGGCTTCGCCCCTGAGGCTTTCCCGGATGCGGTCGCTGTCCACGCCGAGCCGGCCGCCGCCCACCGGGCCCATGACCACGATGCCGACGCCGAGTTCGTGACAGCGGTGGATGGCCTTCTCGAGATCGCGCCACAGCAGGTTGTACTGCACGGTGATCGAGTCGAACTCGCCGGTTTCGGCGAGCTTGACGAGCGCCTCGGCCGTGTCGTGGAACGAGCAGCAGAGGTGCCGGATGCGGCCGTCGGCCTTGGCCTGCTTCATGAGGCGCAGCTTGCCGGGCTCCCGGATATGCTGGACGTAGGTGTCCCAGGTCAGGCCGTGGAAGTTGTAGATGTCGAGGTGATCCGTCCGCAAGAAGCGCAGCGATTCCGCGAGGCGGGCGAGCCAGTCGGCATCGGAGGCGCTGTGGAAGGGGTTCTTCGTGGAGAGGACCACCTTGTCCCGCATGTGCTCGAAGGCTTCGCCCACGACGCGCTGGCTGTCGCCCTGGCAGTAGCCGACGGCGGTGTCGAAGTAGGTCACGCCCAGTTCGACGGCGCGGTGCAGCATGGGGATGGAGAGGCTTCGGTTGACCTTGCCATCGGCGCCCATGGGAAGGCGCATGCATCCGAAGCCGAGCCGTGAGACACGGGGGCCGCGGGCCCCCAGGGTGGTGTATCGCATCTTAATAACCCCGGTTCCAAAGCGGCGCGATGTCGGCCGCGTTGCTTTCGGAGATGAAAACGTCCGTCTTCAGGAGCTGGTGGAGGGAGGTGGGGACGCGCGGCGTGACGGGGCCGTGCCAGACGAGGCGGGTGATGAACCGCTGCCAGGAGACATTGGTGCCGCAGGTGGTGATCGCGCTCATGTCCATGCGGTACCGGGCGGCCTTGACCTGCGCGGGGCCGATGGTGAAGGCCCGGGGCGGGACGGCGGCCAGATCGCCGCTCATGCCGAAGAAGCCGTGAAGGGAATTCTGGGCGATGGTGAACGGGCTGAGCGTGACGACGCGGGGGCCGTAGGTCATCCATTCCTCCAGGCTGCCGGCGGCGAACTCGGGGGCGTCGGGTTCGATGAAGGCGAGGTGGCCGGTCCAGCCGGGCCCGCTGTAGCAGGCGTCGGCGTTGCCCTTGTCCGCGATCATGCGGCCGTAGTCCTTGACGTTTTGGGTGGTGGGCCCGCAGATCTGCTTTTCGGGCGGGCGGAGCTTGGGGTCGAGGGTCTGGTAAAAGAACTTCTTGAACGAGTACATGAAGCCGAGCTTCCAGGTGTCGGGCGCGATGCGGCCGTCCTGGTCGGCATATTCATCCATGATGAAGATCCACAGGTTCCGGCAGTTGACCTTGAACCGGTTCAGCATGAGGGCGAGCTTGACGTAGGTGTGGGCCGGGTTGGGCATGATCAGGACGCAGGTCTTGTTGGCGTCCATGGCCGTCTTGATGCGGTAGAACATGTCGTTGAGCCAGACGAATTCGGCCATGTCGTCGGGGATGACCTGGATGTTGAGCTCCGGGTTCTTGTGGCGGGTGATATCCTTGCGCTTGATGCGGCGGACGCGGTTGAGGACCTTCTGGTCGCGGAAGGGGATCCACTGGGAGGGGGTATAGGTGAATTCAGCCATGACGAACTCCTTGCGGTAAAGGTTCCTGATCGTGCGGTGCCCAGGCTCCGTTTTGAGCTTTACAGTATGCGGGGCGGGCTGGGCGCTGTCAAGGGCGAGGCGATGTTGAGAAATGTGAGTGAGGAACAGGCGCATCTCTGATTTTGATATTTTTCGGTTGTTTTGTCGGTTGAGCTGGGAGCGCCGTTTCGGGCGGACCTTGCCGGCTGCTTTTGGGCGTATCCGGTTTCCGGCTAGATGCGCCGGGCCTATAGGCCACGTCGCATCGCCGTCAACCGCCTACGCCTCAAAATCAACTCGGCCAGGTCCGCCTGATCGAAACGGCACCCCCCCCGAGCCATCGCGCGCCCTGGCCATCTGCCGATGTGCCTCGGGCGGCGCGCGAGCTGGTTCCCCAAGAATAGCCCGTTGAATGTCCTGCTTTTGCTGAACGGGCTTCCTCATGGAAGCCGTAGTCGCGCGCCGCCCGAGCTGATCGACAGATCGCGGGCGCGCGAGGCGTTCCGGGGGCGGCGTTTCGATCTGCCGCGGGATGGTGATGCGATTTTGCGATGATCCGGGGCGACGGCGATGAGACGTGGAATAAGGGTCCCGGCTCATCCAGCCGGAGCCCCGTAGCGCGCAAAAGCGCGCACCAGCCCGCGGCCGAAACGCCGAACTCAGCTCAACCGACAACACAATCGCAAAGAGAACGTGCAATACTCAGAGATGCGCCCGTGATGAATGGCGAGTGATGAACCCGCTTGCGTGCGGGGGAGCGGCGGCGTAGGCTGGGGAGCGAATCGTGTGGAGCGAAGGGAGGATGGGGATGACCTGTGACAAGCCCGTGACGGAGGCGGATTTTCTGGGCGGCCCGAGGCCGTTGCTGCTCCATCGTTTGGCCATTCCCGCGGCCTTGCGGGTCGCGGTGCTGGCGCCGCACCCTGACGATTTTGATGCCATCGGGGTTACGCTGCGCCGGCTGCGCGACAACGGAAACCGGATCGAGGTGGCGGTGTTGACCTCCGGGGCCAGCGGGGTGGAGGATGGCTTCCGCGGGGCGTTTATCCCCGCCGCCAAGGCCGCCGTCCGGGAAGAGGAACAGCGGGCCAGCTGCCGGTGGTTCGGGCTTCCGGACGATCGGCTGACGTTCCTGTACCTGGCCGAGGACGGTGACGGGCATGTGAAGCCGGATGCCGCCAATGAGGCCCGGCTGAGGGATTATGTGGTCCAGGCCCGCCCGGACCTCGTGTTCCTGCCTCATGGGAACGACACGAATGCCGATCATCAGCGCGTGGATGCATTTTTCCGGAAGATCGTGCGGGAGGCCCGCCTGCCCGTGGTGGCCTTTCTGAACCGGGATCCCAAGACGTTGGCGATGCGGACCGATCTCGTCACCGGTTTTGACGATGAGGCGGCCCGCTGGAAAGGGGAGCTGCTGCGGTTTCACCAGTCGCAGCACCAGCGGAACCTGAATACGCGGCAGAAGGGATTCGATGAGCGGGTGCTGGGTGTCAACCGCCAGATTGCCGAGGAGCAGGGCGGGCCGTGGCCGTATGCGGAAAGCTTCGAGATTCGCGACGAACGGGGTCGGCGCTAGCGTTGGAGCTTGCGAGGCAAAACGGAAGCGGATAGAGTGGGTCCCGTGTTGGATTGAGGAGGGCTCCAGGCATGAACGTGGTTTCGCTTATGGCACATCAGGACGACGAAATGCGTTGCCTCGGCACGATGTTGAAATGCCGGGCGCGCGGCGATCAGCTTCATTTCGTCTGCCTGACCGACGGTTCCGCGGGCGTGCTCGGCGCGGAGGCGCCGACGCCGGCGGATGCCGCCCGGATCCGCGCCGCGGAAATGAAGGCCCTGGCCCGCGCGGCGGGCGCCACGTACCGGTGCCTGAATGCCCCGGATGAGTTCATGGCCGACACGCCGGAATTGCGAATGGCGCTGGTGGAGGCGCTTCGCGCCACAGGCGCGGAGCTGGTGTTCACGCATTATCACGATGACTACAATCTGGACCATTCCCTGACTCACGCGCTGGCCAAGCACGCCTGCATGCTGGCGTGCCTGCCCCTGCTGCCGACCGCCTCGCCGCCGCTGCGCGAGCATCCCGCGGTCTATTGCGTGGAGCCGCACGGGCCGGTTCCTTTTCCGGCCTCGGCATTTGTGGACATTACGGCATTTGAGTCCGCGAAAGCGGAGCTGGTGACGAAGCATGAGTCTCAGGAGCGGTCCATGCGCGCGGCGCTGGGCACGGGCATGGCGGAATTGTGCCGCGTGCCGGACGCCTACTGGGGGCAGAAGGCGGGCTGTTCGTATGCCGAGCCGTTTCTTCCCATGGCGGCGCGCGGGGCGATCAAGACGCGGCCGGTGCTTCCGTGAGACGGATCCGCTCGAAAAAAGGAATATGATGACGAATAAGGTCAGAGTGGGATTGGTGGGGGCGGGCTGGATCGGCCGCGAACATGCGCGAAACATCCTGAGCCATCCGAAGGCCGAGCTGGTGGCGGTGTGCGATGCGGACGCGACGGCTACGGCGCGGCTGAAGGCGGAGACCGGCTCGCCGTTCCGGACGCATGCCCGGCTGGATGATTTGCTGCAGGATGCGATCGACGCCGTGGTGATTGCGAGCCCCAACGCCCTGCATGCGGACATGTGCGTGGCGGCGGCGGCGGCCGGCAAGGCGATTTACTGCGAAAAGCCGATGGCCATTTCGATGGCCGATGCCCGGCGGGTGCGGGCGGCGGTGGAAAAGGCCCGTGTGCCGTACCTGATCGGGTATCACCGCCGCATGAATCCGCTTTACCAGCATCTGCGGGGGCTGGTGCAGGAGGGCCGGTTCGGCCGGCTGTTCATGGCCGAGTCGGATTATCTCCACCATATTCCGGGCGACTGGGATATCTGGTCGTGGCTGGGCCGCGAAGCGGTGGCCGGCAGCCTGTTTCACGCGGGCGGGGGGCACAACGTGGATCTGCTGCGCTTCTTCTGCGGCGAGATTACGGAAGCGACCTGCCTGAAAGGCACCTATTTGCCGCGGGAGAATCAGGTGGAAACCGAGGATACCGCCGTGGCGTTGTTTCGTTTTGAAAGCGGGGCGCTCGGCAAGGTTCAGTTTTGCATCGGCCCGATCACCCCGTTCCAGTTTCACCTGAAGCTTTACGGCACCCAGGGCTCGGCGCTCGACAACCGGCTTTGGTTCGACACGATGCCCCGATTTGCCGAGCCCGGTCACGAGCGCGAGGCGATCGAGCTGCCGGCCTCCTGGATTCCCGACAACGTGCAGGGCGGCATTGCGGAATCGTGGGGCCCGTGGATGCATCATTTCATCGCCATGCTCACGGCGGGCGCGCCGTGTATGAATGATGTGCAAAGCGCCTATCGGACGACGGCCGCCTGTTTTGCCGCCATGGAGGCGGCCCGGCTGGGGCGGGTGGTATCCCTGAAGGAGTTCGACGTATGAATTACGGACCGTTTGCCAAGCAGTTGAGGACTTTGGGCGAGGCCGAACTGGCCAACCTGCGCGAGGTGTTCGAGCGCGGCCGCATGAGTATCTTTTACAATGAGGGCGGCTTTGTGGAGCGGTTTCAGAAAGCCTTTGCGGCGTATACGGGCGCGACGGCGGCCCTGGCCCGGTGCAACGGCATGTGCGCCCTGGCGGAGGCGGTCAGCGTGAGCGGCGCCAAAGCCGGCAACGAGGTGATCTGCGACCCCGTGGTGCATTTCGGCGGGCTGGCGGCGCTGTATTGGAATTGCATCCCGCGGTTCTGCGACATCGAGCCCGGTTCCTACAACATGGACCCCGTCTCGCTGGAGGCCAACATCACGGAGAATACGAAGGCGGTGATCTGCACCCATCTCTGGGGGGTGCCGGCGCGCATTGCCGAAATCCGGGATATTTGCCGGCGCCATCGCCTGTTCCTGATCGAGGACTGCGCCCACTCCGTGGGCGTCCGGTGGAACGGACAGCATGTCGGCACGTTTGGCGATCTGGGTATGTTCAGCTTCCAGGAGTTCAAGCAGCTGTCCACCGGGGATGGCGCCATGGTGACGGTCCGGGATCGTTCCTTGGCGGACAAGATGGAGGACGTGTGGGCCTTTTCCGGGGAAAGCCCGGTGGTGTTCACGCTCAATTGGCGGATGAACGAGATGACGGCGGCCATCGGGCTGGCCCAGCTTGAAAAGGTGGAGGGGATCATCCGCGGGACCTACGACAAAACCCTGGCGATCTGGAACGAGGCGATCGCCGGCTGCCGCTGGCTGAAGCCGCGCCTGATTCCGAAAGAGGCCACGACCAGCGGCTACTGGTTCGCCTGCACCTGGGAGGGGCATCGAGCCGGAATGGACTACGCCCGGTTCAAGGCCTTGAATGAGGAGCTGGATGTCGGGCTTCGCTTCGGGTTCAACGAGACCGCGCCCTACCAGTTTGATTTCTTCAAGAAAGGCGATATTTTCGGGAATGGCGTGCCCTATCATACGCCGCCGTTCACCGCGCTGAGCGACTACAAGTACCGGGATGGACTCTGTCCGGTGGTGGAGGAGGTCATGCCCCGCCTGGTGACGGTGAACCTCATTTTCCAGCCGATGGAGGAAGCGCGGCGCCGGGCTGACCGGCTTCGCCAGGCGATTCAGAAGATGGATCGGGGTTGAACGCGGGCGCCGGGTGAAGTTTTAACGAAAGGACGAGCGATGAGCGAAACCATGGCCGTGTTCAAAACATTTGCCACGACGCCGGTAGGCGTGGCGGTGCTGATCGGGGTGGGGGCGATCGTGGTCGTGGCGGGCGGAATACCCTTGTGGCGAGCGGTGAAATACCTGTTCAAAGCCTCGCTGTGGGCCTTGTTGGTCTTTTTGGTGGTGGTTCTGGGGGTGGGCGCCGTCTGGCTCTGGGTTTCCTACAGGACCGTGGATCCCGGCCAGCGGGACGTGTTGAAGCGCGAGGCGGTGGAGACGATCCGCGGGGAGTTTGGAAAGGTGCTGGACGGCAAGGGCGCCCCGGGCGCCTCGAAAGAGAGCGGACATGGCCAATAACGGCGGGCTGGATTCCGTTTCGCCGCAGCGGTTGGAACGGGTGATGCGGGAGCTGGCGGAAACGATCGGCGTTCGCCTGGCTGGCACGCCGGGGGATCGTGCGGCTATTGACGTGGTGAAGAAGGCGTTTGGCGAGTCCGGCGCCACGGTCTGGACGGAAGCCTTTCCTGTGCAGGCACGGGTGGTTCTTTCGGAACGCCTGGAGATCCGGGTTGGCGAGACCTGGCGGTCCTATCCGGCCTCGCTTTTCAGCAATACGCCGGGCACGGCCGGGAAGGTGATGGAAGCGCCCTTGGTGTTTTTTGAATCCCCGGCGGAATATGGCCGGCCAGACCTGTCGCATTTGCGCGGCAAGGCGGTGGTGCATCTGGGCTGTCATATCGAATCGCGCGCCGCGTATCGGCGGCTGATGGAAGCGAAGCCCGCCTTTCTGCTGTTTGTGGATATCCGCTTCCCGGGCGACAGGCCCCTGGCGGACGGGATGTTTCCCGCGTACACCGAGGCGCTGGGCGCCGTGCCGGTGATGAACGTGGCGTATCAGGATGCCTGGAACTGGCAGCGGGAGGGCGCGGTGGCGGCCCGGCTGTGCGTGGATGGGGGCATGAGTGAAAGCGAGTCGGCTAATGTGATCGCCGACCTGCCGGGCCGGGAACCGGAGGCCGGCACCCTGGTCTTGAGCGCGCATCATGATACGCAGGCGGATTCACCGGGTGCGGACGACAACGCCAGCGGCGTGGCCGGCCTGGTGGAACTGGCGCGGGTGCTGGCGCCGCGACCGCGGCGGCGCACGATCCGGCTGATCAGTTTTGGCGCCGAGGAACAGCTTTCCGTGGGGAGTGCGGCCTATGTGCGGTTACATCGGGCCGAGGTGGCGAAATCGATGCGGCTTATTTTCAATCTCGACAGCATGGGCTCGGGTCTGGGCTGGACCGAGATCTGGTGCAACGGGTCGGAGGAGCTGGACCGCACGGTCCGGCCCTGGTTTGAAGGCCGGGGGCTGTATCCGAAGATCCGCAACGGACTGGTGCCGTATGCGGATCACTTCCCGTTCGTGGCGGCGGGCATTCCGGGGGTTTGGATCTGGCGGCCCAATTGTGCCAACGGGCGGTTTTTCCATCATCGTCCGGACGATGACATGAGCCGGATCTCGTTTCCGGTGATGGCGAAGCATCTGGATGCGATTGCCGCCGGAATGGCGGATTTGGCCGAGCGGCCGGCCTTACCGTTTCCGGTGACGATTCCGGAACACCAGAAAGAAGCCGTGTCGGGGATGTGGAACGACCTGTTCGGCGGCTGGTGATCAGTGCAGGGTCGGCACCTGGCCGGACCAGGTGAGGCCGAGATTCGGCAGGGCCTGCACGCAGAGCAGGTAAATCAGGACCGAGCAGACGAGCGTGGCCGCAATGGACAGGATCCCGAACAGGGGGCCGGGTTCATCGGTGTCGACTTGCGGGCCGGCGGCCTGGGCCGCGGCGAAATCGGCGGCGGATTTTGGCAGGACGGCATGATGAACGGTGGATTCGCCCTCGGCCCCGGCTCCGGGCCGGCGTAATTTGATGGTTTTTCGCTGGGTGGGCGGCCCGGCCTCGAGGCCCGGCTCGCCAGCGGGCGTGGCCGCGGCTTGTGACGGGGAAACGGCGGCCTCGGCGGAGGTGTCGCCCGGGCGCTTGATCCGGATGGTCTTGGGGCCCCCGCTGGGCACGGGCGTTTCGACCATCGTCTGGGCGGAGGCGGCGGAAGCCTGGGCCTCCGCCTGGGGAGTCAGGGCTTCCTGCAAGGAGATCCGGGAGGTTTGCCGCTTGGCTTGCGCCGGCGCCAGAGGCGGGGGGGCGGGGGTCAGCGGAACGACGGGCGCCGCGCCGGGGCGGTTGATCTTGATGGTGGACGCTTCGGAAGGCCGCTGGATCTTAATGGTCTTGGGCGCGCTGGCAGGATCGACGCCAAAGGAGCCGAGATTGATGCGGGTGGTCTTGGATTTTTCCTCGGAAATCATGGCGGCGGCAGCCATGTCAATGCGCGTGGTGGCCTTTTTTTGGGGCTGATTCTGCGCGGCTACCGCCTGCTTCAAGTCCAGTTTCGGAGGGACACCGGCTTCAGGGGTGCTGTTTTTTTCGGTTTCGCCTTCCATCGTGCTTCTCCCGCCTTCCAATCTGTCCAGACGATACCCCGCGTGGGAATGAGCGTCAATGCCAAAACGCTAGACCTGCATGAGTTCGGTTTCCTTGGCCGTGACCATGGCGTCGATTTTGCCGATATAGTCGTCTGTGCTTTTCTGGATGTCCTGCAGGCCCTTGTCGCGTTCGTCTTCGGTGCAGTCGCCGTCTTTCTGGAGTTTCTTGGCGGTTTCGTTCATGTCGCGCCGCACGTTGCGGACGGAGACGCGGGCCTCTTCGGCCATGCGCTTCATGACCTTGGTCATTTCCTTGCGCCGCTCCTCGCTGAGTTCGGGAATGGGGATGCGGATCACGCGGCCGTCGTCCATGGGCGTGAAGCCGAGGTTGGCGGTGTGGATGGCCTTGACGACGGCATCGCGGGCGTTCTTGTCGTAGGGGTTGATGACGATGAGGCGGGGTTCGGGGGTGGAGATGTTGGCCAGCTCGCGCAGGCGGGTGGGGGCGCCGTAGTAGAGGACGCTGACGTTTTCGACCATGTGGGGCGAGGCTTTGCCGGTGCGCATGCCGCTGAACTGTTCTTTCAGCATGTCGAGCGATTTGGACATTTTGTCGTCGGTTTCGAGGAGGATGTCGTCGATGGATTCCATGGGGTTCTCCTGGGTGGTTAGTCGGTGACCAGTGTGCCGGCGGCTTCCCCGTTGAGAATGCGCCGCAACGTGTTGTCCTGGAACAAGCTGAAAACAATGATCGGAATGTGGTTTTCCATGCAGAGTGAAAAGGCGGCGGCGTCCATGACCCGGAGCTGTTTGGTGAGGGCTTCGAGGTAGGTGATCCGGGTGTAGAGCTTGGCGGCGGGGTCCCGGGCCGGATCGGTGTCGTACACGCCGGCCACCTTGGTGGCCTTGAGAAGCACCTCGGCGCCGATTTCGCTGGCGCGCAGGGCGGCGGTGGTGTCGGTGGTGAAGTAGGGGTTGCCGGTGCCGCCGCCGAAGATGACGACGCGCCCTTTTTCGAGGTGGCGGGTGGCGCGGCGGCGGATGAAGAGCTCGGCCACCTGCTTCATTTCGATGGAGGTCTGGACCCGGGTGTCGACGCCCAGCTTTTCGAGGGCGTCCTGCAGCGCCAGGGCGTTGATGATGGTGCCGAGCATGCCCATGTAGTCCCCGGTGTTGCGGTCGATGCCCCGCAATTCGCCGGTGCTGCCGCGGAAGATGTTGCCGCCGCCGATGACGATGGCGATCTGGACGCCCTGCTGGTGGACCTCGCGGATCATTTCGGCCATGCGGCGCAGGATGTCGGGGTCGATGGCCATGCCGGTCTGCTTGTTCTGCAGCACTTCGCCGCTGAGTTTGAGCAGGATTCGCTTATAGCGGGGAGTGGTGTGAGGGCTGGTATTGGATGGGGACATAGGCTTTCTCCAGACGCATGGGGTAGGACACGCATCCGGGAGTAATACGATAGGGGAAAGGGAGGTTGGAGTAAAGCGGATTGTGGACCCGTATTTTCAGCTCGAAGTCGGTCTGGTTTTGTGCGATAGAAACCGGTGTCTTTACGAGAGGGCGGGAACGCATGAAACGGATAGCGGCTTGTGTGGCGGGCGTCTGGCTGGCGGCCGTGATGGGGGTGTCGGCCGGGGAAACCGGGGCGCTCTATTTTGTCCAGATTTCCGATACCCACTTGGGCGTTATGGATCACGAGAAGGTGCTGGGGAGCATGGTGGAGGCGATCAACAAGCTGCCGTTTCCGATCGCCTGCGTGGTGGTGACCGGCGACCTGGCCATGGATAATTTCGACAAGCCGGAGATCCGGGCGGCGGCGACCTCGCTGTTGGGTCGCATCCACGTGCCGGTGCATGTGGTGGCGGGCAACCACGATATCAACGAAAAAAGCACGAAGGCTTCGATCGCGGCGTGGACCCGGCAGTTCGGGCCGCTGGGCGCCACGGCGGATTATGGGGGCGTGCGGTTTGTCTTTGTCTATACCGAGGGCTTGTTCAAGAGCGGCCCGGCGGGGGCGTTCGATCCCTTCGGGTACCTGGCGGGGGCGCTCCGGGAGGCCGGGCGGAAACCCGTGCTGCTGTTCCAGCACAGCCCCTGGTTCGAGGATTACTACGGGAATGTGCTGCATCCGGGCTGGCCGGAAGGGTCCCGGCGGCGCTGGACGGAACTCGTGCGGAGCGGCCCGGTCAAGGCGGTTCTGGCGGGGCACTGTCATCGGGATGAATTGCATTGGGAGGGAGACGTGCCGGTGTATGTGTGCGAGGCGGCGGCCCGGTTTTGGAGCCGGCTTCCGGTTTTCCGCATCTACTGCTGGCAGAACGGCCGGTTGTCCTATCGCACCTGGTATATGAATGACGGGAAGTAGCCGATAGACTCAAGTCAGCATGCCGTCGGAAACAACCGGTTCGGAAAATTCGAAGAAGAGGTCCTGCCTCAACCCTTCCATCACGTCATCTCGAAGAAGCCGTTCCTTTTCCCGGGTCCACCGGTCTTCCAGCGCCGTGAAAGCCGGCTTCTTTTCCAGGCGGATCGTGACGCAGGCGAAGCGAAGGGAGTCGGGCGGGATCAATTTCCGCAGGACGGCTAAATCCCGCGTGATTTTTTGCGGGGCCGCTTCCGCATCCGTGAACAACAGGTAAACCATGAATCGGGAAACGCCCGGCTCGCCTTTGAGCGGAAAACAGGCGGACGCGGCCCGGTGGATGGCCTGATAGGCCAGGTCCATCACGTCCGTATGGGTCAGCTGGCTGCCGGTGGTTTGGTTGATCAGGGAAAGCCACCCCTTTAAAACGGCCCTTTTGTTTTCGCTGTAGTCTTTTCTCAGCCATTCTTTCACGGTCTCGTAGACCGGTTCGGTATATTTCGCTTCCACGGCGACGGCCAGGTTTTGACCCAGAATCATCAGGTCCGTACAGGAGGGCGGCCCTTTCCCTTCCTGCACCGGCACGTCATATTCAAAGGCAAGCGTCAAGGTGTCCGGCGCGTGGAGGCCGAACCGCGTGAGACAGGCAAGAACCCGCTCTGGTTCTTTCCAATAGGCAAGAAGCGGAACCGTCGACCGTTTGGGGGAGTTGAAATGATTGAGGGAATATCGGTCGAGAAGGGCGTTGAATCCGGCGACCGAGTCGTTGCCATAGTTCAGGATCATGTTCATGAGGGGATTATCAGGGCCGTGCCGGTGAAGGGCAATGCTATTTTGTGACATGCGCCTTCGTCCCTCATGGTCTTTACCTTTGGCGGTTATTTTGAAGGCGGACGTGAAGCCGGCAACGCGGGAAACGGCGGATTGTAGGGTTACGCGGCCGGCGCTGTTGCGGCGTTTCGGCGTTACCGGAAGGGTGCTTTCGGGCTGATCCGCCTTCAGGCTGGAGGCGTCGGGACACGAGTCCACGCCGCCTCGCCTTCAGGCGGCTGAGCCTCGAAATCCCCTCTTCCGCTTCCGCCGATCGAAACGCCGCAACGACCAAGCCATCGCGCGCCCCTTTCGCTGTCGCTCAAAGGGGCGGCGCGCGAGGCGGTTTCCATCAAAAGCCCGATTAGAGGCCATAGAACCCTTGCATGAGCATATCAAAAGCTTCGTCCCCGACTTAGTTCCGATCCTTCTTGACGGCGGTGCGCGGGAGTTGTTAAATCATTCCCGTTTCACAAAAGGTATGGGATTATGAACGGTCGGTTATTTCGCATGTTTGCCGGCGTTGCCGGGGGTCTGTTTTTGGCGGGCTGTGTGTCGGCGCCCACGCCGGGAAGCCGGCAGGAGGCCTGGACGCCGCCCCGGGATGCCTTGAAGCCGGACACGGTCTGGCAGGCGGTGCGGGCGCAGGCGCCCGACCTGTCCAAGCCTCTGGCGCTGGCGGACCTGGCCGATCTGGCGCTCCGGAACAGTCCGGCGTGCCAGCAGGCGTGGAGTGAAGCCCATGCGGCGGCGGCGCAGGTGGACCAGGCGCAGGGACTTTTCATGCCTGAAGTGACCGCCGTGGCCGGGGTGAGCCGCCTGAATACGGACGCCAAACCCGACAGTTTCAACCAGGGCTATCTGAAAGCGGCCCCGGCTTTGCAGGTCAATTACCTCATCTTGAATTTTGGCGGCGGCCGGCGGGCCGCCGTGGAGCAGGCGCTGCAGACGGTGTATGCCGCGGATTTTGCTTTCAATCAGGCGCTTCAGGACACCTTGCTGGCGGTGGAGACCGCCTATTACAGTCTGGCCAGCGCCGAAGCAGGAATTGAAGCGGCCCAGGCGGGCGTGAAAGACACCGACACCGCCTTGAACGCCGCCCGGGAACGGAAAGCCGCCGGCACGGGGACGGAGCTGGAAGTGCTTCAGGCTCAAGCCTCGAGCGATCAGGCCCGGTATGTGCTGGCTCATGCGGAAGGGCTCGTTAAAATAGCCCGGGGTGAACTCGCCCGTGCCGCTGGGCTTGCGGCGGATGCGCCTCTGCGGGCGGTTCCGCCCACAGGCGACCTGCCTCCCGCGCTTACGGTGCAGGATGTGGGCCGGCTGTTGGACGAGGCGTTGGCCCGGCGGCCGGATATCGCCGCCCTGCGGGCCGGGCTGGCGGCCCGGGAATCGGGGGTCAAGGTGGCGTCCGCTGCGCTTTGGCCGTCGTTATACTTGGACGGCAGTCTGGCGTATGACACCTTCAATGATCTGGGTGGGCGTGAGATCCAGGACCGGGACTGGGCGTCCCAGGTGGGGCTCAGCCTGAGGTGGACCCTGTTCGATGGCAATCAGACCCGGAGCGCCCGCCGCGCGGCCCGGGATCAGGCGGATGCGGCCCGGGCCCGCCTGCGTCAGGCGGAACTGGCGGCGGGCTCGGACGTCTGGAGCCGGTATCAGTCTTATGAAACGGCGCTCCAGAAGCTGGTTTTCAGCACGGCTTTCCTGAAAAGCGCGACCGCCTCTTACGATCTGGCCCTGGACAGCTACAAGGCGGGCTTGCGGAGCATTCTCGACCTGTTGAATGCGGAGAGCTTGACGGCCCAGGCGAGAAGTCAGCAGATCGCGGCGCGGCAGGATGCGTTTACGGCCCTGACCCGCCTGGCCCACGCCGTTGGTTTGTTGGAAAAAGGGGGCTCCGCGCGGGCCCCGGATCTGCTTTTAAACCCCTCCCAGAAGAAGGATGACCGGCCATGAAGCGAAGGATTTTACTGACGGGCGTTCTGGCAGCCGGCGCTGCGCTGACGCTTGCGACCAGCTCGTGCATGAAAAAACACCAGGGGCCGCCCCCGGGTATGCGTTCCGTCGCGGTTCAGGCCGTGGCGGCGGTCCGGCAGGATGTGCCGGTCCTGATCGATGCGTTTGGCACGACCGAGAACCGGATGAGCGTGGACCTGATTCCCCAGGTGTCCGGCACGCTGATCAAGACGTTGATCCGGGATGGCGCCGTGGTGACCAATGGCCAGCCGCTGTTCCTGATCGATCCCCGCGACTATGAGGCGCGGGTCCGCCAGGTGGAAGGGATGCTGGAGGCGGACCGGGCCAACCTGGAGATGAACCGTGTGCTGGTGGAGCGGAACAAGGCGCTGCTGGCCAAGCAGCTGATTGCCCAGACGGATTTTGATGTGCTGGAGACGAAGCTGAAGGCGACCCAGGCGCAACTGCAGATGGACGAGGCGGCCCTGGATCTGGCGCGCCTGAACCTGGCGCGGTGCACGATCACGGCGCCCCTCAGCGGGGTCTGTTCCCGCCGGTTCATGGACGACGGGAACCTGGCCTCGGCCGGCGTGACCCGGCTCGTCAACATCCGCAGCTACGACCCCATCAACGTGAGCTGCACGGTGTCGGAAGATTATCTGGCGCTGCTGCGGCGGGCCGTGGCCGAAGGCTCGGCGCGCCTGGAGCTCCGTCCGCGGGATGCCACCAACCGCATCCCGGGCGTCCTGACCTTCCTGGATAACACCGTGAACACGCAGGCGGGGACCATCCAGTTGCGGGGTGAGGCTCCCAATCCGGACCTGGCCCTCTGGGCGGGGCAGTACGTCTCGGTACGCATCCAGGCCGGCGTCCTGAGCGGCGTGGTGATGGTCCCGGAAGGCGCTGTGCAAATTGGCAAGCAGGGGTCCTATCTGTTTGTGGTAACCGCCGAGAACAAAGCCGACCTGCGTCCGGTCCGGATGGGGGTTCGCTACGAGGGGTTGGTCCAGGTGATGGGCGGGGTTGAGCCGGGCGAGCGCGTGGTGGTGCTGGGTCAGCTCATGCTGTTCCCGGGCGCGCCGGTGGTGGACCTGGCGCTTATGGAACCGGGGAGACAGCCGTGACCTTTTCGGAAGTGTTTATCCGCCGTCCGATCATGACCACGCTGATGACGATTCTCATGGCGGTCTTCGGCGCGTGGGCCTACATCAAGCTGCCGGTGAACAGCCTGCCGACGGTGGATTATCCCGTGATCCAGGTCATGGTGGCCTATCCGGGGGCCAGTCCCGCCACCATGGCGAGCGCCGTCGCCCTGCCGCTGGAGAACGAGTTCACCCAGATCAGCGGCCTGCAGTACATGCTCTCGGACAATAAGGAGGGCGTGACGACCATCAACCTGACGTTCAACCTGAGCCGGCAGGTGGATCTGGTGGCGCCGGATGTGCAGGCGGCCATCACGCGCGCCCAGCGCAACCTGCCCCTTGATTTGCCCAGCCCGCCGACGTACCAGAAGTTCAATCCCTCGGATTCCCCCATCTATTATGTCGTGCTGTATTCCGACACCCTGCTTCATGCGGATCTTTATGATTACGCCAACCAGGTGGTGGGGCGGAAGCTGAGCATGCTCGAGGGCGTGTCGAAGGTGCAGGTGTTCGGAGCCAAGCGCGCGATCCGCATCCAGTTCAGCCCCGACCGGCTGGCGGCCTTCCGCATCGGCGTGGATGAGCTGGCGCTGGCCTTGAAGTCCGGCACGGTGAACATTCCCGGCGGCAGCCTGAACGGCGCCATGCGCACGTTCACGGTCGAGCCGCAGGGCCAGTTGCGGACGGGCCGGGAATTCGGGGAGTTGATCATCGCCATGCGTAATGGCGCGCCGGTGCGCCTCAAGGACGTGGCCACCTGCGTGGACAGCGTGGCCAACGACCTGGTGGATATCCGGTACGGCCAGCCCGGCGGGATGGAGCATACCAAATGCGTGGTGATGCCGATTTCGCGTATCAGCGGCGCCAACACGGTGGAGGTGGCGGACCGGATTGCCAGGACGCTGGAGGAGGCCCGCGCGGAAATGCCGGCGGCCATCACGATCCAAACGATGTTCAACGGCGCCCTCCCGATCCGGGAATCCCTTCAAGACGTGCAGGTCACCGTGCTGATCGCGCTGGTCATGGTGGTGCTGGTGATCTTCCTGTTCCTGGGCCGGCTGCGCGAGACGGTGATCCCGAGCATCGTGCTGCCGGTCACGATCCTGGGCACGTTCCTGATGATGCTGTATTCCCATTTCAACATCGACACGCTGTCGCTCATGGGTATCGTGCTGGCCGTGACATTTCTGGTGGATGATGCCATCGTGGTGCTGGAGAACACGGTGCGGCACCTGGAGGAGGGGATGAAGCCCATTCCCGCGGCGGTGCGCAGCATGAAGGAGATCACCTTCACCGTGATTTCGACCAGCACGGCCCTGATCATCGTGTTCACGCCGCTGGTGTTCATGACCGGGGCCGTGGGCCGCAACCTGAGCGAATTCGCGCTGACCGTGATTTTCGCGATCGTGATTTCCACGATCGTGGCGGTGACCCTCTCGCCGATGATGTGCGCGCGCATCATCAAGGCGCACACGAAATCCAACCGTCTCCAGCAGGGCGTCACCGACGCCATCGGCGGTCTGGTCCGGGGCTATGGCCGGGCTCTGCACTGGCAGCTTCACCACAAGTGGATCGCCCTGGTGGCCTGGGTGCTCTGCATCGTGGGGACAGGATGGCTGTATATCGTGCTGCCCAAGACGTTCCTGCCACCCGGCGACAGCAGCTTCATCATGGGGGCCATGATCATGCCCCAGGGGGCGTCCACCGAGCAGATGCGGGCGTATCAGTCCAAGGTGGCCGCCCTGATGCGGGCCGAGAGCAACAGTGTGGCCCAGGTCGGCAATGTGACCGGCATTTCGCCCGGCGCCGACCAGAGCATGGGTTTTGTGTTTGTCCGGCTGAAATCCCCTCGGGAGCGCCCGCCCATTGACAAGCTGGTCCTGCAGTTCATGGGCAAGCTGGGGGCGCTTCCGGATGGCATCTGCTTCCTGCGCGCCATGCCGGTGATGAAGATCAGCTCCGGCGCCGAGTCCACCGCGGCGGGAAGCGACTATGCCTTTCAGCTCATGGGGCTCAATCGCGACCTGGTCTACAAGACGGCGCAGCAGCTTGAGCAGGAGCTGCGCACGGTCAAGGGCGTGATGCCGTTCGCGGTGCAGAATAGCGTGAAGCTCAACATGCCGCGGCTGGATGTGGCGATTGACCGGGACCGCGCCTCCTCCCTGGGCATTACGGCGGCGGCGATCGAGCAGGCGCTGGCGTTCTCTTACGCCGGCGGCTATGTGACGCAGTTTACGACGGACCAGGACCAGTACCAGGTGATTCCGGAAGTGGAAAAAGCGCATCAGCGGTTGCCGGGCGACCTGGCCTTGCTGTATTTGCGTTCGCCGCTCACCGGGGCGCTGGTGCCGTTCAAGTCCCTGGTCACACTGAAGGAGACGGCAGGCCCCCAGAATGTCCCGCACGCCCAGCAGCATGAGTCGGCCACGATTTCGTTCAGCCTGTTCCCGGGCATGCCGCTCGGCGTGGTGATCAAGTCCATCGAGGAGAAGGTGGCCAAGGTCCTGCCCCCGGGGGTGACCGGCCGGTTCATGGGGGATGCCCTCGAATTCAAGCGCTCGATCGCCAGCCTGGGCATCCTGCTGCTGGTGGCCATTTTCCTGAAATATGTGGTGCTGGGCGTGCTGTATGAGAGCTACATCCATCCCTTCACGATTCTGACCACCCTGCCGGTGGCCGTGTTTGGCGGGTTGCTGACCCTGTATGCCTTTGGCAGCGAGCTGTCCCTGTATGCGTATATAGGGCTGTTTGTGCTGATCGGCCTGATCACCAAGAACGGCATTCTGATGGTGGATTTTGCCCTTCAG